>NZ_JAHOPC010000018.1:0-71586 GCF_019038615.1 Paenarthrobacter aromaticivorans
GGTGGGGATGTGAGAGAGGAACGCCTGGAAGCGGTGGGGATGTGAGAGAGGAACGCCTGGAAGCGGTGGGGATGTGAGAGAGGAACGCCTGGAAGCGGTGGGGATGTGAGAGAGGAACGCCTGGAAGCGGTGGGGATGTGAGAGAGGAACGCCCGAAAGCCGTTGGGATGTGAGAGAGGAACGCCCGAAAGCCGTTGGGATGTGAGAGAGGAACGCCTGGAAGCGGTTGGGATGTGAGAGAGGAACGCCCGAAAGTGGCTGGGAAGTGAGAGAGGATCAGCCGTCGGAGCGGAGCTCGGGTTCTTTCTGCAGCCCGGTCAGTCCGTTCCAAGCCAGGTTGACTAAGTGTGCAGCAACGGCCCGTTTGTCCGGTTCACGACTGTCCAGCCACCATTGGCCCGTCATCGCCACCATTCCGACGAGCATCTGCGCGTACATGGCGCCGTCGGCAGCGCTGAATCCACGGCGGGCGAATTCATCGGACAGCAGGTGTTCCACACGCGCGGTGACGTGGGAGAGCAGTGTGGAGAAGGCGCCCTCGGGCTGGGAGGGAGGTGCGTCGCGCATGAGGATCCGGAAGCCGTCGGTGCGTTCTTCGATATAGCCAAGGAGTGCCAGTGCAGCGCGCTCCACCAGGACGCGGGGTTTGGCCTCAGTGCTCAGTGCCTCGGTGATGGAGTCCAGGAGTATCCGGAATTCGGTTTCGACAACTTGCCGGTAAAGACCTTCCTTGGACCCAAAATGCTCGTAGATCACCGGCTTGGACACGCCGGCGCTGGCGGCAATCTCTTCAATGGTTGTGCCGTCCAGGCCCTTGGCCGCGAAGTGCGCCCGGCCAATGCCGATGAGCTGGGAGCGGCGCTGTTGTCCCGTCATCCTCAACCGTATAGGGCGGTCTCCCAGAGGCTCGAGGGTGGCTGCGGGCCGGGGAAGTTCAGTGCGCTTGCTCACGTGTCCATCATGCCCTAACCCGCCGCGCCGCTGATCGGGGCGGGCCGTAAAAGGGCATCTGGAGAGCCGTCAGAGTGGGTCAAGTCGCGAACCATGCAAAGGTCATGGCAAACTAGGTTCTTGTGTGTGCATCCCGGTGACCCGGGAGACCGTCAGGCCCTGCCGCCTGGGGGTGCGAGCATGCACGGTCCGCTCTGGTGTAATGGCAGCACCCCGGCCTTTGGAGCCGTGGAGTATAGGTTCGAATCCTATGGGCGGAACGGTCGGAAAATGCGCTCCACTCTGTACCTGGAACAGCTCGAACGGTGCCTGGGTCCATAGTTGGAATGGCAGCATTCCGAAGCCGGGTTACCCGGGATAAAACCGAGCAAGGAGAGCCAGTACGTGAGCCCCGAAACCACCGGTCCCGCAGCAGTCATCGTCTTGGCTGCAGGTGCCGGGACGCGAATGAAATCGCGGACTCCCAAGATTCTCCACGAAATCGGCGGCCTCTCCATGGTGGGCCACGCCCTCCTCGCCGCCCGTTCCATCAACCCCCTCAAACTTGCCCTTGTTGTCCGGCACGAGCGCGATCGCGTGGCAGAACACGTCTCCGCGCTGGATCCGGAAGCCGTGATCGTTGACCAGGACGAGATCCCCGGCACGGGACGCGCTGTGGAGGTTGCCCTCAAGGCCCTCGACGCCGAAGCAGAACTTACCGGCACCGTGGTTGTCACCTACGGAGATGTGCCTTTGCTGACCGGCGAATTGCTCAGTGAGCTCGTGGCAACGCATGAAGCCCAGGCCAACGCCGTAACGGTGCTCACTGCGGTATTGGACGACGCCTCGGGCTACGGCCGCATCCTGCGTGCCGAAGACGGCACGGTAACCGGCATCCGCGAGCACAAGGATGCAAGCGAAGCCGAGCACACCATCCTTGAGGTCAACTCCGGCATTTACGCCTTCGACGCCGCTGTGCTCCGCGACGCGCTGACGCAGGTCACCACTGAGAACGCTCAGGGCGAGATGTACCTCACGGATGTCCTCGGGCTGGCGCGCGACGCCGGTGGCCGGGTTGCCGCCGTCGTCACCCAGGACCGCTGGCAGGTTGAGGGCGCCAACGACCGCATCCAGCTTTCCGCCCTCGGAGCCGAGCTTAACCGCCGCATCGTCGAGTCCTGGATGCGGGCGGGCGTGACCGTCGTGGATCCGTCCACCACCTGGATCGACTCCACGGTCAGGCTCGATGAAGACGTCCGCTTGCTGCCCAATACGCAACTGCACGGTTCCACCACCGTGGCGAGGGACGCCGTCGTGGGTCCCGATACCACGCTGACCGACGTCAATGTGGGCGAAGGTGCCAAGGTGACCCGCACGCATGGCTCGGGTTCCACGATCGGTGCCGGTGCAAGTGTTGGACCGTTCACGTACCTTCGCCCCGGCACAGTGCTGGGGGAGACGGGCAAGATCGGCGCCTTCTACGAAACCAAGAACGTGACCATCGGCCGTGGTTCCAAGCTGTCGCACCTCGGTTATGCAGGTGACGCTGAAATTGGCGAGGACACCAACATCGGCTGCGGCAACATCACGGCCAATTACGACGGCGAGAAGAAGCACCGCACGGTGATCGGCTCGGGCGTGCGGACTGGTTCAAACACTGTCTTCGTAGCTCCCGTGACCGTGGGTGACGGCGCTTACAGCGGTGCCGGTGCAGTCATCCGCAAGGACGTCCCCGCGGGAGCCCTCGCAGTTAGCCTTGCCGCACAGCGAAACGCCGAAGGCTGGGTGCAGGCCAACCGCCCTGGCACCGTCTCAGCGAAACTGGCCCAGGCCGCGCAGGATTCCCTGCTGACCCCCGCCTCCAATTCCTCACAATCCCCAGCAACCACAGAAGAGGGCAAATAGGCATGAGCGAAATTACCGCACACGGCGAGAAGAAATTGATTCTCGCCGCCGGAAGGGCACATCCGGAGCTGGCGCAGGAAATCGCGAAGGAGCTGGAGACCGAGCTCCTGCCCATCGACGCCTATGACTTCGCCAACGGGGAAATCTACGTCCGTTCCGCTGAGAGTGTCCGCGGCACGGATGCGTTCGTCATCCAGGCGCACCCGGCCCCGCTGAACAACTGGCTTATGGAGCAGTTGATCATGATCGATTCCCTCAAGCGCGCCTCTGCCAAGAGGATCACGGTTGTTTCACCGTTCTACCCGTACTCCCGCCAGGACAAGAAGGGCCGCGGCCGCGAGCCCATTTCCGCCCGCCTGGTAGCGGACCTGTACAAGACCGCCGGCGCGGACCGCATCATGTCCGTGGACCTGCACACCTCCCAGATCCAGGGCTTCTTCGATGGCCCCGTTGACCACCTGATGGCGATCCCGCTGCTGGCCGACTACATCCGCACCAAGGTGGAGGCGGACAACATCACCGTTGTTTCGCCGGACACCGGCCGCGTCCGTGTCGCCGAGCAGTGGGCGGAACGCCTGGGCGGTGCCCCGCTGGCGTTCGTTCACAAGAGCCGCGACCTCACCGTGCCCAACCAGGCCGTCTCCAAGACCGTTGTTGGCCAGGTTGAAGGCCGCACCTGCGTGCTCATTGACGACATGATCGACACCGGTGGAACCATCTCCGGCGCCGTCCAGGTCCTGAAGAACGCTGGCGCCAAGGATGTCATCATCGCTTGCACGCACGCCGTTTTCTCGGACCCGGCAGCGCAGCGCCTCGCTGATTCGGGCGCGCGCGAAGTGGTTGTCACCAACACCCTGCCCATCCCGGCAGAGAAGCGTTTCCCGCAGCTCACGGTGCTGTCCATCGCACCGTTGATCGCGCGTGCCATTCGTGAAGTGTTCGACGACGGTTCGGTCACCAGCCTGTTCGACGGCAAAGCCTGACGCCGGACTACTGACATGACGGGTCATCCGCCGCCTCCGGGCGTGTGGATGGCCCGTTTTCAGTAATGCAGGTATCCGCTGGTAAACTCTTGGGGATACCTTGGCGAGGGAGAGCACATCCGGTGCGAGTTTTGAACCGGAATTGCGGGTCTCCGTTATCGACTGGGTCTGCATCTCCTTCGACACAGGCGGGCTTGCTGCTGGACAGCAACGGTCGCCGGGCGTAGAAGGTCCACAGACCTCCGCCCTTGCTGATCGACTTGTCCGGAGTTTCCCGGACGCCACAGTAATCAAGGAGTACACATGTCTGAGCAGAAGCTCACCGCAGAACTGCGCACCGAATTCGGCAAGGGTTTTGCCCGCCGTGCACGCATGGCCGGCCAGATCCCGGCTGTCATCTACGGCCACGGCGCAGAGCCGATCCACATCAACCTGCCCGGCCGCGCCACCACGCTCGCTGTCCGCGTTTCCAACGCCCTGCTGGCAATCGACGTCGACGGCGAGCAGCACCTGACGCTCGTCAAGGACATCCAGCGCGACCCGGTTAAGCAGATCATCGAGCACGTTGACCTCCAGACCGTCCAGGCCGGCGAGAAGGTTACTGTCGACATCGCCGTCCACGTTTCCGGTGAAGTTGCTCCGGGTGCTGTTGCCAGCCTCGAAGCCACCACGGTTTCCCTTGAGGCCGAGGCAACCCACGTGCCCACCGCCGTCGAGGTTGACATCGAAGGCCGCAAGGCTGGCGAGAACATCCACGCATCGGACCTCGTCCTGCCGAAGGGTTCCACCCTGCTCACTGAAGGCGACACCCTGGTGGTCCGTATCGCCGAGACCGCTTCTGAAGCTGAAGAAGAAACCACCGCAGAAGCGGCTGAGTAGTCTTTGCCTGCATAAGGCAAACGCTTTTTGAGTGGCCGGGTCCCCTTGGGTCCCGGCCACTTTCTTCTTCCCCTCCCGCGTAATTCCGCGAGCCTTCGCGATCCCGATACCCGGCCGGAAAAATTCGCCCAGCGGATTGGCTGACCGGATTTCCTGACCAGATTCCCTAGGATGAGACCATGACTGACACCTGGCTGATAGTTGGCCTTGGCAACCCCGGTAGTGAGTACAGCGACAACCGGCACAACGTGGGCCAGATGGTGCTTGACGAGCTGGCGTCGCGGATGGGCGGCAAGTTCAAGACCCACAAGGCCAGGGCGCAGGTAGTGGAGGGTCGGCTGGGGGTTGGCGGGCCCCGGGTTGTGCTGGCCAAGCCGATGACGTACATGAACGTTTCGGGTGGTCCTGTGGCGGGCTTGAGCAAATTCTTCGACATCGTGCCGGACCACGTGATTGCTGTCCACGATGAGATCGACATCCCCTTCAACACGGTCAAGCTCAAGATAGGTGGCGGCGAGGGTGGTCATAACGGCCTCCGCGATATCTCCAAGGCGCTGGCAACAAAGGACTATTTACGCGTGCGAGTAGGGGTGGGCCGGCCTCCCGGACGTATGGATACCGCGGACTTTGTGCTGCGGGATTTTGCAACGGCCGAGAAGAAGGAATTGCCATTTCTGCTGGATGAGGCGGCCGACGCCGTGGAACTGCTGGTCAATGAGGGGCTGTTGGCGGCGCAGCAGAAGCATCATGCCGCAAGATCTTGAGCAAATCTTGAGGAAAGCCTGAGGAAAGCCTGATGATACGAGGCGCCCTTAGCCCTACAAACTGTCGGCGCCCGGAGGTAGTGTGCATGGTACGCAGGTAAGCGGTGGGGGACCGTCGCGGATGTTGTAGCGAAGGATGCGAATGTCGGCGGAGTTGCTAAGCAGAGGCGGTGGAGGCGCAGCGAGGGCTGCGGCCCCGGACCTTGTTGGCGGTCCATCCGATCGGCAAACATGGTCATTGTTGGCCAGGAGCCAGGATCTGTCCCGGGCCACCAAGCACCTTGAGTCTCCGGAATCGTACGGTGTGGTGCTCACGGGCGAACGGGGAATCGGCAAGTCGGGCCTTGCCCGGGCAGTTATTTCCTCGCTGGGCCCCAAAATCCACAGCCTGCAATTGCGCAACACAGTCGCCAATGGCCAGACTCCCTACGGGTGCCTCGGATTCCTCCTGGCGAGACTGCCGTCCGAGGCCGTCAGTTCGCCCACGGGCATTCTCCACGCGATTACCACCCTGATCCGTACAGAAGCCGCGGGCCGCCAGACTGTTTTCATCGTGGACAATGCCGGCGGTATGGATCCCATGAGCACGGGCGTGCTGCTGAATCTGATGGCCACTGGAACGGCAAAGGTGATCGCCACCGTTCAACGCTCCAGCGATCTCCCCGCTGATTTTCATCGGCTGGTACTTGAGGAGCAACTGGGCGAAGTCCATCTGAACACGCTCAGCGAAGAACAGACGAAGCAGGTTCTCGGTTCGGTGCTGGGCCACTACGTTTCCTCGACCCTGGTTGGCTCACTCCACTCCGCCGTCGGTGGGAATCCGATGCTCCTGCACGCGCTGCTGGATCAGCAGCGCCATTCCGGCAACCTGGTCCTCAACGATTCCGTGTGGACGCTCAGGGACCGGATCAAGCTTGAGGGCGCCACTGTTGTGGAGGACTTTGTCCGTTCCAGGCTTGCGCGCGAACCGCAGGCCAACCGGACCGTCGTCGAGGTCCTCGCTTGCGCGCAGCGCGCGACTCTGGTGGATCTGGCTGCGATCTTTGGCACGGAAGTGCTGGTGGAGATGGAGGAATCCGGGCTGCTCAACGTCGACCGGAACGGCGAGCACTGGGTTTCCCTTCGCGATGCCTACGTGGGCGAGGTTGTTCGGGGCTGGCTGAGTACCCGGCGCCGTCGCGAGCTGAGGCTGATGCTTCTTGGACCCAAGGAGCCGGAGCTGGGTGGGTTGGCTCCGCAGGATTTGCTGAGCTACGCCGCGTGGATGCATGCCTGCGAGGACGAACCGTCGCCGTCGCCCGCTCACGCGCTGGCAGCAGGACGGGCGGCCCTGGATGATTACGACCCCAACTTTGCCATCCAATGCACGCTCTCCCTTGATCCGAAAGATCCTGAATGGGTGCCGGGGCAGCGCCTACGGTCGGCTGCCTACCTCATGCTGGATCTGCCCCTGCACGCGGCTCAGGCTTTGGATGAGGTGTCAGAGGCACACATAACAGCTTTGGACCCAATGGAGTTTGCAGAAGTAACGGCGGCTAAATGCCAGGCCATGACATGGATTGACGGCCGCTCGGCAATGGTGCCCGGAGTGATCGCGGCAGCGGGTGAAACCTTGGAAGCCATGGTTTCGAATCCGGAGAAATACCCACCGGAGATGATCACGCGGGCCCGGAACCGCCTCCTGCTTTGCAACTACGAATACCAGACGTATATGGGCGAGTACGCAACTGTGGCCGAGGACCTGGAAGAGGAACTGGCCAAGGACCCGGCCATGGACCGGGAACACTGGCTCAAGTCCGCCTTTTGCCTCATTGAAGCCCGCTGCGTGATGGGCCGGGAACTGGAGGCGCAGCAATTGGCACGTACTGTGTCCCGGCAGCTGGGGAACAATGACAGGCCGGCGCAGTTGGAGGAGTCTTTCGCCCGGCAAGCTTTCGGAGTGCTGCTGCTGTCCGGACAATGGCGGAAATGCATCGAGCTCATGCGGCGGACGCCCTCCACGCCTTCGCGCCTGCAGTACCGGGGTGCAATCACCGAACTGGGCGTGGGCCTTGCGTACGCTTACGCCGGGAAACCTTCTTGCGCGATCGAGCCCCTGCGTTCCGCCGCCGCCCAGCTTGAGCTCCGGCCGGCAATGAACATGGTGAAGGTTGCCTATGCAGCTACCGCCTTCGCCTATGCCCAGCTGGGGAATTCACTCGAAGCCGGACGTTACCTTGACCTGTACCGCACCTGCCGGGGTGTTGGAACCTATTTCTCCGAGTCCGTTGCCGAGTTCTGCGCTGAAATGGCAGGGCGATGGATGGGGGATCCGGACGTCAAACAGCGGCTGCTGGCCAGGGTCCATCAGGACGTTGCCAAGCAGCGCTTCACAACTGCCGGGATCTGCCTCTTCGGGGCAACCGTGGAGGGCACGGACGCCGAGTACAGATTGCTGCAAGAGATTGCCGAAAACCGCCAGGGCCCGTTGGCAGAGATCTCCCGTGATCTTGCGCGGGGATCCCTGAATAGGAGTTCCCGTACTCTTCTGGCCGCCGCCGATGCCGCCGCGGCCTTGGACTTGTTGGTTGTCGAAGCCAGATGCGTGGCTATCGCCCTTGATTTTGCCCGTGATGCCGGCGAAACCACTGCTGCCAGGACCGCGCAGCTTAGGCTTGAGCGACTGGAACAATCGGTCTCGGCGTTGCCGATCCAACCACGCAGTGACGCGCCGGTGTTGACCGAGCGCGAACGGCAAATTGCCAAACTGGCCGGAAAGGGTGTCAGCAATCGTGAAATCGCTATGGATATTGGGGTGTCTGTGCGGACGGTCGAAGGGCACCTGTACCAAGTGTTTACCAAACTCGGCGTCTCATCGCGAGGCGAGCTCAATGGTCTCCTGTGAGTCGAGGAGTGTAGTTTCCGTCAACCGGGTGCGTGCCCATGCAGGCTGAGCACCTTGTTGGCAGGGACGCGGAGTTGGATCTCGCAACTGAAATATTGAGGCAGGAGGGGGCGGGCGCCGTCCTGCTCCTTGCCGATCCCGGCATCGGCAAAACGGCCATGGCCGCAGAGATCGCCGCGCGCTTGGCCGGCGAAATGGTAGTGATGCGGATCCACGGAAGTCCCGCGCTGTCCGCTGTTCCTTTCGGTGTCTTGGCGCCCTATCTCCTGGACCTGCCTGTGGAACAAGCCACCTCGCCGGTGGCGATCCTGCGCGAGTTTTGGTCCCAGTTCGAGAAAAGGCGGGGAAGCGAAGGTGCAAGGCTCCTTCTGGTTGTAGACGACGCCCATGATCTCGATGAGGCCAGCACACAGATTCTGGCCGAATTGGTGACGGCCGGCTGGGCGAGGCTCGTGGCGACCAGCAGGCCTCGGCCAGGACTTCCTCCTGCCCTGCTCCAGCTCTGGTACGACGGCCTGGCGGAGCGATTCGAACTCCATCCGCTGGAAAAGGAAGAAGTGGCCGAGCTCGCCGGGAAAACATTAGGGGGCTCGGTCATGGCAAGCACCACAGATGTTTTACATGCTGTCTCGGAGGGCAACCCCCTGTTGCTCCGTTGCCTCTTGGAAGACTCAAGAACGGACGGAAACCTGGTGCGTCGAAATGGCGTCTGGTTCCTCACGAGGGCCCTCTCCGGCACCGGCGAGGGCCTCTCTGAGGTGGTTCGGAACAGAGTCCTGCGAACCAGCGAGGCTGAACGGGAGGCGATGTACATTATCGCCTTGTCCGAACCGGTCCCCGCGGCCGTACTCGACGCGCTTGTGGGCAGGGATACGCTGCGCTCGCTGATGGACAACAGGCTCGTGATTTCCAGCAATGGCGCCGGGAGTCCGCTGAAAATGTGGCACCCGATGTATGGTGAGGCGCTTCGCCACATCGTTTCGCCCGCCCGTAGCCTCCAGATCCGCCAGCGCATGGTCCAGCACCTGCCCGCGGAGCCATCCACGGCGGAGGGTCTGCTCCGAATGGTGAGTTGGGCGCTGGACTGTGGTGCCGACGTCGACGACGAACAGCTGCTGCGGGCAGCGTTCCTTGCCGCGAAACTGCTGCAGAATCCACTCGCGCTGGAGGCCGCTGCCAAGGTTCGCTCCGAAGCGCTGCGCCCCCGTGCCCGTGCCGTGATGGCAATGGTCAAATACAACGACGGCGACTACCGCAGTGCCGTGAAACTGCTCGGAGAAGATGCCGGGTTCCTGGACGCCGATCCGTCCGGGCCCTTGGGCGCTGGATTGCTGTGGGGGGCTGCAAGGTCCGCAATGGGGGACAGCTCGGGCGACATCCTGGCTGACGCCCACTCTGCCGCTGACGCACTGGTGGCGGGCCTCAGCGCGCAGGACCCTGTGGTCCAGCAGATCCGACGCCATGCGGCAGCTTTGGAATTGGCGGCGCTGGCCCATGACGGCCGCTATGGGGAGCTTCGTGAGGGACTTGCCACGTTCCAGGCAGGTCTGGCCGTGGACGAACCGGATTTCGTCATGAACCAGCTTTTCCTGCTGGCCATGCAGTGCGAGCTTCTGACGGTGGAGGGCCAGGCCGTGCAGGCCTTGGAGATGGGCCGGGAAGCGCTGGTGTTGCTGGATGAACACCATGACGACCTCCTGTACTTCACCGACTTCATCCTGGTCCGCTATGCCTTGGCCGCGCTGGAGTCCGGGGATTGGGCGGCAGCCGAGACTGCCCTGAACCGCTACGCAGCCAGCTCCGCCATGGGGCTCATAACGTTCGGTGGTGATATCCAGGCGATCAAAGGATTGTCCTTGCTTCGGCAGGGACGTTTGGAACAAGCAAGCGCTGAGCTGACTCCCGCGGTGGAGGCCCTCCGTGTGAAGGACCCGCAGAGGTTGCGCCGCCTAGGCAACGCGCTGGCGTTCTATGCTGCAGCCCGGTCAGGAAACAATGAACTGGCCCAACGCCTGTCCGTGGATACAGCGTTGATCCCGGCTGCAGGCGGCGCCTATGTTGAAGCCCTGGCTGAGATCTTCACCCTGGCCGCCAAGGAGTATGTGAACAAAGGATCAGGGCTGGAAAGACTGCGGAGCCTCCCTGATTCCACGCACCTGCATCAGCTTCCGGGTGTCCTGCTCCAAAACCTGGTCCTCAGGGCAGAGCTGGGGGACGTGCAGGTCATGGAAGCCATCCAGGAAACTGCCTCGTCAATGGCTGGGGCGTGGGCAGGCGGCTGGCACACGTTGGCGACCGCCCAAGTGAACGGCGCCGGCGAAGCATTCGTCAACGCTGGCAACCTGCTGGCCGCCGGAGGCATGCCAGGGCCAGCGGCGACAGCTTTCGATAGAGCTGCCATTGCCTTTGACGCAGAGGGCAAACGGCCCGAGGCGCGGCAGGCGGCCGTGTTGCGCGACGTCAGCGAGGCCAGCCTGGGCGACGCACAGCTCCACGACCCCCACACCGAGGTAGACCGTTCCGTGCCACTGACCCGGCGGGAACAGGATATTGTGGCGCTCGCCGTTTCCGGGCTCACTGACCGGCAGATCGCAGAGAAACTCATGGTCTCCGTCCGCACAGTGGAGGGTCACTTATACCGCAGCTACGCCAAGCTGGGCATCCGCCGGCGCGAGGACCTTGGGGCCGCTGTCCGCAATTGACGCGCGGCCATTTGAGTAGCCCCGGGCGCCCGTAAACACCACGTGGTTGCGGCATTTCACCAATTATCACCAATCAATGGAGTAACTCGCGCGCCACCCCTGCCCGGACCAAGTAGTGCCCGTTCAAAGGACTGAGTACAACAGAGTATCGGGGCCCGGAAACCGTCCTACTAATCGAGTACCGATTACTGGTGTTCTGATTTCCGGCACGCGGTTAACTGATCTTGGAAGGAAGGAAAGCCCCAAGCATCCCCCGAATTCCAAAATCGAAATACCGCATCGGTGGTCTCTTTGAGCCGATGCTCCGGCCGCCGAGAGGCGGTCCGGCCCTGGACGAAGCCGGCGGCGACAGAGTCTTCTGAGACCGAGACTCTCCCCCCAGCCGTCGCCGGCTTCTAGGCCAGGGATCCCGCAAAATCGCGGAAAGCCTAAATTCTCCCGGACCAAGGGACTGCTGCTATTGGAGTGCGCATGTTGCCGGACCCCTGGCTGGACGAAGACACTGTTACAGTCGGGCTGAGGCCGCCAACATTCCCGGACCGGAAACAGATCCTGGATCTGATCCTCGCAGCAGTACCCTCTCCTTCCACCAACGGCATAGTTGTGATCGGCGACAGCGGATCTGGAAAGAGCCATTTGTTGCTCTCCATCAAAGCAGGACTACAAGACTCCATGGACGTCCGCACCTTCGCCGGCAAAGCGGAACTCCAGACAACCGTCTACGGTGCGTTGAGCGCCGCAGTACAGCCCTCAGGCGAACAAACGGACCTCCCGGGACTTCATGTCCTGCGGGCGCTCACCCAAAGCCTCGGTCCAGCAGGATACCTGTACACACCACCGGTTACACGGCGTCGAAGCAAGCGTCACCCAGAGCCTAAACGGCCTCCATTGGTCCTCCTCGTGGACGACATCCACTTCGTCGATCCTGCGTCCCTGGCG
Organism: Paenarthrobacter aromaticivorans; assembly: GCF_019038615.1. Classification (NCBI taxonomy): domain Bacteria; kingdom Bacillati; phylum Actinomycetota; class Actinomycetes; order Micrococcales; family Micrococcaceae; genus Paenarthrobacter; species Paenarthrobacter aromaticivorans. The sequence continues at coordinate 11,987 of NZ_JAHOPC010000018.1, forward strand.
GTTTTGCTGCAGCTGATGCCGGGATTCGGCGCCACCTTGGTAGCTACGGCCGACAGCCGCCGCCCGCTTCCGCCGGATCTGTACCAGTTGTGGGAAGACGGCTTCCTGGAGCAGTACATCCTGGCTCCCTTTACGTTCAGTGAGGCACAGGCGCTGTGCGAGGACGTACTGGGCGGTAAGGTTCAACGGCGCGCCAGCAGTCTTCTGGCGGCGATGTGCGGGTTCAACGTGGGACTCCTTTGCCTCGCGATCCAGGATGCACGCAACGCCCACCTCCTGGTGCAGCGCGACGGCTACTGGACCATCGACGTACGGGCACATTGCCAATGGCCCGGGGTGGTTGAGCACGTCCGGGCCGATATCTCCCACCATGCTGCGGAAGAATTGAAGGCGTTGGAGGTTATTGCGCTCGCCGAGCCGCTGGCCTTGGATGTTGTTGAGCACAGCTTCGGCCAGAAAGCTGTGGAACACCTTCTTGACGCACGCCACATCCGGGTGCTGCCCGGAAGGCCGCCGCTTGTCCGTACGAGTTCATGGCTTAGGGGCGAGGGCATCCGGCTGTCGGTTCCCCGCTCCCGCAGCACGGCGCTCCGGCTTGGCATCGAGGAGCCGGGACTGACGGCGGATTCCGCGCCCGCCATGCTGCGGTGGATGACGTGGACCCTCGATTCCGGGCTGAGCCTCTCCGATGAACTCATCCTGGCCGCAGCCCCCGCCGCTGACAAACCGTCCACCGCTGAGCTTGCCATCAGGGCTTCGGTGGGCGTCAACGGTCCAGGCCACCGGGATGAAGCCAGGATGCTCCGCGCCAGGGCACTCATTGCTGAGGGCCAACTCAAGGAAGCAGCACCGGAGTTGCGCGAGTTGGAGGGTGAAGGATCGCAGCCGGAGGTGCAGGCCGACGCTGCACGTCGGTTGATGGCATTGAGCCTTCTGGGGGCGGCCTCACCCATGCCGCTGAAGCCCGACGGCGGGGCGCATGGGCCGGCGGCACCCTCGGATCCAGCCGCCCGGGTCATGTGGAATGTCCACCAGGCCGAGCAACTCCTGCTTTCCGGGGACGCTCCCCAAGCGCTGGAAAAGTCTTCCGTAGCCATCACCGCCATCGGCGCCGACCCCGTGCTGGAGATGTTCCGGCCAGGCGTCCTGCTCCGCCACGTGGTCTGCCTGCGGCATAACCTGTCATGGAGCCAGTTGGATGCCCTCCTGGATTGCCCCTGGGCCTACGCGGTGCCAGCGCAGGTGGCATGGTGCCTGGACGTAGCGCGGGGATATGCCCAGCTCAGCCAAGGCCTTCCCCGTGCCGCGTTGCGAACCCTTGAACCCGTTGTGGCTGAACTGCACGACTCCGGCCTGCCGCCGGTTCTGCAGCTGGCATCGGCGATGCTGGCGTACTCCGCGGCGCTGTGCGGTGATTCGGAGCAGGCCACGGCAAGGGTGCAGCAGAGCTTGGTGGCGGCAAAGGACGCAGTCGACCCAACTGACAAGGGCCTGTTGCCGCAGCTCAGCGCCCTGTTCGTGGCGGCAGCCCAGGACAAGGTTTCGCGCAAGCCCGGCCATTTGTTTGCGGTAGCCGAGGCATTCCATGACCGGCAAAGTCCTTTGATGGAAGCCGAGGCGTTGACCCTCATGATGCTCAACGCAAGCAGGTCCGCCGTCGAGGACCTTGTAGTGCAGCGCCGCCTTAGTGAGCTTGCCGCCTCGTTGCAGGGCGCTGGCGCGGCGGCGACGGGAACCTTCGCATCGGCTTTGCTGGGTAATGACCCCAGGTTGCTTGAATCTGCTGGCAGGAGCCTTTCCGGGGACCGGCAATTCGCACAGGCGGCCCTCTGTTACGCCCGGGCGGCCAGTGGCTACGAAGCCAGGACCCGCGGCGCGGCAAGCCGCCGCGCCTGGACGCTGATGGAGCGGCTGCACGGGGCTTTCGACAATGATGTTGCTCCGCCGCTGGGATGGCTGCCCGGTACTGCAGGACATTGACGTGCTGAACGGCACATCTCCGGGGAGGTCGCGCCGTGGGATAATTGAGTGTCCCTGAAGGATTTCCAAGGAGCGCCCCTTGACAGTCGTATCAACTCCCGCCTCACTGCAGCAGTCCGTGGTTCCTGCCATGGACAATGCGGAGGTGCTGCGGATCCGGAACGACTTCCCGGTCCTGGACCAACTGGTCAACGGAAAGCCGTTGATCTATCTCGATTCCGGGGCCACGTCGCAGAACCCTTTGAGCGTGATAGAGGCCGAGCAGGAGTTCTACGAGCAACGCAATGCCGCGGTACACCGTGGCGCGCACCAACTTGCGGTGAGCGCGACTGAGGTTTTCGAGGACGCCCGCCAAACCGTCGCGGACTTTATTGGTGCCCAGTACGAGGAAACCGTGTGGACGTCCAACGCCACGGAGGGCCTGAACCTCATCAGCTATGCGTTGTCCAACGCCGCTTTGTGGGCTGCACAGGGCCGGGGCAGTTCGGCGTTGAAGGAGCTGGCCATCGGCCCCGGGGACGAAATCGTGGTCACGGAGATGGAGCATCACGCCAACCTGATCCCCTGGCAGGAGCTCGCTTTCCGGACCGGAGCCACACTCAAGTACATTCCCATCACCGATGCTGGCAGCCTTCGCCTGGACGCCGCGGAAGAGATCGTGGGGGAGCGGACCCGCTTGCTGGCTTTCACCCACGCCTCCAACGTCCTGGGAACCATCAACCCGGTTGCCGAACTCGTGGCTCTCGCCCGACGCGTGGGTGCGTTGGTGGTCCTGGATGCTTGCCAATCAGTGCCTCACATGCCCATTGACGTCAAGGACCTGGACGTCGACTTCGCGGTATTCTCGGGCCATAAGATGCTCGCTCCCACGGGCGTCGGCGTCCTGTACGGCAAGCAGGAACTCCTGGACGTCCTCCCGCCATTCCTCACCGGTGGCTCCATGATCACCACGGTCACTATGGAACGCGCCGAATACTTGCCTGCTCCACAGCGCTTCGAAGCCGGGACCCAGCGCATCTCCCAGGCGGTTGCCCTTGCCACAGCCATTAACTATCTGTCCGAAACCGGGATCGACCGCATCCATGCGTGGGAAGCCACGTTGGGTCAGCGACTGGTTAAGGGACTTGAGGGCATCGACGGCATCCGCGTGGTGGGTCCTGCTTCCGGTGCGGAACGCATCGGACTGGCCGCGTTCGACGTCGCCGGTGTCCATGCCCACGACGTCGGCCAGTTCCTTGACGATCGCGGCATCGCCGTCCGCGTCGGCCACCATTGCGCCCAGCCACTTCACCGCCGCTTGGGGCTGACTGCCACCACTCGGGCAAGTACGTACCTTTACAACACCACGGACGACGTCGACGCCTTCCTTGACGCCGTGTCTGGCGTTCGGGCCTATTTCCAGGCCTGATTCTTGCGGCAGCACCGCAGCCGCTCCCCACAAACTTCCACGAACGGGTAACCAGCACCATGAGTCTTGACCAGCTGTACCAGCAGATCATCCTGGACCACTCCAAGCAGCGGCACGGCAGCGGGCTCGCAGACACGGAAGCCCCAACGGGCACGTCAACCGGGCAATCCCATCAACTCAACCCGGTCTGCGGGGACGAGGTAACGCTCCGTCTGGCTGTTGCCGATGGAACGGTCAAGCAGATCAGCTGGGACGGCGCAGGCTGTTCCATCTCCATGGCGTCGGCCTCAGTGTTGACAGACCTTGGCGAAGGAATGTCGGTCGAAGAACTGCACGCCGTGATCGATAACTTCCGCGAAGTCCTCCGCTCGCGTGGAAAGGTGCAGGCGGATCCAGAGATTCTGGGAGACGCCGCCGCGTTCGAAGGCGTGGCCCGCTACGCCGCCCGGGTCAAATGCGCCATGATTTCGTGGGTTGCTGCAGAGGACGCGCTGAACCAGGCAACGGCCGAGTAGCCCGGGGCTAAGCGCGGTTGAAGACGTCAGGTACGCCGTCGCCGTCGTCGTCTCGCTGTTCTTCCGCCTGAACCAGGCGGTACCGCCGGTTCCGGGCCCGGAGCACGACGGCGGCCAGCAGCGCCGCGGTCAGGGAACCTGCCAGGATGGCCACCTTGGCGTGGTCGTTGTGGGCAGACCCGGTGCCGAAGCTTAGCTCGCCGATCAACAGGGAGACGGTGAATCCGATCCCGGCCAGCAGTGCCAGCCCAAAGAGGTCGATCCACGCAATGCTGGAATCCAGGCTCGCGCGGGTGGTTTTGGTCACCAGGAACGTGGTGCCAAAGACGCCAATGGCCTTGCCCAGTACCAGCGCGGCAACAATTCCCACGGCCACCGGATCAGTGAGCGCGGCCCGCATGCCGTCGAAACCGCCCAGGGCCACTCCTGCAGAGAAAAAGGCGAAGACGGGTACGGCGAATCCGGCCGAGAAGGGGCGCAGCCGGTGTTCGAAGTGTTCAGCGAGACCCTCGGCCGGTTCACCCTTTCTTCCGCTGTTGAAGACAGGAACCGCAAAGCCCAGCAGCACCCCGGCCACTGTGGCGTGGATGCCGGACGCATGGACGAGACCCCACGTGGCCACGGCAAGGGGGAGCAGGAGGTACCAACTGCGGATCCGCTTCTGGACCAGGAAGGTGAACAGGGCCAGCGGTACCAACGCGGCCAGGAGCATGAGGGGCTGGATCCCCGTGGAGTAGAAGAAAGCGATGATGCCGATCGCGATGAGGTCGTCCACCACTGCGAGGGTCAGCAGGAAGGTCCGCAGGGCTGCGGGAAGGTGCGTGTTGATCACGGCAAGGACGGCCAAGGCGAAGGCTATGTCCGTTGCCGTGGGGATGGCCCAACCTTTGAGTGTCTCCGAGGCGGAGCCGAGGTTGAAGAGGACGTAGATCAGCGCGGGGATGAGAACCCCACCAACGGCCGCGGCAACGGGGACAACGGCCCGGGCAGGTTTGCGGAGTTCCCCGGCGACGAACTCCCTTTTGAGTTCAAGGCCTGCAAGGAAGAAGAACACAGCTAGCAGGCCGTCGGAGGCCCAATGCCCCAAGCTCAGCTGGAGGTGCCAGGGCTCATAGCCTATTTTGAGGTCGCGTAATGCGAAGTAACCGTCAGCGGCGGGGGAGTTTGCCCAAATCAGCGCGATGACTGTTGCGCCAAGTAGGAGGGCGCCGCCTACGGTCTCTGTTCGGAGTATCGAGAGGATGCGACGGTACTCGGGGTAGCTGGAGCGGCTAAAGACTGTGGTGGTCATGGGTTGTTTGGCCACGGAGGCTCCTGTGGGTCGAGTGGTCTAAGGGCAGGCATCGCAAAGACACCGCCGACCAGACTTCCCGGCACACCAAGTTCCATTCTACCCAACTAGGTAGCAGTAGAGCGCGTTATGAGGGCTCAAAACGCGCACTACTGCGACCTAGTTGGGCTGGGACGAGCGCTAGGCGACGAGCCCGGCGATCCCGATGGCCGCCGTCGCGAGTCCCAGCACCATGGAAATAGAGACCAGGACCACGTGGACGGTAAGGAACCTGGTGGCCTTGCCGGCGGAGTCGCGGGCGCGGGGGTCCTTCATGACGCGCTTCAGGAACTGCGGCCACACAACCAGCGACCATACGCCGGCAACGATCAGGACCCAGCCCAGAATGGCAGGGAGCTGCATGCTAGTGGCTTTCGAGCCAGGCCTGCGCCTGCTGGGACTGGATGTTCAGGGCCTTGCCAACCATCGGCTCAGCAGCATCAGCAATCTTTCCGCCGAGGAACGGAACCGACGAGGACACATTGCCCTCGAGTTCGATGCGGGTGTTCGCGCCTTCAGCAACCAAACGCTGGACGGCGGTGACATCGAGCGGGGCACCGGAGACCTTCAAGGCAATCTTGCTGGCGCGGGAGCCGTCTGCTGCGGGCGCCTCCCACTGCTCGGTCTGCGTGACGGTCAGGCTCTCGCCCACGAACTTGCGGGCGATATCCGGCAAGCGGGTAGTCGGGAGCGTACGAACCGTGGTGGTGCTGAAAGCGCCGGCAGGGTCGCCGTCGATCGTGAACGATTCCAGGGAGCCGCCCACCAGTTCGCTCGTGTGACGCAGGAAGTCTTCGTCGACAAATACGGCCGCTACTCGGTCAACGCTGTGCGGCAGGGTGGTGGATGCACTCAGGGCCATGGGTCCTCCGTGGATATGTTGGTGGTGAAGCTCTTTTAGCTCACAACATCCTACGGGGTGTCCGAGGCCACTCCGGAACCGGCCTGTTGTTCACGTTCATTCGGGGCCGCTTCCTGCTGTGCCTCCTGAAGAGCGGAGGCGGCAGCCGAAATGTTCCGTGCCATCGACGGGAAAATGATCCCGTGGAAGGGGTACACGCCCAGCCAGTAGAGCCTGCCCGCCAAACCGCGGGGAAAGAATATGGCGCGCTGCTTGTAAAGGCTCCCGCCGCCGTCGGGCTCCGCTGCCAACTCAAGCCATGCACGCCCGGGCGCCCGCATCTCGGCCCGGAGGCGCAGCAAATGTCCGCGGTCTATGGCTTCCACCCGCCACCAGTCCACCACTTCGCCGCTGCCCAGCTTTTTCGGATGCCTCCGGCCGCGCAGCAGCCCCGCGCCACCGGTGAGCTTGTCCAGCCATCCACGCACCCGCCATGCCAGCGGCAGGGAGTACCATCCGTTCTTGCCACCGATGCCCTCAATGATGGTCCACACATGCTCAGGCTTCGCGTCGCTGTGGAAGGTCCGCTCGTCCAGGAAGACCTTGTAACCGGCCCAATCGGGATCGCTGGGAAGAGGGTCGGCGTCGATTCCGGCATTTGCCCAGGTAGTCTCCACCTGCCCGTCCCGTTCCTTGCCCAAAGCCAAGGCGACGGCACGGCGGTAGGGTGTCAGGCCGCCGTCGGGCTGCGGAATGTAATGATCGACGTCGTGCTCCCGCGACACTGCGTCGTGCTGCAGCGACTGCACCAGCGGCAAGGACATGGACAGCGGAATGGGCGTCACCAGTGCAACCCAAAGGCCGGCGAGCTTGGGCGCCGGAACCGGCAGGGCGATCACCAAACGGCGGGGCAGGCCTCGCTCCACGGCGTACTCGTTCATCATGTCCTTGTACTTCAGGACGTCGCGGGAGCCGATATCGAACGTGCGGTTCAGGCCGTCCGGGAGCGTGGCAGCAGCCACAAGGTAGTGCAGCACGTCGCGCACGGCGATGGCTTCGATCCGGTTATTGACCCAGCTGGGTGCCGGCATGACGGGCAGGGTATCGGCCAAGTGGCGGATCATCTCGAACGACGCCGAACCCGAACCGATGACGACTCCGGCCTGGAACACTATGGAATTCACCTCGGATTCAAGGAAGACCCGTCCGACGGTCTCACGGGAACGCATGTGCGTGGAGAGCTCTGCGTTCTCCGGGTGCAGGCCGCCGAGGTAGATAATCCTGTTGACGTAGGCCCGGGTGGCCGCGTCTGCCACGAGCCGCGCCATGGCTTCTTCCTTCGCCTCGAATCCACTGCCCGAAGCCATGGAGTGAACGAGGTAATAGAGCACATCCACACCCTGGAGTGCATTCTCCAGGCTTCCCGCGTCGGAGAGGGAATCCGTGATGATTTCGACGTCGTCGTGCCATGGAACGTCGGCGATCTTCTGTGGGGAGCGGAGCACCACCTTCACGCGGTGGCCAGCCTCGAGAAGCCGGGGGACCAGGCGGCCTCCGATGTAACCGGTGGCGCCCGTGACAAGGACGGTCTTGGATGCCTGGTTTGGCGATGACTGGTTTGGGGATGACTGCAAAGGAACTCCTGGGCTGGAGGGAGGGGTAGGCTGGAATGACCCGGCATTCATTCGAATTTCCGGGCATTTGTGTTGCCTGCCCTTGGACCCACCCTAGGAGTTTCAGCCATGAGCCTCAACGGTCTGCGCCGCGCACTGGCGGAGGACAAGACTTTTGCGCGCGTCCGAACCGAGGCTCAGCGGCCCTTTTCGGTCCGGAGCACGGACTACCAGATCAGCGCCCCTACCGGGATGCGGGCAGTTCTGCTCGCAGAAATGGCCGATGGCCTGGCTGCCCAAGGAACTGAAGCGGGGAGCACGCCTGTTGTGCTGGCGGTTACCGCCACCGGGCGTGAGGCCGAAGACTTGACAGCGGCGCTCGCCTCCTATCTCCTCGCGGACTCAGTGGCCACTTTCCCCAGTTGGGAAACCCTCCCGCACGAGCGTCTCTCACCGCGCTCGGACACCGTGGGCCGAAGGCTCTCCGTCCTGCGCCGCCTGACCCACCCTGAAACCTCGACGGCGGCACCCTTGCGTGTGGTGGTTGCGCCGGTTCGCGCTGTGGTCCAGCCGATTGTCGCCGGTTTGGGCGACCTCGTCCCCGTCACGCTGCAGGTAGGGCAGGAACGCTCCTTCACCGATGTTGTCCGTGCGCTCTCCGACGCTGCCTATGCCCGGGTTGACATGGTGACGCACCGAGGCGAATTCGCGGTTCGCGGTGGCATCCTGGATGTTTTCCCGCCCACGGAGGACCACCCCATCCGTGTGGAGTTCTTCGGCGATGAGGTTGACCAGATGCGCTGGTTCGCCGTAGCCGATCAGCGCTCGCTGTCTGCACCCGGGATCCACCACCCGACTGAACTGCATGCGCCCCCGTGCCGCGAAATCCTGATCACACCCTCCGTCATGTCCCGTGCAGCCAAGCTCAAAGCCGATATGCCGGCGGCGGCTGACATGCTCGAGAAGATCGCCGGTGGGATCGCCGTTGAAGGCATGGAATCCCTGGCCCCGGTGCTGGTGGATGCCATGGTCCCGTTCGTGGAGCAGCTTCCGGCCGGGTCCCTGAGCGTGGTCATCGAACCGGAAAAAGTACGCACCCGCGCGCACGACCTCGCTGCTACCAACGAAGAGTTCCTGGAAGCCGCTTGGTCAACGGCGTCCGACGGCGGCTCAGCGCCCCTGGATCTGTCCTCACAGGCGTCCACTGACTTGCACGCTGCGAGCTTCCGTTCTCTGACCGACACCCGATCCGCGGCGTTGGAACACGAGGTCTCCTGGTGGTCCATCACCTCGCTCGCGACTGATGAGGACCTGGTGCTGGACATCGACGTCCTGAACCTCCATGCCCGGGAACCGCGCGGTTACCAGGGCGAGGTCGCGGAAATGCTGGACTTCATTGGCTCCCGCGTCCGGGAGCAATGGCGCCTGGTAGTTGTTACTGATGGTCCGGGACCGGCGCAGCGCCTGGTTGAGCTGTTCCACGACGCCGACATCCCCTGTGCACGCGTGGACTCGCTGGATAAGGATCCGCAGCCGGGCATCATCGAGGTGACCACTGCCGCCGTCGGACGCGGTTTTGTCCTTGACGGCCTCAAACTGGGCCTCTTGACTGAAGCGGACCTGCTGGGGCGGGCCACTGCCAGTTCCACCAAGGATATGCGTCGGATGCCGTCCAAGCGGCGGAATGCCGTGGACCCGTTGCAATTGCACGCAGGCGACTTTGTAGTCCATGAGCAGCATGGAATCGGCCGGTTCGTTGAGCTCATTCAACGCAAGGTGACCGGTACATCGTCTTCGGATACCGGGCTGCGTGAATACTTGGTGCTGGAGTATGCGGCATCCAAGCGCGGCGCTCCGGGGGACCGTTTGTTTGTTCCCACGGACCAGCTGGACCAGGTCACGCGCTACGTCGGCGGGGACACCCCTGCACTGAGCAAGATGGGCGGCGCTGACTGGGCCAGCACCAAGTCCAAGGCCCGTAAGGCCGTCAAGGAGATCGCCGGAGAGCTCATCCGGCTCTACTCGGCCCGGATGGCATCCCGCGGACACGCTTTCGCCCCGGACACCCCGTGGCAGCGCGAGCTTGAGGAAGCGTTCCCCTATGTGGAGACCCCGGACCAGCTGACCACCATTAACGAGGTCAAGGCGGACATGGAGCGGGAAATCCCGATGGACCGCCTGGTTTCCGGCGACGTCGGCTACGGTAAAACCGAGATCGCAGTCCGAGCGGCATTCAAAGCTGTCCAGGACGGCAAGCAGGTAGCGGTCCTGGTGCCCACTACGCTGTTGGCCCAGCAGCACTATGAGACCTTCACCGAACGTTTCTCGGGGTTCCCGCTGCGCGTGAAGCCCCTTTCGCGTTTCCAGAGCGGCAAGGAAGCCAAAGAAACAGCCGAAGGCGTCAAGAGCGGCGCCGTCGATGTCGTGATCGGTACGCACCGGTTGCTGTCCAAGGACTTTGAGTTCAAGGACTTGGGGTTGGTGATCGTGGATGAAGAGCAGCGCTTTGGTGTGGAACACAAGGAAGCACTGAAGAAGATGCGCACCAACGTGGATGTGCTCGCGATGAGCGCGACGCCGATTCCACGTACCTTGGAGATGTCCCTGACAGGCATCCGTGAGACGTCCACCCTGGCCACCCCGCCGGAGGAACGCCACCCGGTGCTCACCTATGTGGGTCCCTTCACCAACAAGCAGACGTCAGCGGCCATCCGCCGTGAGCTGATGCGCGAGGGACAGGTCTTCTTCGTACACAACCGTGTGTCCTCGATCGAACGCATCGCCGCGCAGATCCGCGAGCTGGTTCCGGAAGCAAGGGTGGAAGTGGCCCACGGGCAGATGTCCGAGAGCCGCCTCGAGAAGATCATTGTGGACTTCTGGGAGAAACGGTTCGACGTTTTGGTCTGCACCACCATCATTGAGACCGGGCTGGACATCTCCAATGCCAACACCCTGATTGTTGACGGCGCCGACAAGTACGGACTTTCGCAGCTCCACCAGCTCCGTGGCCGTGTTGGTCGTGGCCGTGAACGTGCCTACGCCTACTTCCTCTATCCCTCGGAAAAGCCCCTGGGCGAGGTAGCCCTGGAGCGACTCAAGGCCGTGGCGGCGCACAACGAGCTCGGTGCCGGCATGCAGTTGGCTATGAAGGACCTCGAAATACGTGGTGCGGGCAACCTGCTCGGCGGGGAGCAGTCCGGCCATATCCAGGGAGTTGGCTTCGACCTTTACATCCGGCTCGTAGGCGAGGCTGTTGCCGAGTACCGCGGCGAGGCCGAGGAAAAGGCAGCCGAGATGAAGATCGAACTGCCCGTCAACGCCCACTTGCCGCACGATTATGTGCCCGGTGAGAGGCTGCGCCTGGAGGCCTACCGGAAGTTGGCGGCTGCTGTGACCAACGAGACCATCGATGAGGTCCTCGCCGAACTCGTGGACCGCTATGGTGAGCCGCCCTTGCCGGCACAGAACCTCATCGCAGTGGCCCGCTTCCGGGTGGGGGCCCGCGAAGCCGGCCTGTCCGACGTCGCGCTCCAAGGAAACTTCATCCGCTTCTCGCCGGCGCAATTGCCCGAGTCCAAAACCATGCGCCTGAACCGCATGTACCCGGGTTCCCAGGTCAAGCCTGCTCTGGATGCCGTGCTTATTCCCAAACCGAAAACGGCCAGGATCGGCGGCCGTGATCTCCAGGACGCAGAGATCCTTCAGTGGGCGAACAACGTGATCGAAGCGATCTTCTCAGACGTACCCGTAAAGGCAGGCTAACCGAATGATGGGAGGACACCACGCCGCGTCAGGAGCCGCGGCGTGGATAGCTATTGCCTCGACCGGTCCCTACGCCCTGGGCTGGTACCCGCTGGACTCAACTGGCATCCTCATCGGGGCCATGGCGACGGCGGGCACAGCCTTGGTGTGCGACTGGGACCACCGGCACAGCACCATAGCGAATTCGCTGCCGCCGCTATCCAATGTGATTGCGGTGGGCATTGAGAAAGCCAGCGGCGGCCACCGGCAAGGGACCCACTCTCTGTTGGGAGCCTCGGCCTTTGTAGTGCTGGCGGCCATGGCAGCACAATTTCAGATGGTTACACCGGCAGGGAAGCTCTCGGTTGGCGCTGGTTTGCTGTGCATGTTCATGATCAACCTGGCAGCCAAGGCTTTGAACCTGTTTCCGAAGTCGGGCTGGATTACCAACTGGCTGTTCGCCGTGGTGATGGCTGGCCTGGTGACCTGGTTTGCACCGGATCAATGGGGTTGGTTGCCGCTGTCAATGCTGACGGGCGTCGTGGTCCACATTGTCGGGGACATGATTACCGTAGGCGGCGTACCGTTGCTGTGGCCGATCGTTATCAAGCCACCTAAATTCCTGCGGAAATCTCTGATCAGCGGCATCTGGCGGGCCAACGGAGCCTTTTCGATTCCGCTGCTGGGAAGGGCCGGATCACGGCGCGAGTGGCTGGTGCTGATTCCTGTCAGCGGATACGCCATGGTGGGCATGGGCGCGGCGGGCTGGGCTCTCGCTGGGCAGCACTGGCCGGCTATTTTCTCTGCGCTGGGCGGGATGCTGCAGCTGCCCTAGCCGGCCGCGCATCGGCTCCGCCAAAAAGTACGGCTGCCAACCAACAAGAATGGCCCGGGCATTCGCCCGGGCCATGTCATGTTGCGTGAAGCCTAGCTTTCGCCAGCGGAGTCCGAGCGGCCAAGGATGGTCTGCGGAATCCAGAATGCGAGGGCGAACAGGCCCAGGCAGACGGCCATCGGCCACGGGTTGTCCAGGGTGAGGAAGGACAGGGAGTAGATGGCGCCCAGGAAGAGCACGATCACAACCAGGAACAGGACGATGCTTGCGCCGAGGTTGTTCTCTTTTTCAATGGGGGCGCTTGTTGCGTTCTTGGACATTCATTCCTCCTCGGCCCCGCAGGGCTCAAAATCTGTGGCGGTTGCGGATGCCTCAGTAATCCGATGAACCCTGTTCACCTTTGACAATGGCTATTCCGGAACTCGCTCCGATACGTGTTGCACCAGCAGCAATCATAGCCTGTGCGTCAGCTAGGGACCGCACTCCGCCAGACGCTTTGACGCCAACATCGGGCCCAACGGTCTTGCGCATCAAGGCAACGTCTTCAACAGTTGCTCCGCCGCCGTTGAATCCAGTGGAGGTCTTGACGAAGTCAGCCCCTGCCTCCACGGCGGCTTCGCAGGCGATGACCTTCTGTTCATCGGTCAGCATGGACGTCTCGATGATGACCTTCAGTATCGCTTCGCCGGCGTGGACAGCTTCGGCGACGGCGGTGATGTCATCCACCAAAGCACCCTTGTCATTCGCGCGGGCGGCAGCCATGTTGATCACCATGTCAATCTCATCAGCGCCGTCCAACACGGCACCGCGCGCTTCGAACGCCTTGACGTCGCTGGGCGTGGCGCCCATTGGGAACCCAACGACCGAGCAGGTCAGTACTCCGGATCCTTTGAGGGCCTTCGTGACGGTCTTGACCCAGATCGGATTGACGCAGACGGACTTGAATTTGTACTCGACGGCCTCGGCGCACACCTTCAAAACCTCGGCCTCGCTGGCCTCCGGCTTCAACAGTGTGTGGTCGATGTACGAGGCGATGCTTGCAGGCGCGACGGCTTCTTTGCTCATGGGATCCTTCCGTGCCGGGCGTGGCCGGCCCGATGGCCGCAGGGTTGTCACTGCCCGTCAAAGGACCATCTTGCCACATGGTCCGATTGCCAGTCCGGGTTGTCCACAGAGGTAGATGGAGGCGGCAGCTACGCCGCCATCGCGGGCTGCTGGTTGCCGCCCCATGCACCTAACAGCATCCCTGAGGCGCACAGCATCGCGGAGGACTCGGCGGAGAGGAGAAGGCCCAGTCGGAGACCATCGCAGGAAGCGGCGTCGCCGATCGCCCAGATGCCCGGCACGGAGGTGGCGAGGTCGCGCCCTACTGCGATGCCGCCGTCGGACGCAATCAGGAGACCAGCGCTTTCGGCGAGTTCGCTGCGCGCTGTACGTTCCTCGGCGAGGACCACAAGATCGCCGTTCATGCTGCTGCCGTCCTCGAAAACGATGCCGGTCGCGGCCGCGGCGGAAGCTGGTATGCCGGCGCCGGCGACGGAAGCAATGACGGCGGCCGGGCGGAGGGTGGTGCGGACGGGACGAACCCCGCGGGCCCGGAGCACGGCCTCTGCCTGGCCCGCTGCGGGACCATTGCCCACGAGGATTCCCAACGGCCGCCGGCCAACGATTTTTGTAACGTCCTTGACCGCTTCACCGATGTTCGCGGCGTCATCGATGGTGGAGTAACTCAGGCCCGCTTCGGCGCCCGCGACCGGCGGGAGGCTTGGAGCTGAACCCGTAGCGATCACCAGTTGGTCATAGGAGAACTCCATGCCGTCCACGGTGGTGACGATCTTCGCGTCGGCGTCAATGAAACTCGCGGCCTGCCCGAACCGGACCGAGACCTGCGGAAGTTCTGCCAGTTCCAGGAGCGCCTCGGGGCATTCGTCGCGATTGCTGAGCACGGTAATGGTGCCATCGAACGGGCGTTGCCGGGAAACATAGCCGCTGCCCGCCAGCCGCCGCACCAATGCCTGGGCTGCTGGACCTGCGCCTGCAATGACAACGTGAACGGGTGTGGAGGACATGTTTGGCCCTTTCGCTGGCGTGACCTGTTGATCATCAGCGTAGGATGCCCGTTTTTCGCGGGTGTTTCCCTCTTGTTGCCATCTTTTGCAGATCCGTAGTGCGCTGTTTACCCACCGGTAATAACGTGGATCACAGTGGGGTTCAGTACCGTGCCAGCAACTCCCGCAAACCGTTGGCAGCGAAGCTGGCCACGGCCTCAGCCCGGTCAACGAAGCCGTGGGCACCCACTGGCTCCACCGAGGCCAGAAGCGCTGCGGCGTCGGCCAGGGTCATTGTCAGGTCGGCGCTCAGGCTGCCCACGCCCAGTCCGTCCACCTTCAATAGAGCCTGGCGCGAGTCGGTCCAGGCATCAGGACCGGGATCATCCCGCAAGGTGCGCGTCAAGGACACGTCCTGCCAACCGCCGTCGAGCCTGATCCGAGCACGGTACGTGACGTCGTGGCCTTCCGTTACAACGCGTCCATCCGAGAAAAAGACGCGGCCACCGAAGAGCGGGTGCTCCAGGAATCCGGTGAACTGCGGGGACACAGTGGAACCGGCCGTGGGCAGCACGACGGTGGCCTTGAACGTCAGGGGTGAGCCGTCCAGTTCTCCTCGCAAGGTGTCGTTGAAACGGACGCCCGCCGCAGGTTCTGTCATGGCGGTGCAACTGGCGTCCTTCGGGACGCCGGCTGGCGTCATGGCGTCCAGGTACGCCCGGGCGTCCCGGTAACCCATACCGATCAGGGTGTCGGCGTCGATCCTTCCCAGATAGAATTCCGGGTCCAGCGGGAGCGGATGTTCAGGACGCACCACATGCAGCACAAACTCGCGTCCAGCCGCGCTTGCAACCTCGAAATCAGCGAGAAGTGCTCCCATCGCGCTCATTTCGATCATGTGGACGTACTGCTCCAGGGGCCCGTCACCCCAATATGGCGAGTTGCCGATGCACCAAATCAGCCACACTTCCTCCGCTCCCCGACGCAGGGCTTCGGCTACATTGGCATCGCGCATCCAGACGGCATCCGTCCAGATCTTTCCATCCCGACGCAGCGGTGTCAGGAAGATGGGCAGTGACATTCCCGCGGCCATGAGCTCCGCGTCAATCGCTGTGGCATCGATGGCGTGGCAGCGCTTCTCTGTGAACTCCACCACGTTGAAGGAACCTTCGACGGCGCCCGGTTCCGCCGCACGGCCGCGGATAGTCGCGTCGTTGATCCCCAGGGCGGGAAAGACCTTGTTCAGGATTCCGTCCGCGTCGCCAATAGCGGGCAGCGCCCATGGGCCCTTGAGGTAGTCACCGGCCGGCAGCGCCGAGCCGAAGTCCTTCACGTTCACGCCGGACCAGCGGGTGCACATTTCTTCCGGCGACACTCCGGACAACAGCATCCCCGCCGTCAGGATCCCGCCGGAGCTGCCGTCAACATGGTGGAACTCCAAGCCCTCCTCGGCGAGCGCCCGCATGACGCCGGCCTGCCAGGCCACGCGCATCCCGCCACCGGCGAGCACCAGAGAACGTTTCACGGTTCGGTTCCTCCGGCGGTACCGCCGCCGGCGGTGCCCCCTGAACCCGTGCTCCCGCTCATCCTGCGCCAGTAGGCGAACAGGAGTGCCGCCGTCGCGAGGTCAAAGAAGGCGACCAGCAGCGCTACGGGTGAGAAGACGCCGTTCAGTACACCGATCCCCACGGCGCCGAATGCCCCGGTTTTCTGTAATCCGGACCAGAGCACCACCTCGGGGGACGGGACGGCATTGAGCAGGGTGTGGAGGAGCAGTCCGCCTACAACCACCATGAACATCCCGACAGTGCCGAAGAGTTGTTGCATACCGGGGGTGGGATCGGCACCGATCAGTGGCAGCACTTGTCCGCCGAAGGGTATCTGCGCGGCACCGGTCAGGACCGTGATGATGGCGATCGCTGCGAGGATGGCGCGCAGCGGATCGGCGGTGGCCCAGGCCCAAACGCCAGGGCGCGACGGGTGGTGGGGCACGGGCTGTGCCGGCTGGTGGGCGGTCATGCGAAGGACTCCAGGAGGCGTCCGCGGTCTACGAGCAGCCACACCATCGAGGCCCAGGTCAGCGTGGAGACGTAGAACCGGATGTCGTTGAGCATCATCCAGCGTTTCAGCAGGGTGCGGAGTTCCGCGTCGTCCGCGAAGTCGCCGCCGCGGATTCGAACGTTGATGGGGATGATGATCCCTTGGCCCACCCAGGTCAGGACGATGATCCCCAGGAGGCAGATGATGGCCGGTACGACGCGGATGGTGCCCCACTCGGACCACACCAGGATGCCGCCCGAGATGAACATGATGGGCACCACGATGGTGAAGAACTTGGTAGCGGCGCGGGTGGGGATGCCGAAGTGCATGTCTACGTTCTCGCGGGCCAGCGAACGCCATGTGGGGTACAGGAAGAACTTGAGCACCCACATGGTGCCCACATACATGGTGGCGCCGAACAGGAAGTAGAGCGCGTTGATGAGCAGTAGCCAGTTCATTGGATGCTTCCCGGAGTGGAGCGGGGGATGGTGCCAGTGACAGCAGCGCCCGGCACCTTGCTCCTATCCGGCGGTGCCAGCCATTCCTGGCTCTGGCCCAGGTTCACGACGCTGTCCAGCATGTCGCCTCCTCGAAGGGCGGCTGCAGCGGATTCCGTGGGTGCGGTGAGGAACCAGGCTTCGTAGTGGTCGTCCAGGACACCGTGGGCTTGCGGCAGCCAGGCGGTGAACACAGGTTTGCTTTCCACTTGAAGGTTCTTCAAAGGCTCGACGCCGGGCGCGTCACCAAGGATGAGGCGCGCCTTGGCCTGTGCTCCGAGGGCGATGTCACCGGTAGCTTCAAAGTAGATGTCCGATTTCCAGAGCATGTTCCGGAAGACGCAGTAGTTCGAGGCGGCAAGCTTCAGCGGCAGCGCTAGTGGTTCCGGCCGTTCTATTTCGATGTAGCAGCCCAGCCGGCCGTCTTTGTCATATTGTGCTGACACTGTGGAATCAGTGACGACGAAGTCGAGGTTGGCCTGATGCTTCGGCATGCCCCAGATTCCCTTGCCACCCTTCACGGAGATCTCGGAGCTGACGGGCAGGTCCACCACGAACTGGCCCAGTTTGAAGGTTTTCTGGAAGATCAACGGGAGAATCGGCGGGGCCGGCCTGCTGCCGTGGGTGATGGCGATGGCCAGTGAGTATTCGATGTACTTGCCGATGTCCGTGGACTTGTAATTGACCACGGTGACCACCAGCAGCCCTTTGCCGCCGAGGCTGAAGGGCCGCATCTCCGTGCCGGGGAGTGCGGCCGCTGCGGCTTTCTTGTTGATAGGGAAGGCCGCCATGAGCACTGGGGAGTCGTCCGAATTGACCGGCATGACGTACTTGATGCCGTCGGCAAGGGCGTGCTGGCCGCGGAGGCGTTCCTGGCGTCTGGGAACCGGTGAAGGCATGAGCTTGAGCAACGGGGTAACTAGTTCGGTGAGTGTTTTCATGACGTTGGCTCCTGGGTTTTGTTGAGCTCTTCGACGATGACCGGGAAGGTGTCCTGCCATGCATGCTCGCCGAAGAACACGTCCAGATGGCCGTAGCCGGGAATGAGGTGGAGCGAGTCCTTCCCGGGCCGGTGCTTTTGGAAGAAGTCGAAGGTGCGTTGCTGGCTTTCGGGTAGGAAACAGAGGTTGTCCAGCCCGGCGATGAACGCGAACCGGGCATCGGTTTGGGGTGCCTCGGCGACAAAGTTCCCAGGCAGTTCCGGATGGTTTCCGGCAGCCACCATGTGCCCGGCTTTGATGCTGCGGCCCATCTCCTCGAAGAACGTCACAGGGACCTCGGCGAACTCGCCGCTGAGCCATTGGTGAGTGGCGTCGTCGAGGTTTTCGTGGGCCCACAGCGCAGGGCGGCCGCTGCCGTACGTGAAGCTGACCATCTTGCAGACGATGTTGTCGCACTCCCGATGGGTGGCTTTGACCAGGCCGCGGATGGCACGCGTGAAATAGCCCTGCGATTTATAGCCCCAGGCGGGGGACAGGTAAGGAGTGAACACCTTGACCACCGGGGTGAGGTAATCGATCTTGAGTCGCGAGAATGCCGGCACCACGGGATGCAGGGACACCGCGTTGGAGACGATCGTGTCCACCTGGGGCAACAGCCCGGCTACGGCGGACATAGTGAACGACGTCGATCCCTGGCAATGGATGACAGCTTTCATTGTTTCCGCACCGGTGGCGTTCAGGACATGCTCGACGGCGGCAGGGTGGTCATACACGGCGGCGTCGGCGAGCGTCCAGGAGAGAGGATCGAGATCGATGGATGCTCTCCAGTTCAGCATCCACACGTCCCATCCGTCCTCCAGCAGGACGTCCACGATGGTGGTCCGCACGGGCGGCCTGAACAGCTCAGCCCGCACGCCCGAGCCATGGACCAACATGACTGGCCCTTTAGTCACCTCCACCGGTGACGTCACGTGGACCAGGCTCAAGGGCGTGTTGTCCCGGGCCCGGAACGGGATGACCTCTGTCCGGTGCTCGGCACGGGTGATGATCATGGTGCGGTTCCTTTCCGCGTGATGGTGATGGGTTCTTCAAGCAGCCGCACGGCGGGCAGGCCGGACTCTGGGACAAGCCGCGCGCCGTCGTCGTTCGTTGCCAGCTGCCAGTCGCGGCACACTGTGTCCACCACCAATGGGTAGACAGTGAGGTTGCCGTCGGCGGCGAGGTGGAGGCGTAGGAAGCCTTTATGGTCTTCGATGGATTGGCCGGACATTTTCCAGGTGGAGACCTCCCCGCTGGGCGTCGCCAGGATGAACAGCGCGAAGGCCTCACTGCCAACGGCCCAGCCGCCCAGGTACACCAATGCGAGCGCCAGCAGCAGGACCACGACGTCGGGCCAGCCGTTCGGCCAAGGAAGCAGGATCACGACGGCGGCACTCACCGCGAGCGCGGACAGTTGGTAGAGCGCGCCGCGGGTGAAGACCACGATCCCTCCCTTGGCCAGCCCAAGTAGCCGTGCCACGAGTGAGAGGACCGCAAGCAGGAGCGGCACCGCAAGGATCAGGACGACGATGAGGAGCAGCGTGTTTCCGCGGGTCAGGCTTCGGAAGCTGTCCACGAAGGATTCCCCGCGGAATGCGCTGAAGACTGTCCAGAGGGTTACTGCTGCGATCACGTGCACAATGCCCAGGGACAAACCGAAGCCAGGGTTGCGGATGGGAAGCCAGTATTGAGAGAAGGGGTTCGCGAGCCGCGGACCGAGCAGCTGGGAATCGGCCTGGTCCGGGTAGAGGGTGGGCATGCGGGTGAAGTGGCGGGTTGTGGGTGGTGCCTGTTCGCCGTGAGGGTTTCCGGGTTGGGTGATGCTGGAGGAGACGCCGGGCGCACTCCCGTGACCCGGAAGGTTGAGCTCTTCCGGGAGCCAATGGGCGTCTGAAAGGTATGCGCCACCCAGGCCGCAGGTGATCATCTGCGTTCTCGCTGGATCAGGTGGGAGGTCTTGGCCGGCTGCTTGCTCTTCGTAGCGGGAATAGTGGTGGAGGTCGCCTGTGAGCCACAGCCGGACGTTGGCGCCCGTGGCCTCGAACAGGCCGGACTCGGGGTTAAACCGACGGCGAAGGTAGTCCTGCTCGAAAAAGTTGACCTGCCGGAACTCATTGGGCCCGGGGTGTTCGGCATCAACCCAAAAGGGAGCTGCCACGCACAGGATGATGGCGTCTCCTGGTTGGAGCTGGAGCGTGACGTTCCGGTAGAAGTAGTCCAGTTGTGGTTCGTCGATGTACTGTCCCAGCTGGCTGTCCAGGCCCAGTAGCCACCAACCCGGGGTACCTTCCTGTGGTCCGTCGGAGCCTTGCGTGGGTGATTTCCCGGTGAGCCGGACGGCGAAGTAGCTGCGCGTCTGGATGGTCCGCCAGCCCCCGATGCTTCGTTGCCGGGTGAACATGCGGATGAACGAGGTCAGGCCGTCGTACCAGTCGTGGTTGCCGGGGAGTGCGAGCATGATGGGTGTCTCGTTGTGGGGCCCACTCTGCGTGCTTCGGTCGGGTCTTACGGCGCTCAGCGGGCCCCGCAACGCAGGGGCGGGCAGCGCCATCCGGTATGGTCCTGCCATCCGATTCTCGTAGGCAGCCGGTGAAGCAACGGGGTAGACCTCATCGCCGCCGAGGACCAGCACCCTTCCGCGGGGGAGGTCGTGGCCTTGAACGGTTAGCTTGTCCTGGGCGAGTAGCAGGGCGACGGTGTACGTCGCGTCGAAGCCGTCTCCAAGGTCTGCGGTGTAATCGAGCCACAAGTCAGCGGGGCTCTGTGAGTCGTGTAAGTCCAGGGGCTCGCCGGGGTTTGTGGTGCGGGATGCCTCAATCTCCCCGGGGGTTGGAAGCCCGCGACTGGTGACTGGCGGCTGGGCTGGTTGGCCGGGGACCGGGAGTTTATCCAGGCGCAAGGGATCGGCAGGGAAGCCGCCCTCGAGTTCCCTCTTGTCTCCGAAGTCCGCGAAAACAGTGGCTGCCATGACCTTCAATGCCGTCCGCGCGAGCGACATCGGCGAGAGCCAGCGAACCGCTGCCTGGGGCGTGAATCCCAGGACAGCACGGTGCTTCGCAAGCTCCCAGCTCTTCATCTGCGCGGCCGCAGTGGGCTCCGGACCGGGAACGGGACCCGTTTGAGGCCCCGCCCGTAGACCTCCCACAACTCACCGGCGAACAATCTCATGAATGACGCCAAACCCGCGGCCGGCGCCGGACCTTCGGCACGGAAGGTGGTCAGTTGCTTGGCGAAGTCCAACGGGCGGATGTACAGAATGCCGGCACCGAAGACGTCCTCCTCGCCTGGCTCTTGGACTTCAGAGGATTCCGACGGCGGAACGTGGCCACGCAGGATTCTCGCGTACAGCGTTGTTGTGTCTTGCCAGATATCCAGCCCTGCCTCGTTATGGATCAGCTTGTACCCCGTGAACGTGAACGGCGTTCCGCCCGGGTCCCGAAGCCACAACCGATACAGCATCCGCCTGGCCGGCCTGCCGTCGTCGGAAACGTCTTCCACAAAGAGGTTGAACCAGCCGCGTTCCACCGGCATCCGGCCACCGAAATAGTCTGCGAGCACATACCCCTCCGCCTTCGCAGGGTGGCTCGGATCCTCCACAAACGCGTCCATGTCCTCTGCGGTAATCGTCAGCTCAAACATGATCCTGCGGCTCCGGTCCCTGCCCAGGTTTCGCCCCTTCTCCGGGTCAGGGATACCAGGACTGAACCAGCCGTGCATCTGCTCCGTGAAACGCACAGAAGTGGTGGCGTCTGTAGCCGCGGGTTGCTGGGTTTGGGGTTGTGGCAGCCCCAAACCACGGCTCTTTGCTCCCGTCATGGCAGCTGCGCCCTCTGCCACTGCGCTCGCGGGCCGTTCCTCCCGCGCGCCCTTGCCCTTGGTAGCGTCCGGCGCCAATTCGCGCGTCATCGAAGCATCGACGTCGTGGGCCGGCTCGGCAGCGCCAGCCAAGTCATCACTGGCTGGGTCACTCCCGGCGGCGTCCGCGGGGGTTATTCCCCTGTGTCCGGCACTGCGTGCGTTCTCCAGGATGTGACGACATGCGCGTTCGGCAAAAGCCGCAATGGTCAGGGAAGGGTTGGCGCCCACGGGGCCAGGCATGGCCGCCCCATCCATCACGAACAGGCCGGGATAACCGAACACCTCGCCGTAGGCGTCGCACACCGCCTCGCCCGGGTGGCGGCCCGACGGCGCGCCGCCGATGGGGTGGACCGTGATGACACGTTTGGCCCACCACAGCGGATTGTCTACGAAATCTCCGTCGAGGTCCTTGGCGATCTCGGACATTGTTCCGCGGACGCGTCCGAAGTACTCCCTGGACGTGGCCATTGTCCATGCGATGGCGAGCCTTCCGTCGCGAAGGGTCATGACGCCGTCGGGGATGTCCCGGCCCATCCCCAGAAGTGGCACGGAACTGGCGGATAGGTGGCCGTCACCCAGTGCGGCGGCGAGGTCGGCGGAGACGTTTGAGCGCCCGGCATCGAAGAGCCTGTCCTTGAGCAGTTGCCGGGCCACTTTGGCTGTGCGTTTGACGGTGGTACTGAGTTGGGCGGTCTCCATGAGCCAGTTCATGAAGGCCGGATACCCGGCGTCCTCCACGTAGTAGCCGCGACCATCGCCGTCGTCGTCGTTGGAATCGGGGATCCTGATCGCGGTGGTGATGACTGGTCCGCGACTGCCGGTGAGTGTTCGCACTCCGGGCGGCGACCCATTGGTGCCCGGAGTCTTGGCGCCCATGATGAACGTCAGGAGATCGCCGTTGCCGCTGAAACGGGTGCCTATGGCGTCGCTTAGGGCCGGGAGGGAGCTGCGGTTGCGCAGGAGCAGGAAGTTGGTGCCGAACGTGCCGGCGCCAAGGATTAGTCGGCGGCAGTGAATGATTCGTTCCTTAAGGAGCTCGCCTTGGCGCTCGGGATCGTGCACCACGTAGCGGACCTCGTAACCTCCCCTGGCAAGTGGCCTGATCCCGCGCACATCGTGGAATGTGCGGATATCCGCCCCCTGATGCGCGGCCGCCGAAAGGTAGTTGTGATCCAGCGTGTTCTTGGCACCAGCGTTGCAGCCGATATCGCATTCGCCGCTAAGCGTGCACGTGGTCCGGACGGTGTTTGGTCCGTGGATGCTCCCGTAGGCGGGGAGGGGGAGGGGCCTGTTGGTTTGGGGGTCCTTGGTGGGATCCGTCGAAAAAGTGACGGCGATGGGTGGCCTGCTGATGGGTAGGCCAAGGGTTGCAGCGGTCTTCTCCATGGCCATGGTTTTGGGCGTGTCATGGTACGGATAACGGACCGGTTGGAGCATGTCTTCTGCAGCCTTGTAGTACGGGTCAAGGTCCGCCCGCGTGAAAGGCCAATTCTCGTAACCGCCGCCAGGGATGGGGGACTCGTTGACGAACCATTTTTCGTCCTTGCGCAGGAGGACATTGGCGTAGATCAGTGAGCCGCCGCCCAGCCCGCTGGACACCAGGCCCTCCGTGCCGCGGAATGTCCACGCATCAAAAAGCCCATACAGGCCGCGGTCCGGGTCCCAGAAATTCCGGCCCATCTCTGCCGGCGAACGCGCGAAACTTCCGGGCGGATAGGGCTTGCCACGTTCCATGAGCACCACGGATTGTCCGGCCTCGGCCAGGCGGAGGGCAGCCACTGAACCGCCGAATCCGGAACCGACCACCACGGCGTCAACTTTTTCGATGCCTTGTGTATCGATGTGCTGTGCACTGTGGCGTGCCGGAGCGGGTGCGGGTTCCGCACCCGCATTCCCGCTGTTCCCGGTCCCCAGACGACCCATGGCCGTTCCTCTCAGAGGAAAGCTGACCTGAAGGCAGCCCCGGCGTGACCGGGCGGTGCCTCCGGACTATCGCCCTTATGTTCCCACCGGGCCGGGGATCTGTCCATGAGGTGGAGTTATTCCGTTGATCCGGCGTGGCTCGCCGGATGTCACGCGATGATCCGGGTGAAGTTCAGGTCGAAGTCGTGCTCAAGCGGTGCGCCGAGGTAGGTTCCCCGTTCCCATCGGCCAGTGATGGTGCTTCCGTCCTCGCTGATGTGGCCGATGTAGCGTTGCGGCCAATCGGGTCCATCCCGGAAAAGGGTCCACACGTTCCCTTCCAAGGTCATGTCCAGGACACGGGCGACGCCTCGGGAATCGAAGTAGTGCTGCTGAAGTGCGCCGTCTGATCCCGTAGCGCCGATAGTGCAGATAGCATTCGGGAATTCCGGCCTCTCAACAGTGGAGCGCTGGATCAGGAAACCGCCGCCCGGCAACCATTCGAACGTTGTCCTGCCCACCGCGTCCATGCCAGGGGCAGTAGTCTCCCATTCGCCGACCAGGATGTTGAGTCGCTCCAACAGCATGGATGTCATGTGGTCCTCCTGAGATGTGTAGCCCCAGTTTCCGCCGCAGCCGATAATTTGGCGAGGGCTGCGCAGTGTTTGGCAGGGCGCGGGCCGTGGCTTCCTGACCCTCTTTGGCGCTCGCCGGCTCACAAATCACCCAAAGGAGGTTGATTGTTGGCGTACTCCCTGGCAAAGAAGGTCAGGAGGCAACGCCTAACAGGGTTTACCAGTGGCATGATGGGCAAATGAGCCGAGTGACGTGCGATCTGACCATCTCCCTGGACGGCTTCGTGGCTGGTCCCAACCAGCGAATGTCGGAGCCACTTGGCGATGGCGGAGAGCTCCTGCACCGATGGATGTTCGAAGAGGCCGAAGCCAACGCGGCCCAGGTTGAAGAAATCCTCGCTGCCGGTGCCTTCATCATGGGCCGCAATATGTTCGCAGGCCCCGGGCCGGACATGTGGGACGAGGAATGGCGGGGATGGTGGGGTGAGGAACCGCCCTATCACGCGCCGGTTTTCGTCCTGACCCACCATCAGCATGAACCGTTGGAGATGCAGGGCGGCACCACCTTCCATTTCGTGACCGACGGGATCGAATCCGCGCTGGCCCAGGCGCGGGAAGCCGCGGGTAGCAAAGACGTGGCCATCGCTGGCGGAGCCCAGGCAGCCCGCCAATACCTTGACGCAGGATTGATGGACGAGCTGCGGCTCCACATTTCGCCCATGATTCTGGGTGGAGGCGAGCGATTGTTGGACGGCGTGGGCAATCTCAAGCTTGAACCCACGGAAGTGACCGGCACCAAACTCGTCACCCACGTGCGGTACCGCCTACCCCACTAACCAGCCGTGCCCCTGACCGGCGCCGTCGAGTTGCGCACCACCAATTGCGGCATGAGGCGTTCGTCGGCGATAGGGGCATCCGGATTATTGAGCCGTTCCAGGGCTACTGTGCCGGCAGTCCGACCCAATTCAACGGCATGCAAATCCACGGACGTGAGGTCGATGCCGTGCAGGTGGGCGGTCCTGGAATTGTCGTAGCCCACAAGGGACAAATCTTCGGGAATCGAGAGTCCCCGTGCGTAGGCGGCTTCACGGACGCCGAGGGCTAGTTGGTCGTTGTGGGTGAAAATCGCAGTCGGCCGGTCGGAGCGGTTCAGCATCTGTGCGGCCGCACGCTGTCCTGCGTCCGGTGTGAAGTCCTCTGCCGCGACCGTCTGGGGTGCGAGCCCGGCGTCGCGCATTGTTTGCTCGTAACTCCGGCGACGGACGACGTGGCCGTCGTAGACAGGGCCGGACAGATGGGCGATGCGAGTGTGCCCGAGACTGAGGAGATGTTGGGTTGCCGCCCTGGCTCCCGCAAAGTCATCCGAGTACACGCTGTCCACGCCGCGCACGGGCCGCGTCACACTCACCAGAGGGACGATTCGGGCCATCTCCTGCACGCGCTCGTCCGAGTCGAGCAGTGTAGCTGCGATGATAATTCCGACCCGGGCCTCAATCAGCGATTCCAGCGCGCCGGGATCTACGCCGTCCACGGAGCGCGAAACGCTCAGGATGAGCCGGTTGCTGTCTTGGGGGAGCGCTGTCCGGACGCCGCTGAGGACATCAGCGTAGATCTCGTTGCGGATGTCCAGCAGGTAAAGCCCGACGGCAGATCGGTGCTTGCGTGCCAGATCGGCGGCTACTGCGTTTGGCCGGTACCCGAGACGCTTGGCGGCCTCGAAGATGGCCTGCTTCGTTTCGTGGCTGACACCTGGCGCGCCGCGGAAGGCGAAAGACACCAAGGTCCGGGAAACGCCCACTTCGCGCGCGACGTCGCTTTGGGTGGCGGGGCGGTGCTGGGGGTCTGGAGCCATAGTTCATCCTCCCACGAGGAAAGAATGAAAAAATGTCATTTGTTAGTTTGACCTTACATTTAAGCCTTTCGCGCGTTAGTCTGTACTTCAGGGCGGGCGACTATGGCCTGCAACACAATGACAAAGGAGTCCCGATGTCTGCTACGCAAACGCAGAGCAAAGGAACCGGCAATGCTGCCCTTCCTCCGCTAACTAATGGCCCGCATCGCAAACGGCTGGGCCTTGTTGCCCTGGTGGCTACGTTCGGAGGCCTGCTGTTCGGCTACGACACTGGTGTCATCAACGGCGCACTGAGGCCAATGACGGCCGACCTCGCACTGACACCGCTGACCGAAGGGATCGTCACCAGTTCACTGTTGTTTGGGGCCGCTGCCGGAGCAGTCGGCGGCGGGCGCCTGTCAGACGGCTGGGGCCGCAGGAAGACGATCATCCTCCTGGCCGTGCTGTTTTTCGTGGGTACATTGGCCTGTGTCTCGGCGCCAAGCTTTGAGGTCATGGTCATCGGGCGCGTGATCCTCGGCCTGGCCGTTGGCGGTGCTTCCACAGTGGTGCCCGTTTTCCTTGCCGAGCTGGCGCCCTACGAAATCCGTGGTTCCCTGGCCGGGCGGAACGAACTCATGATTGTCATCGGCCAGTTGGCAGCGTTCGTTGTCAACGCCATCATCGGCAATGTCTGGGGCGAAGTGGGCGGGGTCTGGCGCATCATGCTCGCTGTTGCCGCCCTTCCCGCGATCGCACTGTTCTTGGGCATGCTGCGGATGCCGGAATCTCCACGCTGGCTCATCTCAAAGGGCAGGAACCCGGAGGCCTTGGCGGTGCTTAAGACCATTCGTTCGGACGAGCGCGCGGAGGCAGAAATGGCAGATGTGAAGCACCTGGCTGACGAAGAAAGGGCATCGAAGGCTACCTCATGGGGTGCACTGAAGGACAAGTGGATCCTGCGCATCATTCTTGTAGGCATTGGGCTGGGTGTTGCCCAACAGCTGACGGGCATCAACTCGATCATGTACTACGGCCAATCGGTACTCGTTGAGGCCGGATTCGACTCCAACGCCGCCCTCATCGCCAACATCGCGCCCGGTGTGATCGCCGTCGTCGGTGGTGTCATTGCCCTGACGCTGATGCAGCGCGTCAACCGCCGCACAACGCTGCTCCTCGGTTTCACGTTGACTACGGTCTGCCACTTCCTCATCGGTATCGCATCGATCGTCCTCCCGGTGGGCAATGCGGCCAGGCCCTTCGTGATCCTTTTTCTGGTGGTTGCGTTCGTGGGATCGATGCAGACGTTCCTGAACATTGCGGTGTGGGTGATGCTGTCCGAGATCTTCCCGCTGCACGTCCGCGGTTTCGCCATCGGCCTGTCCGTCTTCTGCCTGTGGATCGCAAACGCCCTGCTGGGTCTCTTCTTCCCCACACTTGTTGCCGGGATGGGGATCACGGGAACATTCTTCCTGTTTGGTGTCGTAGGCATCCTCGCCTTGGTATTTATCTACACCCAGGTCCCCGAAACCCGTGGGCGTACGCTGGAGGCTCTCGAAGAGGACGTCACCACCGGCGCCATCTACCTGGTGCACAAGAACTAGTCACGATTCCAAAAAAGCCGGAGGGGAGCGACGCTCAACGCGTCCTTCCCCTCCGGCGGTTTCTGCGAAGGTCTAGAGGCCGAGCTTCTTGTTGAGCTCGTCCAGGGACTTCACGGTGGCGATGTTGTACCCGTCGGCGAAGGGTTCAGCACCCCGGTCCAGCATGACAAGGTCACGGAAACCCAGGTTGTACATGGGGATGTGGTCATACAGGGGGTGCGAGGAGACGTGCAGGAAGTCCTCCGGCTTGGCGTTCAGGGTGTCGAGCATGTACTCGAACGCTTGAAGACGCGGTTTGTAGGCCTGGGCCTGCTCAGCGGTAAACACCGCGTGCCACTCTGCTCCGAGCTTGGGAATGCTGATGTCCAGGAAACTGTCGTCGGCGTTGGAAAGAGCCACCAGCTTGTAGTTGTCGCCTTGGAGCTTCAGCGCGGCCGGCACATCCTCGTGGGCGACCGAGCTGCGTACCGCTTCAGCAAGCTCTGCGCCGGCACCAGGGGTCGGTCCAATGCCAAACCGCTTGCACGCGCGGTCGAAGGCACTCTGAAGGATCTCAACGTAAGGCTTGTAGTCGCCGTTGACCTCGTCGAACCGGTACGCGCGGAATACCTTCTTGAAGGCAAGCCACTGTTCTTCGGGGATCCGGTCGGCGAGCAAGCGCTGGGTGGTGGGATAGATGTTGAAGTTGATAAGGGTGCCGTAGACATCGTAGGAGATGTACTTCGGCCGGAAGTTCGTGTCTGCCATGATTCGTCCGTTCTTAAGGATCTTGTATTTTTTGGGGGTAGAGGTGGCTGTCGATGCTTAGCTCAACTCAGAGCCAATGAGGAGAGCCGTGCGTCCGGTCCGAGGAACCTTGCGGGGTTCATGAAACTGACATCCGTGTCCGTTGTGCCGTCCAGCACGAGGTCCGCGGCAACGGCTCCCAGTGCGGAGGCCATCTTGAAGCCGTGGCCGGAGAAGCCGGCAGCCGCCACCACGCCTTCCATTCCGGGAACCATCCCTAGCAGCCCGGTCGCGTCAGGTAAGTGACCATCCGCGCACACGGCAACTCGAAGGGGCTCTGGAACCAGTCCAGGAATGAATTCCCGGACCCACGCCCGGATGGTGTTCAAATGCTGGGGGTCCCAGGTGTGAGGCTTCTCCATGGACTCAACCTCATCCAGGAATATGCTCGCCACCACTTTCACGGTCCAACCGTCAGCACTGGGGAATCCGTAGAACTGGGCTTTGTCCGGCCTCCCATCTTCCTCGGCCCTCCTGAGGAAGACCGGCATATCTTCCCTGCAGAATGTTGCTGGGTCCGCAGCGGGAAACCAGGTAAGGATTTGCGGCAGAACGGAAAGGTGGACGCCGAGTTCCTTGCAGAGTGCTCCCGCACCGTTGCCTTGGGAGATGATCACCCGGGAGGCAGTGATTTCTTCCTGGTCGGTCCGGACAAGGTATCGGTCACCATGCTTCTCAACGCTCTGAGCTTTCCGGTTACCGAGGAACCGGGCGCCAAGACGGGCGGCCTCTGCCAGCGCGGCCGTAACGGCCTTCTCCGACTTCAGGTACCCGCCCTCCGGATCAAGGATCGTGACGTCCGTGTCCCTGATTACGTGTTCGGGATACTTTGCCCTTGCTTCGTCGCCCCGGAGGAGCTCGTAGTCAAGGCCGTTGTCTTTGCCTGCCGCGAGGAGGGATGCCAGCCGGGGGTTGTGGTCGTCGTAGATCGTGACAGCGCCGGTGGTGCTGAGTAGCTCGGTACCGGTGACTTTCTCCAGTTCACGCCAGAGGTCTTGTGACCTCTGCAGGAGAGGGGTGTAGTGCCCGCCTTCTGCGTAAACCTTGCGGAAGATACGGGATTCGCCGGCATAGGCGGAGAAGGGCCCCGGGATTGAAAACCTGTCAATTCCGATGACCCGCTGGCCGCGGGAGGCGAGCTGCCAACTTGCCATGCTTCCTACAGAGCCGACTCCGACGACGACGACGTCTGTTTCGAGTGCAGTCATGCTTTACCTTGCTTTCCCTTATTGCGCGCCGTTGTCCCGTTTTCGCTGGAGCTACCTCGGCTGTGGCTTCCAGTCACTCGAGCGTACGACACAAAAAGAAGGTGATTAAGGGGCCGTGAGACAATGCATTGTTTCCAAAAACGAAAGAAGCAGGAGATGGACCTTACATCGATCGATGATTTGGAGTTTTTTGAACAGATTGCCCGTTCCCAGAGCCTCACTGAAGCGGCCAGGAACTGGGGAAAATCGGTGTCTGCCGTCAGCAAACGGCTTGCAGCGCTCGAGTCACGGCTAGGGGTAGCGCTGGTACGGCGCAGCACCCGCCGCCTGACCCTCACCGAAGAGGGGCAACGCTATGCGACAGGTGCTGTGGCTATCCTGCAGCAGAAAACAGATCTCGAAGACGCGTTGTCCGTACAGCACGGTGAGCTCAAGGGACGACTCCGTGTGCACTCGAGCCTGGGCATCGGACGCAAGCACATTGCGCCGCTGTTGGGGGAGTTCGTCCGGCAGCACCCCCTGATTCAGATAGACCTGGAGATCTCGCCGCTGCCTCTGAACATAGCTGGCACGAATTTCGACATTGCTGTCCGCGTCGGCGGATTGTCGGACTCCAGGCTCAAGGGAAAACTCCTCGCGCCGAACCGGAGGATTGTGTGCGCGGCGCCGAGCTACATGGAAGGTGCCCCGCCGCTGCAGACCATCAGGGACCTGGAACGGCACAACTGCATCGTCCTGCGGGAAAACAACGCCGACTATTCGCTATGGCGCTTTGGCGGGAAGGGGCAAGAATACGTCGACGTCAGAGGCAACATGATTAGCGACGACGGAGACGTAGTGACCGACTGGTGCATCCAGGGCCTTGGCTTGATCATGCGCTCTACGTGGCACGTCAACCCGCTGATCCGTCAGGGAGTACTCCGGCAGGTCCTGCCGGACGTCCCGACACCCAGCGCCGATATTTTTGCCCTCTACCCGTCCACTGCCAAAACACCACGCCGGATCACCGCCGCCATCGAACACCTGCGGCAGGGGCTCGCGACCAGGTTGGGGTCCTAGCTTCCCGCTGACGGGTCTATCCGCACTTCTTTCGTTCTTGGAAACAATGCGTTGTCTGGTGCGCCGTTAATCAGCAGCTTCTTGTGCCATACGCTGATCTGCATGACTAACCCCGCGGTCCTTGCAATGCTGCACACAGTCCCTGGCTTGATTAAGGACATGGAAGCCTTGGCCTCCGAGGTAGTCCCTGGCATTCGTGTCCTGCACTATGTGGATGAGTCCTTGCTCCAGGACACCATTGCCAGGGGAACAACTCCAGAACACGTTCGGCGCCGTTTGGTGGACTATGCCCGCTACGCCGAGGAATCAGGCGCCCAGGCATTGTTGGTGAGTTGCTCCTCCATCGGCGAAGCCGCAACCGCCGCAGAGGACTTTGTCTCCATCCCCGTCCTGCGCATCGACACTCCCATGGCCGGGCTCGCCGTCGAATCGGGCGCCAGGATCGGCGTGCTCGCGACCCTGTCTGCAACCCTCGGCCCAACCACCCGGCTTGTCCGGGACTCAGCCCAGCGGCGGAACAAAAAGCCCGAAATCACGGCCAGAATAGTCGACGGCGCTTTCCAGGCTCTGCGCGCAGGTGACCGTTCGATGCATGACAGCTTGGTGCTTGCCGCTTTCACTGAACTGGCAGCAGAGTGCGATGTGATCGTTCTCGCCCAGGCGTCGATGGCCCGCGTCATTGAGCACACTCAAGGACAGCCTGAAGGACCCCTCGTGCTGGCTTCGCCAGATTCTGGAATGAGCCAGCTCAGCACTCATTTTCCTTCCCAAGACTCGTAACCAGAGCCGTCAACCGAGAAAGATACAGACCATGCCAGACACACCAACGAAGGCCAATGTCACTTGGTTGGGCGTCATCGCCGACGACTACACAGGTGCCTCGGACGTGGCCGGCACCCTTGTCAGCGCCGGAATGCGCGTGGTGCAGACGTTCGGTATCCCCGACGCGTCGATGCAGCTGCACGATGTTGACTGCATCGTCATTTCGCTGAAGACCCGCAGTGTGCCGGCTGCCGAGGCAGTAGAACAGTCTTTGGCCGCGGCACGTGCCCTGAAATCCCGCGGCGTGCAGCAGCTCTACTTCAAGTACTGCTCCACATTCGACTCAACTCCGGAAGGCAACATCGGCCCAGTGGCAGATGCCTTGCGCGAAGAATTCGTCCCGGCCGGCATGATCACAGTGGTTGCCCCAGGAACTCCCGCATTGCGACGCACCGTGTACAACGGCGTGCTGTTCGCCGGCACGGACCTCCTGCAGGAATCGTCCATGCGTCACCACCCGCTGACCCCGATGACCGATTCGAACGTGCCACGGCTTCTCCAGGCCCAAAGCAGCAACCCTGTGGGTCACATCGGCTATGGCGCAATAGAAGCAGGAGTATCCGCGGTTAGGTCGGAACTCGATACCCTGGGCAGCCAAGGCGCCGGGTACGCGGTGGTGGACACACTCAACGACCGTCACCTCGCAGTCCTCGGGGCTGCACTCCTGGATCACCCGCTCGTCACCGGCGGATCAGGACTGGTGGGAGGGCTGGCCGCCACCCGCAGGTTCCGCGGACAACCGGACCCGGCGCATGCTGCCCGTCCAAGTGGCCCTGCTGCAGTGGTCGCCGGCAGTTGCTCCGAGATGACGAATGCCCAAATCCGGGCGTTCCGCGAGGTGTACCCCTGCTTCCTGGTGGATCCTGTCGCCATCGCAGAAGGACGGGACGTAGTGGCCGAAGCGCTGATGTTCGCCAAGGAAAATCTTCCGGGCGGCCCCATCCTGATCCATTCCTCTGCTTCTCCAGAGGAAGTCTTGAAAGCCCAAACGCATCTTGGCAAGGACCGGGCCGCCGAAATAACCGAAGGCAGCCTTTCCGCGATTGCCGAAGGACTCGTCGGCTTAGGTTGCCGGCAGCTCATCGTCGCCGGCGGAGAAACCTCCGGGGCTGTGGTCCGCAGGCTTGGCATCACCACAGCCCGAGTCGGCAAGGAGGTCACACCTGGTGTGCCATGGCTGAAAACCGAAACCGACACCGAGTTGTCCATCCTGCTCAAATCCGGAAACCTCGGAGACCCGCGGCTCTTCCTTCACGCATGGGACCACGGCCGCATGGGACCACGGCCGATGACGGGGATGGGATGACTGCGATGGATAGTCGCCAGGAGCTCGTCCGGCTGGCCAGGTCCCTGCATCAAAGAGGGCTGACCAGGGGAACATCGGGAAACCTTAGCCTCAGAGTGGACGGCGGAATGCTGGTCACTCCCACCAACGCCTCCCTGGGTGAACTCAGGACAGAAGATCTGGCAATGGTCTCCGGCACCGGAGAACACCTGTCCGGGGCCCGTCCCTCCAAAGAGGCCTTCCTGCACCTGGCCATGTACCGGGCAAGACCGCAGGACCATGCCGCAGTCCATCTGCATTCCACTTACGCCACCGCCCTATCGTGCCTGGCAGAGCTGAATGACGACGACGTTCTGCCACCTTTGACGGCCTACTTTGCCATGAGGGTTGGACGGCTGGTCCGGTTGCCATATTTCGCACCGGGCGACCAAGGCTTGGGCGGGACGGCCCAAAAAGCTGCGGAATCGAGCCATGCCCTGCTGCTGGCCAACCACGGACCGATCGTTTCTGCGCCTTCTCTGCCACAAGCAGTGGACGCTGTTGAAGAAGTAGAAGAAACAGCCCGACTGTTCTTTCTCCTTCAAGGCCACGCGACACGTCCCCTGCAACCTGCCCAGGTGGCTGAACTTTCCGCACCCCGCGCGTAGCTAAGGAACCTAACGAACCTAAGCGCGGAGCCGGTACCCGCGCTTCACGACGGTTTCTATGAGCCTGCCGTCCGGAAGCGAGGAACGCAGCCGGCTGACAGTCATGTCCAGGGCGTGCACGGAACCGCGGAGGTCCAGGAGATCCGAGAGCGCTTCACGGGACAGCACCGCACCGCCGGCGCCGAGCAGGGCCCGGAGCAGCAGGAGCGGGGCCGGGGCAAGATCAATCACTTCGCCGTTGATCCGCAAGCACCGCCCGCGGAGTTCGATGGTGGCGCTCTTGGTTTCCAGCCGGCGCACATGGTTCAGGGACAGGTGCTCCGTCACCAGGCGGATCAGTGCGCCCATGCGGTAACGGTCGGGAATGAGTGGCGTCAGCCCGGCGTCGACCAGTGGCTGTGCCGTGACGGGCCCAACGGCGGCAACCGTGACGGGCCCTTTGAGCGCTTCAATAAGCTGGCGGTACAGACCCATCTCGTGTGCCGTGCTCCACATTGCGTCCACTGCGGGGGCGCTGGTGAAGGTCAGGACGTCAAGGTTGCCATTGCATACGGCTTCGATGAGGCGCGGAAGTTTGTCCTCGCCGTCGGGCTTGACCCAGCGGTATGGCGTCACCGTCAGGACTGTGGCGCCGGACATCCGGAGGCGCTCCAGTTGGCGAACATCGGTGTAGCCGTGCAGCTGCACGGCCACGGTCTTGCCCCGGACGCCTTCAGTGAGGAGCATGTCCACAAGGGTCGCTGTGGTTTCGTCACTGCTGATTCCGACGTCGGCGAGACCGGCCGCGCGGACGGCACCGCGGGCTTTGGGTCCCCGAACGAACATGCGGCAGGCCGAGAGTGTTTCCAGGAGTTGCTCGCCGATGCCGAAGGAGTCCGCTGCCTCGCACCAGCGGCGCATGCCGTAGGCAGTGGTGGCGATGCAGATATCCGGTTTGGCGGCAATGATGGTGCGGGTGTCCTCGATGAGGACCATGTCCTCCTGCACGGGCGCGATCTTCAAGGCCGGGGCATGGAGCACGCTCGCGCCGCGCCGTTCCAGAGCCTCGATGAGGTCCCTGGAACGCCGGTGCGAGGTGACGCCGATGCGGAAGCCGTCCAGCGGCGCTTCGGTAGCTTCTGACACGTCCGTGGCGGTTGTGACGTCTTGGATTTCAAGGGCACGTGCAACAGTCATTGATTTACTTTCAGGCTTCAAGGAGCGAAGCCGCGAGTCGGCTCAGTTCAGCGGATGCTTCGGCATGATTACGGTTGGCTTCAGCCACCCGGACCACCTCGCCTATGACCAGCACGGCCGGGTTGCTGCAACCGGTGGCTGCCGTTTCGATCGTACCTAGATCGGCGATGGTGGTGCGTTGGCCCGGGCGGTAGCCGCGCTCCACCACGGCCATCGGCATGTCGGCCTCCATGCCGGCCCGGCGCAGGCCGGCGGCAAGCTGCGGGAGGGTTCCGATGCCCATGAGGACCACGATCGTGCCGCCGAGTCCTGCCAGGTGGGTGTGTTCGTTTTCTGTCAGTGGGGCATGTCCGGAAACCACGGTGAACATGTGGCTGACCTCGCGGTGCGTTACCGGAATCCCAGCTGCAGCCGGAACGGAGATAGCGCTCGTGACGCCGGAGATCACGCGGACGGGAACGCCAGCGGCAACACAGGCGGCCACTTCTTCGCCGCCGCGGCCGAACACGTACGGGTCGCCGCCCTTGAGCCGGACCACGTTCTTGCCAAGCAGTGCAGCTTCCACCATGAGTTTTTCGATGTCACGCTGCGTCACTTTGTGGTGCCCAGGCTGCTTTCCAACGTCCACCAACTCGCCGGACGTCAGGTCAGCCAGCTCCTGGTACGGGGCCAGACGATCGTAAAACACGACGTCGGCATCGCGCAGGGCGTCCACCGCACCAACCGTGAGGAGATCCAGGGCGCCCGGACCACCGCCCACCAGGGTCACCTGACCCTCGGTGCCTGGTGCCGGCTCGAAGGCAACCGGAATCCCGGCGCCGCCGCAGCTTTCCACCAACGGCTCCCAACCTGTGTCGCCGTCATCCACCACTGCCACCAGGAACGGACGCTCGGGTAGCGGTCCGTCGCCGGGTGCGCCGACAGGGGTGGTGAGGCGGAACACGTTGGCCCCGGCAGCCTCGTAGCGGCGAACGGCTTGGCGGGCGGCTTTTTCGGATCCCGTGACAAGGACGTCGCGGCCTGTGAGGTCAATGGTGAGCTGCATGGCTTCCCCTAGTTCTCTGCGCCGACAGGTTCTGCGCCGACGGGTTCTGCGCCGACGGTTTCGCGGCGGACCGGGATAGTGGAGGCGATGAGCACGCCGCCCTTTTCCTCGTTCGTCGCGGGACGGATCTGGCCGCGCTCCGGAACGAAGGAGATGGACTCGTCCTTCTGGTTGGGGGCGTTGACGAAGGAACGGAAACGACGGAGGCGCTCCGGGTCCTTCAACGTCTCAGCCCACTCGTCCTCGTAGGTGTCGATGTGCTTGGCCATGGCAGCTTCAAGCTCTTCGGCGATGCCCAGGGAGTCGTGTACCACTACTTCCTCGACGTGCTTGATGCCGCCGTCGAGCTCTTCCTGCCAACGCGCGGTGCGCTGCAGGCGGTCGGCGGTGCGGATGTAGTACATGAGGTAGCGGTCGATGTACTTCAGCAGTGTTTCGTCGTCCAGGTCCTTGGCAAGCAACTGGGCGTGTGCCGGGGTGGCACCACCGTTGCCGCCCACGTACAGGTTCCAGCCATCAGCCGTGGCAATGACGCCCACGTCCTTGCCGCGGGCCTCCGCACACTCTCGGGCGCAACCGGAAACGCCCATCTTCAGCTTGTGCGGGCTGCGGAGGCCCCGGTAGCGCAGTTCCAGGGCGATGGCCATGGCTACGGAATCCTGGACGCCGAAGCGGCACCAGGTGGACCCAACGCAGGACTTCACCGTGCGCAAGCTCTTGCCGTAGGCCTGGCCGGACTCGAAGCCGGCATCGACCAGTTCCTTCCAGATGTCCGGCAGCTGCTCCAGGCGGGCGCCGAACATATCGATGCGCTGGCCACCGGTGATCTTGGTGTACAGGTTGTACTTTTCGGCGACCGCTGCGATGACACCGAGACCCTTGGGAGTGATTTCACCACCGGCAATGCGCGGAACCACCGAGTAGGTGCCGTCCTTTTGCATGTTCGCCAAGGCGCGGTCGTTGGTGTCCTGCAGGGAACCACGGCCGGCATCCAGGACGTAGGCAGAGTGCTGGCTGGCCAGGATGGAGGCGATGGTCGGTTTGCAGATATCGCAACCTGCACCCGTGCCGTACTTGGCCATGATCTCCTCGAAGGAGGTCAGTTCCAGGACGCGGATGGCGTCGAACAACTCCTGGCGGGACAGGCTGATGTGCTCGCACAGGGCCTTGGAAACCTCGATGCCGGACTTCTTCAGTTCGCCTTCGAGGAGCTTCTTCAGCATGGGGACGCAGGAACCACACTGGGTGCCGGCACGCGTGCAGCCCTTGAGTTCGCCGAGTTCCTGGACCGGAGCGTTGCCTTCGCAGGCGCCGCAACCGTTGACGGTGTCCCGAATGGTTCCGGCGGACACGTTGTTGCAGGAGCACAGGATCGCATCGTCCGGCAGCTCGGTTTCCGGAGCCTCGCCGCCACCGGCAGCGCTCAGGAAGGCGCCGGGTTCGGCGGGCAATTCGCGTCCCAGCAGCGGACGCAGGCTCATGTAAGGGGAAGCGTCACCGACGAAGATGCCGCCCAGGAGGGTCTTTGCATCGTCAGTGGTGACGATCTTCTGGTAAACGCCACGGGCGGGGTCTGCGTAAACAATTTCGAGGGAGTGCTCGGTGCGGGCAAAGGCATCACCGAAGCTCGCAACATCCACGCCGGACAACTTCAGCTTGGTGGCCGTATCGAATCCCGGGAACGTGGCCTCGCCGCCGTGCAGGCGGTCCGCCACGATCTCGGCCATGGTGTTCGCCGGGGCAACGAGGCCCAGGCACATGCCCTCGAAGTTGGCCACTTCACCAATGGCCCAGATACCGTCCACCTCGGTGGCACAGAAATCGTTGATCACCACGCCGCCGCGCTGGCCCAGGCTGAACAGCTGTTCTTCGCCCTCAGCTGCGCGGAAGAGGTCATCGCGCGGCTTCACACCGATAGCCACGATCACGAGGTCCGCATCGATAGTGCGGCCGTCTGCCATCAGGACTCCGGTGACCTGGCCGTCGTCGTCCGTCAGTACTTCGGACGGGAAGACACCGCCGTGGACCTCGAAGCCCTTCGCTTCGATCAGGCGGCCAAGTGCCTGGCCGGCGCCCTCATCCAGCTGCGTATTCATGAGCCACGGCGCACCGTTGATGACGATCGGTGTGGCGCCCAGCTGCTCAGTGCCTGCAGCGGACTCAAGGCCCAGCAAGCCACCACCTATGGTGACCGCGTTAACCTTGCGGCCCAGCTTCCCACGAAGCTCTGCAATGGCTTTGTTGATGGCCCAAACGTCCTCGAGCGTCCGGTAAACGTGAGTGTGCTCGGAACCAGGGATGGGGAGCCGGGCTGCATCCGAACCCGAGGCAACCACCAGGTGGTCGTATTCGTACTTGTTGCCTGCGGCCGTGAGGACACTCTTGGCAACGGAGTCAATCTTGACTGCGCGTTCGCCGGTCTTCAGCGTCAGGGCCTCGTGCTCCCACATGGCAGCGTCGCCCAGGGTGAGGTCTACGTCGGTTTCCGTCAGCGCCTTGCTCAAGGCAACGCGGTCGTAGGGGAGGTGCGCCTCTTCGGTCAGCACCGTAACCTGCCAGCCTTCAAGACCGCGGTTGTACATTGCGTCGGCGAAACGGTGGGCCGCAGGGCCGCCTCCGACGACAACGATGCGGCGCGGGTTCTCTGTACTTGAAGTGTGTCCGGTCACTGGTGGGCCTTTCGCAGATGTTGCAGACGGATCTCCGCAACTTGTGCCTCCAGCCTAGGGACGGGCAGTTTCGCTTCAGTTTCCCCTTTGTTTCGTGATCTTAACTTCTGCATCACGAACGCATTTCGCCAGGTGTGAGGTCTCTTTTACGCACCCGACACAAATGCGCACCCCCGATGAAACACCCGCGTCCTAGCTTTGAAGAGTGGCCGCAAGCGTGGCCCGGTCCGGGGGAGTGAAGGTGGAAAATGCCAGCGCCCGGACACAGTGAGAGGGGCTGAAATGACCGTAATTCTGGACCGTGCCGACGAACTGACTACTACCGCCGTTGGCGAATGGCACCGTGTGTGCCCGGTGGACGAACTCGAAGTGGCCTGGGGCGAAGCGGCACTCATCCAGGGCCGCCAGGTAGCGTTGTTCCGCATCGCACCCGGCGAAGTCTTCGCCGTCGCACAGCAGGACCCGGCCACCCTGGCCAACGTCATGGCCCGCGGCATTATTGGGTCCCGCGGCAGCCGGCCGACCATTGCGTCGCCGCTGCACAAAGAGGTCTATGACCTCGAAACCGGTGAGTGCTTCACCGACCCGGCCCTCAAGCTCGCAACGTTCGCCACCCGCCTTGTGGATGGCTACCTCGAGGTTGAACTCTAAGAACCCTCCAGACTCCGGCGGCTACAAGCCCAACGCTTCGCGGACATCCCCAAGGACATCGTCCAGGGATGTCCGCGCTGCTTGGCGTGCAGCGGGAAGCTCGGCCGCCGACTCTACCGCCTGGATGACCTCCAGGTAGCACTTGAGCTTTGGTTCCGTGCCGCTGGGCCGGATGATCACGCGGCTCTGGTCCCGTGTGAGGTACAAAAGCCCGTCCGTGGGCGGCAAAGCTTCACTGCCTTCGGCAAGATCGGTAAAAACCTCGACGCCGGAGCCTCCAAACGCTTCCGGCGGGTTGACCCGCAACCGGTTCATCATGGCGTCCAGGAGCCCCAGGTCCGCCACACGGATGCTCAACTGGTCACTCGCATGAAGCCCGTGCACCAGGTACAGCTCATCCAGGGTGTCGAAAATCGTCTTGCCGTCGGCCTTTGCGGTTGCCGCCAATTCCGCGATCAGCACCGCCGCCGAGATGCCGTCCTTGTCCCGGACCAGATCCGGCGCCACGCAATAGCCCAGCGCTTCCTCGTACCCATAGGTGAGTCCCGGGACGCGCGAAATCCACTTGAAGCCAGTGAGTGTTTCCTCATGGGAATAGCCCGCGGCAGCGGCAATGCGTGACAACAGCCGTGATGACACGATTGAGTTGGCGAAGACGCCTGCCCGGGGTTCTTCGCCGGCACCGGCGGTCATACGCGCAACGATATGCGCGCCCAGGAGCGCACCAACTTCGTCCCCGCGCAGCATCCGCCAGTCTCCGGTTGCGGGGTCAACCGCAGCAACTGCCGCCCGATCGGCGTCGGGATCGTTGGCCAGGACGATGTCTGCATCCAGGTCCGCCGCGGCCGCAAGGGCCAGGTCCAAGGCGCCTGGCTCTTCCGGGTTGGGAAATGCGACAGTGGGGAAGTCCGGGTCAGGTTCGGCCTGCTCGGCGACGAGGGTGACGTCCGTGAAGCCAGCAGCGTTCAGCACGGATACGGCTGTTTCACCGCCCACACCATGCATGGGGGTGAGGACGATCTTCAGATCGCGGGCGGGGAAGTGCTCTGCGTCCACGAGTCCCGCCATTGCCGCCTGGTAGTCCGCGGCGATTGAGCCTGGCAGTACTGTCCAGCCAGCCGCGGCCAGCTCGATCGACTCCAGCGTGCCCACGGCCTCAATCTTTTCCGCAATCTGGGCATCGTACGGGGCCACGATCTGGGAGCCCCTGCCGCTCTCTGTCACGGCGTGCCGGCCAAGATAGACCTTGTAGCCGTTGTCCTGCGGGGGATTGTGGCTCGCGGTGACCATCACGCCGCCGTCGCAATCCAGCGCCCTGACCGCATAGGCGAGCAACGGCGTCGGGAGCGCTGCCGGCATCAGGAAGGTTTCAATCCCGGCCGCAGTGAAGATGGCAGCCGTCTCTTCCGCGAAAATGTCCGAGTTATACCGGGCGTCAAAGCCGACGACGGCGCGCGGCCGGGTACCCGGCGCAGCTGCGGCCACCACTTCGGTCAGGAACGCAGCCAAGCCAGCCGCTGCCCGCCGCACCACCACCCTGTTCATCCGGTTGGGACCTGGCCCGAGGGCAGCTCGAAGGCCGGCGGTGCCAAACTGCAGGGTGCCATTGAAGCTGTCGCCCAGTTCCTGGACTGCTCCTGCGTCACCGCCGCTGGCGAGGTCGGTGAGCTCAAGGAGAGCGGCCGACGTCGTGGGGTCCGGATCGTGGGAAGCCCATTCGCGGGCGTCGGTGAGCAGCTGGTTGAGGGCGGCATCGCTTGATGTCATAGGGACAAAACTATCCTCATTGCCCACGTCAAAGGCAACGCGGGGTCAGATACGGCCCATAAATCCTGTCGTAATGGGCCGTATCTGACCCCGCGTTGCTTTAGAGCGCGCGGGATTGGACGGTGAAGTCCGTGTTCCCATCCATGCTGAACACAGAAGATCCCGTGTTGTCCCAGTCCGGGAAGAAGGTGTCCGAAATAACCGCCGCCCCATCCTGGGCGAAGACCTCCACGGACGAGGAATCCAGGAGGATGCGCAGGCGAACCTTGCCGTCGCTGCCGGAGGAGGGCAGGGCAACCTCGTGGTAGGGACTGAATTTCTCGGAGAAGTTGCTGGTGCCGGCCTTGGAACGGTCAACCCTTACGGTGCGCTTTTCCTTGTTGTAGGAGATACGCAGGCTAGCGCTACCGTCAGCGGAGCGACGAAGAAGAATTCCTGCTTCCCGCGCAGAGGTAAGGTCCATTTCCAGTTCAATGAGCTGCGTACGGCTGGCAAAATCGGCGCCAAGATCCTGTGCCTCCGGCCCGACGGTGAGGTTTTTGCTCTTCACCTCACTTGAGCGTTCAAGAGCTTCCCGCGCCACGCCGGCAATTGCTGACCGCAGTTCGAGCCGTTTCTGGCCCCGGACCAGGGTGAGTTCGCGGGGGATAGCCATGGAGCCGCGCCACGGCGTAGTGGGAACGTGTTGGGCGTAGTCCCAATTGCCCATCCAGCCAAGGAGCACGGGTTTGCCGCCGGGCGCTCCGGAGATGGAGTTTGCCGCGTAGTAGTCGGCGCCATGGTCCAGCCACTGGGATTCGGTGAGCGGAGCGTCGGCGGGCGCGGCGTTTTCGGCCGTGAAGCGGGTGCCATCGAATTCGCCGACGAAGTACTGCATGCCTGAGCCACCTGCGATGCCGCCGGGGTTGATGCTCAGCAGCATGAC
The DNA here is from genome assembly GCF_019038615.1 of Paenarthrobacter aromaticivorans. NCBI lineage: Bacteria > Bacillati > Actinomycetota > Actinomycetes > Micrococcales > Micrococcaceae > Paenarthrobacter > Paenarthrobacter aromaticivorans. The sequence goes on from NZ_JAHOPC010000018.1 coordinate 53,625, forward strand.
CCACTTCTTCGCGGTGGAGTCCTCTACGTCCATCTGGACGAGTTCCGGCACCTCCCAGAGTCCGCCTTGGGCACCGACCCCGGAGAAATCACTGAGGAAGTCCCAGTGGAGAAGATCCGTGGATTTGAACATCTTCACTACCTGCGCGTCCGCCACCACCGTGGTCATCACCCAGTACCGGCCGGGCTCGTACCACGTGATCTTGGGGTCGCGGAAGTTGTTGTTGGTAGGCGCCAGGTTCAGGACGGGGTTGCCCTTGTACTTCTGCCAGGTGCTTCCGTTGTCCACGCTGAAAGCGACGGACTGGGCCTGGGAACCTTGGGGGAGCGCGCCGTTCTTTCCATATGCACTGGTGTAGAGGGCCACCATGGGTGGGTTCTGCGCAGTCCCCAGTCCCGAGGCGTTGTTCTTATCCATCACGATCGAGCCGGAGAAGATTTCCTCCTGCGGGCTCGCCTCCATGGCAACAGGCTGCTGTTCCCAGTGCACCAGGTCCTTGCTGGTGGAGTGGCCCCAGGACATGTTGCCCCATGAGTTCCCGCGAGGGTTGTACTGGTAGAAAGCGTGGTAGGTCCCGTCATGGTAGACGAGGCCGTTGGGGTCGTTGAGCCAGTTCTTTTCAGCCGTCAGGTGGACTGCGGGCCGCCACGGATCTGAAGCGGATGGCCGGTGCCCGCCCGGGGCGGGGGCCGGCGTCGGGCTTTCCGGTGCTGGAGCAGTGCAAGCGGCAGCGGAAAAAGCGACCACGACGGCGGCACTTGCGGCCAGCAGGTGACGGCGGGAAAGGCGGGGATTGGGGTAAGTCATGGGGAGAAATCCTGGGGTTGGGGGTTGGCAGGGGTGCCGGCCCTTGTGGAGCCTGCACCCCTGCCGTGGCCTTACGGCCGAGGGTGGTGCGGCCTACTTGTAGAGGCCTTCGCCGCCAACACGGAGGTTGGTGGGCAGGTAGCCGAACGGGCCGAGGCCGTTCTTGCCGAAGGTGCGGTCAACCTGCGTCACGCCACCCTGGAAGTTCATCTTCACGGTGGGGGACAGGGAGCCGCCGCGGACGCCGTCCACGTTGTCGATGAACGACTGCACGAGGCCGCCAGGCTGTACGTAGTGCGAGTAAGCCTGGAACTGGCGACCATTCTGGCGCGGGTCCGGACCCTCCGGCGCGTTGGCCGGCATGTTCAGGTCCGTGGGGGAGCCCAGGGCCAGGCCGCTGTTGTTCACCGGCTGGAAGTCGGAACGAACGCCGTTGCCCACGAAGCCGTAGACGCCGTCCGGGCCGCGCATGCCATCCGCGTAGGTGAACTGGTGGCTGATGGTGAACAGGTAGTACTTGTTCTTGCCGTTTTCGTTCTGGATGAAGATCTGCGGACGCTCAGTTTGGTCGTTGACGCAGTTCGCGGACAGGATCGGGGGCAGGAAGCTCCACTTGGTCAGGTCCTTGTTGTCGGCCACTGCCAGGCCAACATTCGCGGTCTGGTACCAGGCGCCGGTGGTGGTGTTGACCTGGTCCAAGGTTTCGGCGTGGGGATCGCCCGGGCGGTAGCCGAGGTCTTCCTGCTTGCACTTGTAGTCACCGCGGGTGCCGCCGGTGTTGCCTTCGAAGACCATGAAGGTCTTGCCCGGGTGGGCCGGGTCCGCGAAGGTGTACGGGTCACGGAACGCGAAGCCCGGGTTCTGGGCCTTGTTCTGGTACAGCTTTCCGTCCGGCTCAAGGAGCTTGGTGTGCTCGAAGCCATCGAAGGTCACGCCGTCCTGGTTGGCGTGGATGTTGCCCAGGGCCTTGGCAATGACAGCATCCGGGGCAATTCCGCCGCCGCCTGCATTGCGCTCAGCGACGTCGTAGAACGTGGTGGCCGTGTAGAAGACGTTGACCTTGTTGCCCTGCATGAGGCGCGTGGAGCCGGACCATTCCGTGTTGCCGATGGACGTGTTGTCCAGGAACAGGTGTCCGCCGTAGTTCCACTTGTCCTTTGCAGGATCAGCGTTGGTCTTGCGGAAGAAGTACCCGATCCGGGCGTTCCAGTGGCGCTGGTCGAAGCCGTAGCCTGCGTGCCGGTCAGCAACCAGGGAGAAGATGACGTCCCAGCCTTTGTAGCTGATCTGGTTCGCGTTCTCGTCCGTCAGGGACCAGGTGTCCCACACCCAGACGTCGTCGTTCATGGCGGGGAAATCCTTGGGGATTTCCGGCATGGTGACGTCGGGGCTCATGGAGTTCTGGCCCGGAGCAACGTTGGTGTTGCTTTGTGCCATGATCTGCTTCGCGTCGGCGCGGGTCCATTTGGACGTAAAGTCGGCCGCCGGGTCGTACGCCTCCTGCGTGTGGAGGCTGGGGAGCGGGAAGCCGGGGGTGGGGGCCGGCATGGTGCTCGACGGCGGGTCGGCCGGCAGGTTGGCCTGGGCGGCCGGGGTCACCAGCAGGATGCTGCCGGCAACGCTGGCTGCGGCTGCGAGGGCTGCTGCCTGTCGCAGACGGCGGCGCGGCCGTGTTGGGGTTGAGTGCGTGTTCATGCTTGCTCTTCTCGCGGAGTGTTGGACTTCGTGGAGTGCTTATCAACTCCGGCGTCCATCGATCCGCTGAAGGCGTCTTCGAGGGACGCCATCGTTTCGAGGTGCGGCGGTCCCTTATGGGGTTCTCGCCGCGGCGGTTCCAGTACGTCGACTTACCGGAACGACTCCCACGCTAAACACGTGTGAGGCCCAAATCAAACAACATTTCACGGACGCAAAAGCACTTGTCAGACATATGTGTGCAAGCGTTTACATTTCCATTGCGCGCGCGTGCCACAGCCTGGCCGCTGGATCAAATGTTTCGAAATAAAACTGACTTATTCTGAGAATTCACTGTGCGTTTACGTGGGCTCCGTTTGACTTGACGCTCTACCATTCCTGGCCTACGCGGCAGTGCTCGGCGGGAAACTCCTTCTAAAAGTCCAATCGGTGGACGTAAAATGTGGTAGCGATTCCGGAGCACCCCTGCGAACCGGACCCCGCCTGTTGTGAGCTGGTGCTGCATGTGTGAGTTACCAAAGCGCCGTTGGCGGTCCTCCCTGACTCCATTGCGCCTCGTGCTCGCGGTCCTGGCTGTGGCAGCGATCGTGGCGGGCTGGTTGGTTCCGGATCTTTTGTCCGCCCTTCCCATTGGTGCAGGCCTGCTGACCTTCGCCGTGGCCGTCCTCATGCCCGCTATCCGGGAAATCGAGCTGGGAGCTTCCCCCAGCATCAAGCTGGCGCCTGCACTCAAAGACCGCGAGGACGAGCTCCGCAGCGTCTTCGAACGGCAGAAGGGGGACATGGAGTACTGTGCCCACTTGCTCTGCGACAACGCGGAAACTGCACGCAGCTTGCTGGAGGCGGCGTGGTCCCAGTCGACGAACGCGTGGAAGGGGCCAGTGACGCCCCAGCTGCGTGTCTACACGCTGTGCGTGTTCGTGGAACTCCTGAAGAAACACGAACACTGGCTGCAGAGCCGTGAAGGCAAGACGAAGGGGACCAAGGGACCCAAGACAAAGAACGGCAAGAGTCCATTGGCGAGGTTGTCGTACGACGAGCGGGTCGCCGTCGTGCTTCATGTCTTCGCAAACCTGACCGTTGGCGAGATTGCCGGGATGACTGATCGTCCGGCCCTGGAGGTCGGCAAATCATTGGCGGCCGCCGAAGAGAAAACCAATCGCCTGGCGTTGGAAGAAGGCCGGCCGTGAGGGACGCGCTGCGGGAGCGGTTGTTGTCCGAGGCTGCGCTTCATGCGAAGACCAACCCGGCCGACCTGGACCGTGCCTTGGGCGAAGGAATGTCCACTATCCGGCGAAGGCTGGTTCGAGCCTGGGTGGTGGTGATCGTGGCCGCCGGGCTCGTGACGGCCGGGCTGGTGGCTCTGCGCGTGCTTCTCGACAGGCAACCGGCAGTGCTGGAATCCATCGCCGTGAGCGCTCCGGCGAGCTCGCTCCACCCCGAGGCCATCCTTCAATTGTCCGCGGAAGCTACCTACAGCGATGGCTCACACAGTCCGCTGCAAGACGGCGTTGAGTGGGCCTCGGACAACCTTGCGGTGGCCGGAATCAGCGCAGACGGCAAGGCGACAGCGGTTGCGCCGGGCGTCGCCGGCCTGACAGCAACGGTCGACGGCGTCTCCGGACGCTTCGAGCTCACGGTCACCACGCCGGGAACGGCCTTGCTGAAGGCCCTGCGCATCACTCCGGGCGATGCGGAGGCCGACCCCGGAGGCAAGATACAGCTCCTCGCCGAGGGAACGTACAGCGATGGGTCTCTGGGGAGGCTCAACGTCACAGCTATATGGGGGTCCCGTGATCCAGGCATAGCGACCGTGGACGGCGACGGCCTGGTCACCGCTGCAGCTCCGGGCACGGCCATCATCTCCGCCTCCCAGGATGGGTTCGAAGCCACCGCCCGCATCACCGTCAACACGGCACCGTCGGCCAAGTTCTCCGGCTTGGCGATTGAGCCCGCCGAACTCACGATCAAGCAAGGGCAGACGCACCAATTGACGGCAATCGCCTCGTACACGGACGGGACCACCAAACCCGAATCCAGCGTGACCTGGTCAACGGGCAACCCCAAGGTCGCAACAATCTCCGCCTCCGGGCTCGTGACCGCGCAGGGCCTGGGGCAAGTGCTCATCGAAGCCAAGCACGTGGACGCCGATGGCGAGGAATGGAAAGCGCAATCGAAGGTGGCCGTGGAGCATGCGGTGATTGCCGTCGTCGTGAGTCCTGCTGGTCCGCATGCATTGGAACCGGGCTCTAGCGTCCAACTGACCGCAACTGTCACGTATAGCGACGGCAAACCCGGGAAGCCGGTCATTACTTGGGCGTCAAGCCGCCCGATCATCGCCTCTGTCAGCAATGGGTTGGTGCGGGGAGGCCCCGTGCAAGGTCAGGTGACCATCACGGCCACAGCGGACGGCGTGTCCAGCAACGGGGTAGTGGTCAGCGTTGGTCCAACGATTCCGACGCAAGGGCCGGTAAAGGGCTAGCAGGCCTTTAGAGCTTGGCGATGATCTCCGCCAGCAGAGTGGAGATTCGCTTGCCTGCGGCTTGGCCGGCCTCGAGGACCTCGGCGTGGCTCAGCGGAACCGGGCTGATTCCCGCGGCAAGGTTGGTGACCAACGAGATGCCGAAGACCTCCATTCCTGCATGTCGTCCGGCGATGGCTTCCAACGCCGTGGACATCCCCACGAGGTCAGCGCCGATGCGCTTGGCGTACTGGACCTCGGCGGGCGTCTCGTAGTGGGGACCACTGAACTGGGCGTAGACACCTTCCTGCAGCGACGGATCCACCTCGCGGGCCAGTTGGCGGACACGTGAGGAGTAGAGGTCCGTGAGGTCCACGAACGTGGCGCCCTCAAGCGGGGACGTGGCCGTCAGGTTGATGTGGTCGCTGATGAGCACAGGTGTGCCCGGGGTCCACTCCTCATTGAGGCCACCGCAGCCATTGGTGAGGACCAGCGTCTTGCAACCCGCAGCTGCGGCCGTGCGAACGCCGTGGACGACTGAGCGGACACCCTTGCCTTCGTAGTAGTGCGTCCTGGCTCCCAGGACCAGGGCGCGTTTGCCTTCCTTCGTCAGGACGGAGCGGATGGTTCCCACATGGCCCACGACGGAAGGTTGGTGGAAACCGGGAACCTCTGAGGCATTCAAGGTGGCAGTGGTTTCACCAATGAGGTCGGCAGCTTCGGCCCAGCCGGAACCGAGCACCAGCGCCACATCGTGGGACTCAACGCCAGTCTCGGCGGCAATGAAGTCCGCGGCGGCCCGGGCAGCTTCGAAAGGATCTGTGTTCATCAGCTCAGTGTTACTCACTGGTACAAGCTACCTTGCGTGCGCGGCAATTTGGTAGGGACGCGCACGACGCTCCGGGGGTGAGGCTGGGCTGACTGGCAGCCTGAGGTGCAATGAGCGAGAATTGAGGATTGTGACCACCCAAGTTGACTTCAGTTCCCCCCGTATCGCGATTCTGGGAGGTGGTCCCGGAGGATATGAAGCCGCCATGGTGGCCGCTTCCCTCGGCGCAAAAGTCACCATCATCGAGCGGGCAGGCCTTGGCGGCTCCGCCGTGCTGACCGACGTCGTGCCTTCCAAAACCCTTATTGCCACCGCCGACCTCATGACCCGCGTCGCTGAGGCGGACGAGCTGGGCGTCAAATTCGACGGTGACGGTGGCGGCTCCAAGCCCCGCGCCGATCTGAAGCACATCAACAACCGCGTCCTGGATCTGGCCCGTGGACAGTCCCACGACATCCGCGCCGGGCTGGAGCGCCTCGGTGTGGAGATCGTGATCGGTTCCGGCAAATTGCTGGACAACAACACGATTGAGGTGCTGACCCTTGAAGGCGTCCGCACCATCGACGCCGATGCCATCCTGCTGGCGGTGGGCGCACACCCGCGCGAACTTCCCACTGCCAAGCCCGACGGCGAACGCATCCTTAACTGGGCCCAGATCTACAACCTGGACGAGCTGCCCGAGGAACTGATCGTGGTGGGCTCCGGTGTCACCGGCGCCGAGTTCGCCTCCGCCTACAACGGCCTCGGCTCCAAGGTCACACTGATTTCCAGCCGTGACCAGGTTCTCCCCGGTGAAGACACGGACGCTGCCAAACTGCTGGAAGGCGTGTTCGAGCGCCGCGGCGTGCACGTGTTGTCCCGCTCGCGCGCCAACGCAGTTGAGCGGACCGACGACGGCGTGAAGGTCACCTTGGGCGATGGATCGGTGGTCACGGGCTCACACTGCCTGGTGTGCGTTGGTTCCATCCCCAACACCGCCGGAATCGGCCTTGAGGAAGCCGGAGTGACCTTGACGGAGTCCGGCCACATCAAAGTGGATGGCGTTTCGCGCACCACCGCCCCCAACATCTACGCTGCCGGCGACTGCACGGGCGTGTTCGCGTTGGCGTCCGTAGCCGCCATGCAGGGCAGGATCGCGGTTGCACACTTCATGGGTGACGGCGTGAAGCCGCTCAAGCTCAACCAGGTAGCCTCGAATATCTTCACCTCCCCGGAAATCGCCTCGGTGGGCGTTTCCGAGGCCGATCTCGCCTCTGGCAAGTACCAGGGCGACGTCGTGATGCTCTCGCTGCTCAGCAATGCCCGCGCCAAGATGCGCAACACCAAGGATGGCTTCGTCAAGATCATCGCCCGGAAGGGATCCGGCACCGTGATTGGCGGCGTGGTGGTGGGGCCGAACGCTTCGGAGCTCATCTTCCCGATCTCCGTGGCCGTCACCCAGAAGCTGCACGTTGATGACGTGGCCAGTGCTTTCACCGTGTACCCGTCGCTGACTGGGTCCATCTCGGAGGCAGCACGCCGGCTGCACGTACACATGTAAGCTCATTGCTCCTGTGGCGCCCGTTTCGACGGCTGGCTGCGTGCTAGATGGTTGGAACCGTCTAACGCGCAGCGAGCCACCGAAACGGGCGCTTTCGCGTTCCTAGGTGCGCAGCGCGGCGACGGCTTCAGCGAGGGACATGTGCAACGCGGGACCGTGGCCGGGCAGGATCACGTTGGCCTGGATGGTGCTCAGTGAGCGTGCCGCTGCGAGGGCGGTCTCCGGATCCGAGTGGTACATCCGGTGCAGCATCTGCGGGCCGGATTGTGTGCTGATCGGATGGTCACTGGCAAACGTGTCTCCTACGGCAATGGTCTGCGCACCGGGGATCAGGATCGCCGCATTGCCGGGAGTATGCCCAGGCAAGAGGATGGCTTCCGGCTGGCCAGGCAGGCTCTGGAGCCTCTCCGGAGTCCATGCCTCGGCCCGTGTTGCCGGTTCGGCTTGGAGGGCCTTTGCCTTGATGACATGGAGGAGCCAGCGGAAAACACGTGGCCGCCACGCCCGGATAATCACCTGACCGAACGTAACCTGGTGCTTCTCCTTGCCCTGCACGTGGGCGAGTTCCTCAGGGGAACACAGAATGGGCGTGCCGAACGTCCTGGAGAAATAGGCTGCGGAGCCTGTGTGGTCCACATGGCCGTGGGTGATGAGCATGGCTTTGGCATCAGCTGGCTCGAGTCCAATTTGGCGGATGGATTCCAGTACCAGGTCCCTGTCCGCCGGGTACCCGCCGTCGATCAGTAAGTAGCCCCGCTCATCCGGGGACGGAGGGGCATCGCGGACAATGACCCAGTTGGATGCGGGTCCTTGGACGAAGTGGATTCCCGGAGCGGGTTCAGTGATGTTCACCCCGAAAGTCTAGGCGTGCGAGTTCGTGGGAACAGGCAAGCCCCAGCAACGAATTCGCGGGAAGCCTGCGAGCACGCAGGGAAACTTCCCACGATCCCGCAGCTTTCCCGCGAACTGAGCGAGCTACCCTAGGCAGCAGTCGCCTGGAAGTGCTTTTCGATGAGCCCCTTGATGTCCTCGTGGCATCCGCCGCAGCCCGTGCCAGCGCGGGTGGCCTTGGAGACCTCGCCAACAGTGCTGCAACCTTCCAGCACGGAATCCTCGATGCTGGCGGCGCTGACGCCGGCACACCGGCACACTGTGCGCTGGGGATCGTTGCTGGTGGCACCGGAATCCAACTGGTCCGGGCCGTCCAGGCGAAGCAGCAGGGAACGGTCCGCGGGCAGTTCTGAGGAACGTTCGAAAAGGACCACCAGTTCAGCGGCAGTCCGGGGCATGCCCACGGCCACCAAACCCTCCAGCACCCCGCCGCGGGTGGTCATCTTGACGTAGCGGCCGTGCTCGGGATCGGCCCACTGGGAGATCTGGCGGCGTGCCCGGCCAGAAGCGGCCCCGGCTTCCAGAAGCTCTTCGTCCCACGGATCGGCCTGGTTATCGCCTGCAAGGGCCAGGTTGATGCCCCGTGCTTTCAGAACCACGACGCCGGGCTTTTCCGTGGGCAGGGCTTCCAACGCATCCGCGGCTTCCTGGCCGTCTTGTGCCAGGACCACCAAATACTCAGCCAGCCACTCGGCCTGACGCCAGCCCGGGCCTACCAAGCCGGAGGGGCCGGTGGCCGTCCGGCAATCAAGGCAGGAAGCGTCAGGGCAGCGGACCTCGGCACAATCGCCAATCGCGAACATGTGCGGCTCGTGGTAAGTCCTGAGGTGGTGGTCCACCAGGATCCCCGCGCCAACCGGGAGCCCACAGCCCTCGGCCAACTCGATACGGGGCCGGACTCCACAGGAGAGGACCAGCAGATCGCCGTCGATCGCTGAGCCGTCCTCCAGGAGCAGAGCGGAGAAACTTCCGCCGGGGCCAGCGGTTTCCACGCCAGTAGACCTCGCGTTGCCGGCCATCCGGACGCCGCCAGCACGGAGGCTGCTCGTCAGGACGGATCCGCTGCCGCGGTCAATGCTGCGCCCCAAAGGGAACGGGCCGTTGTGGACCACCGTTGCCTGGGCACCTTCCTCCGCGGCGGCGAGGGCGGTTTCGAGGCCAAGCACGCCACCACCCAGGACCACCACGCGCTTACCGCCGGCGACAGCTTCACGGAGTACCGCGGCATCCCGGAGATCACGCAGGGCAGTGACACCGGCTGGAAGAACGGGGCTCGCCGGATCAGGGTTCAAACCGGTGAGGTTGGGAATGACGGGCCGGGAACCGGTGGCAAACACCAAGCGGTCGTAGTGTTCGTTGGTGCCGTCGGAGAGGACCACGTGCTGGCGAGCGCGGTCAATCCTCTTGACCTTGACACCCAACCGCACGTCAACGCCGTCGGCCTCCAGTTCAGCAGCATCAGCCATGGCCAAAGCTTCAGGGGTTGTCCGTCCGACGCCAAGTTCTGCAACCATGACGCGGTTGTATGCGGCTTCAGCTTCCTGTCCAACCACCAGCAGTTGCACGAGTCCTGTGCGGACCGCGGGAAGCAGTTCGTCCACAAGCCGCGCAGCAACCGGGCCGAATCCAACAACAACAATGCGCTCGCTCATGATGCCTCCTTGGCGTGCAGGGGCAGCCCGGATCCGGCAGGCACGGCGACTGGAGCCGCTGACACTGTGGTGGACGCTGCCCGCCGGACCCATACCCGGCTGGTCTTGAACTCCGGCATGCCGGAGATGGGATCGGTGACCGCCTCAGTGAGGCGGTTGGCGTTTTCCTGGCCCGGGAAGTGGAACGGGAGGAACACAGTGTCCGGGCGGACCGAGTTGCTAAGTTCCGCCCGGCAGAGAACCTCACCGCGCTGGTTGGTCACTGTTGCGTAGTCGCCGTCGGCAATGCCACGGGCTGCAGCCGTTCCAGGGTGGATCAGAAGCTTCGCCTGCGGCTGGGACCCCAACAGTTCGCTCACGCGGCGCGTCTGGGCACCGGACTGGTAGTGCTCCAGCAGGCGCCCAGTGGCCAGTGCCAGTGAGTCGTCCGCAAACGAACGCACCGCCCGCTTGGAAGGGGTGACCGGGACCATTAGGGCCCGGCCATCAGCATGGGCGAATCCGTCGGCGAAGAGGCGCGGTGTTCCCTGGCTGCCCACGGGGTATGGCCAGTAGGCAGCTTCGCCACGATCCAGCATCGCGTAATCGATGCCGGAGTAGTCAGCCAGCCCACCGGCGGAGGCAAGCCTGAGTTCTTCAAACACTGTCTCGGGATCATCACTGAACATGGAGGGCGCCTCGAGCATTTCGGCAAGCCGAGCCATCAGCCACAGTTCGGTGCGGACACCCGGGGGAGGGGTAAGTGCCTTGCGGCGTCGGATGACGCGTCCTTCAAGGTTGGTCAGCGTCCCTTCTTCCTCGGCCCACTGCGTCACGGGCAGTACGAGGTCGGCCTCGACCGCGGTCTCGGACATGAAGAAGTCGCAGACCACCAGGAAGTCCAGGCTGCGGAGTCCCTGGGTCACCGCGTTGGTGTCCGGCGCCGAAACCACCACATTGGCGCCGTGGACGAAGAGGCAACGGACGCCGTCGGGCTTTCCAAGCGACTTGAGGAGTTCGACGGCGGGAAGGCCGGCTCCCGGGATCAGCGACTCGTCCACACCCCAGACCTTGGCGATGTGGGCGCGCGCGGCGGGGTCGGTGATTTTGCGGTAGCCGGGAAGCTGATCGGCCTTCTGGCCGTGCTCGCGGCCGCCCTGGCCGTTGCCCTGGCCGGTCAGCGTGCCGTAGCCGCTGCGGGCCGAGCCCGGCAGGCCAAGTAGCAGGCTGAGGTTGATGGCCGCGGTTGCGGTGTCAGTACCATCTACGTGCTGTTCCACTCCACGGCCGCTGAGGATGTAGCTGCCGCCACTGCGGGCGCCCTGGGCCAAGCGTCGGGCCGTCTCACGGATGAGGGTGGCCGGGACGCCGGTGATGGACTGGACGCGCTCGGGCCAGAAGGCGTTGAGGCTGCGAACCACGGCGGCATAGCCCTTGGTGTTTGCCTCGATATAGCTTGTATCGGCCAGGCCTTCGTGGACCACAACGTGGCTGATGCCCAAAAGGAGGGCCAAATCCGTACCGGGCGTTGGCTGCAAATGGATGCCGCCGCCGTCGCCCGTGAACGCTGCCGTCGCCGAACGGCGGGGGTCCACGACGATCAGCCCACCGGCGTCGCGGGCGCCCTGAAGGTGCTGTACGAACGGCGGCATGGTCTCGGCCACGTTGGAACCGAGCATGAGGATTACGGACGCGGAGTCCAGGTCCGTGACGGGGAAGGGGAGGCCACGGTCCACGCCGAAGGCGCGATTGCCTGCCGCTGCCGCCGAAGACATGCAGAAGCGGCCGTTGTAATCGATGCGTGAGGTGCGTAGGGCCAGTCGGGCGAACTTGCCCAGCGTGTACGCCTTCTCGTTGGTGAGGCCGCCGCCACCGAAAACTCCGACGGCGTCGTTTCCGAACTGCTTCTGGGTGTCCTTCACAGCCGCGGTGACCAGCATGAGCGCCTGGTCCCAGGAGATCGGCTGATGGACGCCATCGGATCCTTTGAGCATCGGTTCGGTGACGCGGCCGTTGTGACGCAACAACGACGCCGATGTCCAGCCTTTGCGGCACAGTCCGCCCCGGTTGGTGGGGAAGTCGCGCCCTGAAACTTCCAGGGGCACGGCACCTTCACCGGGCAATGCGGGTGTGGCAGGGCTTGCCGGTGCTGCGTCGGACGAGGTCGCGGGCGCTGCCCCGGCGGCCGAAGCAGCCGGGGTCAGCGTCATGGCGCACTGGAGCGCGCAGTAGGGGCAGTGGGTATCGGCGCCGTTGGGCATCTAGATGTGTCCGATCGTGTTGCGCTTCTGGGCGGGGCGGATGTAGCAGAGCCAGCAGACGGCGAGCATCAGGACGTAGGCTCCAACGAATCCGTAGAACGCCGGGGTGTAGGAGCCGCTTGCTGTATTCGATGCGTTGAGCACCTGGGGGATCACGAATCCGCCGTAGGCACCGATCGCGGAGATCAGGCCCAATGACGAGGCTGCCAGCCGAGCGGTGGCCGCACTGCTGGCACCCGAGCGGGCTGCGCGGCTGGACGTCGCGAAGATCACCGGGATCATCCGGTAGGTAGCACCGTTACCGAATCCACTGGCCACGAAGAGCAACAGGAACAGGCTCAGGAAGAGCCAGAAGTTCTTCAGCGGGAGTGTCCAAATCATGATCAACGTGATGACGGCCATCGAGGCGAAGGACGTAATGGTCATGCGGGCGCCGCCCATGCGGTCTGCCATGCGGCCACCGTAGGGACGTGCAAGAGAACCGACCAGCGGGCCGAGGAAGGCCAGGGACAAGGCCACTGCGCCCAGGTGAATGGAGGAGAAGTCCGGGAAGTAGTCCTTGATCAGCTTCGGGAACACACCGGCGAAGCCGATGAAGGAGCCGAACGTTCCGATGTAAAGGAATGCCATGACCCACAGGTGCGGTTCTTTGAGTGCGGCCACGGATCCAGCTACGTCACCCTTGGCGCTGGTGAGGTTGTTCATGTACTTCCACGCACCGAAAGCGGCGATCAGGATCAGCGGGATCCAGATGATGCCAGCCATGGGCAGGTTCACGGTTCCAGCTGCGAGCAGGGTGATGGCAATGGGGACAATCAACTGCGCGACGGCGGCACCAAGGTTTCCGCCCGCGGCGTTCAGACCCAGTGCCCAGCCCTTTTCGCGGGCAGGGTAGAAGAAGGTGATGTTGGCCATCGAGCTGGCGAAGTTACCTCCGCCGAAGCCAGCGAGGGCTGCAACCAGGAGCATGACGCCGAACGGCGTTTCCGGATTGGAAACACAGATCGCCAGGCCGCTGGCGGGAATCAGGAGGAGGAGTGCCGAAACGATCGTCCAGTTGCGGCCACCGAACTTCGGCACCATGAAGGTGTAGGGGATTCGCAGCGTGGCGCCTACGAGGCTGGGGATGGAGATGAGCCAGAAGATCTGGTTGGTGTCGAACTTGAAACCTGCTGCGGGGAGCTGGACGACGACGATCGACCAGAGCTGCCATACGACAAAGCCGAGGAATTCGGCGAAGATCGACCAGTACAGATTGCGCTTGGCGATGGACCGGCCTTCGGCTTCCCACTGGCCCTTGTCCTCGGCATCCCAGTTGGCGATCCAGCGGCCGGGGCGGTGTTCAAGGGTGGGAACGGCGGTGGCAGTGGACTGGGTGGGGACCAGTTCTTCTGCAGTGCGGTCAACAGTCACGGAGTGCCTCCTTGGTGGGGGACGTTGTTCTTCCAAGGTAGGTTTCACGCGTTTCGCGGACCGTCGCCCTTTGTAAACGTGCTGTGACATTTCCCTATCGGCGGGGTCACCAGTGCGTGAGGCAATGGTGAGGTAATGTGGCCCGGACCACAGAGTGAGACTTTTCGACTGGTCCGCATTGTGGACTTAGTTGTCCAGTCAATGGACTGCGGGAACTATTATTGAACTCTCGAATAATCCTTCGCCGGGCAGGCTCCGAGGGGCATCGGCCGGTGTGAACGAAAGCTGCTACTACATGTCTTCGACTGCCACGTCCAAGGAAGGCGAGTCCACCAAGCCAGTGAACTCGCGGGGCAAAGTGATCTTCGCCAGCCTGATCGGCACGACGATCGAGTTCTACGACTTCTACGCCTATGCCACTGCGTCAGTGCTCGTCTTCCCCAAACTCTTCTTCCCCGATGCCACAGACATCAATGCGCTGCTCAGTGCGTTCGCCATCTTCGGTGTTGCCTTCTTCGCGCGTCCCATCGGCGCCGTCGTCTTCGGCCACTTTGGTGACAAGATCGGCCGCAAGGGCACCCTAGTTGCCTCGCTGTTGACCATGGGTATTGCAACGTTCCTGATCGGACTCCTGCCTACGGCCTCCATGCAGGGATGGGCGATCCTGGCCCCCATCATGTTGGTTATCCTGCGCTTCTTCCAGGGCCTGGCCCTGGGTGGTGAATGGTCCGGCGCAGCCTTGCTGGCCACCGAGAACGCACCGGAGGGTAAGCGCGCCATCTACGGGACGTTCCCGCAATTGGGTGCGCCTATTGGCTTCATCATCGCCAACGTGATCTTCATCTGGATGAACGTGGCACTGAGCGCCGAAGAGTTCCTTGCCTGGGGTTGGCGCGTTCCGTTCATCCTGAGTGCGGTCCTGGTCATTGTGGGTCTTTACGTTCGCCTGAAGCTGGTGGAGAGCATCTCCTTCACCAAGGTGATCGAACAGGAGAAGGTCCAGAAGCTGCCCCTCGCTGCCACCCTCAAGAGCCACTGGCGCCCCGTGGTGGCCGGTACGTTCATCATGTTCGCCACGTACGTGCTCTTCTACATCATGACCACGTTCACCTTGTCCTACGGCACCAAGCCCACCTTGGCCGGCGCCCAGGCAGCCGCTGAAAAGGCAGGCAAACCGATGACGGCAGACCAAGTTGCGGCGTTTGTTCCCGGCTTGGGCATCACCCGGTCCGACTTCCTGTGGATGCTAATCGTTGGCGTCGTCTTCTTCGGTATCTTCACCGTGGTTTCCGGACCTTTGGCCGAGAAGTGGGGCCGCCGCAAGTTCCTGCTGGGCGTCACCGCCGGCATCTTCGTCTTCGGTGCGCTGTGGTTCACCATGTTTGGACCGGGCCAGGCGGCTGCGATGGTCGGCCTGATTGTGGGCTTTACCCTCATGGGCCTGACCTTTGGTCCCATGGCCGCCATCCTGCCGGAGCTCTTCCCGGCGAACGTCCGCTACACTGGCTCGGCTGTGGCCTACAACCTGTCTTCCATGATCGGAGCGGCCCCGGCATCGTTCGTGGCTATCGCCCTGTGGTCGGCAGCGAACGGAAGCACCTGGCTGGTGGGCGTTTATATGGCCGTCGCTGCTGTGGTCACGTTCATCGCTCTCTGGCTGACGCGCGAGACCAAGGACACGGACTACGAGAACAACGTAGCCTAAGCAGCCCTTAACGACGTCGGCTCCGCACCAGAAGGTGCGGAGCCGACGTCGTTAAGTTTGGTTCTTAGTCCTCGATCGTGGCGATGACAGCGCCGGCAGCCACCGTCTCACCGGCCGTGGCTGCCAAGCCGCGAACCGTGCCGGACTTGTGTGCGGTCAATGGCTGCTCCATCTTCATGGCTTCCAGGACCACGATCAGATCGCCCTCGGCCACGATATCGCCATCGGCAGCTGCCACCTTGACGATGGTGCCCTGCATCGGCGAGGTCAGTGCATCTCCACCGGCGGCAGCGGCTGCGGCCCCTGCCGAACGGGAACGCTTCTTGGACTTGCCGGACTTGGTGCCCGAGCCGCTGGAAACAGCGGCGACGCTTGCGCCCAAACCGGACGGCAGAACGACCTCAAGCCGCTTGCCTCCAACCTCGACGACGACGCGCTGGCGCTCACCGGCGTCGGGAGTTTCCGTACCCGCGCCGCTGGCCGTCCAAGCGGGGATGTTATTGACGAACTCGGTTTCGATCCAGCGGGTGTGGACGCTGAACGGTCCCTCCACCGGGGCGAAGGCGGGGTCCGTGACAACGGCGAGGTCGAAGGGGATGACGGTGGGGATGCCTTCCACCACCATCTCCTCAAGCGCACGGCGCGAGCGCTGGAGGGCTTGCTCGCGGGTGGCGCCGGTGACGACCAGCTTGGACAGCATGGAGTCGAAGTTTCCGCTGATGACGTCGCCCTGCTCAATGCCGGAGTCCACGCGGATGCCCGGGCCCGTGGGGTTCTTCAACGTGCTGACCGTGCCGGGTGCCGGCATGAAATTGCGGCCCGGGTCTTCTCCGGTGATGCGGAACTCGAACGAGTGGCCGCGGACCTCGGGGTCCTCGTAGCCAAGAGCTTCGCCGCGCGCAATACGGAACTGTTCGCGGACGAGGTCGATGCCCGTGACTTCCTCGGAAACGCAGTGCTCCACCTGGAGACGGGTGTTGACCTCGAGGAAGGAGATGGTGCCGTCCTGGCCCACCAGGAACTCGCAAGTACCGGCGCCGAGGTAGTTGGCTTCCTTCAGGATTGCCTTGGAAGACTCGTAGAGCCGCTTGTTCTGCTCCTCGCTCAGGTAGGGAGCCGGGGCTTCCTCGACGAGTTTCTGGTTGCGGCGTTGCAGTGAGCAGTCGCGGGTGGAGACAACCACAACGTTGCCGTAAGCATCCGCCAGGCACTGAGTCTCGACGTGGCGCGGGGCGTCCAGGAAGCGCTCGATGAAGCACTCGCCGCGGCCAAACGATGCGGTGGCTTCACGGACCGCCGATTCGAAGAGCTCAGGGATCTCTTCCATGGTGCGGGCAACCTTGATGCCGCGTCCGCCACCGCCGAAAGCAGCCTTAATGGCGATGGGCAGGCCGAATTCCTCGGCGAACTTCAGGATCTCGTCCGCGTCCTTGACGGGGTCGGCGGTGCCGGGAACCAACGGGGCGCCCACCTTTTCGGCGATGTGGCGCGCCTGGACTTTGTCGCCCAAGGCAGAGATCGCCTCGGGGGAGGGGCCGATCCAGGTGATGCCGGCGTCGATCACTTTGGCAGCGAACTCTGCGTTTTCGGCGAGGAAACCGTAGCCGGGGTGGATCCCATCAGCGCCGGCCTGCTTGGCGACGTCGATGATCTTGTCCATGACGAGGTATGACTCGGCTGCGGTGTTGCCGCCAAGGGCATACGCTTCGTCGGCGAGGCGGACGTGCAGGGCGTCACGGTCCGGGTCTGCGTAGACGGCTACGGAGGCGATGCCTTCGTCCCGGGCGGCTCGGATGATGCGGACCGCGATTTCGCCGCGGTTGGCAATCAAGACCTTGGTGAGAGGGCTGGAAATGGGCTGCGCCGGGTTAGCTGACAAGTTGTTGACTCCTTCTGTCCTTGAGGAGCCTAGCGTGATTGTGAGGGTTCCGCCCATATTGATGGGGGATTCCGTGTGTGAGGAGATGTTCCTTTGTAGGGTTGCTACAAATCCCTTCTACTGGTGCGCGTCCCACAGCTCGGTGATGCCAACGTTCGCGTGGACCAGCAGTTCGCGCAGGGTAGAGATGGAAAGACCGACGACGGCGTGCGGGTCACCGTCCACCTTGCGGATAAACGCGCCGCCCAAGCCATCGATGGTGAACGAGCCCGCGCAGTGCAGAGGTTCTCCGGTGGCAATGTAGGCGTCGATGTCGTTTGTGGTCATCTCGACGAAGTGAACCTCGGCACTGGACACGGAGCCCACTGTCGCTCCCGTTCCATCTGCGGGCGCATCCTCGTCCTCGTCCACGTCGGCGGCGGTGTCCCGGCAATCCACCAGCCAGTGACCCGTATGGAGCACTCCCTTGGATCCGCTCATGCGCAGCATCCGCTCGCGGGCGACCTCCGCCGTGTAGGGCTTGCCGTGGGATTCGCCGTCGAACTCGAAGACCGAATCGCAGCCGATCACCAGGGCACCCTCGGCTTCGGGGAGTGCGGCGACGGCTTCAGCCTTTGCCCGGGCCAGGAGCAGCGCCGTGTCATGTGCGTCCGTCACGCCGTAGTGCGCCTGCACCGCGTCCTCGTCCACGTCCGAGACCAGGACATCGTGCTGGATTCCCGCTTCCTTCAGCAACTTGGTGCGGGCAGGGGATTGCGAGGCAAGGATCAATCGGGTCACCGTCCCAGCCTAGTACGTCGTTCTCTCACATCCTGCCGGTTTGGCGCGGTTCCTCTATCAGTTCCTGCCG
>NZ_JAHOPC010000019.1:0-71307 GCF_019038615.1 Paenarthrobacter aromaticivorans
TAAGACCCACAGCGCCGATGGTACTGCACCCGGGAGGGTGTGGGAGAGTAGGACACCGCCGGACACACATTAGGTCGAGACCCCCCAACCCACACCGGGTCGGGGGGTCTCCCACATTTAAACGACACACCCAACACAAAGCAAGCCCCGACCACCACAGCCGGGGCTCGCCTCATTTAACGCGCATTTAGCTGTTCCAGAACCCATCGAGTTGCTCCGCAAGGGCGCGGCCTTGCTCGTAACCGGCCTGGGCAGCCGCCGGACGCATCGACGCATCCATCGCATTGGCCCCGAACATGTGCTCGGCCCTGCTCTCCGGGAAGATCGTTTCGACCCGGCTGCCGCCGGCGCGTAATTCGTCGACCTGTGTGGCGAGGTCCATGCCCCACTCCAGCGGAGTCCGTGTTCTCCCCCCAAAGGGTGAGAGCACCAGCACGCGGGCGTATCCCGCTGCAAGATCCGCATTCTGGGCGTTGGCTCGATACCCGCCGTCAATGTATCGGCCGTCACCGATGCTGTAGGCGAACCCACTGGAGCAGCTGGCCGCTACGGCATCCGCCAGTTCTACGCCGCTGTGACTGTCGAACTGGACGGGCTGACCCGTCCTGGCATCCACTGCAGTGATGAGTACGGTTCGTTGCGGCCACTGCAAAGTTGGGAGTCGGGCGGCGACGGTTGCACGCCACTGGCTTTGCCTTGATTCGTCCGCACTGGCAGCCGACTCAAGCGCTGCAGCGCCCATCCTTCGGCGCATATCGGCAGGATCCGTAGAGGCCTCAATGATTTTTCGTGTTCTTTCCAAATGGTCCAACACGTGCCGGGCTGGACCGGACTGCGATGGACCAGACTGCGCTGGACCGGAGCGCGTTGCAGTGGCTTCCGGCGACCGTTGTTGTTGTGGCTGGGGTGGTGCCGCAAGGATAGCTGCGTACAGTTCTGAAGGGCTCGCGCCAGCTATCTGTGCCGCGGCGGTGGAGCCAGCCGATGTGCCGACAGTCAGGTCGGCTGTGGTCACATCCATTCCGGCATCGAACATTCCGGCGATCACGCCGATCAGCCATGCATTGCCCGTGGATCCACCGCCACCAAGCACAAGGGCTTTTCCGGCTGTTTGCTTAGGAACAGTGGCAGGATTTTCCTGGGTTGAAAAAGGTGTTGTGTTCATGGGAGTCGCCTTTCGCGAATTGCCTCTGTGGCGCTCCCGTTGGCGACTAGCTGAGTCGCGAGATCGTGTCCTGCGGGGGAGCACCCATTTCGGATACTGCGTTCATGGGTCTCACCTCCTGTTGATAGATCACGATCAACGGGACTCTAACACCGCGCTTACGGGCTGCGCAACCAAGCCATCCTCCAGCATCCGGAGTGGACATGGTTGCCGGGGGATTGTGCGTTTCGGCACCGGTAGAGTTGGTGGTCATGGACAGTATTTTCAGTCATCCCGAGCCGGAGCCTGAGCCCTCGTCACAGGACACCAACGATCTTGAACCCCTGGTGGTGACAGTGGTGGTGCCAGCCAGCGTTTCACATGCCTTCTTGGGGTTTACGGACCATCCTCATCTGTGGTGGCCCCTCGAAGAGGAGAGTGTGTTCGGCGCGGGATCACACGTGGAATTCGAGGAGAACCTGATCCTGGAGACGGCCGAGGACGGACGCACCTCGGTGTGGGGAACCATCGATGACTGGCAGCCGCCGCTGTCCTTCCATGCAAGCTGGTATCCGGCGAGCACGCCCCTCTGGTCCACGGAATTGAGGGTCTCGTTCAGGGCGGTGGATGGTGGCACGGAGGTACGGTTGGTTCACGACGGTTGGGAAGGTGCTGAGGATCCTGCAGCCAGCCGGGCATCGTATGCGGAAGGGTGGCCTCGCGTCCTGGAACGCTATGTACGGTTCATGGGCGGGACCGTTGCCTAGAGTCAGGAGACTTCGTGCTGAAGATTGGTCTCTCCTGAGGAAAGTCCGGCTGGAAATGCTAACGGATACGCCTATGGCTTATGTCGAAAGCCTGGAGGCGGCGCGGCGGCAAACGGACCCGCAATGGCAGGAACGGACTGCAGCTATGGCCGGCGATTCCAGCGTGACGTTGGTGGCTGACGGTGGCGTGGATGGAAGCCCGTTCTGTGGGCTGATGAGGGTTGTCCTGAAGCATCCTCAAGACCCGAAGAAGCCACTTCAAGCCATGCTGATAAGTGTCTATGTTGCCCCCGAACATCGAGGTTTGGGATTGGCGGATGAGCTCCTTCACCAGGCCTGCGAGGCTGCCCGGATCGATCTGGGTGCCGAGCTCTTGGAGTTGGGCGTCCACGAGGACAATACGAGGGCGTTGGCTTTCTACCGGCGGCACGGTTTCAGCACCACAGGGGACAGCCGGCCGTATCCCCAGGACACGTCCAAGCAGGAACTGGTCATGGAAAAGGTCTTGAAGCAGTAGCCGAAGTTTTGGGCGGTAGCCCCGGGGCGGGCGCCAGCCTAGGCGGCGTCGCTCCTGGGCACGGCCGTGCTCGAACGAACCACGAGCTTGGTGGGGTGTTCAGTATCGGCAGGTACAAGGTCCAGGCCATTGTTGATGGCGCCCAGCAAAGTGCGCACGGCCAGTGCTCCTTGCCCCTTTGCGTCCTGGTCGATGGTGGTGAGGCCCATGACCTTCCCGAGGTCGTGTCCGTCGATGCCGATGACCGAGAGGTCCTCTGGAATTCGCAGGCCGAAGTCACGCGCAGCAAGAATGGTGCCGATGGCCATCTCATCTGATGCAGCAAAGACTGCCGTTGGTCGCTCTGGTGCGCCTCCCAGCAAATGTCGGGCAGCGGCGTAAGCGCCTTCGATAGTGAAGTCAGCGGAAGCGATCCATTCGGGCCGAACCTGGCAGTCGGCGTCGTTCATTGCTTTCTCGAAACCACCGCGACGTGTCCCGGGAAGCTGGAAGTCCTGATCGTATGCTTCTTCGCCGGTCATGTGGGCGATCTTGGTATGACCCAGGCCGATCAGGTGGTTTGTGGCTTGCTGTGCGATCGCGGAATCGTCGATCCTGATGGTCGACGCCCCCGGAAGGGGGCCGCCGATGCCGACGATGGGCCGATGGACTGCAAGGAGCTGCTGCATCTCGTCCTCGCTGAGCTCCAAGGAGACTGCAATGACCGCGTCCACGCGCTTGCGCAGCAGGAAGTCGTTGAACACGCTGTGCCGGTGTTGCGGGTCTTCGCCGATGTTGTAGAGCGTGAGGTCGTATCCGGCACTCAGGAGCGCAGCGGAGGCACCCTCGATCACCGCTGAATAGAACCAGCGGTGGACCGAGGGCACCACCAGGCCAACGTTGTGCGTACGGCCAGAGGCCAGACTCGAGGCGTGATAGGAGAGCACGAAGCCAAGCTCGGCTGCGGCGGCACGTGCCCGTTCCCGGCTGGCGGGGGAGACGTTGCCCTTGCCACTGAGCGCGCGTGAAACCGTGGCAACGGAGAGTCCCGATCGCTCGGCTACGTCCTTGATGCCGGTCATGCTGCTCCTCGGTGGGAAAGTTAGCTGGTTGTGAGCCAGATGCTCTCCCCCGAGCTTAGTAGATCCGTGCCCTGCAGATCGGAGTCCATGGAATGGGCGACGCCTGCCGCCGAACTGCGAAGGATGACGTTGCCGTCGGAAAGCGGCAGGGGCTGGTTACCCACGTTCATGATCACCAAGGTGTCGCCGTTGACGTAGGCGAGCGAGGATTCGGTGCAGTAGTCCTCCACCCATGCCAGGGAACCCTGGCCCAGCCGACGCTCGGCGCGTTGGGCAAGCATCTCACGGTAAAGATTAAGGTGCGACGCCGGATCCGCCTGCTGCTTGTCCCTCGCCAATGCGGCCCAGGACTCTGGCTGCGGCAGCCAGGGATCCTGGCCATCTCCGAAACCCGCATGCAACTCCGAAGAACGCCATGGCAGCGGCACGCGGCAGCCGTCGCGGCCTATTCTTTCTCCGCCGGTCCGGGCGAAGGTGGGGTCCTGGCGCATGCTCCCGGGAATGCTTGTGGAGTCAGGCAGCCCAAGCTCTTCCCCTTGGTACAGGTAGGCACCACCGGGGAGGCCAAGCATGAACATGGTGGCCGCGGCAGCCCGACGTCGTCCGAGTGCTTCATTGGGTTGTACGTCGTCGGGACCGATACCGTCGCCATCGCGGGGACCTGGTCCCTCGTAACCGAAGCGTGAGGCGTGCCGCACGACGTCGTGGTTGGACAGCACCCATGTGCTGGGCGCGCCAACCGAGTCCAGGGAGACCAGCGAGTCGGTGATGATGTGGCGCAGTCGGTTCACGTCCAGGCCGGCGTGCAGGTACGGGAAATTGAAGGCCTGATGCATCTCGTCGGGCCGGACCCACTGTGCCAGCCGGGGAAGGGGATCGACGTTGGCTTCGGCGCAGAGGATCCGATCGGGGCCATATTCCTCCAGGATGGAGCGCCAGCGCCGGTAGATATCGTGCAAAGCGGGCTGGCCGAACATAGGGGCCTCGTGGCCGGGGTAGCCATCGGAGCTGTTGCCATCCGCGCGTC
Organism: Paenarthrobacter aromaticivorans; assembly: GCF_019038615.1. Classification (NCBI taxonomy): domain Bacteria; kingdom Bacillati; phylum Actinomycetota; class Actinomycetes; order Micrococcales; family Micrococcaceae; genus Paenarthrobacter; species Paenarthrobacter aromaticivorans. The sequence goes on from NZ_JAHOPC010000019.1 coordinate 4,517, forward strand.
CACCCCAGTTGGGCAGGCCGGCGGCCTTAACGAGCGCGTGGGCCACGTCAACCCTGAAACCGGAAATTCCGCGATCCAGCCAGAAGCGGAGGACCCGCTCAAACTCGGCGTGCACGGCACGGTTGTCCCAGTTGAAATCAGGCTGAGAGGAATCAAAGAGGTGCAGGTACCACTGTCCGGGCTGGCCATTCGGTTCCGTGATGCGGGTCCAGGCCGGGCCGCCAAAGTGGGACTGCCAGTTGTTGGGAGGTTCGTTTCCGTCAGGTCCTTGGCCGTCCCGGAAGATAAACATGTCCCGCTCGCGGCTGTTGGCCGGAGCCGCGAGTGCCGCTTGGAAGGCGGCGTGTTGGTCGGAGCAGTGGTTGGGCACAAGATCTGCAATGACCCGCAGGTGCAGGCGGTTGGCTTCGTAGATCAGGGCGTCGAAGTCCGCGAGGCTTCCGAACAGCGGATCGACATCGCAGTAGTCGCTCACGTCATAGCCTGCGTCCCGCTGGGGTGAGCGATAGAACGGCGAGAGCCAGACGGCATCCACGCCCAGTTCGGCGAGGTGGGAGAGTTCGTGGGTGATACCGGCGAGGTCACCGATTCCGTCGCCATTGAGGTCCCGGAAGGACCGCGGATAAATCTGGTAAATGACTGCGGAGCGCCACCATCCGTGAGCTGCGGAGGCCTCGTGGACGGGCGTCAATCTAGCGAAAGCTGCAGCGGGCGCGGACGCCTCAACTGGGAGCAATGAATCAACAGACATGAACACATCGTAGGAGACCAGGCATCAGATTGGAAACGCTTTCAGTCAAAATGACCCTTCCATGACAGCTCTGTGGAGTATCGGGGTTTACCAATCATCGTTTCAGCATGTACTGTTTGGAAGCGCTTGCAGTTGTGAGCCACATCACCGACGTTGCCTCTGGGCATAGAGCCCCGCCGTCGAAGCACATAAGGAAAGGGACACCAATGAAGGTGCACAACACCCTCGCGACTCAGACCACCCGCCGCGTTTTCGCTACCGGCGCGATCTCCGTGGTCGCAGCCCTGGCCCTGAGCGCCTGTGGCGGCAGCGCCTCCACCGCTCCCAGTTCGGAAGCCGCCAAGCAGGACCTCAAGGCAGCCGGCGCCGGCACCATCACCATGTGGGTAGACGCCGAACGATCGCCCGCGTTGAAGGACATCACCGAAAAGTTCAAGTCCGACACCGGCATCGAAGTCAAGCTCGTAGTGAAGGACTTCGCTGCCGTCCGCGATGACTTCATCACGCAGGTTCCAACCGGCCAAGGCCCCGATCTGATCGTTGGACCGCACGACTGGATTGGAAAGTTTGTTCAAAACGGTGTGATCGCACCGGTGGAACTAGGCGACAAAGCCAGCCAGTTCCAGGATTCCTCCATCAAGGCCATGACCTACAACGGCGCCGTCTATGGCGTACCGTACGCGATCGAGAATATTGCCCTGCTGCGCAACACCAGCATCGTGGACAGCAAGGCGAGCACTCTGGATGAGGTAGTGGCCAACGGCAAGAAGGCCGTTGCAGAGGGCAAAGCCACCTTCCCGTTCCTGGTGGGAATGGATCCCAAACAGGGCGATCCGTACCACCTGTACCCGCTGCAGTCATCCATGGGTTCGCAGGTTTTCGGTAAGAACGCCGACGGCGGTTACGATGCCAAGCAGTTGCTCATTGGTGACGCTGCCGGCGTGGAATTCGCCAAGAAGCTGGCCGCCTGGGGCGATGCCGGCGAGAAAATCATCAACTCCAACATCACCGGCGACATCGCCAAGGAGAAATTCCTTGCCGGAGAATCGCCGTACTTCCTGACGGGCCCGTGGAACGTGCCGGATGTTCAGAAGAAGGGCATTAAGTTCGCAGTTGATGAGCTGCCCACGGCCGGTGGCGAGGCTGCGCAGCCCTTCATCGGCGTCAACGGCTTCTTCATCAGCGCTAAGAGCGCCAACGCCCTGGCCACCAATGAATTCGTCACCAACTACCTCACCTCAGAGTCCGCCCAGGACTCCATGTACGCGGCAGGCGGTCGTCCTCCGGCACTCAAGGCATCCTTTGAGAAGGCAGCCAGCGATCCCGTAGTGGAGGCCTTCGGCAAGATCGGAGCCACCGGCGTGCCCATGCCGGCTATCCCCGAAATGAGCGCCGTCTGGGCTGACTGGGGCGCCACGGAACTGGCCATCATCAAGGGCCAGGGCGATCCCGCTGAAGCGTGGGCCAAGATGGCCGCGAGCATCAAGTCCAAGATCGGCGGCTGACGCCTCAACCGGTGATTCCACCGGTCTGCCCGGGGCCGGACGGTGCCCGCCGCCCGGCCCCGGGACCACCGTCCGGCCCGTGCCAGCCGCAAACTGCTTTAGTCCAAGGATCCAAAATGCCAAAGCCAGATCTCCACGAACCGCCAGCCAGCCCAGCCAGTACGACGCTGGTGCAGCCGCCTCGCGGTACTGCCCACCCGAAGGTTGCCCACCAGGACGCGGCCCACCGGACTATCCGGAACGGCCGCCGGGGCCCCGACTCCATCAAGGGCACCATCCTCAAGATCGTCCTGTTGGGCTTGGTGGATGCCTTTGCCGTGTACGTGCTGATGATGCTGTTCCTGAGCCAATCATGGGCCGCGCTCGCCGTCTCCTCGCTGGTGGTGCTGGCGATTAACTGGATCTATTTGCGCAGGGGTGGGCTTCCGGCGAAGTATCTGGCTCCGGGTGTGCTGTTCCTGCTGGTATTCCAGGTCCTGGTGGTGTTCTTCAGCGGTTATATCGCCTTCACCAACTATGGCGACGGGCATAACAGCACCAAGGAAGACGCCATCGCGGCCATCCAGCTGACCGCCCAGAAGCGCGTCCCGGATTCGCCTACATACAAGGCGGCCGTGCTGACCAAGGGCGATACGTTCTACCTGTTGTTTACAGACCCCTCCGGCAAAGCCCAAATAGGCAGCACCGATGAGCCACTCACTGAGGTGTCAGGGGCGGGAAAGGATTCCACTGGCAAGGCCAACTCCCTTCCTGGCTACGAAACACTGAAGTTCCAGGAGATCGTGGCCAACCAGCAGGAAATTCTGAAGATTACCGTTCCCGTCTCAGAGAACCCCGCTGATGGAACCCTGCGCACCGCCGATGGCAGCACGGCCTACCAGTTCAAGCCGGCGCTGCGCTACGACACCGCCACCGATACGTTCACTGACAGCGAGACCGGCACGGCCTACCGCGACAACGGCAAGGGCGCCTTTGCGGACGCTAACGGAGAGACGTTGGCCACCGGCTGGAAGATCGACGTCGGCATGGAGAACTTCGCCCGGGCCTTCACCGATCCGAGCCTCCGCGGCCCACTGCTGGGCGTCATCCTTTGGACGTTCACTTTCTCGGTAGCCTCTGTTGCCTTGACGTTCGCCCTGGGGCTGTTCCTGGCCATCACTTTCAACCGTGAGGATCTCCGCGGCAAAAAGGTTTACCGGATCCTGATGATTTTGCCCTACGCCTTCCCGGCATTCCTGTCTGGACTGGTGTGGTCGGGCATCCTCAACCCCGAGTTCGGGTGGCTGAACCAGACACTGCTGGGCGGGGCGCATATTGGCTGGCTCACGGACCCTGTCCTGGCCAAAATCAGCGTGCTGGTGGTCAATGTGTGGCTCGGATTCCCGTACATGTTCCTGGTATGCACCGGGGCACTCCAATCCTTGCCAACAGAAATTGATGAGGCTGCCCGCATGGATGGAGCATCCCCTTGGCGAGTGTTCCGCTCCATCAAGCTGCCGCTGCTCCTGGTCTCGGTGGCACCGCTGCTGATCTCCTCCTTTGCGTTCAACTTCAACAACTTCAATGTCATTTACATGTTGACCGGTGGCGGCCCGCGCTTTGCAGACACCGATCGCGATATCGGAGCCACGGACATCCTGATCACGCTGGTCTACAAGGTGGCGTTCGGCCAAGGCACAGGGCGCGACTACGGACTGGCCAGCGCGCTCGCCATCATCATCTTCATCATCGTGGCCACGATTTCGGCCATTAGCTTCAAGCAGACCAAAGCACTCGAGGACGTGAACTAATGAGCGAGGCACAGGTACGCACCCTCCCCAGCATTGAACAGGCGCACGACGGCGGTCCCGCACCGTTGGTGCCAAAGCGGCGTCCCTTTGGGGTTTGGTTCAAGGACAAAGGCTGGCGGCACGCCGTCGGCATCGTCACCACCATCTTCGCCGTGTTCCCGCTGCTCTACGTTTTGTCGGCGGCGCTGGACTCCAACGGCACCTTGGTCGGCTCCAACGGTCTGTTCTCCAGGTTCGATACCGGCAACTTCACTGCGCTCTTCAGCGATCCGAGCCGTCCCTTCGGGCGCTGGTTCCTCAACACCCTGGTGGTGGGCCTGGTGACCTCCGCCGCCACAGTCTTCCTGGGGGCGATGGCCGCGTACGCATTCTCCCGCATGCGCTTCAAAGGCCGACGAGTGGGACTGTTGACCCTGCTCCTGCTGCAGATGTTCCCGCAGCTGCTGGCCGTCGTCGCAATCTTCCTCCTCCTCAGCGGTATCTCACAGGTGATCCCCGCCCTGGGCCTTGGCAGCCAACTGGGGCTCATCATGGTGTACCTCGGCGGTGCGCTGGGCGTGAACACGTACCTCATGTACGGCTTTTTCAACACGGTCCCGCAGTCGCTGGACGAAGCTGCAAAGATCGATGGTGCCAGCCACGTCCAGATCTTCTTCGGCATCATCCTGCGCCTGGTCACTCCCATCCTGGCCGTTGTTGGACTGCTGGCATTCATCGGTATTTCCAGTGAATTCGTGATCGCCAGCGTTGTCCTCACCGATCCTGATAGCCAGACACTCGCCGTCGGGCTCTATTCCTACGTGGCACAGCAGCGTTCCGAGAATTGGGGCGTCTTCGCCGCTGGCGCCGTCATCGCGGCTATCCCGGTCATGGCTCTGTTCCTCTTCCTGCAGAAGTACATCGTCAGCGGCCTTACGGCTGGCTCAGTGAAAGGATGACAATGTCGCTTGTCGTTCCACATCACGACGGATCCGCCCTTTATGTTTCGGGTCATGCTCCCGGACGGATTTCACTGGGCGAGGTTGTTCGGCTTCGTCTACGGGTTCCGCAGGAGTGGGGTTCCGCGTCCCGGGTTTGGGTCCGTTCCGTACAGGACGGCGAGCCGCGGTACGACGCTGCGATCCGGCTCGGCAGCATCGATGGCTGGGACTGGTGGGAAACGGCGATGCTCGTGGCCAATCCCGTGGCCAAGTACCGGTTCCTGCTGGAAATCGAGAGCATCAGCGCAAGTGGGCGGCACTACTGGAACCTCAACGCCCAAGGGCTTTTTAACCGGGATGTTGCTGATGCAGCGGACTTCCGCCTCACCACGTTTGCTCCCGCACCGCAGTGGCTGCATCAGGCCACCATGTACCAGGTGTTTCCGGATCGCTTCGCCCGCTCTGCCCAGGCGGATGCGCACCCCCTCCCGGACTGGGCTGTGGGCAGCTCGTGGGAAGAACCAGTGGTGGCTACCGGGCGGGAAACGCCCATTCAGTTCTACGGTGGCGACCTGCCTGGAATCACGGGGAAACTGGACCATCTCCAGGAACTGGGCATCGACGTTCTCTACCTGACGCCATTCTTCCCGGCCCGTTCCAACCACCGCTACGACGCCTCCACCTTCGACTCCGTGGACCCACTCCTTGGCGGGAACCAAGCGCTGGTGGAGCTGGTGGAGGCGGCGCATTCCCGGGGCATTCGTGTGATGGGTGACCTCACCGCCAATCACACTGGCGATGCACACGACTGGTTCGTGAAGGCTCTCGCCGATCCGGGCTCAGAGGAGGCAGGGTACTACTACTTCAGCGAGGACCATTCGACGTACGAGTCGTGGTGGGGTGTGCCGTCGCTGCCGAAACTTAATTGGTCTTCGGAGGCCCTCCGGCGGCGTTTCGTGACTGACGACGATTCGGTGGTTGCCCGGTGGCTCAAACCGCCCTTCAACCTGGACGGCTGGAGGATAGACGTCGGCAATATGACCGGACGCCTTGGCGCCGTGGACCTGAATCACGAGGTTGCGCGGCTCATCGCCGAGCGGGTTCGTGAGATCAACCCGGACGCAGCTTTGTTGGCCGAGTCCACCTCCGATGCCGCGCCGGACTTCACGGGTGAGCACTGGCACGGTGCCATGACGTACTCCAACCTCACCCGGCCACTGTGGTCCTGGCTTGCGGGGGATGCACCGCACGTAAACTTCTTCGGCTCGCCCCAGGCAGGACCCAACAAGATCGAGGCCGAAACCTTCCTGGCCACGCATCAGGACCTCGCTGCGGGATTTAGCTGGGGTGTGCGAAATAGCACGATGAATGCCCTCAACACACATGACACCGCACGCGCAACGACAGTAATGCTCGACGGCGGCCAGGAAGTTGGCGCTCTGCTCACCTTCACCCTGCCAGGCGTTCCGGTGCTGTTCGCGGGAGACGAGTTCGGCCTTGAAGGCTTCAACGGCGAGGACTCCAGGACACCCATGCCATGGGACTGGCAGGAAGGAAAATCCAGCCGCCACCCCGTCAAGGATTTGCGTTCCTTCTACTCGGCTCTGGGGAGGCTCAGGAGCGGGCTGACCGCACTCACCGAAGGCGGGCTGCGCTGGATCCACGCCGAGGGGGACGCCCTGGTATTCGTGCGTGAGACCGCTGACTCCGCAGTTCTGGTCATGGCCGTCCGCGACTCTGCCCGGGTCTGTGTAGATAACGCCGTCCTTTCCAAGCAGCAACTCCATTCGCTGTCCGCGCCACCCCTGCACAGTTTTGGGAACATCTCCACGAGCTGGGGGAATGACGGCGATGTACTGCTGTGCGCAGACGGCATTTCTGCTGGTATCTGGTCCCTTCCCGGAACCTGCGTTCCCACGGTGGTGGGCGGCGCTGATTAGACTGGGATCACTGAAAACTCTGCGAAGACTGCCGATTTGGCGTGTCCGCGGAGCTCATGTGAAGGGACCACCTTGTCGGACGAAACGGCTATGGCCGGAACAACAGAGGAAAGCATCAAAGGCCGCACAGTCGGCCGTCAGGAAGCTGACCAGCAAACGGTCGCCGGCCACAGTGATACGCAGCGCGCATTCTTGGCGAGCCTGGCAGCCGGACTTCGGCCCGGCCAGATCGCCGAAGATGAAGCCACCCGCACGGCCTATTCCGTAGATCAAGGACCGCTGCTGGAGCCACACCTGCCGCTCGCGGTCGTTTGGGCCGAATCCGTGGAAGACGTTCAAAACATCGTTCGAAGTTGCGCCGCCCACCAGGTGCCAATCGTCGCGCGTGGTGCCGGAACGGGTGTGTCGGGAGGCGCTCACGCCACCCAAGGATGCATCGTGCTCAGCCTGGAACGAATGAACCGCATCCTGGACCTCAACCCCGACGACGAGACCGCCGTCGTCGAACCTGGCGTCATCAACGCCGAACTGAATGCCGCAGCTGCCGAGCATGGGCTCATGTATGCGCCCGATCCAGCCAGCTACAAGATGTCCACCATCGGTGGCAACGTAGCCACAAACGCCGGTGGACTGCGCTGCGCAAAATACGGTGTGACACGGGATTCCGTCCTTGCGCTGGACGTTGTGCTGGCCGACGGTTCACTGCTCCACACCGGCCACCAAACGTTCAAAGGCGTTGCCGGATACGACCTCACTGCGCTGCTGGTGGGCTCCGAAGGGACACTCGGAATCGTTGTGGGCGTGACGGTCCGCCTGAAGTACCTTCCACGCGAAGTCCACACCATCGCCGCGTTCTACCAAGACTTCCGCAGCGCCGCCGCAGGCGTGTTGGCAGTAGGAAAAGCCCGGGTCCAGCCAGCCATCATGGAACTCCTGGACAACGGGACACTCACACAGCTCGATGAGATGAACGGCTCAGACCTGCAAACCCGCGGCAAATCGCTGCTGTTGATCCAAACAGACGGTTTTGGAGCAGCCGCCGAGGCCGATGTCGTCCGGCAAGTACTCGCCGAAGGCGGAGCCACCGTCACCACCGAAGCCAGCGAAGAAGCCGAAATGCTCGTCGAACTACGCCGCAACAGCCGCGGCGTGGAAATGGACGACGAATTCAGGGTGGGCGAGGACATCGCTGTTCCACGCTCCCGGCTGGTGGACTTCGTGGCAGAACTCGAAGCCATGGCTGACCGCTTCCAAGTCCGCCTCAAAGTGGTGGCCCACGCCGGAGACGGAAACCTCCACCCCACGTTCTGGATGGACAGGGTGGACCCCGCCACGGACGCCGACGCCCTGGTACGCCTCAACGCCGCCCTTGATGAATCGATCCGGGTAGGCCTCGATATGGGTGGCACGATAACCGGCGAGCACGGCGTGGGGCAGTACAAGCTCCGATGGCTGGGACTGGAGCAGCCTGAGCCTGTGCGGGAACTGCAGCGGCGGATCAAGGAGTTGTTCGATCCTGCGGGGATTCTGAATCCGGGGAAGGCTATCTAGGTTTGCTGGGCTGGGCGGGCTGCGCTGGGGCGGCCTGCAGGGCGGGCCGCGGGGCGGGCCGCAGGACCGAAACGCTCTGCGCGCTCGGTCGTTCCTCCCTTAGACGCGCGCTGCCGCGTTTCGGTCCTGCGGCCCTTGCGTTCGTCCCCTCGTCCCCTCGTCCGCGCTGCCGCGTTCCGGCCCTGCGGCCCTTTCATGGCCCTCGCTCTCCGTCCGGGATGGTATTCCAAATAGTCACCTACTCATTTCAGGTCGCATAAGAAGCGCCACGTCTGCTGGGTTTACTTTGTGTCTGGCTCCTCGTAGTCTTGTTTGGTATACCAAAGTTACTATGAGGAGAATGACGTGGAAGAACAGCGCCGTGGTGGCTCCGGAAATTCTGGGCGGGCGTTCCGCGTCCTGGTGTTGTTGGCTTTGGTGCTTGTTTCCGTCAACCTTCGGCCTGCCATCACCACCATTGCCGGTGTTATGAACCAGGTCCCGGGGGCCTTTCAGCTGGATCCGGTTCTGCTGCCTGTTTTGGGTACGTTGCCGGTGCTGGCCTTCGGGGTTTCAGGGCCAATCGGGCCGTGGCTGGCCCGGCGGCTCGGAACGGGGCCCGCCGTGGCGCTTGCACTCTTGGTACTCGCTGCGGCGTTGATCGTCAGGGTCCTGGTACCGGCGCTCCTCCTTCCCGGCACGTTCCTTGCCGGCATGGCAATCATGACGGCCAGCGTGCTGGTTCCCCAGATCGTCAAGGCCAACCACGGCTCCGGCTGGTGGACCGGACTTTGCACCATGGGCTTTGGACTCGGAGCTGCGCTCGGTGCAGGGCTGGTCCAGCCCCTTGCCGAGGCTTTCGGTGGGAGCCTCGCCTGGGCACTGGCGGTGTGGGCCGTCCCGGCACTGTTGGGAGCGTGCCTCATCCAACGCTCCGGAAGACGGCCGACGGCGGCAGGCACCCCTGCTGGCAAAGCCGGGTCAGCGGCGGGCGCCGTTTCGTCGCCGCAGCAAGTCGCACCACTGCGTAAGCAGCGCACGGCCTGGGCCGTGACGGCTTTCTTTGGACTGCAGGCCATGCTCTACTTCGCGATCACGTCCTGGCTGGCCGTTTACCTCGTCTCCAAGGGGCTGTCATCGGCGGACGCAGCTGCGTTGTTGGCGTGGTTCAGCCTGGCGGGCCTCCCCGCGAGCCTGCTGGCTCCCGTGCTGGCCGGTCGTCCAGCCATTCTGCGGATCATGGCACCTGGCCTCGGACTGGCAGTGGCCCTTGCACTCTTGGGAGTCCTCGCAGCGCCAGCCGGCCTGCAGTTCGTCATGGTGGGGATCCTGGGAATAGTCCAGAGCGCCGGGTTCGGCCTGGCGATGGCCTTGGTAGTGATCCGCTCCTCCGGTCCGCAGACAGCGGGAAAGCTCTCGGCCATGAGTCAAGGGCTGGGTTTCGCGCTTGCCTCGCTCGGTCCACTGGTGGCCGGACTGCTCCATACGTGGACCGGAGGCTGGGAAGTGACGTTCTGGGCGCTCGCGGCCGAAGCGGTGATTCTGGCTGGTGCGGGCTTCCTGGCCATACGTGGACCCGTGGTGAATGTTGAGCCGGTGGGGCTGTTGCCCGAGCCGCAGCGAAGGAACGCTGACGACGAAACCCGGCCAGCCGTCGTCGGGCTCTAAACTATGGCTGCGCGCGAGGGTCGCCGAGGACTGTCGGCGGGCTATGCTCCGGCGTATCCTCTGCGATATGACCAACTCAAAGTCTGGCGACAACACTGCCGCCACTGAAGTCCTGGAGACCAACGAATGCTGGGAACTCCTCCGTGGAGTTTCCGTGGGCCGGCTTGCCGTGTGGGTGGACAACCACCCGGACATCTTTCCGGTGAATTACAAGGTGGACCACGGGACCATGGTCTTCCGCACCGGCGAGGGCACCAAGCTTCATGCAGCGCTTGGTGACGCTCCTGTTGCGATCGAGGCTGACGGTGTCGATGCGCAAACCGGAGTGGCCTGGAGCGTGGTGGTCAAGGGGCAAGCTTCCGCAGTGAAGCTGACGCAGGACGTGCTGGATACCATCGGTCTCCTCCTGTTTCCTTGGGAAGCGGGGCAGAAGGACCAGTTCATCCGCATTGTACCGTCGGACGTGTCCGGGCGTCGTTTCAAGGTGACGCCTCCTGTGACCTGGTGGACGCCGCTGGACGATGCGCCCACAGCCAGGGGCGAGTAGCGCTTAACGCCGAGACCCGCCCTTGTCCGTCACTCAGACCGTTCTACGGTCAGGAGCGCGGACAAGAGCGGGTTTCGTAGCAGCTAGAGCAGTTCCAGTTGGTCGGCTACCACCTTGCCGGCGTGGATCACGGTGCGGTCCTTGCCCCGGTCCATCACCGTGGAAGCTACCGTCTCGCCGTCCACCAGGAGCAGTTCGGCCGGATCTCCGACGTCGACGCCGGGACGGTGGGCGGTGTCCTTCAGCCGGGTAGCGCTGGGGTCAAGGATGCTCGCCCCGCCAATAGTGGCGATGGCCAGGCAGTGCTCGATCAACTCGTCCTTGCGGAAGCCATGGGTGAATGCCAGCTGCCAGGTGCGGTCCAGCATGTCCGTGTTGCCGTAGGGGGACCAGTAGTCGCGCTGGCCGTCCTCGCCCAATCCGTAGCGCACCCCAGCCTCGGTGAGGAGCGGGATGGGCAGCTGGCCTGCGGCAGCGGGGGCAACCGAAGCCATGGACACGTCAAGTTCCGCGAAGGCATCAATGAGCCTGCGCGTAGTGGCCTCGTTGACGCTGCCCAGTTGGTAGGCGTGGGACATCGTGACTTTGCCCTGCATGCCGAGCGCCCGCGTGCGTTCCAGAACGAGGTCCGTGCTGAAGACGCCCAGTTCGCCGGGCTCGTGGAGGTGGATGTCGATTGGCACTTGGTACTTCTCAGCCAAGCCAAACACGATGTCCAGGTGTTTCGCCGGATCCCTGTCCAAAGTGCAAGGGTCAATCCCGCCCATGACGTTGGCGCCGGCCTTCAGCGCCTCCTCCATGAGCTCCACCGTCCCGTCTTCAAGGAGCAAGCCAGCCTGCGGGAACGCGATGATATCCACCCAAGCCTGACCGGCGAACTTCTCCTTGGCAGCAGCAACGGCTTCGAAACGCTCCAGCCTGCAGTCCACATCCACCTGAGCATAAGAACGAACACGCGTAGTACCACGGGCGATCATCCGGCCCAGGGTGTCGTTGACACGATCCTGCAGCGGCACCTCGGCACTGCGCCAGTTTTGCCGGTCGTTCATCATCATGGTCCATACACCGGGACCGCCGGTGTGTTCGCGGAATGGCAGGCCGATCCGGGTGGAATCCAGGTGCACATGCACATCGGAGAACGATGGCAGCAGTAAGCGTCCGCGGCCTTCCACAACGGTCGCGCCTTCGGGAACGACGCGGTCAGGGTCATGCGGTTCGACGGCGGTGATCTTGCCGCCTGCTTCTCCCGCGACAAGAGTGACGTCGCTGAGCGCGTTCCCCCAAGGACGGACGGCGCGGATCAGGGTATTCAATGGATGCTCCTTTACTCGTGAATCTGTTGCCTGCATCTATTGCACGCCGGCCAGGACCGTTGCTGCCATACCTGTGTGGTGGCAGGCGGGCGCAGCGGGCTGGGCAGGCGTGGGAATCTGGTTGATGCAGCGTTGGCGCTGTTCCTCGGGAAGAGTGCTGATCAGCGGGCAGCGGGTCCGGAAGACGCAACCGCTGGGCGGATTGGCCGGTGATGGGAGGTCTCCCCGGAGCCGGATCTTCACTTGCCCGCGTGCTGCGCGGGGATCCGGCAGGGGAACTGCAGAGAGCAGGGCCTTGGTGTAAGGGTGTAAGGGGTTCCGGAAGAGCTCATCCCGCGGTCCTTGTTCCACGATCTTGCCAAGGTACATCACGGCGACTTCATGGGAGATGTGCCGAACAACGGAGAGGTCGTGGGCAATGAAGATATAGGACACTCCGGTGTCGCGCTGGATCTGCTGCAACAGGTTCACCACTTGGGCTTGAACGGAGACATCCAAGGCGGATACGGGCTCGTCACAAACAATTACCGATGGGTTCAGGGATATGGCCCGGGCAATTCCGACGCGTTGCCGCTGCCCACCGGAGAACTCGTGCGGGAACCGGTTATAGTGCTCAGGTTTGAGCCCCACTTGGTCCAGTAGTTCCTTGACCCGGTTCTTCAGGCCGCCCTGGGGATTGATCTTCTGCGCCACCATGGGAGCTGCAATCGCTGTACCCACTGTCTGCCTCGGGTTTAGGGAGGCGAACGGGTCCTGGAAGATCATCTGGACTTTGCGCCGGAAGTTGTAAAGGTCCCGCCCGCGAAGCTGGCTGATGTCGACGCCATCCACCACGATTCGGCCCCCTGTCGGGTCCATAAGCCGTGCCACCATGCGGCCCGTGGTCGACTTGCCGCAACCGGACTCACCCACGAGTCCCAAAGTCTGGCCTCGAGCGAGACTGAAGGAGACGCCGTCGACCGCTTTGACCGATCGCTTGGGAGCCCCGGGCAGGAGGCCGCCCTTGAGCGGAAAGTGCTTCTGGAGGTTCTCCACCTGGAGAATTGGTTGATGTTCCATGGCGGGTCCTAACGCGAATTCCGGATGGTGATGATCTGCGGCCCACTCAGATGGCAGCGCTTGCCATGCCCGTCGTCCACCGTCAGCTCAGGCCGCTGCTTGGCGCAGACGCCGTCGCCCACCAGTTCGGCGTACTGGCACCGGGCGCTGAAGATGCAGCCCTGGGGCAGGTCAAGGAGCGACGGCGGCTGGCCGGGTATGGGGTTCAGCTGGCTCGCCGAACCGTTCAGGGTGGGCATCGAATTGAGCAGGCCCAAAGTGTAGGGGTGCCGGGTGTCGTAGAAGATCTCATCCACGGGACCCGATTCGACACACTGGCCGCCGTACATCACAAGGACGTCGTCGCATACTTCGGCCACGACGCCGAGATCGTGCGTGATGAGGATGAGCGCAGAATTGGTTTCTTCCTGGAGCTCAGACATCAGGTCCAGGATCTGGGCCTGAACTGTCACGTCCAACGCGGTGGTGGGTTCGTCAGCGATCAGCAGCTCCGGTTCACAGATCAGTGCCATGGCGATCATGGCCCGTTGGCGCATTCCGCCGGAGAAGTGGTGCGGGTATTCGTCGAAGCGCTGCTCAGGACTGGGGATACCTACCCTTCCGAGCATGTCGACGGCGGCTGTCCGGGCCTGCTTTTTGCTGGCCTTGTTGTGGACCAGATACGCCTCCGCGATCTGGTGTCCAACAGTGTAGAACGGGTGCAGCGCCGAGAGCGGATCCTGGAATATCATGCCGATGTTGCGGCCGCGGAGTTGGCGCATGGCAGATTCCGGGAGGGTGACCAGATCCTTGCCCTGGAACATTGCCTGGCCGGTCACTTGGGCGGAAGTGCCCTTCAGGAGGCCCATGAGGGCCTGGCTGGTGACGGACTTTCCTGAGCCGGACTCGCCGACGATGCCAAGGGTCTGGCCCCGCTCCAGGGTGAAGTCCATCCCGTTGACGGCGGAGACCAGACCGTCGTCCGTGGGGAACTTCACGGAGAGGTTGCGGACGTCCAGGAAGGCACTCGCTCCGTGATCCGGCGCAGGCCGGGAGAGCGGTTGGGTGAGTGGTGTGTGGGTCATTGGAGCCTCACTCGGGGATCGATGGCGGCATAGGCGAGGTCCACCACAACATTGGCTACGATGACGAAGAACGCGGCCAACATGGTGATCGCCATGGTGACGGGCAGGTCACCCGAAATTGCGGCGTGCACTGCGGTGAAGCCCAGGCCGGGAACGGAGAAGATCTGCTCGGTGAGGACGGCACCTCCCAGGAGCAATCCGATGTCCATGCCAAGCATGGTGACAACGGGCGTGATCCCGGCGCGGACGCCGTGCTTGAACGTCACGGTCCGTGGTGCCAGGCCCTTGGCGCGGGCAGTGCGGATGAAGTCCTCGCCGAATGTCTCGATCATGTTGGTCCGGGTGACACGGATGTAGGAGGCGCTGAACAGCACGGCCAACGCGATCCATGGCAGCAGGTAGTTCGCCACCCATGCGCCCGGTCCCTGTGGACCAAAGGGGCTATTGATCTCGTTGGTTGTGAACGGCAGAAGGTGTAGCTGGTTGACGAAGAGAAGCAGCAGGAACAGGCCCGTAACCGGGATGGGCAGCGATACGCCCACCGACGCTGCGCCCACGATGAACTTGTCCACTGGCGAGCCCTTGCGCAGCGCGGCGAGAAGGCCCAAGCCGACGCCGGTGATGGTCCACAGGATGAGTGCCCCAATGGCCATGGAGAACGTGTAGGGGAGCGATCGGGCGATGATGTCCGCAACACTCTCATTGGTCTGGAAAGACTTGCCCAAGCATGGCCATTCACAGAGCGTTTGGGCTCCGGGCGCACCGATCATCCGGGGCGAGAAAAGGCCACGCATGTAGTCGATGTACTGGACAAAGAACGGCTGGTCCATGCCCAGGGCAACGCGGGCCTCGGCCACGCGTTCAGGAGTGCATTCCTGTCCGCAGGCGGCGGCCGCGGGGTCCGAGGGGCCAAGCTGGAAGAGCGTGAAAGTGATGAAACTGACTGCGGCGAGCAGCAGGACCAACGATCCGGTCCTGCGAAGAATGAAAGTCATCATGGTGGTGGTTGCGGGCCGCCCGCTGGGAGCAGGCGGCCCGCTTCTCCTTCTGGACTATGCCGATGTGTTGTCGAAGTCCGGTTAGTGCTCGACGCCGACGATCGAGAGGTCGATGCCGCCGAAGAAGTAGCCCACCTGGGCGTTGCGGACGTTGGATCCCACCACGCTGTTGGTGTGGCTGCGGATGAGCGGGACGATGGGGTACGTCTTCAGGGCAGTGCCGAACGCCTCGGACCACTTCTTGCCAAGCTCTTCTGAAGTGCCGTCCGTGTTGCGCAGATCAAACATCGTCTTGGAAACTACGGGATCGAAGTAGCGGGAGGTGTTGGAGAAGCCGTAGCTGGTGCCTTCGTTGTTCGGTCCCAGCAAGGGGTCTGCTGAAGTACGGACGGAGGCCGGATCGGCGCCACCGCACCAGCCGGAGCGACCCATGTCCGGAAGCTGTTCGCTGGCCAGGACCGAGTAGTAGTTCGGCGCCGGAATGGCCACCAGCTCAACATCGATGCCCAGGGCCTTGAGATTTTGCTGGACTACGGTGCCGGTGTTCTTGAAGGCGTCGCGGTTGTTGGCGTAGCCGTACGTGAGGGTCTTGGGGTAGTCCTTGCCTTCAAGGAGCTTCTTGGCTTCCTCCAGCTTGGGATTGCCCGCAGGATCCAGCTCCAGCTCCGTCTCGACGTAACCACGCATCTTGGAGTTGAGCGGGCTCTGCGTGATCTCGCCAAAGCGTCGTCCGCCGTACTGCACCAGGATTGATTGGCGGTCCAAAGCCAGGGCGATTGCCTTGCGGACGTCCGGGTCCTTGATCTTTTCCGTGTTCAGGCTGAGGACATCGTTGCAGCCCAGAAGGCCGGATGCGACGCGATCCTTGACCTTGGCATCGGCCAGCTTGGCGGAATCCGAGGTCTGCAGAGCGCCGTTGGAATCGAGCGTAATGGCATTTGGATCCGAGTCAGCCAACAGCTGCTGGCTGATGGTTGCCTGCGAGGTGGAGAGGGAGAAACTGAAGGTGTCCGGAAGGGCGGTGCGGTTTGGGTCCGTGGCGGCGTCCCAGTGCGGGTTGCGGACCAGCTTGAGCGACTTGCCCCGGTTGTAGGACTCCACCATGTATGGCCCCGAAGACACAGGATGGTTGGTGTAGTCCAGCTTGGTGTCCTTGGCCTTGGGTACAGGCGCCGTGTTGGAGCGGGACGCCAGTGCAGGGAACTCTGCGAACGGCTTTTTCAGATGGAAGACGATCGTTCGGTCATCCGGCGTTTCAACCGCCTGAAGCGACGCGGAAGGATCCTTGTACGGCCCCTTGTACCCGCCGGCGTCGAGCGCTGAATTCAACTCTTGCGGCGCCTGGGTGAAGACATCCTGCGCGAAGGTGCGTTCCACGCCGTACTTGATATCGGCGGAGGTGATGGGTGTTCCGTCCTCAAACTTCACGCCTTCCTTGAGCGTGAAGGTCCAGCTGAGGCCATCGTCGGAAACTTTGCCGGTGTCCGTTGCGAGGTCAGGGACCACTGTTGGGGGTTGCCCTGCGGTTTCCTTGGCCATGGTCAGGGTCCGGTAGTACAGCTGGCCCACATTGGCGGTCTGGACGTAATTGCTGTTGCCGGGATCCAGGGTCTGGAAGTCCGAGGACATCAGGACGTTGAGGTTGCCGCCCTTGGTGTTGAAGCCGGTCTTGACCACGTTGGGTGCCAGCTCCGTGACCGATTCTGCGGACTTGGTGTTGCCGGGCTGGTTCTGGCCGGCGGCGCAGCCTGTTGCGGCCATGGCAATCAGCACGGAAAGCGCCAGTGCTCTCGTGGGGGTTTTCATGATGCTCCTGTTGAAGGGGTTGGGTGAAGGGAGATGTTGGAAGTTAGTGGCGGGAAGCCTTGGGGTCCAGCGCGTCCCGGACGGCGTCGCCCAGGAGGTTGAACGCCAGGACGGTGACAATGAGCATGACGCCCGGAACAGCCAGGAACCACGGATCGCTGAGGTACCAGTTGCCGGATTGCGCCGCGTTCAGCATTTGCCCCCACGACGGTGTGGGGTCCTTGACGCCGACGCCCAGGAAGGAAAGGGCTGCTTCGGCAGAAATGTTGGTGGGGATCAACATGGTGGCGTACACCAGGACTACTCCCATGACGTTGGGGATGATCTGGCGGAACAAGACGCTCACGTGGGAGGCACCGAAGGAGCGGGCCGCTTCCACAAACTCGCGTTCCCGGAGGCTCAGGACCTGGCCGCGGACAATCCTTGCCAGGTAAGCCCACCCGAAGAATCCGAGGATGATCACCAGGGAGGCCATGGGCAGGAAGCTGCCTTCGCCCAGCGGTGTATCCCGGAGCCGGGATTGCAGGATGGGCGTCAGGGAGAGCACCAGGAGAAGGTGCGGGAATGCGAGGAACAGGTCCATGATGCGGCTGATGACGGCGTCCGTCTTGCCACCGAAGTAGCCCGCAGCCGCACCGAGTACTGTTCCCAGAACTACGGAAACGGCAGTGGACAGCAGGGCGATGGTGAGGGAAACCTGGCCACCGTAGGCGAGCCGGGCGAAAAGGTCGCGGCCCAAGCCGGGCTCAACGCCCAACCAGTGCTCGGCGGACGGATACATATAGCCGGGAAGCGGCAGGCCGGGCGTCTGGAAGTCGTCCAGTACCTCGGGGCTGGTGTTGGACGTGAAGGGGTCATTGCCAGACATCGCGCTGAGTACGGGGGCAAGGATGGCGAACAGCATGATGGCCACCACGACGCACAGGCTCAGGAGTGCGATCTTGCTCCGCCGGATCCTCATCCACGCCGTGGCGAGCAGGGAGCGTGCCTCGGCGGGTGCGGCTGCTTTGCCCTCAGGCGAGGTTGCCGGAGTGGGCGGCGGACTGCCGGTATTCGGTTCGATGGACTGTAGCTGGGTCAACGCTTGTGCTCGTTTCATGATCCAGGGAGCTGACTCCGCGATTCTTGTATACCAAACTAGACTAGATCAGGATCGATGCGATGTAAATCACAAATAATGTACTGTTTGGAATACCAGATAGCTATTTTGTTCGAACAAAGGAGTTCACGTGCCCACAAAGGCAACTGCCCGATACGTCCTGGGGCACAACAAAGGGCAGCACGTGCTGCTGGAGGATGCCTGCGTGGTCTATAGCGGCGACACCATTGAGTACGTCGGCCATGACTACACGGGGCCGGTGACTGAAGAACATCATCTGGGTGACGCACTCCTGATGCCAGGGCTGATCGACCTCGATGCCCTCACCGACATCGACCACCTCATCCTGGACAGCTGGGCCGGGCCGGAGCAGGCAAAGGGGCACCAATGGTCCGAGGACTACTTCCGCAACCGCCGCGCGGACGTCTTTACCGCTGAGGAACGCCAACAGATCCGCGAGTACGCCCTTATCCAACTGGTCCTTCATGGCATCACCACCTACATGCCGATTGCATCGGAGGTCCATTCCGAGTGGGCGGAGCCTTTTGAGGAACTCGTGGGGATGGCGGAGACCAGTCGACGGCTCGGCTTGCGTGGCTACCTTGGGCCCGCATACCGCTCGGGCGTGAATGTGGTGTTGAAGAACGGCGAACGCTCGGTCATGTTCGACGCCGGCCGTGGCCGTGAGGGGCTGGCGGACGCATTGCGCTTCATTGACCATGCGACAGAGCTGAACGACCCGCTAATCACCAGTGTCCTGCTCCCATGCCGCATCGAGACCCTGGACATCGAACTGCTCAAAGCAACGGCGGCGGCTTCAGAAGAGCACGACGTCCTGGTTCGCCTGCACTCCCTCCAAGGCCTCGTGGAACGGGAACTCATCCTGGACCGGCATGGCGTCACGCCCCTGGAGCTCCTGGACCAAGTGGGCATGCTCAACGAACGCTTGCTGATCCCGCATGCCACCTACACGGACCGCAACCCCGCCGTTTTCGGAGAGGATCGCGGCGACCTTGCCCGGCTGGCAGACAGCGGCGCCAGCATCATCCACTGCCCTCTGACATCCATGCGCTATGGCAGCACCTTGGATTCCTTTAACGCATACAAAGCAGCCGGCATCAACATCTCCCTGGGCACCGACTCCTTCCCGCCGGACCTGGTCCGGGGCATCGATGCAGGCGTGCAGCTGGGCAAGATCCTGGCAGGCAGCAACGACGCCGGCGACCTCGCCGGATACTTCGACGCCGCCACGCTAGGAGGAGCCCGGGCGCTGCGACGTACCGATCTCGGCCGGTTGGAGCCCGGGGCCCAGGCAGACATGGTGGCCTTCTCCCTGGGAGACATCCGCGACGGCGTTCACGAGGACCCACTAAGGACCCTCACGCTCAACGGAACAGCACGCCAGGCAGTGCTTTCAGTGGTGGCCGGCCGGACCATCATGGCCGACGGCCTCATAGAGGGAGTGGACCTGGACTACTGGCGGGGAAAGGCCCAGGAACTCTTCGCCAGGATGCGTGAGGCCTACACACTCAGGGATGGCCTGAACCGCCCCTCCGACGAGCTGTTTCCACCCGTGTATGCTCGGTTGGAACGCTGACCGGCGCCGGCCGGCGAATGGAGCGGACGCTGGCATGAAGGGAAGTTTGACAGTGGCTGAGGCGATGCCGGAAACCGGAAATGGCCGCGATGACGAGGCCCGCGCGGAGCACGTCTACCAACTGGTGTTGGAGGGAATCGTCACGGGCACCTTCGCGCAGGGTGGGCGTTTGCGCGAACGGGAACTGTCCGAGATGTACGGCGTCTCCCGGATCCCGGTCCGCGAAGCCATCCAACGCCTGGAGAAGGACGGTTTCGTGGCCACCTTCCCGCGCCGCGGCGCAGTGGTCCGGCAACTCACGCTCACCGACGTCAACGAGCTCTTCGACGTCCGCCTTTGCCTGGAAACGTTCGCCGCGAGGATGGCTGCCACCCGCGTTGCCGAAGGCCATTCCAGTGGCAGGCTCGAGGAACTGATGGAAGCCTCCAACGCCGCCATCGACGAGGACCGGGCAGAGGACGTCGCGCTGATCAGTGCCGAGCTCCACGCCGAAATCGTACGTCTCTCCGGCAACAGGCTGCTCATCGAGTCCGTGAAGCCGCTGTTTGGCCGCATGCGCTGGATCTTCGGATTGGCACACAACCGCAGCAACGAGCTCCAACGGGACGAACACAAAGAGCTGTGCAACGCCATCCTGAAAGGCCGGCCGGACCTGGCCTACTCGCTGGCGTACACGCACATTGAGCTCGGCCGGGAACCCGTGCTGGCAGGCCTCGCGGAGACCCTGGAACCCTGAGTTAGTCGTCCGCGTCCGGGTACTCGTCCACTTCGTCGTACCGGCCTGACTCCTCCACCTCAACCTCAAGGATCTTGAGCAGCTCGGTGTCAGGGTTCAACATGATGGCAGCCTCGTCCCTGCGGTGCTGCAGCACAGTGTCCAGGTAGGACTGCACAGTCTCGGCCAGCGGGATGTAGCGATCCTGTTTCTGGCTCATGTACCAGCGGTGCTCCAGGACCTCGTGCACTACTTCGGCTGGTTCCAACTTCCCGGCAAGGTGCCGGGGAATAGACCGTACGATCGGTTCGAAGATCTGGCTGACCCATGCGTGGGCGCTTATTTCCTCGTCCAGGTCAGGGTTGTTGTCCGCCCTGAACTGGTCCATATCGTTCAGGAGCCTGCGTGCCTGGTTCTCCTGGGCGTCCAATCCGGTGAGGCGCAGCAAGCGCCGTTGGTGGTGGCCGGCGTCGACGACTTTTGGCTGCAGCTGGATGGTTGAACCATCCGCCGTGGTCTTGATGGCATATTCCTCGACGTCGAAGCCGAGCTCGTTGAGCCGGCGGATGCGGGCGCCCACGCGCCAGCGCTCGCCGAGTTCGAAGGATTCCTTTTCCGTCAGCTCAGCCCATAGCCTGCGGTAACTGTCCATGATGAGCTCACTGGTAGCCACGGGATCGACCTTTTCCTCGATGAGCCCGCCATCCAGGAGGTCCATCAGTTCACCAGCGATGTTGACGCGGGCGATCTCCAGGTCATACTCGCGCTGGCCCATGGACAGGTCCGGGTAAAGCTCGCCGGTTTCGGCATCCACAAGGTACGCAGCGAACGCGCCGGCGTCGCGACGGAACAGCGTATTGGAAAGCGAGACGTCGCCCCAGTAGAAGCCAATGAGGTGCAAGCGGACAAGCAGCAACGCCTGGGCGTCGATGAGGCGCGTCAACGTGTCCTTGCGAAGCATCTGCGAGAAAAGTGCCCGGTATGGCATGGAGAACTTCAAATGCCGGGTGACCAACACCGGGTTCAGGGGTTTGCCGTCGGCTGTGGTCCGGCCGGTGATGACGGCCACGGGCTCGACACACGGAACATCCAGCCGAGCCAGCTTGCGGAGCATGTGGTACTCGTGGCGGGCAACGTGCTCGGACGTTTCCTTGATGGCAATGACCGATCCACCCAAGTGCGCGAAACGCACGATGTGCCGGGAGATACCGCGGGGGAGGGCGGCGAGGTTCTCGGCCGGCCAGTCCTCGAGCGCAATGTGCCACGGCAGGTCCAACAGTTCCGGATCCGCTGCGGCGGCGGTGATGTTAAGGGAACCGATGACGCTGGCCGGTGGTGCTGTGTCTTGCGCGCTGGCCGCCTCAGTCCTGGGGAGCTTGCCGATCTGCCCGTAGTCGGTCGGTTCGTCGTGCCACTGGGCTCCGTTTTGCTCGCTCATGCCTCAATTGTTCCGTACTCGCCGGTGTTGGCGTTCATTGCTGCGGTAAAGGGATATTCGGGCATCGCGGACCACTGGATGTCCGGTGCTGCCTGGAACGTGACGCCCTGCCTTGTGAGGCGCTCACCCAAGGCGCCAAGCCGACGTCGGAAGTCACCAACGTCCCGCGCGTCCTGCGGCGACCAGCCCACTTCCGCCAAGGAAATGGCCCTGGGGTACAGGAGCCAATAGGCCTGCTGGTTGTTGCGGACGGTCTCCGTCCACAGCGGGCCTTCGACGCCAAGGACCTTGTCATCTTGCAGGCCGCCTTGGGCGGGATTCCAGTGGTAGTACTCGGACCACGTGAACGGCCCGCCGTCCACCCACTCAAGGCCGATCGGGCTGCTGGAATCGTACTTTTGGTCCAGATAGGTGTTCGCGGCCGGGGACATGATGACCTTGGAGCTGCCGCTTTCGGCCTGCTGGACAACCGGGGAGAAATCACCGAACCAGTACTGCACCACGGACCCCTGCGGGAGTTCGACGCTGGCGTATTCGTTCCAACCCACTACGGTCTTGCCGGTTTCCGCTCCGATCCGGGCAAACTCCCGGACCATGGTGACGTAGTTGTCGTGGCCGGTGACGTGGGCTTCATCGCCCCCGATGTGGAGGTACGGACCATCCGTGATGGCAGCGAGTTGGCCAAGCACTTCACGAACGAACTCGTAGGTGGCAGGCAGTGCTGCGTCCAAGGTGGAGTAGCCGACCTCGCCGGTCGCATTCATGGGCTTGGCCATACCGTCCGGGTTGAGCTGCGGGATGGCTGCCAAGGCCGCATTGACGTGTCCGGGAAGGTCGATCTCCGGCACTATCAGCACGTTCCTCGCAGCGGCGTAGGCCTGGATCTCCCTGAAGTCCTGCTGCGTGTAGAAACCTGAGTGCCCGGGAGTGAGGCCGATACCGGGGTGGTTCACGGCGCCGCCAATAGCGGTGAGGTTCCCGTAGTCCAAGCCCGACGGATTCTCCTTGGGCGCATGTATCTCGATGCGCCAGGCTTGGTCATCCGTAAGATGCAAGTGCAGGGCATTGAGCTTCAACTGGCTCATGACATCTATCTGCTGCTTCACCTCTTCGACCGTGAAAAAGTTCCGGGCGACATCGAGCATGAGTCCGCGATAGGCGAACCTGGGCGCGTCCCTGATCTCGACGGCGGGAATCACCCAGGTGCCGTCGGTGCTGGTGTTCGAATCGTCCGCGCCTGTGAGGGAGTGTTCAACGGCAGGCGGGAGCAACTGGCGGAGTGTTTGGACTGCGTTGAAGAGGCCCGCGGGAGTTGTTGCCGCGAGGCGGGCACCGGCATTGGTGACAGTCAACCGGTAGGCTTCCGGACCGCCGTCGAGCGTTTCAACTAAATCCAAGGTGATGTCGCCGGCATTGGCCGTCTCGACGATGGGAAGAGCGAAACCAGTGCCGCGGCGAAGCAGCACCGCCAGCTGCTCCGCGACCCGGACAGCTGCCTGGCTTGCCGCGATCCGTGCCGTAGGCGCAAGCGTGAAGGCCTGACCGTCCGATGGCGCGACTTGTACGGGCCGGGGGATCAGGTTATCCGTCGTGTTCATGCCGTTCTTTCTGCAGAATGGTTAACGCGAGAGCGGCCCGACCCGGGAAGGGTCGGGCCGCTGTCACGATGCGGATTCAGGTGCCGGTGGGGACTAGTCGCCCAGGCGCAGACCCGTCTTGGTGTCGAACAGGTGCACGTGGCCGGACTGCGGACGAACGAAGATGGACTCGCCCTTCATCGGGGGGCGGCGGCCGTCAACACGGGCAACGATGTCGTGGCTCTTGCCATCCAGGATGGTGTGGCCGTAGACGTAGGCATCGGCGCCGAGTTCTTCGACGACGTCAACCTCAACCTGCAGGCCTTCGCCGTGGCCGACCGTCTCGAGGTCTTCCGGACGTGAACCAACGGTGACCGTCTGTCCGTGTGCTTCTTCGAGGACGTCGCGCTTGACCGGGTAAACCGTGCCACCGAACTGGACGCCGCCGTCGACAACCGGCAGTTCCAGCAGGTTCATGGCGGGGGAGCCAATGAAGCCTGCGACGAAGACGTTCTGCGGGCGGTCGTAGAGGTTGCGCGGGGTGTCAACCTGCTGGAGCAGGCCGTCCTTGAGGACTGCGACGCGGTCGCCCATGGTCATGGCCTCAACCTGGTCGTGCGTCACGTAAACCGTGGTGACGCCGAGGCGGCGGGTCAGGGATGCGATCTGCGTACGCGTCTGGACACGGAGCTTGGCGTCAAGGTTGGACAGGGGCTCGTCCATGAGGAAGACCTGGGGGTTACGGACGATTGCGCGGCCCATGGCAACACGCTGGCGCTGACCGCCGGAGAGTGCCTTCGGCTTGCGATCCAGGTACTGCTCGAGGTCGAGAAGCTTGGCGGCTTCGCGAACACGCTCGGCGCGCTCTTCCTTGGAGACGCCTGCGATCTTAAGCGCGAAGCCCATGTTGTCCGCAACAGTCATGTGCGGGTAAAGAGCGTAGTTCTGGAAGACCATTGCGATGTCGCGGTCCTTCGGCGGAACATCCGTGACGTCGCGGTCACCGATCAGAATACGGCCGGCGTTCACATCCTCAAGTCCTGCGAGCATGCGCAGGGAGGTGGACTTACCGCAACCGGAAGGTCCAACGAGGACCAGGAATTCGCCATCGGCGATGTCGATGTTGAGCTTATCGACGGCGGGCTTATCTGTGCCCGGGTACAGACGCGTAGCGTTATCAAAAGTAACTGTAGCCACAGTTATCAATCCCTTCACCGGCAGGTACGTGCCGGACGATCCGTTGTGAATGGTTCATTTTCTTCAGTTGAACTCCCCGGCCATTGGCCTGGGAGGATCGTGTGACGTCGCACGGTACTGTGCGTCACATCACGTCCAAGAGTATGTCAGACTTTTGGACTTACTACCTAAATGTTACGAACGTCACATGTGATGTTGATCCCGCTCCATGCTTCCGCGGTGACGGGGTTTATGCTTCCGCCGTGACTCGGCGGCGCTCCCGCAGGAGCGTTTCCAACAGTTCCGCAACGTGCACCGGGGCTTCCACCCGGTACTCTGCCTGCGTGAAATCCAGGCCGACTTTGATGCCGACGTCCTCGCCCATCAGCCTGCCCAGGGCGTCCTCATCCGTCACGTCATCGCCGGCGAACAGAATGGCCGTGGCGCCTGTTGCTTGACGGAGGAACTCCACTGCCTCGCCCTTGGAGGCATGGACAACGGAGGTCTCCAGCACGCGTTTGCCGGTCTTTACGTACACTCCGGGATGCTCACGCAGAACCCGCATGGCGGCCTCTACCGCGTCTTCGGCCACGTCGTCGTCTGCAAGCCGAGTGTGAAGGACGACTCCGGCGGGCTTGTCCTCGAGCAACGTCCCCGGCGCGATGTTGACGATGCCGGCCAGGACGTCACGTACTGAAGCGAGGCGTGCACGTTGTTCATCATCCAACTCCAAGCCCAGTGACCCTTCGCCCAGCCATACCTCCGCGCCGTGGCTGCCAATCAGCAACGTGTTCACAGGAGGCGAGGCGACCAGGCGCAAACTGTCCAGGGCGCGTCCCGAGATGAGTGCCGTCGTCGTGCGCGGCAGTTCAGCAAGGGCTTCCAAAGCCGCAGCCGAACGCGGAAGGGGCCGGGCGTCATCGGCATGGTCCACGATTGGGGAGAGCGTGCCGTCGAAATCCAAGGCCACCAGGAGTTGCTCCGTGCCCGCGATCCGCCGAATGGCGTCCAACAGTTCCGGGGACAAAGACAGGGGCGTCTGCTCAGCTGTCATCGCGCACTACCTTCTCCTCGAGGGCGGCCAGGAACTCCGCTGACCAATGATCGACGTCGTGGTCAAGGATCTGCTTGCGCATCAGCTTCATGCGGCGGCGGGCTTCCTTGGGGGAGAGGTTAACCGCCCGGAGAATGGCGGACTTAAGGCCATCGATGTCATGCGGGTTGATCAGGAGCGCCTGCTTCAATTGGTCGGCAGCGCCGGCGAACTCACTCAGGACCAGCGCGCCGTCGTCCTCGGAACGGGCCGTCACATACTCCTTGGCCACCAGGTTCATGCCGTCGCGCAGCGCCGTGACCAGCATGACGTCCGCGGCGAGGTACAGCGCCACCATTTCTTCAACGGGGTAGCTGTGGTGCAGGTAGCGGACGGCAGTGTTCTGGATGGTGTCGTAGGTGCCATTGATATGGCCAACGGTGCCTTCGATTTCTTCACGCAGAAGCCGGTACTGCTCCACGCGTTCCCGGCTGGGGCTCGCTACCTGGATCAGGGTGGCGTCCTCCACCTTGATGCTACCTTCGCGCAGGAGTTCCTCGAAGGCCTTCAGGCGGTGGCCGATGCCCTTGGTGTAGTCAAGGCGGTCCACGCCAAGAAGGATGGTCTTCGGATTGCCCAGGTCCTTGCGGATCTGCTTGGCCCTCTCGATGATGTCCGGCCTCCCTGCCAACTCCCGGATCTGGTCAACATCGATGGAAATAGGGAAGGCCTGTGCCCGGGCAATGTGGGTGACCTCGCCGTCCGGGCCCTTTACGTGCACTTGTTGCTGCTTGACGCTCGCGCCCAGGAAGCGGCGGGCAGAGCGCATGAAGTTGCCGGCGTCGCTGGGACGCTGGAAGCCCAGCAGGTCCGCACCCAGTAGGCCATCAATAATCTCGCGGCGCCATGGCAGCTGGGCGAAAATCTCCGGCGGCGGGAAAGGAATGTGGTTGAAGAAGCCGATTTTCAGGTCAGGCCGTGCCTCGCGGAGCATGCGCGGAACCAGCTGGAGCTGGTAGTCCTGGACCCACACAGTTGCGCCGTCCGCGGCATGGCGGATGACGGCGTCTGCGAACTTCTTGTTGACCTGGCGGTACGAATCCCACCAGGTGCGGTGGAACTCCGGTGGGGCGATGACATCGTGATACAGCGGCCAGATGGTCGCATTGGAGAAGCCCTCGTAATACAGCTCGACGTCGTGGCTGCTCAACTGGACCGGGACAAGATCCATCGCTTCGTGGCTGAAAGGACGCACGGTTTCATCCGGGGCTCCGTGCCAGCCCACCCACGCGCCGTCGGACTTTGTCATCATCGGTGCAAGCGCAGTAACCAGGCCGCCCGGGGAGCGCCGCCAGCCTCCGCCACCATCGCCGTTGCCATCCGTGCTGCAGCGGTCAACGGGCAGGCGGTTGGACACCACCATGAAGTCGAACTTGCTCGCCGTTGGCTTCCTGGTGGGAGAGGCCCTAACGCCGTCTTCCGTCTTGAGTTTTTCGCTTGCCAAATCCTGCATTACTGCTCCCTGGGGTTGCTGTGACTCACCTCCCAGCCTACCGGCGGAATCATGTGCGGCAGTTGATCGTTCAACAACCGGGTCTTTGCGCGTGCGCCGAATCTTCAAGTTTGCTCCCGTAAACTGGCCCCGTTGCCCTAGCTATGCACTACGACGTCGAGTAATCCGAGGAACTGATGAGCCCCGCAAACGAACCCCGCCTCTCCAAGGCTGAACGCACCGCCCAGGCACGGGAGAAAGCGCGAGAAATCCGCGAAGCACAGCTGAAAAAGGAAAAGCGCAACAAGCTCCTGATCGGGTGGGGCATCGTGGTGGCGGTGGTGGCGATCCTTGCCGTTATCGCACTGGTAGTGACCACCAGCATTCAGCAAAGCGCACCGATCGCCGACCAGGGTCCTACTCCCGCGAATGGCAACGTGCACGGTGGCGTAACATTGCTGGCCAACTCCGACGTCGTAAAGTCCGATGCCTCGTCCGTGAACGTGGCAGATGTCCCTTCGGCCCCGGCAACCAAGCCTGCAACTGTCTCTGTTCCCGGTGGTGAGCCCGAGGCCGGCAAGCCCGTCAAGGTGATCGCGTACATCGACTTCATCTGCCCGGTCTGCAAGCGGTTTGAGACAACCTACGGTGATTCGCTCACCAAACTCCGCAACGAAGGCAAGATTTCCCTCGAGTACCGCCCCCTTGGCTTCCTGGACCAGCAGTCCACCACCAACTACTCCTCACGCGCAGCAAATGCTGCAGCGTGCGTGGTGAACTCTTCCCCTGAGAAGTACGCCGACTTCTTCAACCTCCTCTTCGAACGCCAGCCTGCCGAAGGCAGCGCCGGCATCTCGGACAACGACCTCAAGTCCATGGCCAAGGAGGTAGGCGCAGCGAACATCGACTCCTGTGTGGATAGCAAGCAGTACCGGCCGTATGTGAAGGTTGCCACGCAAGAGGCGGCAGCCATCGGCATCACAGGAACCCCCACCGTGTTTATCGACGGCAAGCAGTGGGACGGATCCACGGACCTGAACGCTGAGATCCAGACCGCAGTTGACGCCAAGGGCTAGGTTTTAGGAACTTTCGACGGCGGCTGGTCACCCTGGGTTTGGGCCTTGCGTTCAACCTGGGGTGGCTGGCCGGCTTCGTGATTTCCGTGCGGGGGAGGGTCTGGGCTAACCTTATCTAGCGTCGTTTTCGGCGCATGCCTCCTTAGCTCAGTTGGCCAGAGCACCGCTCTTGTAAAGCGGGGGTCGTCGGTTCGAATCCGACAGGGGGCTCCACCAACCCCTCCATTCCGGCGATTTTGCCCGGATTGGAGGGGCTTTTGTTTCCGGGAAGTCATAGCGTTGCTTGGAACGTCTGCGTGGCCCTTGCGTACCTTGCTTCCCCGCCCAAACCAGTGTCGCTGGAAGTCAACAGTTGCAGTGCTTCGGCCGCGGGGTCCCGGGATCGGCGGTGTACATCAGGATGCGGTGGCCGGATTCATCAGGCGGGGTGAGGACCTCGAAATTGAGTTCCAGGTGGCCTACTTCGGGGTGGTGCATGTGCTTGAGGCCGGACATGCAGTTCTCAACAGGATGCCGTGACCACAAATTGGCGAACTCATCGCTGTTCACGGTCAACTCGCCTACCAGCGAAGCCAGTTCCTGATCATCAGCTGAGCGGCCGGCAACCAGCCGCAGCGATGCTACAGCGCGGGTGGCTTCTTCTTGCCAGCGTGTGTAAAGCTCACGGGTGTGACGGTCGAGGAACAACATTCGCGTCATGTTGGGCCTCGTTGAAGGCGTCCTGGGCGCTGCGAAGTCCAAATGACCAGCCACAAGCCGATGACCCATCCCATTCCATGCCAGCACTTCACTCCGGCGTCCAAGGACGACCGCGGGTATGTCGGACATTGACTGGATGAGTCTCAGAATGCCAGGTCTTACCTTGTCCGGCTTGGTCACGGTGCGCCGCTTGGTGGTCCCGGACCGGGCAAGATTGAACAGGTGCGCACGCTCGTCTGCGCTGAGGTCGAGGGCGCGCGCGATGGACTCGATGACGGCCTCGGAGGCGTTGTTGCTCAGGCCCTGCTCCAGTCGGGTGTAGTACGTGTTGCTAACGCCGGCGAGCATGGCGAGTTCCTCCCGGCGGAGGCCAGGTACGCGGCGGATACCGTAATTCAGAAGGCCAACGTCCTCAGGCTGTAAGGCAGCTCTTCGAACGCGAAGGAACTCCCCAAGTTCACTGTGACTACTCATGAGCCTCATTCTGCCGGTGTTCACCGGTCCTGTCCTGTCACTGCCAGGGGTAGGCACGAGGGGGTGTGGTTGTTCCCGGGACATTCCGTGACGGTGGAGTTGTGAAGATGCCGCCAACGGGCGGCTACCCCCTCCAGAGAAGGATCGCCGTCATGACCACTCAACCGGATGTCACCACGGGCCAAGGTGTCCCACTTTCAACCGAAGCGAAACCGACAACTGCACAGGCGGGACGGATGACAGGCCGACAGCGGCTGGCACTCATTGTCCTGCTCGCGGCGAGCTTTACCCTGGCCGTTGACTTCTCAATCCTCGGTGTCGCACTCCCGGCCATCGGCGCCGACGTCGGATTCAGCTTGGAAAACCTCCAGTGGATCGCGACGGCGTTTGCCCTCTGCGCCGCCGGGCTGACACTGTTGTTCGGACGTGTCGCGGACGTCGTCGGCCGCCGCAAAATGTTCATCTTCGGCATGGCCCTGCTGGGCGCAGCATCGCTCGCTGGTGGCTTGACTACTGACCCGGCCTTGCTGCTCATTGCTCGCGCAGGCCAAGGCACCGCGACGGCCATCGTTGTTCCCGCCGCCCTGTCGTTGCTGCTGGCATCCTTCCCTGAGGGCCCTCTGCGGGATAAAGCGCTGGGCCTGAATGGCTCGCTGATGGCTGCGGGCTTCACGACTGGCGCCATCCTCGGCGGGCTTTTGACCGACCTGCTCAGCTGGCGGTGGGCGTTTTTCGTCAACGTGCCGGTGTCTATCGCAGTACTGGTTATCGCCCCCATCGTTCTCGCCGAGAGCAAGCCCACCACCAGGTTGAAACTGGACGTTCCGGGCGCCAGCACGGTGACCCTGGGTCTACTGGCCTTGGTCTTCGGTCTTACCCATGCTGCCGAACACTCCTGGACTGATCCCCTGACGTTGGGCTCGCTCGCCGTAGCAGTCGTGCTCGTCGTTGCGTTCATGGCCGTCGAACGCAGGGCAACCTCGCCGCTGGTACCGCTGGAGATTCTGAAGCGCTCTACCGTTGCATGGGGAAACATTGCCGGCATCCTAGCCTTTGCCACCGAAACGTCCCTGGTATTCCTGTTGACCCTGTACCTGCAGCAGGTGCTTGGCTACACCCCACTCGGGGCCGGCTTGGCCTTCGCAGTCCTTGGCCTCGGCACCGTGATTGGTGGCATCCTCGGGCCAAAGGTCATAGGCAGGATCGGCAACAAGAAGGCCATCGTCTACGGATTCATCGTCCAGGCGATCGCTACCGGTGCCCTCGTCTTGCTCAGGGCCGATCCCGCCTCCATCGGTCCGCTGCTAGTGGCCACCTTCATCGGTGGTGTCGCCAACCTTGTCGTCATCGTCGGATTCATGGTCACCGCAACCTCCGGCCTGTCCAATGAAGAACAAGGCTTGGCCACCGGACTGGCAACCATGAGCCAGCAGATCGGCATCACCATGGGTATCCCGATCATGAGTGCCATCTTCACTGCCCAGATTCTCTCCATCGGCAACAACGAGGCCCCGGCCGTCCTGAGCGGCATAACGACGGCGATATGGGTGAACGCTGGTCTGTGCCTCCTGACCGCGTTGGTCGTAGGTCTTTTCCTCCGGAAACCCGTGCCGGCCGCCTGACGGCATTATCTCCACAAACTAATGCTTGAAGCAGCCCCGCACCGACCGGCGCTCGAACCTGGCGGCTCGTGCGTACCTTTGTAAGCGTTGACTGGGAGTGAAGGACAAAGCGCTTAGGGGGCGAATGTCTGCCTGTCCGGAAGACCAGCATGTCCTCGTCGATGACCGAGGCCCCCGGCCGCCGGGGTCGCCCGTTGCGGCAGCGCTCGATTGGCGTGGCCGGAAGGGACAGCCCAACCGTGCGGAACGTTGCGGCCAGGGTCACTCAACAGGGCACAAAGTCCCGGATGGATTCGCATCTTTCCCAGTCCATCGCGGAGCCGATCCTGCAGACTCAGCTATTCTTGCCGACCATGGGATTTTGGGAAACGACGCCATCAACCCATGAGCGCAGGGCTGCTGCCGGTGCGGCCCCGGCGCGGCGGGCGAGGACCTTTCCGCCTATCAGGATCATGAGCGTGGGCACCGCTTGAATGCCGAAACGCCTGGCAAGATGGGGCGAGCTGTCCACGTCGACTTTGACGAGCTTCACCGTTCCGGCCCGTTCGTGCGCCAATTGATCGAGCACCGGGCTGACTGTCCGGCACGGGCCGCACCAGACCGCCCAGAAGTCGACAATTACCGGAAGAGTTGCCCCTTCGGCGACTTCGGCGAAGTCTCCGTCGCTGGCGGCAACGATCCAAGGCAACAGCTGATGGCAGTGCCCGCATCGCGGTAGGCCGCTGGCGCTGGATGGAACCCTGTTTGGCTTAGCGCAGTGCGGGCATACGGTGATGTTTTCTGTCATTCCTCCCGGCTTTCAGACGGTGGGCTGGCCGGGGCAACGAGGTCAGTATTGGCATGGGGTCTTTCCCGATGCTGTGCTCCCGCTTCGCGCGCGCAATGCTCGCAGCAATAGATTCCTTCGTCGGTCTCGACGCCGTGTCCCAACACCCGGCAGCCACAATGTTCGCACGCCGGCGCCATCATGTGGATGGCACATTCGAAGCTGTCGAAAGTGCCCTTTTGGTCACCCCTCGTGACCGTGAAAGTCCTCGGAGCGTCGTTTCCGCAAACGTCGCATCGTGCCATCGTTGTGTCCTTTCATGGTGACCGGTGGAACCGGCTCCGTCATTAGGTCCGAAAAGAGGCCTATGCCCAGTATCAGCCGTGACCCATCCGTGCCGTAGGGGCGAAAGGCCCCGGACGATGAAACCTGGTTGGAGTTGACGGGTGAGAGCTGTCCTAAGGGACTTCCTCTTGCGCGACCCGGGCCTCCGCTGCCCTCCGGCCACCACGCTGACCCTGTCGAAGCGCCAGCAGCGGAAACAGGAGCACAGAGAGCATGCCCGCTCCGACGAGTGCCGATGAGATTCCGCTTGAAATGAACCCCTGATCCCTGCCAATGGCTGTGACGGCAACGATGATCGGCAGGCCTGTTGCCCCGAACAGCATGATTGCCCGTTTCTCGGCGAAGGTGGACCTCGGCGGGGCAGCAAGCATCGATGGCAGGCCCCGGATGATCAGCAGGAGGATCACGAACAGCGGGAGCATTGCCAGGGCTGAGGGGCTGGACGTGAGTGCGCCCAGATCGAAATCTATGCCGGTATCGATGAAGAAGATGGGCACAAGGAACCCGAACGCGACGGCGTCGAGTTTGGTTTCGATCACCTTCCGGTCCCGTTCGGGTGCACGGGCAATGGCCACTTTCCAAAGGACGCCTGCGGCGAATGCCCCCAGCAACATGTCCAGTCCCAGGACCATGCTCAGCACCACGAGCACGGTAAGGATAAACATGATGGAGCGGACAGCGAACTGGCCGCTGGTGTGGAGGGTCCGGGTGACCTGCGAGTGGAAGAGCGTGTGCCTCGCCTTGGAGGCCAGGAAAATCGCAATGCCAGCCAGGAAGACAAATCCGAGAAGCACCGCCGTGGCCGGTCCCAGCTGCCTGCCACTGAAGAACAGCGAGATTGCAATCAGGGGACCAAACTCGCCAGCTGCTCCCAATGCCGTGACGGCGATCCCCATCGGTGATCTTGATTCACCGGAATCGCGAAGGATGGGCAGCAGTGCCCCCAACGCCGTGGAGCACAGCGCCACGCCGATGATGACCGCGGCCTCCGGCGTAGGGGCCAGCAGAAAGCCTGCGCCAACGCCTGCGGCCAACGAGATCACCCAACCTGCTGTGGCACGGATAGCGGGACGGCCACGGATATCGGCGAAATCAATCTCATTGCCGGCCACGAAGAAGAGCATCGCCAGCCCGAAATCGGCCAGTGTATCCGTGAACTGCGTAGATTCGATCCATCCCAACAGGCTGGGACCCAACAGGATTCCGAGGACGATCTCGAACACCACAAGGGGCACTTTGACCACCCGGTCAAGGAAGCGGACCGCCAAGGGCGCCGCCACAGCCAGTAGAGCGATCAGAACCAAGGTTGTAGACAAGCCCTGCATCAGCGGTACCTCCGGTACCTCGCCCGCTTCGAAGGAAAAGTATTCCAAAGCTACCGCCACACCTGCGATGACGCCATGACGCCGGACTCCCGGTAGGGGCCAGAGTTATCCACAAGCAGGAAGAAGCGCACGACGCCGGGTCCCGGCCCGCGTTAGTCTGGTTACCTCGGCTGAAGCAAGCGGCCGCAACACCCACTGTGCGGAGCCGTTTTCCAATGTCCGATGATCCAGACCTGGGCGCCCTTGCGGCGTCTTCCTTCTCCCTTCCCAAGCTCCGCCCCGGCCAACTCGCAGCCATGAACGCGCTCGCAGGCGGCCGCGACGTCCTGGCGGTCATGCCCACTGGTTACGGCAAATCAGCCACCTACCAAGTGGCAGCCAGGTACCTCTACAACCAAACCGGGCGCCCCGCCGTCGTGGTTTCTCCCTTGATTGCTTTGCAGGAGGACCAGTTGGATGGGCTGAACGGGCAGTTGGGTGACGGCGTTGCTGTCGCCATTAACTCCTCCCGTAGCGACGCGGAAGTGGAGGACGCCTGGGAGGCAGCGGAGTCCGGCAAAGCCACTTTCCTGTTTCTTGCCCCGGAGCAGTTGGCAAAACAGGAGACGGTGGACCGGATCGCCAAACTGGACATCACTATGTTCGTTGTGGACGAGGCCCACTGCGTCTCCTCCTGGGGCCATGATTTCCGCCCCGACTACCTCGATCTTGGAAATGTCCGCGAACGATTGGGAAACCCTCCAGTGGCGGCCCTTACGGCCACAGCCTCCCCTCCGGTGCGCGATGAAATTCTGGAACGACTCGGCATGAAGGACCCGCTGATCCTCGTCCGGGGCTTTGACCGGCCCAACATCAGCCTTGACGTGGTCCGCCATCAAGAAGACAAAGGCAAGCGAAAAGCAGTCCTGGAGCAGGTTGCCTCCCTGGCCAAGGGGGGAGAGCGGGGGCTGCTGTACGCCGCCACCCGCAAGGACACGGAAAAGTACGCCGCCAAACTGGCAAAGGAAGGACTCCGCGCGGAGGCGTATCACGCCGGTCGATCTGATTCTGACCGGGAGCGTATCCATGAGGAGTTCCTGGACGATCAGCTGGACGTCGTGGTTGCCACAACAGCTTTCGGCATGGGTATCAACAAACCCAATGTGCGATTCGTCGTCCATGCCGACATTCCGGAATCACTGGATGCCTACTACCAGGAAATCGGCCGTTCCGGACGCGACGGTAAACCGTCTGCTGCCACACTGTATTACCGCGAAGAGGATCTCGGCCTGCGGAAGTTCTTCGGCACGCATTCACCGGACCCGGATTCGCTCCTGGCAGTTTTGAAGATCGTGAAAGCCGCAGGCGCTCCTGCCCCGAAGAGCGCGCTCGCGGAGCTGACCGGCTTCCCCGTCCGTCGCCTCACCGGGCTCGTCAACCAGCTGGAGGAAGCCGGCGCTGTCACCACAGGCAAGCGCGGCATCCGCCTGGCATCCAAAGCCAAACTATCCGCCCTGGTGGCCCGCGCCGTCGAACTGGCCGGGGCCCGGCAGCGCGTTGACCAGTCCAGGCTGACGATGATGCGCGCATATGCGGAGACGGACAGCTGCCGCCGGCAGTTCCTGCTGGGCTATTTCGGTGAGGAACTTTCGGAGCCGTGCGGCAATTGTGATGTGTGCGCCGCTGCTTCCAAAACCAGCAATGGTGTTCACAGCACAAAGGAAGAGCGCGGCTCAGATGAACAGCGGGCTGGCGAAAGCGATCCATTCCCGCTGCAGTCCGCTGTGATTCACAAGGAATGGGGCCCGGGTTTGGTGATGAGGCATGAGGACGACGTCATCACCGTCTTGTTCGAGCAGGAAGGGTACAAGACGCTCTCCCGCAGGGCAGTTGTGGAGCATGAACTCCTGAAACCTGCATAACTTTCAGGTGTTCAGCTCCAGCATCAGGGCGGGCAGTTCGTCGGCGAGTTCGCGCGCAAGGAACCCGAGCGGGCCCAGCTTGCTAGCCAAGCGGTCGGCCGCGGCGGCGTGGAGGTGGGTTCCCCAGCAGGCGGCCTGTGCGCCGCTGGTTCCACGCGCCCGGAGGCCGGTGATGGCACCGGCCAGTACGTCTCCACTGCCTGAGGTACCCAAGCCTCCGTATCCGGTGGTGATCTTCCACAGTTCAGGGTCCCCAGGGCCGTCTCCAGGTGGACGTGCGATCACGCCCTGGCAGCTAACCACTGCGCCGTACTGTTCGGCGACGGCGGCAACGTCAGTTTCGAGGTGGTTTACGTCCCGTCCCAGCAGGACTCCCGCCTCAGTCGGGTTGGGAGTGAGGATCAACCGGCCCCGCCAAGGTTCCAGCATCCCCTTTAGCTTCACCAGCCCGCCGAGGGCGAAGGCATCGAGGACAATGGCAGGATCTTCGCCTCTGAGCTCCTCCCGCTCCAACAACCTGGTGAGCAATTCCCCTGCCAGGTCCGGATCATCCAAGCCGGGCCCGACCAACACGGCGTCTGCCCGTTCCAAATACCTTGAGATGAGGTCCAGCCCCTCACCGGTAACGGACCCATCGGCAGTCTCCGGCAAGCCCACCGCCCCGCACTCCGGGAGTGCTACTCCCACCTGCACCGCCACGGACTCGGCGACTGCCAACGTAATCTTTCCGGCCCCCGCGCGGAGGGCGGCGATGCCAGCCAGGACGGTGGCGCCCGGAGTAGTCCGCGCACCGCCGATGATCAACACAGCGCCGCGTGAGTATTTGTCTTCGCCAGGAGCCGGCAGCGGCCAATCGCGCAGAAGGGATGGCGTTACTTGCGTGGGGCCCGTGGCGCCGTTGAAATCACTGTGGGTGGACACTGGCATCCCCGGCATGCTCGGTGACCGTAACTCCCTGTTCGGTGAGATGGTCGGCCACATTGAAGCTCTCGAGCGTCCACGGTCCAGCACCAGAGGGGCGCACATACCGGGTTATCGATGCGTTCAGGACTGTCGTTCCGGCGGCGAGGTCCAGGATCTCCCGCTCGGACATCCCCTCCAGGACGTATCGGACCAGCAGGATCACTGCATCATGGCAAACGAGCATTACGCGGTGTCCTCTTCCCAGATTGTTGAGCTCGTCCAGGACGGATCGCAGGCGAAGCGCCACATCAGCCCAGGATTCACCGCCCGGTGGCCGGTAGTACAGCTTGCCCAGCCAGAGGCGCCGTTCGGCTTCATCGGGGTAACGCGTTTCCACGCCTAAGCGGGTGAGTCTGTCCAAAATGCCCAATTCCCGGTCGCGGAGGCGCTCATCCGTGTGGACTTTCAGGGACCACCCAGCTGTTTGAACGGCAATTTCCGCTGTCTGAAGGGCGCGTGCATAGGGGGAGGAGACCACCGTGTCCGGACAGAACTCCTCCGCAATCCGGGACAACGCAGTTCCCAGTGCCCTGGCCTGATCCTGGCCGGTATCCGAGAGGTTGACGTCCGGGTCCCTGGCGGGGACGTCAATGACCTCAGCCCGCGCCAGCCGGGCTTCCGTTGCGGCCACGTTGCCTTCGCTTTCTCCATGCCGGACCAGCAGCAGCTCAACAGCCCCGGCCTCCTGTACCGCCTCTGTCAGGCCGTCGTCGTTCAAGAAAACCAACTCCTTCGCGCGCTTCGCCGAATGCAGAACATTACCCACTGCGTACCCACGGGACCAGAGAATAAACGCACGACGGCGAGCTGCCGTCCCAGCGCTGGCCGTCCACCCGCCGTCGAGCATGTAAGACATGAGGGGACCCGCCGGTACTGTTGCCGGAACCCAGGGTGAAGTAAGTTGCTCGCATGGAGGACACATACCAAGTCATCGTGGTGGGTGCCGGATTCGCAGGCGTTGCGGCAGCCAAAAAACTCGGCCGGAAGGGCGTACGCGTCCTGTTGATTGACTCGAACAACTACCACCAGTTCCAACCGCTCCTTTATCAACTGGCTACTTCCCAGATCGGGGTTTCCGCCATTACGCGCCCGCTGCGCTCCGTCTTCCGCCGCTATGAAACTGTCAGGGTCCTGACGGCGAGTGTTGCCACTATTGATGCTGCGCAACGGTCAGTCACTACCGCCGATGGCGTGACTTTGCGGGCGGAAATCCTGGTCATTGCGGTAGGTGCAGTTCCCAACTTCTTCAACACCCCAGGCGCCGGGCAACATGCTTTTCCGCTGTACTCCGTCACGGACGCCACCAGGCTGGGCACCGCCATTACCCGGCTGCTGGACCAGGCCGATAGGAACTCCGAGGGGCTGGTAGACGTGGTGGTGGTGGGAGGAGGACCCACCGGCGTGGAGACTGCCGGGGCCATGGCAGAAAACGTGAAATACATGGTCCGCAAGTACTTCTCTCCTGAACTCGCTGCCCGCTGCCGCGTTCACCTGGTGGACATGGTCCCGAGTGTGTTGAACATGTTCTCCACGAAGTCCCAGCGGTACGCCACCGAACGTCTTCAGAAGGTGGGCGTCCAGCTGCATATGGGAGTGGGCGTTACCGAGGTGCGAACCGATGGTGTGGCGCTGGCTGACGGGAGCTTTGTCCCCGCGCAGATCGTTGTTTGGGCCGGCGGCTTGAAAGCGGGAGACCTCATCAGCACTTCGGGGCTGACACAGGGCAAAGGTGGGCGTGTCGATGTCCGTCCAGACTTGACCGCCCCGGATGTGGATGGTGTGTACGTCATCGGCGATGCAGCGAACATCACCGATTCCACTGGCGCGAAGTTGCCCCAGCTTGGCTCCGTAGCCCAACAAGCCGGAAAGTGGGCGGCGGCCAATATCCTTGCAGACCTCGCTGGTGGGAGCCGTACTCCCTTCCGGTACGTGGACAAGGGCTATATGGCCATGGTGGGCCGGGGTGCTGCCGTGGCAGAACTGGGCCGCAAACGAATCCAGTTGCAGGGCCTTTTCGCCTTCTTGTCCTGGCTCTTGGTCCATTTGGCCCTATTGTCCGGGGTCCAGCAGAAAGTCCGCGCACTATTTTCCTGGCTCAACGGATATCTCCTGCACAGTCCCGCGCAGGTGGTGGTCAGTGGCCCAACCGAGAAGGAGCTCTCCGGGCTGACTCTTCCCGAAGTACGTCCGGCGCCACCAACCGAAGCGGGCCTGGAAAAGGAATAGGCTCAGTCGGAAGCGGAACGGGCCTTCTGTACGCGATGTGCCACTAATCCCCACGCCATCAGAAGGAAGCCACAATATCCCAAGGGGGACGGATTGATTGGTATGGCCAACAGCATCATCAGCACTCCAACTGCTACAGCAAGAACGTGGCGGGCCTGCGGTTCATAGGTGCGACGCGCGGGGATCCCTGTTTCCAGTTGACGGGCCAAGTCCGGATCCTGGATGAAAAGTTCCCGTTCGAGTTGCTGCAGCACCCTGCGCTCCCGTTCGTTCAGATGCATGGTTGTCCCTCCCATGTAGCGCTAAGGCTCCTCGGTGCGATCGGTGAGCCAACCGGTTCCTTCAAGGAATTCCAGCGGCACAATAAGCTAAGCATGCTTACTAAATGCTCCGCAAGGAAAATTTTCCGGCCCTCGTCGAGCTTGGCAACTGACTACCATGGCAAGTAGGAACCCCAATCAAGGAGCGCAATGTCACTGAAAGATCGTCTCAAGGCAGACGTCGTAGGCCACATGAAGGCGGGCAACAAAACAGCGCTCACCACCGTGCGGAACGTCCTGGGTGAGATCACCACACGCGAGAAGTCGGGCAAAACGCCCATCGAGTTGGACGATGCGCAGGTTACGTCACTGCTTCAAAAGGAAGCTGCCAAGCGCCGGGATACCGCACGCATCTACACCGAAGCCGGGGAAGCAGACAGGGCAGCCGCCGAAGTTGCGGAGGCTGAGATCATCGAGGAATACCTCCCCAAGCCGCTAAGCCGCGAAGAAGTGGAAGCCATCGTCGACGAAGCCATCGCCGCTCTTAAAGCCGACGGGCAGGAACTCTCAATGCGTTCAATCGGCGCCGTGATGAAGCCGGTAACTGCCAAGGTTGCAGGACGGTTCGATGGCAAGACCGTCAGCGAAATCGTGCGGGGTCGCCTGAGCTAAGACCCGCCGGATGGCTCGCCGTTAGCGGGTCAGCCATTCCCAAGCAGCCATCGCAAAGTATCGGCGTTGCGCACGGCGTTGCCACCGCCGTCGTTGTTGAAATAGGCGTACACGTCCTTGCCCGTGCTGTTCCACTCACGAATCCGATCCGCCCACCAGCGAAGATCCGCGTCCGAATATGAGCCGCCGTAGAGGTGCTCAGTATCCGGTCCGTGAAGCCGGATGTAAACGAACGGTGCCGTGGCCCGAAGGATGCACGGCAAGTTGGCGCCGCTCATGACGCAGTAAGCTGCCTCGTGGCGTTCAAGCAACGCGTAGACGTCAGGGTGGTCCCAGCTATCGTGCCGGAATTCCACCGCCACGCGAATCCAATGGGGTAAGGCTGCAAGGAAGTAATCGAGGCGGGCATCATCGCGGGCAAAATCAGGAGGAAGCTGGACAAGCAGCACAGCTCTTTTGTCACCCAGTTCGTGCCAGCAGCGGGTAATGCGTTCCACCCACACTTCAGGGCTGTACAGCTTTTTCCCATGCGTGAGACCACGGGGCGCCTTGACCGACATCGCAAATCCTGCAGGCAGGCGATCATGCCAGCTCTTGAATGCGGTGTCCCGCGGCCAACGGTAAAAACTCGCGTTGAGCTCAACCGTGTCGAACCGGGCCACGTAGTGGGCCAGGCGCTTGGCCGTGGGCAGGCCCGGTGGATAGAGCACATTTTCCCAGTGGTCGTAGCTCCAGCCAGATGTACCTATGCGGATACTCATGCTGTGGATGGTAGTCCGCGAGAACGTGCTTATGGCCGAGGCGTGGTCCTGGCGATCAACGCCTGGAGATCTTCGGCAACCTTGGCCACCTCGCGCTGCCGTGTCGACTTCGCTGCGTGTGTGGAGGGTCGGGCGGCTCTGGGAGAAATCCGTGTCCGGGCGTCGCGACGGAACGCGCCATCGCGTCCAATCCTGGGATCACGCACGGGCGCGTCGACGGTGACGCGGCCCTTGAGGGGGTCGTGAAAGAGTGGCAGATTCATGGTCCATTCCGGGGTAACAAGCCGCTTGAAAGGGATTCAAAGCGATGTGGCCGAGTGCGAACTCTGATCCTGACATATGTCCCACATCCGCGATATGGACGGTTGCATATCACCTCGCCAGGAAGCGGTGCAAACGTCCAGTTCTCTGGCGAAAGCCCGTTCGGCTCTGGCAGCCGGGCTCTTCACCAACACCGGGCGCCTTGGCGACGTAGCGTCGGGCCCGATTATCGCTTGGACCGCATTCGGACCGGGGCCGTAACTATCCCCACAGCGCCTTCTTCAACAGTTCCCTGAGTTGGGCATTCTCCTCTTCACTCAAAGCTTCGAGCTGGCTCCGTTCGCACACCTCGAGGGCAGCCCGCGCCTTGTTGTGGATCCGGCGGCCCTCAGCTGTGGAGACGATGATCTTGGCGCGGCGGTCCTGCTTGCCTTGAGCTCGTTTGACCAGGCCGCGGTGTTCGAGGTCGTCCACCAGGCTGACTACCTGGCTCGGATCCAGGCTCAGGAAATCCGCCAGCTCACGCTGTGTGGGTTCCAGGCCACTGCAGGAGAGGGTCAGCACGGAGAAGGAGCGTTCGCGAAGACCGTAATCCGCCAGGGCTTTGTTGTTCAGCAGTGATCCTGTGGCATGCAGCTTTGCCAGAAGAAGCCCCACGTCATTGCCAATCTTCGCTGCCGCGAGGCGGGGGGTTTCGGCTTTGGTGCTCTGCGTGCCCATGGCAACTCCAATAGTAAATAAAAACAATCGTTGACTTTTTCAATGATCCGTAATCTCATTGATCATGACAAGGATCTCACGTGGCAGTGGGATCGGCCCCACCGGCTCCCGCCGGTTACTGCATGCGAAGGAGCACGCCATGAGTTTGAACGGCAAGGTTGCAATCGTCACCGGGAGTGGACAGGGTCTTGGACTCGCTTACGCGAGGGAGCTGGCCCGTCAGGGTGCCGCCGTCGTTATAAACGATGTGAACGCGGAGACCGCGGCGCAGGCTGTCGCGCAGATTGAGGCCGACGGCGGCCGGGCCACCGCGGTGGTGGTTCCGGTGGGCAGCACGGAGGCTGCGAAAGCGTTGGTGGCCGGTGCCGTTGATGCATTCGGGCGGCTGGATATTCTGGTGACCAACGCCGGAATCCTGCGGGACAAGAGCCTGTTGAAGATGACCGATGAGGACTTCGACCTGGTGATCAACGTCCACCTCCGCGGAACGTTCACCTGTGTCCGTGAGGCCTTTGCGTACTTCAAGGAGAACAACGTTCCGGGCCGGATCATCACGATTGGTTCGCCGACGGGCCAGCGCGGCAACTTCGGGCAGACCAATTACGCGGCTGCGAAGGCCGGGATCGTAGGCATGGTCCGCACCTGGGCGCTGGAAATGAAGAAGGCCGGCGTGACGGTCAACTCGGTGATCCCGGTGGCCGCTACTGCGATGACCAAGACCGTCCCGTACTTCCAGAAGGCCGTTGAAGCCGACGAGCGTGGTGAGGCCATGCCGTCCTTCTTCCGCCATGATCTTGGTTTCGGAACGGCCGACGACGTCGCAGGGCTTATTGCCTTCCTCGCCTCTGATGCGGCCTCGGGGATTTCCGGCCAGGCCATTGGAGCTGGCGGTGACCGGCTGCAGGTGTGGACGCATCCGACGGCGGCGACCACCGAATACCGCGACGGCGGCTGGAGCTATGACGCACTGCGCGCGAAC
This sequence comes from Paenarthrobacter aromaticivorans, assembly GCF_019038615.1. Lineage (NCBI taxonomy): Bacteria > Bacillati > Actinomycetota > Actinomycetes > Micrococcales > Micrococcaceae > Paenarthrobacter > Paenarthrobacter aromaticivorans. Next base: position 46,585 of record NZ_JAHOPC010000019.1, read on the forward strand.
GCTGAGGAACTTTTCAGCAACGAAAACCTTCAGGGCTACGGTGAGGAATTCCTGCCACTGCCGGCGGAGCTGCAGCCAGAACCTGCACAGGCGCGCTGATCATGGCCCGTTACGAACTGGGCGTCGATGCTTCGGCGCTGGACGCGATCGACATGCACGTCCATCTGGAAGTGGACAGTTGCGGTCACGGCTCACTCCCGGCAGCACTGACGGAGGCCTCGGCGAAGTATTTCAAGTCCGAGGACAGGACGCCGTCACTGGACAGGATCGCGGAGGTGTACCGCGAGCTGAACATGGCCGCCGTCGTTTTCACGGTTGACGCGCGGACCCAGCTCAAGCACGAGCCGAACAGCATCCCGGAACTGATTGACGGGGCGGCGCGGAACAATGATGTGTTGATTCCCTTCGGGTCCGTGGATCCGCGAACGGGGGAAGACGCTATCGCGGGGGCGAAGCATCAAGCCGTGGAGCTCGGTGCCCGCGGGTTCAAGTTCCATCCGTCGTTGCAGGGTTTCGATCCGTCCAACGAGCAGTTCTACCCGTTGTGGGAGACGCTGCAGGAGCTGGGGCTGCCGGCCATTTTCCACACCGGCCAGAACGGTATGGGCGCGGGACTTCCCGGCGGGTACGGAATCAAGCTGGCCTACTCCAACCCGTTGCTGCTGGACGCTGTTGCCGCGGACTTCCCGGGCCTGCAGATCATCATGGCCCACCCCTCGGTGCCCTGGCAGGATGAAGCGAACTCAATCGCCACCCACAAGGCGAACGTGTTCATCGACCTCTCCGGCTGGTCGCCCAAGTACTTCCCGGAGTCCCTCGTGAAAGCGTCGAATTCCGTGTTGCAGGACAAGGTTTTATTCGGCACTGACTTCCCGCTGATCACCCCGCAGAAATGGTTGGGCGCGTTTGCTGACCTGCCTTTGAAGGACGAGGTCCGCCCGAAGGTCCTCAAGGGAAATGCGGTTCGGCTGCTCGGATTGGGTGGTTGACATGAGCACGACCGTCTTGGACCAACGGCTGTATTCTGCGGCGGATTGGTATGACGCCGAAGCCCTCCTCACCGCCGAGGAGCGCGCCGTCTTGGCCCAGATCCGGAACTTCCTGGACGCCGAAGCGAAGCCGTTGCTGGCCGAGTACTGGGAACGGGGCGAGTTCCCCGAGCAACTGGCGAAGCCGCTGATCGATCTTGACCTGATGGAGCCTTTCGATGAGGCCGCACGGGGGCTCTACCAGGGGTTCCGGATCTTCGAACTCGCCCGCACCGACGCTTCGCTGGCTACCTGGTACACCGCCCAAGCCGGGCTGTTCCGGACCGCGATCCGGGTGGGCGCCTCGGAGGAACAGCAGCGCGAGTGGATGCCCCGGGTTGTGGATTTCTCGCTCAAGGGTGTGTTCTCGTTGACCGAACCGGAACACGGCTCGGACATCGCCGGCGGGCTCTCCACCACCGCACGCTATGAAGCAGGCGTTGCAGGAGAGGCCGGCGGTACAGGGGCCGACGGCGGAACCTGGGTCCTCGACGGCGCCAAGCGGTGGATCGGGGGCGCCTCAACGGCCGATGTGCTGTGCGTGTTCGCCCGGGACGTCGCCGACGGGCAGGTCAAAGCGTTTCTCGTGGACCGGCAGGCTGCTGGCGTGAGGCTTGAGAAGATTCACGGCAAGACTTCTTTGCGGATGATGCAGAACGCACACATCACCATGGAAGGGGTCCGCGTCCCGGAGGCCATGCGCCTGCATAACGTGAACTCGTTCAAAGACGTTGCAGCGATGCTCCGGGCCATGCGCTCGGACGTTGCGTGGATCGCCACGGGCATCCAAGCCGGTGCTTTCGAAGCCGCGCTTGCCTACGTCAAGGAACGCCAACAATTCGGCCGTTCGCTGGGCTCATTCCAGTTAATCCAGGAGAAACTTGCCCGGATGCTCGGCAACATCACCGCGTCTCTCTCGCTGGTGGTGAGGCTGACCGAACAGCAGGGCTGGGGCATCTACCGGGACCAGGACTCCGCGTTGGCAAAGATGCAGACCAGCCTGATGATGCGCGAAACCGTCGCCCTGGCACGCGAAGTGGTGGGCGGCAACGGCATCACGCTCGCCGCCGACGTCGCGCGTTTCCACGCAGACGCCGAAGCCGTCTACTCGTACGAGGGCACCCACGAAATCAACGCCCTCATCATCGGCCGCGCCCTCACCGGCGACAGTGCCTTCACCCGCTAAACCAAAACACAACTATCAGGAGGCAACCGATGCCCAATCTCGTCGTCGATTTCGACACCCTGCTCACCATGTCCGGCAAGGACCTCGGCACCACCGACTACCGCGAAATCACCCAGCAACAGATCAATCTGTTCGCTGACGCCACTGACGACCAGCAGTGGATCCACACCGATCCCGAACGCGCCAAGGACGGCCCCTTCGGTGCCCCCATCGCGCACGGCTTCCTCACCCTGTCCCTCATCATCCCATTCTGGGGTGAGCTGTTCGACGTCGACGGTGTCACCACCAAGGTCAACTACGGTCTGGACAAAGTCCGCTTCACTTCGCCGGTCAAGGTCGGTTCCAAGGTCCGTATGAACGGCACCATCGCCGACGTCACCGAAGTCAAAGGCGGCGCCCAGATCAAGGTCAGCGCCACCATCGAAATCGAAGGCCAGGAGCGACCCGCCGTCGTGGCCGAATTCCTCGCACGCTTCTACAAATAAGTAAACGCACAACACCAAATCCCTCCTCTCCCAAGGAACAGCCATGTCAGGACACACTGCACTCGCAACTGCGAGCACGGCCGCCAAGCGCAAGGAAGCGCGTACGGTCATCTTGTCCAGCTATCTGGGCAGCACCATCGAGTTCTACGACTTCCTGCTGTACGCCACCGCCGCGGCGGTCGCCTTCCCGAAAGTGTTCTTTGCAGGTACAGACGAATGGGTGGGCGTCGTAGCGGCCTACGCCACTTTCGCCGCAGGATACGTTGCACGGCCCCTGGGCGGCATCATCTTCGGCCATTTCGGTGACCGCATCGGCCGCAAGGGAATGCTGATCGTTTCCATGGCGATGATGGGCATTGCGTCCACCTTGATCGGTTTGATTCCCGGGGCCAACGTCATCGGTCCCTGGGGCGCCGTGCTCCTCGTGGTCCTGCGCGTCTGCCAGGGCATTGCGGTCGGAGGCGAATGGGGTGGCGCCGCGTTGATGGCGCTGGAACATTCCGACCCCAAGCGGCGCGGCTTCGCGGCATCGTTCGTGAACGCAGGAGCGCCAACAGGGGCCGTCCTCGGCACCGTCGTCATGGGCATCTTTTCCGCCCTTCCTCAGGACGCGTTCCTCGCGTGGGGCTGGCGTGTGCCGTTCCTCCTGTCCTTCGTGCTCCTGATCGTTGGCATGTTTGTCAGGCTGCGTGTTTCCGAAAGCCCGATCTTCGCCGAAGCCGTCGCTAAGGAAAGCGCCCAGGGCACCAAGCGTAAAATCCCTCTGCTGGAAGTGCTGCGGCGTCCCAAGGCGCTGATCATGATCATGTTTGCCGGCGCCGCAGGATTCGGCTTGCAAGTAGTACTGCCCACATTCTCCGTGACCTACGCGGTCTCCAAGGGCGCACCGCAGCAGGGCGTGCTCTATGCCTTCGCGGGAGCCTCGGCCATCTCCATCCTTTTCGTCCTACTGGGCGGAAAATTGTCCGATCGCTTCGGACGCCGCCCGATCATGGTCACCGGACTGGCCCTGTTCATCCTGTACCTGCTCCCGATGTTCGGAATGCTCAGCTCCGGCAACATTGCATTGATCTTCCTTGCATTCACCGTGGCACTCATCCTGCACTCATCCCTCTATGGACCCCTTGCCGCGTTTGTGTCCGAGCAGTTCGGTACCACCAACCGCTACACCGGTGCAGCCGTCGGTTACCAGCTCGCCACCCTGATCGGCGCTGGCTTCACGCCCGGCATCGTTGCGGGCCTCTACAAGGATTCCGGCCAGAGCATTATCCCTGTGGTGGTATTTCTGTCTGCCATGTCAGTGGTGTCGATTGTCTTCATCCTGCTCACGCGAGAGTCTAAGAACAACGACCTTTCTTCGGTCAGTTAGGAGTACTGCACCATGGACAACAACGGAGTTGGATCCTGGCTGCACCGGCGCCGTGCCAAGTCGGGCCCCAAAGCGGCTCTGGTCTCAGGCAGCCAGGCACTGAGCTATGCCGACCTCGCCAACCGTACGGACCGCTTGGCCAACGCTCTTGTTGCCAGGGGCGTGGCCAAGGGGGACCGCGTGGCCTACCTCGGCGAGAACCACCCCTCCTTTGTGGAGACCTTCTTTGCCTGCGGACTGGTCGGTGCGATCTTCGTTCCCTTGAACACACGCCTCACCGCCCCTGAGTTGCAGTTCCAACTGCAGGATTCGGGGTCGCGTCTTTTGATCAGCGCAGCGTCGCTGGAAGCCGTAGCCGCGGCGTCCGTGGTGGACACTGCCGTCACACACCGCTTTGTGGTGGCGCCCGACGGCGGTTCGGAAGGTTCCGCCGTTAAGCTGCCATCCGGCGTCGAGCACTATGGCGAGGTGATTGACGCGGCAGCTGCGACGCCGCTGGATGTGGCCGTGACTTTGGACGACGGCGCCATGATTCTCTACACCTCGGGCACCACGGGCAAGCCGAAAGGTGCACTGCTGACGCACGGCAATATCACGTGGAACTGCATCAACACCGTGGTGGACATGGACCTCAACCGGGACGACGTCGCGCTCATGATTTCCCCTCTCTTCCACGTAGCCTCCCTGGACATGGGCCTGCTGCCCATGCTCCTCAAGGGCGCCACGGTGCTACTCGAAACCAAGTTCGACGCCGGTCGCGTCCTCAAGCTGATCGGGCAGCACAAAGTCACTACCCTCAATGGGGTCCCCACCACCTTCCAGATGCTCTGCGATCATCCGGAATGGTCGACGGCGGATCTCAGCTCCCTGGACAAGCTCACCTGTGGTGGTTCCGCGGTTCCGCAGAGGGTACTGGACGCCTATGAAGAGCGGGGCATTGGCTTCACGAGTTGCTACGGCATGACCGAGACGGCTCCTGGCGCCACGATGCTGCCAGTCTCCAGATCGCAGGAGAAGGCCGGCTCCGCAGGCCTGCCGCACTTCTTCACGGATGTGCGGATTGCGGATCCGATCGGTGGGCTCGCTCCGGCTGGGGCCGTGGGAGAGATCCAGATTTCGGGGCCCAACGTCATCAAGGAGTACTGGAACAGGCCTGAGGCTACGGCTGACAGCTATGCGGGTTCGTCCTGGTTCCGGTCCGGCGATATGGGTTTCCAGGACGACGAAGGTTTCTTGTTCGTCTCGGACCGCATCAAGGACATGATCATTTCCGGTGGAGAGAACATCTATCCAGCCGAAGTGGAAGCTCTGATCGCTGAACTTCCGGAGGTGCGGAGTGTTGCCGTCATTGGCGTGGCCGATGACAAGTGGGGGGAGGTTCCGCGGGCCATCGTGACACTGCTCGAAGGTGCTTCCCTGACAGAGGAACAGCTGCGCTCGTATTTGGAAGGCCGGCTTGCCCGCTACAAGATCCCCAAGTCCGTGGTTTTCGTTGAGGAAATGCCAAGGACTGCCAGCGGGAAGATCCGCAAGGCCGAACTGAGGAAACAGTTCGCGTCCTGACCCGTTCGGGGCGTTCTACTACATAAGGTTCGACGGCGACGGTTGGATAGTGCCGCCGTCGAACCTCGAGGGGTTTTATGTGAGAGAGCATGCCTCAAAATCGGGGGCGTATGTGAGAGAACGTCGCCGCAAAAGGGTTGGTATGTGAGAGAGGGATTGGGCCGAAATAATCCGTCAACGGGCTAAATCCCGGTTAATTTTGTCCATCGACCTGCATAAATACCGCGGAGACCACTACGATGAGCAACGACTCTTCACAGAGTTTAGGTCTCATTGCATTATTCACACCTAACCCCGGGGGAACACCTTGAGTTACCAGCAACAGCCACAGCACACCCAGCCGTATGGCGCACAGACCGGCGAACCGCCGCTGTGGGCCCCTTACTATGGCGCACCAATCGGCGCCGCCGTAAAGCGTTTCTTCAAGAAGTACACCGCCTTCACCGGCCGTGCGAGCCGCAGCGAGTACTGGTGGGTGGCCCTCGCGTTGGGTGTCATCGGCTTTGTACTGCAGCTCCTTACTGGCATCCTCGGTGCTGCAGGTTCTACGGTCTCGGCAAACGGAACGGCAGTTCCCGGCCCGGGCGCAGTTGTCGGGCTTATTTTGATCTTTGCGTTCTACCTGGCCGTACTCATTCCGTCCATTTCGTTGCTGGTCCGTCGTCTGCACGATGGCAACTTCAGCGGCTGGCTCGCCTTGCTCGGCCTCATTCCGTTCGTTGGCGGACTTGCAATTCTGGTTCTCGCTCTCCTGCCGTCCAACCCGGCCGGCCAGCGCTTCGACCAGCCCAGCGCTGTCTAGCAATCCACGCACCACGTAAAAGGGGCGGCACGCCAAGTGCCGCCCCTTTTTACGTGCCCGGCGAACCACTCCATGGAATGCTGTGGAGTGATGCGGACCAATCCCCAACGACGAGGAGTTCCCGTGACCGGTGATACCAAACCGAAAAGCATCAAGCGCTGCGCCGTCATTGGCGGCGGAATCATCGGCGTGGCTGTGGCCCGGGAATTGGCCAACAAACTCGACGGCGTCCAGGTCACCGTCTACGAGAAGGAAGACCAGCTCGCCAAGCACCAGACCGGCCACAACTCCGGCGTAGTCCACGCTGGCCTGTACTACGAGCCCGGCGGGTTGAAGGCAACGCTCTGCCGCCGGGGAGTTGCCCTGCTTCAGGAATTCTGCGCCGCCAAAGATCTGCCGTACGAGGCCTGTGGCAAGTTGGTGATCGCCCAGACCCCCGAAGAATCGAAGCGACTGGAGAACATCTTCGCGCGGGCAACGGCCAATGGGGTGCCGGGCGCACGCATGCTGCGCGGTGACCAAATACGCGAGGTGGAGCCGAACGCCGTCGGGCTTTCTGCCTTGCACTCGCCGGAAACGGCGATCGTGGACTACACGGCTGTCACCAATGCGCTCGCCGACGACGTCCGTCAAGCGGGCGGGCAGATCCGGCTTGGGCAGGAAGTCACCTCACTGCAACCGCAGGGGAGCGGCGTCGTGGTCCACACGAAGGCCGGGGGCGAACACTACGATCTTGTGGTGGCCTGCGCCGGCCTTCAATCGGACCGGTTGGCGAAAGCCACTGGAGAACCTGCAACGCCGCGCATCGTCCCGTTCTTTGGGCAGTACTTCCTCCTCGGCAAGGAAACCCGCACAAAAGTCAGGGGCTTGATTTATCCGGTGCCCGACCCCAAGCATCCGTTCCTTGGAGTGCACCTGACCAAAAGGATCGACGGCGAAATGATGCTGGGCCCCAACGCATTCATCTCGTTCGGACGCGAGGCCTATTCCTGGAAGGACATCGATGTGCGCGACGTCCTGAATTACACATTGTTTCCTGGCTTCTGGAATTTTGCCCGTCAGAATGTGCCCTCGGCTGTCCGCGAATTCCAGACCGTGGTCAGTAGGAAGAAGTTCATTCAGGAGGCCGTACGCTTTGTCCCGTCGTTGGAGGGTGCAACTATTCTTCCCGGCACGCGAGGCGTCCGCGCACAGGCCATGAACGCTGACGGTTCCTTGGTGGATGATTTTGTGATTTCACGACGCCGGAACACGGTTTTGGTGCGGAATGCACCGTCGCCGGGGGCTACGTCGTCGATGGCGATTGCGGAGTACGTCGTGCAGCAGGCACTTCAGGACTAAGCACAGCCAATGGATTGAGGCCGCATACGTCCTGGATTGTGTGGAACCGGTGGCCCGCCGTAACCCCTAAAGGTTGGCTTGAAAGCTGCTGAATGTTGTTTTGGGCACACTTTTCGTCCAATGCGGATGCTATGCCCTAAACTGCTTCACTGAGGTGCCTGAAATGGCACTATGCAGCAACGAAAGCGAACCCAATGGCTACTGATTACGACGCGCCCCGCAAGACAGAAGAAGAGACTCCCGCGGACTCGCTTGAGGCTCTTCAGGCGTCCCGCGGCACCGGTGCCCAGACTGCAGTCATCGACATCGACGAAAACGACACCGCGGAAGGCATCGACCTCCCGGGCGCCGATCTTTCCGGTGAAGAACTGACCGTTGTGGTGGTACCTGAACAGTCTGACGAATTCACGTGTTCTTCCTGCTTCCTGGTCCGCCACAGGTCCCAGGTTGCCCTGGAAAAGAACGGCCTTAAGTACTGCAAGGACTGCGAGGGTTAATCCCAGGTACTGCAAAACGTTCGAGCCCCGTCAGGCCAATGAATGGTCGGATGGGGCTTTTGCGTGTCCGCAACTCTTTGTAACGCGCAGGTGTCGTTATCTTCGATTACAAACCCGTGCATGGTCACCCACAATCTGGTCCTTGAACAGGCGTAAATGTCCACTTCGATGACTCTCCTGTGACCACTCCGGAGTCGTTTTAACGGTTGTGCGCCGAAGCGGCCACAACCCCTCCAAACCACTCAAGTCGCTCCTACTGTTGAAGTATCAACTTCGCCTGAAGGGGGCACAAAAAATGAGGAAATTTGGAGCGGGTTTGGCAGCAGTCCTTGCAGCTGCCGGACTCGGTCTGGTGGCACCGGGACCAGCCTCGGCATCGCCATATTGCGGGATCATGTGGGGCTCGCTGGCCAAGGCCGACCCCGACATGAGCTCCGCCAACGTCACCAACGTCCGTACGGGCCAGCAGTCCTGTTACGACCGTTTGGTGATCGACATGACCGGCAAGGTGGCCGGCTATTCAGTGCAGTACGTCCCGGTAGTGATTCAGGATGCCACGGGCTATCCAATCCCCGTGCTCGGTGATGCTGACCTGCAGGTTGTGGTGACGGCTCCGTCCTACGACCAGAACGGCCAACTCACGTACGCACCCGCAGCCAAGGCGGAGTTGTCCAACGTTTCCGGGTATGAAACGTTCCGGCAGGTGGTTTACGCGGGCAGCTTCGAAGGCACCACGAGCATCGGTTTGGGTGTCCGTGCCCGGCTTCCGTTCCGTGTCTTCACTTTGGACGGGCCCGACGGCGGCTCGCGCCTTGTGGTGGACGTCGCCCACCATTGGTGATTGGTTAGCCGGCTAGCCGCGAGAACGTGGGAAAGCGGCCAGCTCGTCCGGAGATTTCCGGCGAACTGACCGCTTTCCCGCGTCGTCGCGTTGAGGAGCTACTCAGGGACCACCAGAGCAGGGGTGTCCTTGCGGATGGTCTCTCCGCGGAAGAAGCCGGGACGGACGCGGGACATGATCAGCATGAACACCGCACCCAGGGCAAGGATGCCGATGCCGAGCACGAACACGAGCCCCACTCCGAAGATTTCCGAGCCACTTCCAAACTCCGGGGCCCAGCTGTCCACCGCGGTCTGCAGGAAGACAACGAACAGGCCGACTCCACCCAGCAGCGGGCAGAAGAGACGCAGGAAGAAGTTCCGGGCACTGGAGAACACACTGTTCCGGAAGTACCAGACACAGGCGATAGCAGTGAGTCCGTAGTAGAAGCAGATCATCAAGCCAAGGGCCAGGATGGTGTCGTTGAGCACGTTCTCACTGATCACGTGCATCACGGCGTAGAAGCCCGCGGACAGGACGCCGGCCGCGACTGTGGCGAAGCCCGGCGTCGAGAACTTCTTGCTCATGTGGCTGAAGCGCTCAGGCAGGGCGCCGTAGTGCGCCATGGCCAGCAGGCTGCGCGATGGCGAGGTGAACGTCGACTGCAGGGAAGCCGCCGAGCTGGAGAGGACGGCGAGGGACATCAGGATTGCGAATGGACCCATGACCGGTGACGCGAGGGCCGTGAAGACGTTGGCGTGGTTTTCCTCGTTGTTCAGGCCGATTCCCGTGTCTCCGACGCCTGCGAACATCATGGTGGCGATGGTGACCAGGAGGTAAATGCCCAGCACGATGACGGCGGTCAGGGTGCCTGCGAGGCCGGCGGTCTTCTTTCCGTTGGCGGTTTCCTCGTTCACTGTGAGGCAAACATCCCAGCCCCAGTAAACGAAGATCGACAGGGAGATGCCGGCCGCGATCTGGCCGAACGTCTCGATCTTGGTGACATCGAACCAGTCCCAGCTGAACGGAATGGCGGTCTCGGAGGTGGACCAGTTGGCGAACGCCATGGCCACGAAGAGGCCCAGGACCAGCAGTTGGAAGCCCACCAGCCCGTACTGGACGATCTTTGTGGTGTGCAGGCCGCGGTAGCTCACCCACACGGCCAAGGCAACGAAGACGAAGCAGGTGGCAACGTTCAGTACCTTGTCTGAGGCGAGGTCCGCGAGCTCGGGGGAGCCAGTAACCTGTGCCAGGAAGAGGTAGAAGAAGTCCACTGCGACGCCTGCCAGGTTGGACAGGACGATGATGTTGGCCGCGAGCAGGCCCCAGCCACCCATCCAGCCCACCCAGGGACCGAAAGCTTTGGTGACCCACGTGAAGGTTGTGCCGCTGTCCGGGGAATCGGCGTTGAGTTCCCGGTATGCCAGTGACACCAGGATCATTGGAATGAACCCGATAAGGAAGATCACGGGCAGTTGCAGCCCGGCTTCGTTGACGGTTGGACCGAGCGCGCTGGTAAGCGTATACGCCGGGGCGATGGTTGAAATGCCAAGAACGACGACGGCGAGGAGCCCCAACTGCCCCGTCTTCAGTCCCTTGCCGCTGATGTCGTGCGACCTGCCGGCCGGGCTGGTGCCGTCGGCCGTGCTACGGATTGTCTGGCTCATGAAAGGCCCTTTCTAGATGGCCGTAGGCTGCTGCTGCGTAATGCAGTGGATTCCGCCGCCCCGGGCAAAGAGTTCGCGCGCGTCAACACTGACTACGCGGCGTCCGGGGTAGGCGTCGGCGAGGATGCGGAGTGCTTTCTCGTCCATGGGGTCATTGAAACTGCATGCGATGACCCCTCCGTTGACCACGAGGTGGTTGATGTAGCTGTAGTCCACATACCCTTCGTCGTCGGTAAGGGTTTCCGGGGCGGGAACTTCGATGATGTTCCAGTCCCGGCCTGCTGCGTCATGGGTAGTGCGCAGGAAGTCGATGATTTCCCGGGAGACGTTGTAGTCCGGGTGTTCCGGGTTCTGCTGGGAGTGGACCAGCAGCGTGCCGGGGCTCGGGATCGCTGCCACAATGTCCACGTGGCCGCGGGTGCCGAATTTCTCCGAGTCACGGGTGAGGCCGCGGGGCAGCCAGAGCACATGGGTGGCGCCGATGGTGCGGGCCAGTTCCCCTTCGATATCGGCCTTGGTCAGGCCCGGGTTGCGTCCTTGGTCAAGCTGTACGGTCTCAGTGACAAGGACGGTGCCTTCGCCATCAACCTGGATGCCGCCACCCTCGTTGACGATGCCCGATGGGATGTGGTGGGCATCGGCGCGGGCGCTGATCTCCGCCGCGATGAGGGAATCCTTGTCCCACGCGGCCCAATCCTGGCCGCCCCATCCGTTGAAGATCCAGTCCACGGCACCCAGCTGTTTGTTGGCATCAAGCACGAACGAGGGCCCGATGTCCCGCATCCAGGCATCGTTGAGTTCGGCGGTCAGTACCTCGACGCGAGGGTCCAGGTAACGCCCGGCGGTGTCGACGTCGTCGGGGTGTACCACCATGGTGACCGGCTCGAACTCAAGGATGGCATTGGCAACGGCAGCCCAGGTGGACCGCGCAGCGTGGGCCTCTTCCTCCGTGTCACCCAAGGTGTAGCCGCCCGTGGGGAAGGCCATCCAGACGCGGTCTTGGGGAGCGGTCTCGGACGGCATCCGCCAGGCGCTCATGCGGACACAGCCTGGTAAGGCGTGGCTTCGGCTGTGGAGCCGAGCGGGGCGTTGGGGTTCACGGGCTCGGTGAGGCGGCCGTACGTTTCCGGGCGGCGGGTAGCCAGGAACGGGAAGAGCGTGAGCCAATCCTTGCGCTGGTCCAGATCGAGATCAGCCACCAGTACGGCGGATTCGTCGCGGGGTGCCTGGACCAGGATGCGGCCGTACGGATCGGAGATGAAGGACGAACCATAGAAGTTCAGTGTGCCCTCGCTGCCGTAGCGGTTCGGGGCAATCATGAAGAGGCCGTTGGCGATGCCGTTACCCACGATGACCTGCTGCCAGAGCGGTTGGGTATCGAAGTCGGGGTGGTCCGGTTCGGAGCCAATGGCAGTGGGGTAGACCAGGATTTCGGCCCCACCCAGGGAGTACATGCGGGCGAGCTCCGGGAACCATTCATCCCAGCAGGTGGGCATGCCAAGGCGTGCGCCGCCGAGTTCGGCAGGAGCGTGGACCGCATAGGCATCTTCGGCGCCCGGGCCTTTGCGGAAGAACTTGTCCTCGTAGTATCCGGCCGTGACGGGGATGTGCAGCTTGTGGGTGCGGGCCACGAGCTCGCCAGCGGGGGAGACGAGGATGGCGGTGTTGAGTCCCAAGCCGTCGTCCGTGCCGTCCGGGTTTTCAGCCCGCTGGTAGAGCGATGCGTGCACCGAGACGCCGTAGGTCCTGGCAGCCGCTGCGGCGAACGTGAAGGTTGGGCCAGTGAGCAGGTCTTCGGCGATGTCTGAAGGGCGGATACCTGCCGCCGGGTTGTTCTCCGGGCGGGTGTCTGCTGGGTAGCGGGAGAGAGTCAGTTCAGGCAGGAAAACAACACTGGCTCCCAGCTTGGCTGCGCGTTCGATTCCCTCGTTCAGTTCGGCATGCAGGACTGCTTCATCAGCGTGCCAGCGGTGCTGAACGACGCCGACCCGCAGAGGGGTGCGGGTGGACGGCTCGGTGCGGGCCAGGGAAGTTGGGGCTTCGAGGCGGGTAATTTCAATCATGGGGGTATGTACTCCGGTGAGACGACAGTCACTAAATGAATAGCGTTCATTTAGTATGGCGGTAGTCATGGCCGGATGCAAGGGGCAAAAATGAATTACCTTCATTTCCCGTGCTGGGGAGGTACCTATCTCTTGGGCCGCGCCCTGACGTGCATGCGCTCGCCCTGCTGCCCAAAGAGCGTAAGGAGCTCGACGGGTTCGTTGGTGGCGCTGGCGAACCAGTGCGGCGTCCGCGTATCGAACTCCGCAGCCTCACCTGCTTTGAGGATGAAGTCGTTCTCGCCCAGGACAAGCCGGAGTTTGCCGTTGAGGATATACATCCAGTCATAGCCCTCATGCGATTGGGGATCGGGAACTTCCTTCCCCGTGCCGCCCGGCAGGACCATCTTGAATGCCTGGATTCCGCCTGCTCGACGTGTCAGCGGCAAGGCTGTGCCCCACTCGTGCACGTGCGGCTTGAGGTGAATCCGCGGATCGCCGGTTTCCGGGGCGTCGATGAGTTCCTCGAGGGGGATCTGGTGAAGCCGGGCAATGGGCAGGAGTAGTTCGAGCGTGGGCTTCCGTTGTCCCGACTCCAACCTGGAAAGCGTGCTGACCGAAATGCCCGTGGCCGCCGAAGCCTCCGCCAGGGTCACATTGCGTTGGGTCCGCAGCGCCCGGAGGCGAGGGCCGACGGCGTCGAGCATTTTGCTGAAATCCGGAGTCATGCCTTCAGTTTGCCATACTGGCAAAATTTGTTGCTGCTTTCGATGTGTGCGTCTGAGCATTGAATTAGGCCGTTGTGAGGCCCGCTTTGCGCCCCAAAACCTGGGAATAACGCGCAGAGCAGGCCCCGCAACAAAGCGAACAGGAGGCAAAAATGGAACAACAGTACGACGTCGTCATTGTGGGAGGTGGCGCAGCTGGGTTAAGTGCCGCGGTCACGCTGGGTAGGGCGTTGCGGTCCGTTCTGGTCATCGACGCCGGGGAGCCACGGAACGCCCCTGCCGCGGGAGTCCACGGCTTCCTTTCCCGGGACGGGCTCAGCCCCCGGGAACTCTTGGCCCTTGGCCGGGCTGAAGTTCTGCATTACGGCGGCCACATCGTTTCGGGCGTGGCTGTGGCGGCGCGTCCGACGCCGGATCCCACCAATGCTTCCGAGCCCGCCTTTGAGGTGGACCTGGCGGACGGTCGGACGGTAGGGGCGCGCCGAATACTGGCGGCCACGGGCCTGACGGACATCCTGCCGGACGTGAAGGGCATCCGGGAACGCTGGGGCAGGGACGTCCTGCACTGCCCGTACTGCCATGGTTGGGAAGTGCGGAACAAGGCGATCGGCGTCCTGGGGTCCGTGCCGATGGCCTTGCACCAGGCCTTGCTGTTCCGGCAGTGGAGCCCCAACGTCACGCTGTTCCTGAACGACGTCGTTGAACTGACTGAAGAGCAGTGGGAACAACTGGCGGCCAGATCCATCAGCGTGGTGGAAGGCAAGGTCCGGTCATTGGAAGTCACTGACGACGCTCTGAGCGGCGTCGTCCTGGAATCCGGGACGGTGATACCCGTTGAAGCGGTGGTGGCTGGTCCATGCATGGAGGCGCGTTCCAGAGTGCTCGAATCCTTGGGCATTGAGCCAGTGGAACATCCCCAGGGAGTGGGACTTTATTTTGAAGCGGCTGCTCCAGGAGGAGCCACATCCGTGCCGGGCGTATGGGTAGCGGGCAACGTTACCGATCCCATGGGCCAGGTAGTGGCTGCCGCGGCGGCGGGAAACATGTCCGGTGCAGTCATCAACGCGGATCTCATGATGGCTGAAACCAGGCTGGCGGTAGCGACGGCGGCCAGCCGCGTTGAAGGCCTTGTTTCACGGTGAGTTGCATTAATTAGCAGTCGACTTACGGTCCGGGTGCGAGGACGATTAAAGGACAGCCACTAAGGAGGTTGGGTATGTGCTACTCGTACTATGAGGGCTATGAGAGGCGCACGAAGAAGGACTCCGTGCGTACGCCCGAGATGCACAAGCCTGAGACCAGCAAGGATCAGGCACCTGAGGCCCCTGCCGAAAAGAGCCCGCAGACAGAAGGAACGTTGTGGACTTTCCTGGCCCGTCGCCGCAGGGAATTTGAGGTTTCAGAACCGAAGGTCGACCGCATTCGCGAAAGAGTCTAGGCGTCGGTCTGGGCAGAACCCCGTCTTAAGGCAATTCACCGCGCGCGGCGGTGAATTGCCCGTTAAGCGGGGTTTCCTGCTGCCTGCTTAGGGACGTCCAGGAATTCGAGGGCGCCCGTGACCAGTGCTTCCGTGCCAAGGGCCAGTGTTGGCTGGATGATCGGGGCAAAGTAGGGCGAGTGGTTCGACGGAACGTCCTCCGGGAGGCGGCCCGTGGTCGCCCAGTCCTTGAAGTGGGTGGCCTCGATCCCGCCCAGGAACCAAAAGACGAGCGGCGCGCCGGCCGCCGTCGCGAGTTCCCCGACGTCTTCACTGCCCGAGACGGGGCCGGGGTCTATGATCCTCGCGGCGCCAAACCTATCGCGAAACGCTGAAGCGATCCTTCCGGCGGCCGATTCATCATTGACCGTTAGCGGGAAGCGCTCCTCATAGTGGAAGTCGGGTTCCTTGAGGGAGCCTGAGGCGGCAGCTTCACTTCGAACGATGCGCTCTATCGAGTTCAGGACTTTCTCCCGTGTGGGCTCGCTGAAGGATCGGATACTGAGGCCAAGCGTTGCGGTCTCGGGAATGATGTTGTTCTTTGTTCCGGAATGGATTTGCCCAACCGTAACTACCGCAGAATCGCTTGCGGCGAGTTCCCGGGACACCACTCCTTGCAGGCGCATGGTGGTTGCCGCGGCCATGAGCACTGGATCAACGGTGGTTTCAGGCCTGGAGCCGTGGCCGCCGCGCCCATGCAACGTCACGTTGAGGGAATCCGCTGAGGCCATGGCCACGCCGGGACGGATGCCGAACCATCCGACAGGAAAGGGCGCGACGTGCTGGCCCAGGACCACGTCCGGCTTGGGGACCAGGTCAAAGAGCCCATCCGCCACCATGGCCTGGGCACCGCCACCCCATTCTTCGGCTGGCTGGAAGACTGCGATCAGGGTGCCCTGCCAGTCCTGCCGCTTTGCGGCCAACGCTTCCACGGCTCCGAGGAGGCAGCTGACATGTACGTCGTGCCCGCACGCATGCATGATCGGCACCTCACGGCCTTCATGATCGACGCCGACTGCCGTACTTGCGTAGTCCAACCCGGTGGCCTCTTGGACGGGCAACGCGTCCATGTCGGCACGAAGCATCACCACGGGTCCGGGGCCATTGTCCAGGACTCCCACAACCCCTGTTTTCCCCACCCAGCGGTGGACCAGAAGCCCCAAGTCCTCAAGGTGTCCGCTGATGATCCCGGCTGTTCTGACCTCTTGGAAGGAAAGCTCCGGGTTCGAATGGAGGTCACGGTAGAGGGCTTCAAGGTCAATGCTCATGGGGAATTTTCCTTAACAGGTCGACGCCGCAGGGTCTGGCCAGTGTATCCACGTGATCAGACAACGACGCCGACCCACACCTGTGCGCTTCAGGCAAACTTGGTTGCATGGAATCTTCACAAGAGATCACGACCCAAGGCTCAACAGTTGAGGATTGGACCAAGGCTCTCGCAGAGTCCAGCGGATCACCTGGTGGAGGCGCAGGAACCGGCGTAATGCTGGCCATTGCCGCATCCTTGGCGTCCATGGTTGCTGGCTATACGGAGGCGCCCGGGCAGCAGTTGGCCGATCTGCACGCCCGGGCCCGCTCCCTCCGCGAAACCGCCCTGAAGCTGGCTGACGACGACGCAACGGCATCAAAGGCTTTCGGTGCGGCCTTCAGGCTTGATCCTGGCCCGGAGCGGGAGGAAGCAATCCACCGTGCATCCGTCGGTGCTGCCAAGGCGTCCGCTGTGCTCGGGGACCATGCCATAGAAGCCATTGAGGACCTGGGGTGGCTGGCCGCCAACGGGAATCCAGCGCTCATTGCCGACGTAGTGGTCGGGTTTGGAGCCCTCAGGGCGGCCATCGCCGGAGCCCGAACCAACGTGAGCTTTGATCTCGGATCGCTCAGGTCCGCAGGGGCGACCCTTGATGAAATCAAGGAAAAGCACCCTGAATTGTGGGCTACGGTTGGCCGGCTCAGCGATGCCCTGGACCGGATTGACCAGCTGGTGGCCGCCGTAGATGGCAAGGCTGCACCTACTGACGCGCATTGATTTCCGAAGACGCGGCACACCTTTTAGTGCGCCTTGGGAACCCGGCGGAGCACGACGGCGGCGAGCACTGCCGCGCAAGCCATCAGTACCAGCCCAATCGCCGCAGTGATGTGGACGCCGGATTCGAAGGCTACCCGGGCGGCGGTTGTCAGGGCATCCGACAGCGGAGCGGGTAGGGCCGCAGCGGCGTCCACTGCGCCGGCCAGCGTTTCTCCCGATTTCCCGGCCGCCTGCGCGGACAAGCCCTCCGGGATGACGAGGTTGTGCTGGTAGGACGCGGTGAGGATAGAGCCCAGCACGGCCGTTCCCAGGAGCGAACCCAGCTCGTAGCCAGTCTCGGAAATTGCGGACGCCGCTCCGGATTTGTCGGCCGGCACCGAGCCAAGGATGAGGTCGTTGGAGATGGTCTCCGCTGCACCCACGCCGACGGCCAGAATCGTCAAAGCTGACAAGAGGAACACAGGTCCGCTGCTGTGATCACCCGCAGCTACCACCAAGTAGCCCGCAGCGCTGAGGGTAAGTCCGCCGGCCACCACGAATCCTGGCCGGATGCGCTTTACCAGCGGGACCACCACCAGGCCGGCGACGACCGTTGCCAGGAGCGCCGGAATCATTGCGATGCCCGCTTCCATGGGGGACTGGCCTTCTACCAGCTGTAGGTGCTGGGCAAAGAAGTAGATGAAGCCCGTCATGGAAAACAAGGACAGGACGTTGGCAACGATCGCAGTGCTGAACACCTTGTTGCTGAACAGGCGGACATCCAGCATCGGGTTCTCGAGTTGCCGCTGGCGACGGACAAACAGAATGCCCATCACCAGGCCGAAGACCATGAAGGCCGCTGCCGACGCCCCGAATCCGTGGATGGCGAATTCCTTGATCCCGTACACGAAGGGAGCCATCGCGATCACGGACAACGCGATGCTGGGCACGTCTACACGGCCAGGGTTTGCGTCCTTGGATTCGGGAATGAGGACCCTGCCGAAGGCGAGGAGGGGAAGGAGGAGGAAGGTCGCCACCAGGAAGACGGCACCCCACCAGAAGTGTTCCACCAGCCAACCACCAAAGATCGGACCAAGGGCGGCACCACCGGAGAAAGCGGCGGCCCAGACGGCGATCGCGAGCCGCCGGCGGTTCGGATCAGCAAAGATGTTCCGGATTAAGGACAGGGTTGAAGGCATCAGCATGGCGCCGAACACGCCAAGTGCAGCGCGGCCGGCAATCAGCCATTCCGCGGAGGGCGCGAACGCCGTAGCAGCCGAAACCGCAGCGAAGCCTGTGCTGCCGATCAGGAGCAGCCGCAGTCGTCCGATCCTGTCCCCAAGGTTGCCCATGGAAACCAGCAGCGCCGCCAACACGAGGGGGTACGCGTCAATGATCCACAGGAGCTGCACGCCACCCACATCCAAGGAGCGGGCAATTTCAGGCAGGGCGAACGTGAGGGCGGTGTTGTCGACGGCAACCAGCAGCACCGGAAACATCAGGAGTGCCAGTGCCGTCCAGTCGCGCCACGGTGCTGCCTTGCCCGTGACGGGGTAAGCGGAGCGGGGTGCTTGGGTTGAGGACGGAGTGAACATGTCATTTACTGTACCGTCCAGACGGTATAGTTTCAAATAGAATCACCGTAAGCCTTTAGGGAATGATGGACACATGCCACGAAAACCAGTTGCCAGGGATTCAGTCTTGGATGCCTTCGAAGCCCTACTTATTGAGGTGGGGGAGCGTGCTGCCACACTCGACGCCGTTGCCAAGCGAGCAGGGGTGTCCAAGGGTGGGCTGCTCTATCACTTTCCCAATAAGGAATCGCTGATCGGCGCCCTGCTGGAGCGCTTGGATCGTTTGGCCCAGGAAGACATCGAAAAAATGAAGACTGCGCCCGATGGCAGCGCTGCCTACTTCATTCGGACCTCCCTGTGGGCCGGGACCCCAATGGACCGGGCGTTCGTGGCGGCCACACGTCTGGCAGAAGTCGCCCATGAGGAGACGCGTCGCAGGTTTGCCGGCATTCAACAACAGTGGCAGGACGTTCTGGCCGAGGATGTGGGTCCGGAGGTTGCCAAGGCGGTCAGCTATATGGGTGACGGCCTGTATTTCAATGCCATGTTCGAAGGCGGACAGGAGGGCGGTAACGCCGGGCGGGAGGCCGACGTCGAGATCCTGTTGGGAGTCTTGGACCGGCTCCGCAAGTAGCGGGCCACCCATTTGCGGCGACGCCTTCGACGTAGGACAATTGAGCCTTGTGGTGCGTCTTTACAGGGGCACGCAAACAAGTGAATATGCCTTTGATCTGCGGCGGGAGAGTCCTGCAAGCAAGTGATGCGGGCGCCGTAGGAGCAAACCCTCCCCAGGAATCTCTCAGGCCCACGCACCGCCGCGGCGAGGCAACTCTGGAAAGTAGCAGGCCTTTTGCCGCGCCCGTTGGCGCGGATGAAATGCTGTGCTCACCGAAGGTGCAAGCGATCGTTGTATAAGCAACACGCGGAAACTCTCAGGTCCAATACAGAGCGGGGAGGAACCCGAGCCGCTGTGGCGTACCCAAACGCCGCCCAAGTAATGGAGTTCCTTCGTGACGGTTAGTTCAGCCTCCACCACCTTCGTCGATCGGCATATTGGCGCCCGCCGCCAGGCCGACATTGACACCATGCTCAAGACGGTCGGCTACGACACCGTTGATTCGCTGGTTGATACGGCCGTTCCCAAAGACATCCGCCAGGACGTTGCCCTTACCCTTGAAAACGCGCTCAGCGAAGTTGAGGTGCTGGCCGAGCTGCGCAAGCTTGCGTCCAAGAACAAGACTGCCGTCCAGATGATCGGCCAGGGCTATTACGACACCGTCACGCCGCCGGTTATCCGCAGGAACATCCTCGAATCCCCGGCCTGGTACACGGCGTACACGCCTTACCAGCCGGAAATCTCGCAGGGCCGTCTGGAAGCTCTGCTGAACTTCCAGACCATGGTCCAGGACCTCGTGGGCCTGCCGATTGCCAACGCCTCCCTGCTGGACGAAGCTACGGCCGTGGCCGAGGCCGTCCTCATGATGCGCCGGGCCAACAAGAACAAGGAAGCCCACGACGGGAAGACCGTCCTGGACGCCGACTGCCTCCCCCAGACCATCGCCATCGTGAAGGGCCGCGCTGAGGCGCTCGGCTTCGAGGTTGAGGTCGCTGACCTTTCGCTGGGCCTCCCTGAGGGCGTCATCAACGGCATCGTCCTGCAGCAGCCCGGTGTTTCGGGCCGCGTGTTCGATCACTCTGGCGTCATCGCAGCGGCCAAGGAACGCGGCGCACTGGTCACGGTCGCAGCAGACCTGCTCTCCCTGACGCTCATCACCCCTCCGGGCGAGCAAGGTGCTGACATCGCCGTCGGTTCTGCCCAGCGCCTCGGCGTTCCGCTGTTCTTCGGTGGCCCGCACGCCGCGTACATGGCCGTCCAGAAGGGTCTCGAGCGTTCCATGCCGGGCCGTCTGGTGGGCGTTTCCAAGGACGACGCCGGTGTCCCTGCCTACCGCTTGGCGCTGCAGACCCGCGAGCAGCACATCCGCCGCGAGAAGGCCACGTCCAACATTTGTACCGCGCAGGCGTTGCTGGCCATCGTCGCATCCATGTACGCCGTCTACCACGGCCCCGAAGGCCTGAAGGCAATCGCAGAAACGGCCCACGGTCACGCCCGCACCCTTGCGGCGTCACTGAAGGCTGCCGGCGTCGAGGTCCTCCACACATCCTTCTTTGACACCATTACGGTCCGCGTTCCTGGCAAGGCTGCCGAAATCGTAGCTGCTGCCGAGGCCAAGGGCATCAACCTGCGCGGCATTGACGCTGATCTCGTGGGCATTTCTGTTGACGAGACCACCACACCGGAGATTGTTCGCGGCGTCCTGGATGTCTTCGGCGCTTCGGTCACCGAAGCCGTGGAGGGCTTCGCACTGGAGGCCTCCGTTGAGCGTTCGAGCGACTTCATGCAGCACCCGGTATTCAACACGCACCGCTCCGAAACCCAGCTCCTGCGCTACATCCGCAAACTCTCGGACCGTGACTTGGCCTTGGACCGCACCATGATTCCGCTGGGTTCCTGCACCATGAAGCTGAACGCCACGGCCGAGATGGAAGCCATCTCTTGGCCGGAGTTCGCCTCCATCCACCCCTTCGCTCCGGATTCCCAGACCGAGGGCTGGCGTGAACTGATCAAGGATCTTGAGTCCCAGCTGACCGAAATCACTGGTTACGACCAAGTCTCCATCCAGCCGAACGCCGGCTCCCAGGGTGAGCTCGCCGGACTCCTCGCGATCCGCGGCTACCACCTCTCCAATGGCGATGACCAGCGCAACGTCTGCCTGATTCCTGCTTCTGCGCACGGCACCAACGCAGCCTCGGCTGTGTTGGCCGGCATGAAGGTTGTCGTGGTGGCTACGGCCGCTGATGGCACCATCGATCACGCCGATCTGGCGGCCAAAATCGAGGCCAACCGGGACGCCCTCTCGGCCATCATGATCACCTACCCGTCCACGCACGGTGTTTACGACGCCGATGTCCGGGAAGTCTGCGACGCTATCCACGAAGCCGGCGGACAGGTCTACATTGACGGTGCAAACCTCAATGCGCTCGTTGGGCTCGCACAGCCGGGCAAGTTCGGCGGGGATGTCTCCCACCTGAACCTGCACAAGACGTTCTGCATCCCGCACGGTGGTGGCGGACCCGGTGTTGGTCCTGTTGCTGCGAAGGCGCACCTGGCGCCCTTCATGCCTGGTGACGCTGCTTCCTGGACCGAAGGCAAGGACGTCCCGATTTCGGCCTCCCGTTTCGGTTCGGCTGGCGTACTCCCGATTTCCTGGGCTTACGTGAAGCTCATGGGCGGCCAGGGGCTCACCGAAGCCACCAAGTCAGCGCTGCTGGCTGCGAACTACATTGCTTCCCGGCTCAACGAGCACTTCCCCGTGCTCTACACCGGCGAGGGCGGACTCGTGGCTCACGAATGCATCCTGGACCTCCGTGAACTGACGGCCAAGACCGGCGTCACGGCCGAGGACGTTGCCAAGCGACTCATCGACTTCGGCTTCCACGCTCCCACGCTGGCGTTCCCCGTTGCCGGAACCCTCATGGTGGAACCGACGGAGTCCGAGGACCTCGTGGAGATCGACCGCTTCATCGAGGCCATGATCACCATCCGTGCCGAAATCGAGCAGGTCGCCACTGGCGATTTCACTGTTGAGAACTCGCCGCTGCGCAAGGCACCCCACACGGCTGCCGCCGTCGTAACTTCTGACTGGGACCGCGCATACCCGCGTGAGCAGGCAGCGTTCCCCGTCCACCACCTCAAGCAGGACAAGTACTTCCCGCCGGTCGGACGTATCGATGGAGCTGCAGGGGACCGCAATCTGGTCTGCTCCTGCCCACCGATCGAAGACTTCGAGAACTAGAAGGTACGCAGTATGACTGAGAACTACACAGCCCTTTACGAAGAGCACAAGAAACTCGGCGCGTCCTTCACCGACTTTGGTGGCTGGCAGATGCCGCTCAAGTACTCCTCCGAGTTGGCCGAGCACCACGCCGTCCGCAAGTCCGCCGGCTTGTTCGACCTCTCCCACATGGGCGAAGTCTGGGTTACCGGGCCGGACGCGGCAGCGTTCCTGGACTATGCGCTCGTCGGCAAGATTTCCGCTATGGCCGAGGGCAAGGCAAAATACTCGCTGATCTGTCAGGAAGACGGCGGCATCATCGACGACCTGATTGTTTACCGTCGTGGTGCGGAGAAGTTCCTCGTTGTGCCCAACGCAGGTAACGCTGTGGTTGTCGCCGCAGCCTTGCTGGAACATGCGGCCGGTTTTGACGTGGTTGTTGAGGACGCTTCCGCGGAGACCTCGCTGATTGCAGTTCAGGGGCCGCTTGCCGAAGCGATCCTTCTGCGCCTCGTCCCTGCGGAGCAGCACGGCCTGGTCACCGACCTCAAGTACTACGCGGCGGTTGAAGTTCCGTTCACGTTCGACGGCGGCACCCAGGAACTGCTTCTGGCACGCACCGGATACACCGGCGAAGACGGCTTCGAAATCTTCGTCGCCAACGAGTCCGCTGCGGCACTGTGGCAGGCCATCGCCGGGGTAGCTGAAGAGGGCGAGTTGGTTCCGGCAGGACTGGCTTCCCGTGACTCCCTGCGCCTGGAAGCCGGAATGCCCCTCTATGGCAACGAGCTGTCCCGCGAAGGAAACCCGTTCGCGGCAGGGCTCGGTCCCGTGGTCGCGCTGTCCAAGGAAGGCGACTTCGTTGGCAAGGAGGCACTCGCTGCCCTCAAAGCTGACGGCGCCGGCTCTACCAGCGGACGCAAGCTCGTGGGGCTCAAGGGCCTGGGCCGCCGCGCTGGACGCTCTCACTACCCGGTCCTCAAAGATGGGGCAGTGGTAGGCGAAGTCACCTCCGGCCAGCCCAGCCCCACGCTGGGTTACCCGGTAGCGTTGGCGTACGTCGACGTCGAATTCTCCGAGATTGGTACGCCACTGGACATCGATTTGCGCGGCAAGAGTGAGCCGTTCGAAGTTGTCGCATTGCCGTTCTACAAGCGAGTTCGCTAGTTAGTCGCCTTTTGCCCGGCGAGTCCCGCCTCCTCTGCATGCTCGGTCGCAGATGCACCCGCTGAGCGGATGCGATGCTCCCTTAGACGCATGCTGCCGGAGGCTGGCCCCGCGAGGGCCGCGTGGTGGGGCAGCGGATTCCGGAAGCGTGCGTCAAAGCGACGAAGGAGCAGCACGCGGAGGAATTCGGTGCCCCACCACCCAACCCAGCCACAGCTTTTGACCAACCATAGTTAGGAAACAGAATGCCCAAAGTAGCGCCTGAACTTCAGTACTCCGACGAGCACGAGTGGGTTTCCCGCGGGGAGGGGAACCTGGTGTCCGTCGGGATTTCCGAGGTTGCCACCGACGCGCTGGGTGACATTGTGTACGTTGACCTCCCTGAGGTTGGCTCCGCCGTCACTGCGGGCGAGACATGTGGCGAGGTTGAGTCCACGAAGAGTGTTTCTGACCTGTACTCGCCCGTCACTGGTGAGGTCACCGAGATCAACGACGCCGTTGTGGGCGATCCGGCACTGATCAACAACGATCCTTATGGCGCTGGTTGGCTGTTCAAGGTCGCCGCTGAGTCTGAGGGCCCTCTGCTTTCGGCCGAGGAGTACGCCTCCAAGAACGGCGGAGACCTGGGCTAAGACCTGTGTGGCCCGTGGGGGCCGACGTCCTCCGTGCGTGCTTGCTTCCTCCGATTCGTTGGCTTGCTGCAGAGAATGCCGTGCGCGCGGCATGTTTGGCAGCTGAGCCCCGAAATGGAACGCGATGGGCGTAGCGTGGGATTGTAGGAACTAAATAATTTGCGACGCCGGGTTGCCGCCAAAAGGGGCCGCCCGGCGTCGTTGTTCGGTCGCTTTCCGCCACGAGCGGGGGAGGCCATCCGCCAGGACCATCTGGTGGACCGTTTTCAAGCTTTGTTAGGGATCACGGCTATGGCTGTTGGTGTTTTCGATCTGTTCTCTGTGGGTATTGGCCCGTCGAGTTCTCATACTGTGGGGCCGATGCGGGCTGCGGCGGTGTTCGCTGCTGAGTTGCGTGAGTCCGGGGTGCTGGGGTCGGTCGCTGGTTTGCGGGTTGATTTGTATGGGTCGTTGGCGGCGACTGGCCGTGGTCACGGGACCTTCACAGCTGTCTTGCTGGGGCTC
>NZ_JAHOPC010000002.1:0-684950 GCF_019038615.1 Paenarthrobacter aromaticivorans
AAGGTTACGGCGGTCATAGCGTGGGGGAAACGCCCGGTCCCATTCCGAACCCGGAAGCTAAGACCCACAGCGCCGATGGTACTGCACCCGGGAGGGTGTGGGAGAGTAGGACACCGCCGGACAACAATTAACGGGAAGCCCCGACCACCACGGTCGGGGCTTCCCCACTTTAACCACCAGAAGATACAGCGCCAACAACGCTGTGAGACTGGCCACGGGACGCCCGTGGAGCTGCCCTGATGTTCGGCGCCTGAGGCGCTGTCGCCTAGAATTGCATAAGACATACGAGTCGGCAGCCCCGTGCTGCAGACGGCGTGACAACGAAATAAGGGTTATGAGCGACTACGCACGCGCCAGTGGTCGGCTCGCAACAGGAGGAATCCACCATGGCTGAGCACAACGGCGGCAATCGCGACGGCAACCGCGGAAACTTTGGCGGGAATCGCGGTGACCGCGGTTCTTTCCGCCCCAACAACAACTCCGGTGGAGATCCCCGCGGATTCCGTTCCAGGGGGAATCGCGACGGCAACGAGCAGGGTCGTTCCTTCAGCGGCGATCGTGAGCGTAAGCCCTTTGGTGACCGTGGTGACCGTCCGGCCCGTGATGGTGAGCGTCGTCCGTTCAGCAATGATCGTGGTGAGCGTAAGCCCTTCGGAGATCGTCCGCCCCGCGATGGTGAGCGTCGTCCCTTCGGTGGCGATCGTGATCGTAAGCCCTTTGGTGACCGTGGTGACCGTCCGGCCCGTGACGGTGAGCGTCGTCCGTTCAACAATGACCGTGGAGAGCGTAAGCCCTTCGGAGATCGTCCGGCCCGTGATGGTGAGCGTCGTCCCTTCGGTGGTGATCGTAAGCCCTTTGGTGACCGTGGTGACCGTCCGGCCCGTGACGGTGAGCGTCGTCCGTTCAACAATGACCGTGGTGAGCGTAAGCCCTTCGGTGACCGTCCGGCCCGTGATGGTGAGCGTCGTCCCTACAACAATGACCGTGGCGAGCGTAAGCCGTTCGGTGACCGTCCCGAGCGTGGAGGCGAGCGTCGTTCCTTCGGTGGCGATCGTGACCGTAAGCCCTTCGGCAGCCGCCCTGAGCGTGGCCCCCGGAACTTTGATGGCCCGCGTCGTGATGGTGATGAGCGTCGTCCCTACAACAGTGACCGTGGCGAGCGTAAGCCGTTCGGTGACCGTCCCGAGCGTGGGGGCGAGCGTCGTCCCTTCAACAGTGACCGCGCGAGCTCCTGGGGAGAGCGTCCGGCCCGGGTTCCCAACGCGAAGGACATTCGCAGCGCCAACCGTCCTGACCGCGAGCGTTCTCCCGAGATCGATGAGGATGTCACGGGTAAGGAACTTGACCGCGCCACCGGGCATCAGATCAAGACCCTCGAAGAGCAGAGCGCAGGCTGGGTTGCCAAGCACCTGGTCATGGCTGGTCGCTTGATCGACATCGAGCCCGAGTTGGCCTTCCAGCACGCCTTGGCTGCCAGCCGCAGGGGTGGCCGGCTCTCGGCTGTTCGGGAAGCTGTTGGTTTGACGGCGTACGCTGCCGGTCACTATGGCGAAGCGCTCCGCGAATTCCGTACGTACCGCCGCATCAGCGGGTCCAACGTTCACCTGCCCGTGATGGCGGACTGCGAGCGTGGCCTTGGCCGCCCGGACCGTGCACTGGACATGGTCCGCTCTCCCGAAGCGCAGGACCTGGATGCTCCGGGCAAGGTAGAACTGGCGATTGTGGCTTCGGGCGCCCGTGCGGACCTCAACCAGCTTGATGCTGCCGTTGCCGAACTTGAGATCCCGCAGCTGGACATTAACCGTGCGTTCTCCTACAGCCCCCGCCTGTTCCGTGCGTATGCGGAAGCATTGACGGCTGTGGGTCGCACTGAGGAAGCCGAAAAGTGGGCTCGTCAGGCAGTGGTTGCCGAGAATGCCTTGGGTGTTGGCGACTTCGCCGAGCCGGAAATTCTTGACCTCGGCTGGGACGAGCAGGAAGAAGCAGCAGCTGCGCGCAAGCCGCGTTTCGAGAAGCGCGGCGAGGATTCCGACGTCGTTAGGTCCGAAAGCGAATCGGTGATCGCTGAGGCTGCTGCCGCAGATGCCGAACACGACGTTGACATTGATGATGTCGAGTCGGATTACTTCGAGTCTGACGACGCCGAATCGGACATCGATTCAGCAGAAGAGGCTGACGAAGCCGAAGCAGAAGAAACAGAGGAAGAGCCGGACGAATCCGTTTCCCACGCGGAACCCGCCGAGGAACAGGGCACTGACTCCCAGCATGGCTGATTCACTCATTTCCTCCTTTGACGCTGTACTTTCCGATCTTGATGGTGTGGTTTATGCAGGTCCCCATGCCATTCCCGGGGCTGTGGAGTCGCTGCAGCGACTGGAGACAGTAGGCGTCGGGTTGGGTTACGTGACGAACAATGCCTCGCGTACTCCCGCCCAGGTTGCCGCACATTTGCGGGAACTTGGTGCGCCCGCGGAGGATCACCAGGTGGTCAGCTCGTCGCAGGCTGCGGGGGAGTTGCTTGCTTCCATGCTGCCTGCGGGGGCTCACGTGCTTATCACTGGCAGTGCGGCGTTGGCCCACGAGATCGAACTCGTGGGCCTCAAGCCCGTGCACAGTGCAGCGGAGTCGCCGGTGGCTGTTGTGCAGGGCTTCAACCCGGAGATCGGCTGGAAGGACCTCGCTGAGGCCTCCTATGTTGTTGCCGGTGGCGCCCAATGGTTCGCGACCAACACGGATATGTCCATCCCGCAGGCACGCGGTATGGCTCCTGGCAACGGTACTCTCGTCGCCGCAGTTGCGGCCGCAACGGGCAAGACGCCGTTGGTGGCCGGGAAACCCGAAGCACCGTTGTTCCACGCTGCTGCCAAGCGGCTGAACTCCGCTCGCCCTTTGGTGGTGGGGGACCGTTTGGACACGGACATCCTGGGCGGCAATCGGGCGGGTTTTGCGACGGCGGCGGTACTCACCGGCGTCGATACCGCGCTAACGATTCTGGCAGCACGGACGGAAGAGCGTCCCGATTACCTGTTGGCCGATCTGGGTGATCTTTACAATCCTTACCCGGAAATCGTCAGCGACGCCGGCACCTTCCGTTGCGGTGCAGCATCAGCAATTGCCGAGGACGGCAAGGTCACGCTCACGGGGCACAAGGATGACCTCGACGCGTGGCGGGCGGCGTGTGCCGCGTGGTGGGCTGCGGTCCCGGACACCGCTGTGGCCCAAGCGCCGGAGCTGGAATGGCGAACTCATTAGACTGGTGCGATGACTGAGCCCAACAATGTCACGGAAGCTGAGGCTGAACGGACCGCTGCGCACTGGCCGGAGGCTCTGGATTCCACCGGCGATGCCCCGGTGGACCGTGCCCTCAGCTTGCTGGAGGCCGTTCATGGCGCTCCGGTGGCCGATCATGCCGGGTTGTACGCAGCAATTCATGATTCCCTCCTGGAGGCTCTGGATGCCGAGCCTGGCCTGCCGCCCGCTGCCAACCGGGATACCACTGCCACCCGCCCGGAAGGCGAAAATTAGCGAATGGCAAGACTTGATCAGGAACTCGTCGCGCGTGGGCTGGCGAGGTCCCGGACGCATGCTGCCAAGCTCATTAGCGACGGCAAGGTGAGTTCAGGCGGGGTTGTCTTCGCCAAAGCGGCCCAGCAAGTGGACGCCGGTACAGACCTGGACGTCCAATCCCACCTTGAGGACATCTACGTGAGCCGCGCCGGGCACAAGCTGGCTGGCGCGCTGGCAGCGTTTCCCGTGGTCGCCGTATCCGGCCGCCGGTGCCTGGACGCCGGAGCCTCCACTGGCGGCTTCACTGATGTGCTGCTCCGGCAAGGAGCCGCGCAAGTAGTTGCGGTCGACGTCGGGCATGACCAGCTGGTGCCGCTCCTTCGTAATGATCCCCGGGTGGTGGTCCATGAGGGGCTTAACGTCAGGTACATGACGCCGGACCAGATCGGCGGCACCGTGGCCCTGACCGTTGCCGATCTGTCCTTCATTTCCCTGACGTTGGTTCTGGGCCCGCTTGCTGCCTGCACGGAACCTGGCGGAGACCTTGTCCTGATGGTCAAGCCGCAGTTTGAAGTCGGCAAGGAACGGCTAAGTCGCACGGGCGTCGTATCTTCCGAGAATGAACGACGCCGGGCGGTTGCCCAAGTGGCCCGCGCTGCAGTTGATGCCGGGCTGGAACTTCTTGGCCTGGCGGCAAGTCCACTCCCGGGCCAGGACGGAAATGTTGAGTACTTCCTGTGGATGAAGCGCAGGATGTCCGCTGTGTTGCCTAAGATCGAAGAGCGGGACGAGGACGTTGCTGCGTTGATACAGAACCTCTGGCCAAACGACTAGAAAGCAGAACCCGATGAGCAGGCATGTACTTGTCCTTGCCCACACAGGGCGGGAGGAATCGCTCCGGGCGGCGTGGGATGCCTGTACGCAGCTGCACTCGTCGGGCCTGGTGCCGGTCCTCCAGAAGTCAGAATTGGCAGATGTCGAGCGTTTCTTTGGTGCCGTTGATACCCCCATTGAGATCCTCCATGACGACGTGAGTTTGGAAGACGTGGAATTGGTGATGGTTCTGGGTGGCGATGGAACCATCCTGCGCGCGGCGGAACTGGTCCGGGAGGTGGACGTTCCCTTGCTGGGCGTCAACCTGGGCCACGTGGGCTTCCTTGCAGAGAGCGAACGTGCTGACCTGGCCCAAACGGTCGAGTGGATCGCGAGCCGCCAGTACACCGTTGAAGAGCGCATGACCATCGATGTCCAGGTGTGGATCAAGGGCCAGAAGATCTGGCATACCTGGGCGTTGAACGAGGCCGCTATCGAGAAAGCCAACCGGGAACGGATGCTTGAAGTCGTTACCGAGGTGGATGAACGCCCGCTGACGTCGTTCGGCTGTGATGGCGTGGTCCTTGCGACGCCAACGGGATCAACGGCGTACGCGTTTTCGTCTGGTGGGCCGGTGGTGTGGCCTGAAGTGGAAGCGCTCGTCATCGTGCCGATCAGCGCCCATGCCCTTTTTGCGAAACCTTTGGTGGTGTCTCCGCGATCGAAGCTGGCCGTGGAAATCATGAACCGGACCGATGCCTTAGGAGTCCTTTGGTGTGATGGCAGGCGTTCCGTCGACTTGCCTCCGGGAGCACGTGTCGAGGTGACCCGCTCAGCCACGCCTGTACGCCTGGCACGGACGCACAGGACTCCTTTCTCAGCACGGCTTGTGCGCAAGTTCCAGCTCCCCATCCACGGCTGGCGGGGTCCGGCTCCCCGGTCAGGGGAAGTCCACACCGGCCCCATCCCCGTGATCCGAACCCTTTCACCGGCTCCTTTGCCCACTCCCCGGGAGGCGGGCGGTCCCGCGGACACCAGCGGCCCCGGCAACGCTGAAACATCCCTGAACCCGGGGCACGGTGAGCCATCCGACCCCACGAATGCGAAGTGAAGCATGCTTGAAGAACTCCGAATCCGTGACCTCGGTGTCATTACTGATGCCGCCCTCCCGCTAGGTCCCGGCCTCAGCGTCGTTACCGGTGAAACCGGTGCTGGCAAGACCATGGTGGTGACCGCCGTCGGGCTTCTCCTGGGTGCCCGTTCGGATGCGGGCGCTGTCCGGAGCGGCGCTAAATCTGCCTCCGCGGAGGCGGTCCTGAAGCTTGATCCTGGCCACAGCGCGGTGGAGCGGGCCAAGGAGGCCGGCGGTGAGGCGGAGGAGTTCGACGGCGTCGCTGAACTCCTGCTGGCCCGCACCGTTGGTGCCGATGGCCGCAGCCGGGCTTACGTTGGGGGACGGGCGGCACCGGTGGGGGTTCTGGCCGAACTTGGCGAGAGCCTGGTAGTGGTGCATGGCCAGTCGGATCAGATCCGGCTGAAAAGCGCTACCGCACAGCGACACGCCCTGGATCGCTTCGCTGGTGCACCACTGGCCAAGTGCCTGGAGGAGTACCAGGGCCTGTACAACCACTGGAAGTCCATCCAGGCGGAGTTGGAGACCCTTCGCAGCGAAGCGCGGGAACGGCTTCGTGAGGCGGAGTCGCTGGACGCGGCGCTCAAAGAGATCGATGACGTGGATCCCCAGCCTGGTGAGGATGAGACCCTCAAAGCTGAAGCCGTGAAGCTTGCAAATGTTGAGGAACTCCGGCTGGCGGCCGCGGCTGCACATGAGTCGCTCATCGCGGAGGAATTCGGGGATGCCGGTGATGCCACATCGATGGTGGATGCCGCCAAGCGGACGCTGGAGCATGTTGCAGAACATGATGAGGCGTTGGGGGCCGCTGCCGCACGCCTTGCCGAAGTTGGCTTCCTGCTGAACGATATCGCCGCTGACTTGTCCAGCTACCAAGCCGCATTGGACACCGAAGGCCCGGAGCGGCTCTCTGAAATCGAGGCACGCCGCGCGGCCTTGGCCAAACTGATCCGCAAGTACGCCCCCAGCATCGATGAAGTGCTGGAGTGGGCGGCCACGGCCCGTGTGCGTTTGGACGAGCTGCAGGACGATTCAAGCCGCATCGAGTCCTTGGATGCCGAAGTAGCTTCGGCCGAAGCTACCCTGCGCAAGCAAGCCGCAGCGATCAGCAAGGCCCGGCTCAAGGCGGCCAAGGACCTCTCCGCCCGCGTGAGTGCGGAGTTGAAGGCATTGGCCATGGCGGATGCCACGTTGATCATCCAAATCGAGGACAGCGGATCGCTTGGCCCCTGGGGAACGGACGAGATCGCCTTCCTCCTTCAGCCACACTCCGGCGCTCCGGCGCGCCCACTGGGCAAGGGAGCCTCCGGCGGTGAACTCTCAAGGGTGATGCTTGCCATCGAGGTAGTCCTCGCTGCGGTGGATCCTGTGCCGACATTCGTCTTTGACGAGGTGGACGCCGGAGTCGGCGGACGGGCTGCCGTCGAGATCGGGCGCCGGCTGGCCATGTTGGCCCGCCACGTCCAGGTCCTCGTTGTGACGCACCTGCCACAGGTTGCTGCCTTCGCTGACCAGCACATCCGGGTTACCAAAACCTCAGTTCGGGGCGCCGACGGAAAAACGTCCACCGGATTCACCTCCAGCGATGTGCAACTGCTGGACGACGACGAGCGCGTGAAGGAGCTTGCCCGTATGTTGGCCGGGCAGGAAGACTCAGAATCTGCCCAGGCGCACGCGCAGGAATTGTTGGACGACGCGAAATTGCTTCCCCAGAAGGCCTAGGAATTTCAGGCCAGGCGGCTGGCGCCGGACTGCGACCACTATCACATCCGTGCACTTGGCCCCGCCCGGCTCTTGATTGCAGGCATGGTCTTGGGCAACCATTGACCATTTGGGGAATCCGGACGGACGCTTGGAAGGCGTAATTGATGATAAGCTCGAATTCCGTGGTGCAGCGATCAAATTCCCGTGTAAATTCCCGGTTCCCGGGCTCGTCCAAGACGACCAAACACATCTTCGTCACCGGTGGTGTGGCGTCCTCGCTCGGTAAGGGTCTGACGGCTTCCAGCCTCGGCCACCTGCTGCGGGCACGCGGTTTGTCTGTAACTATGCAGAAGCTCGATCCCTATTTGAACGTGGATCCGGGCACGATGAATCCCTTCCAGCACGGCGAAGTTTTCGTGACTGATGATGGCGCCGAAACTGACCTCGACATCGGACACTACGAGCGCTTCCTCGATGAAAACCTCGAAGGTTCGGCCAACGTCACAACGGGCCAGATCTACTCCACGGTCATCGCGAAGGAACGCCGTGGTGAGTACCTTGGAGACACCGTTCAGGTCATCCCGCACATCACGGATGAAATTAAGCGCCGCATGCGCCTTCCCGCCGAAGGCAAGAACCCGCCGGATGTCATCATCACCGAAATCGGTGGCACGGTTGGTGACATCGAATCGCAGCCCTTCCTTGAGTCGGCCCGCCAGGTGCGCCAGGACATCGGCCGGAACAATGTCTTCTTCCTCCACGTTTCCCTGGTTCCGTACATCGGTCCTTCCCAGGAACTGAAGACCAAGCCTACGCAGCACTCCGTGGCAGCCCTTCGTTCCATCGGTATCCAGCCCGAAGCCATCGTGATCCGTTCGGACCGCGAAGTGCCGGACGCCATGCGCGAGAAAATCGGCCGCATGTGCGATGTCGATATCGATGCCGTGGTCAACGCTGCTGACGCACCCAGCATCTATGACATCCCCAAGACGCTGCACTCCCAGGGCCTGGACTCCTACATCGTCCGTGCGCTGGACCTGCCGTTCAAGGACGTTGACTGGAGCAAGTGGGACAAGCTGCTCGAAGCTGTCCACAACCCCAAGCATGAGGTCGAAGTCGCCCTGGTTGGCAAGTACATCGATCTTCCGGATGCCTACCTTTCGGTGACCGAGGCCCTCCGCGCAGGTGGATTCGCGAATGAAGCCAAAGTCAAGATCCGCTGGGTTCCCTCTGACGAATGCGAAACCCTCGCTGGCGCCACCAAGTCCCTCGCCGGCGTCGACGCCATTTGCGTACCGGGCGGCTTCGGTATCCGTGGCCTTGAAGGCAAGCTGGGTGCACTGAAGTTCGCCCGTGAATCCAAGCTCCCGGTCTTGGGCCTGTGCCTGGGCCTGCAGTGCATGGTGATCGAATACGCGCGCAACGTGGTTGGCTTGGAAGGCGCCTCGTCCAGCGAGTTTGAGCCGGACTCCAAATACCCGGTCATCGCCACCATGGAAGAACAGTTGGACATTGTGGAAGGCAAGGGAGACCTCGGCGGCACCATGCGCCTGGGCCTCTACGAAGCCAAGCTCGACGAGGGCTCCGTTGTCGCAGAGACGTACGGTGCCACTTCAGTGAGCGAACGCCACCGCCACCGCTACGAGGTCAACAACAAGTACCGTGACCAAATCGCGGCAGAGGGCTTGGTCTTCTCGGGTACCTCTCCTGACGGCAAGCTGGTTGAGTACGTTGAACTTCCCCGCGAAGTGCACCCGTACTACGTTGCTACGCAGGCACACCCGGAGCTTAGCTCCCGCCCGACGCGTCCGCACCCGCTCTTCGCAGGCCTCGTGAAGGCAGCTTTGGAGCGTCGTGAAGGCAGCGTCGTGGGGACCAAGACCGGCGCCCGTGCAGTAGCTGCCAAGTAACAGGTAAAACGCAAGCACTAACGAAGGACGGCGCGATGCCCGGCATTTCTGAAACCCCCAGCACCTCAAGGCAGGTTTCGGATATGCCGAGCCCGCGCCGTCTTTTGTCCACCAGCAAGGTCTACGAAGGCCGTATCTGGGATGTGGTCAGCGACTCCTTCCAGCTCAGCGAGGACACGGACACCCTGGTCCGGGACTACATCGACCACCCGGGGGCGGTGGCCGTGCTGCCGATGAACGTTGACGGGGAAATCCTGCTCCTGAAGCAGTACAGGCACCCCGTTGGTATGGACCTCTGGGAAATCCCGGCTGGCTTGTTGGACGTTGAGGGCGAGGAGTTCGTGGCGGGCGCCGCCAGGGAGCTCGCCGAGGAAGCTGATCTTGTTGCGGCCACGTGGAATGTCCTGGTGGACTTCTTCAACTCTCCGGGATCGTCCAGCGAGGCTGTTCGGATTTATCTGGCTCGTGGATTGAGCGCTGTTCCCGAGGCTGACCTGCATGTCCGCACGGACGAAGAGTCAGAAATTGAGTTCCACTGGATTCCGCTCGACGATGCCGTGAAAGCCGTCCTTGAAGGCCGCCTGCACAATCCGTCCGCGGTCCTGGGAATCCTTGCGGCCGCCGCCGCGAAGGCCGATGGCTTTTCCAGCCTGCGGCCCGCTGACGCGCCGTGGCCCGCGCACCCGAGCCAGCGCTGAGAATGGCCGAGGCCGCCACCCGTACTGCCAACCGCATCGATCGCGGAGTTACGGACTACCTCCAGCACGTGGGGGTGGAACGCGGCTTGGCAGCCAACACCTTGGCTGCCTATCGTCGTGACCTTGCCCGATATTCGAACTTCCTGGCTGGCCAAGGCGTGGAACGGCCCGGAGACATCACTCGGCATCATGTGACTGCCTTCGCCCAGGCGTTGTCCGACGGCTCCGATGGCGCTGCGCCCCTCGGCGTCCGCTCCGCCGCCAGGACCATTGTGGCCGTTCGCGGACTCCATAAGTTTTGGGCCCTTGAAGGAACCACGACGTCGGATCCCGCCAGTGATGTCCACCCGCCGATGCCGGGCAAACGGCTTCCGAAAGCCATCAGCGTTGGTGAAGTAACGCGGATCCTAGAAGCTGCGGGTTCGGACTCGGCGACGGGGCTGAGGGACCGGGCGTTGCTTGAATTTCTCTACTCCACCGGTGCGCGCATCAGCGAGGCCGTAGGGCTGGACGTCGACGACGTATCCCTGGAGCACGCCGGCGGCGAACCTGCAATAGTCAGGCTCTTCGGCAAAGGTTCCAAGGAGCGGTTGGTTCCTTTGGGCTCTTACGGTGCACGCGCCGTCGGAGCCTATGTGGTCCGCGGAAGGCCGCTGCTGGCATCCAAGGGCAAGGGCACTCCCGCCTTGTTCCTGAACGCCCGTGGCGGCAGGATCAGCAGGCAAAGTGCCTGGACAATCCTCAAAGCTGCTGCAGAGAAGGCAAACATCACCAAGGATGTATCACCCCACACCTTGCGGCACTCTTTTGCCACGCATCTTCTGGAAGGCGGGGCGGACGTACGCGTAGTCCAGGAGCTGTTGGGGCACGCATCGGTTACCACCACCCAGGTCTACACTTTGGTCACCGCCGATACCTTGCGGGAAGTTTACGCTGCTGCCCATCCCCGGGCGCTCGGCTGACGTTGCCGCTATTCCAGTACGCTGAACGTCAGCTCCACGGCATCGACGAACAATGCCAGCAGTGACGTCCCCAAACCGGCCACGAGCAAAAGCCCTGGGTGGGCCAGCCCCACCACCACGCGCTTCAACCGCGGCTGTCCCTTAAGGAACTTTTTGGGTACCCGCGTCTTCAACGGTATTTGCCGCCAACCGCGTAGCCGGCGGAGGAACCAGGCGCACCGCACGATGAACGCCATCCACAGGACAGAGAGCACCAGGGGGACCGAGGCCAGCATGAGGTTGAAGCCGAGTGCGGTCACCTCCTTTTCGGAGTCGCCGATGACGGTTTGCACCGTGGTCGAGATGGAAGCACTCATCACCACGGAGGCAGCCCACACCATGAAGGCGACCACCAGGGCGAGGAAGCGGACGAAGAAATGGCCCAGGACAGTGGCGTCCACTGCCTTGAGGTGGCTGCGAGGGGTGGCGTGCAGCACGGCCAGCGTGGACAGCAGCGTTGGCAGGGCAGCTGCCAGGACCAGCAAATACCAAGTCCATCCAGCCAGATCCACCACCTCATCCAGGACAATGAGTCCGGCCCATACCACTGTCCAGGCCCAGCCGGCGTAGAGCGGATGCGCCACCACCCAGCGGGGCAGCCAGGCGTCGCGCTCCTGCCCGGCCCTGGTGTGTGATGGGGCCTCGGCCAAAGGAGCTGTTTCGACATCTTCGCCGGCCTGGGACTTCACCTCATGGTTGACGGCCTGTGCTTGTGCCTGTGTCCCGGCACGCGCTTCGCCCCCACCTTCGTTCATGGGCTCACTGTAGCAATTGGGCGGACTGTGGCAATGGCACCACTGGTACAGGTGATCGGGTTAAGGTAGGCAGCATGACAGCAGCCCATGTGACACTGTGCTTCCTCCTCCGTGACGGCGTGGACGGGGAACACGTACTCCTCGGTACCAAGAAGACCGGTTTTGGGCGTGGGAAAGTGGTGGGCGTGGGTGGGCATGTGGAGCCGGGGGAGACGGCACTGCAGGCCGTGTGCCGCGAGGTCATGGAGGAAATCAGCGTGGTGGTCGAAGCCGCAGACCTGATCCCCGCCGGCATCATCGATTTCGTGTTCCCTGCCAGGCCCGAATGGAACATGTACACCACCGTGTACCTGACGCGTGCTTGGGTGGGCGAACCGTCCGAGAGCGACGAGATTGCGCCTGAATGGTTCCCGGTGTCCAAGCTACCGGTGGAACGCATGTGGGCCGACGCCGAGCATTGGCTGCCCGCCATGATTTCGGGGCAGCGGATCGCAGTTCGAGTGGACTTGGCTGCCGATAACGAGAGCGTTGCCGAAGTTCACACCATTGATTGGGTCGGAACCGACTAGAAAACAGGCTTTCAAGCATACGACGGCGGGCCGGTCGCCTTTCGGTGACCGGCCCGCCGTCGTATGCTTCCACCGCTACCAAGTGCCAGGAAGCTACGGCACGTGCCGCTCTTCCGGTCCGTTGTATTCGCTGAGCGGTCGGATGAGGGAGTTCGAGGCGAACTGTTCCATGATGTGGGCGGTCCAGCCGGTGATCCGGCTGGCAACGAACAACGGGGTGAACGTTTGGGTGTCGAATCCCATGAGGTGGTACGTGGGTCCGGCGGGGTAGTCAAGGTTGGGTTTGATGGCCTTGGCTTCGTCCATGGCTTGTTCGAGTCCGTTGTAGAGTCCCAGGAGTTCGGGCCGTCCGTAGTGGGCGATCATCTTGTCCAAGGCCGCTTTCATGGTGGGCACGCGGGAGTCGCCGTGTTTGTAGACGCGGTGCCCGAAGCCCATGACTTTCTTTTTCTGTGCCAGGGCGTCTTCCATCCATGCCCGGGCCCGTACGGCGGCTTCTTCCATGGATTCTTCGCTGCGGATGCCGATCTCGTCGAAGGTGTGCATGACGGCTTCGTTGGCCCCGCCATGCAACGGGCCTTTGAGGGCGCCGATAGCTGCGGTCACGGCCGAGTGCAGGTCCGAGAGTGTGGAGGTGACCACGCGGGCTGTGAAGGTGGAGGCGTTGAAGGAGTGCTCCGCGTAGAGGATCATCGAGACGTTGAAGGCCTCCACAACCTCGTCCACTGGGTCTTCGCCGAATGTCATCCACAGGAAGTTGGCCGAGTAGTCCAGGTCCTCCCGGGGCTCAACAACGTCCTGGCCGCGACGGCGGCGCTGGTCGTAGGCGACCACGGCAGGCATCGCAGCCCAGAGATCGATAGCCTTCTTCATGTTGGCATCGGGGGATGAATCTTCGGCCAGCTCGTGCCGGGCTCCCAGCACGGAAGCAGCCGTTCGGCACACGTCCATGGGGTGCGAGGTGGTGGGCAGCGTGTCAATAACTGACTTGACCACCGGGTCCAGGGCACGCCCGGCGCGTTCGCGGGCAACAAATTCAGCCAGTTGGGCATCGTCGGGCAGTTCGCCGTTCCATAGCAGGTAGGCAACCTCTTCAAAGCTGCACTTCGCGGCCAGTTCCTGGACCGGGTATCCGCGGTATAGCAGCGAGTTGGTGTCCGGATTGACCTTCGAGACGGCGGTGTAGTCCACCACGACGCCGGCAAGGCCTTTTTTGATGTCTTCAGCAGCCATGCTGAACTCCTTCGTTCATAGTGCAAGCGCCCCGGGTTGCCGGAATGCCTGCTGTCCCCTTGGTGATTCCCGGACCTAGCGGATGCCAGGAACCTGGAAGTTGAAAACGCCGGTATCGAACTGGTTGTATGCCTCGTAATCCACGAGTTCGTAGAGGCGCGCACGCGTGAGCATGTTTTCCACTTGTGCCTCTTGGGTCCCCGCAGCCTTAATCGATTCCAGCGTACGCTCTGCAGCGCCCATGGCAATGCGGAGGAGGGTGACGGGGTAGATGACCATGTTTACCCCGACGCCTTGGAGCTGGTCCACGGTGAAGAGGTCGGACTTTCCGAATTCCGTCATGTTGGCCAGGATGGGCACGTCCACAGCGTCGCGGATGGCCTGGAACTCGCTCAGATCAGCCATGGCTTCGGGGAAGATCGCGTCGGCGCCGGCGTCGACCAAAGCGCGGGCACGGTCTTGTGCTGCTTGGATTCCTTCGACGGCGCGGATGTCGGTGCGGGCCATGATGAGGAAGTTCGGGTCTCGGCGGGCATCTGCCGCGGCGCGGATGCGTTTGGTGGCGGTGTCGATGTCCACGACGTTTTTGCCGTCGAGGTGGCCGCAGCGTTTGGGGTTGAACTGGTCCTCGATGTGGCAGCCGGCCAGGCCGGCGTTTTCGAGTTCCTGGATGGTGCGGGCCACGTTCATGGGTTCACCGAAGCCGGTGTCCGCGTCCACGAGGGAGGGCAGGTCGGTCATGCGGGCGATCTGCCCGGCGCGGGTGGCGACTTCGGTGAGGGTGGTCAGGCCGATGTCGGGCAGGCCGAGGTCGTTGGCCAGGACCGCGCCGGAGATGTAGACCCCGGCGAAGCCCTTTTCCTCGATCAGTCGTGCCGAGAGCGGGTTGAACGCCCCCGGGAACTGCTGCACGGTGCCGGAGTTCAGCAGCTCGCGGAGCTTGAGTCTTTTCTGTTCGGGGGTGGTGGTGGAGTACAGCATCTAGAACAGTCCCTTCGGCGCTGCGTTGAGGTTGATCACGCCGGGCGCTGCGGTGATGTTGAGCTGGTCCAGTCCGCCTTCGCCGAGTTCGGTGACGCGTTCGACGGCGGTGAGGAACCGTTCGATCTCGGCTTCCTCCACGAGTCCGGCCGCGAGGGTGCGGAACTTGTTGATGTATTGCTCGCGGGCGAACGGCCGGGCACCGAGCGGGTGCGCGTCGGCGACGGCGATTTCGTCGGTGATCACTGTTCCGTCCGTGAGGGTGATTTCCACAGAACCGCCGAAGGCTTTCTCGGCGATGTCCAGGGAGTGGTACCGGCGGGTCCATTCCGGGTCCTCCACGGTGGTGACCTTCTGCCAGAGGTCCACGGTGTCCGGTCGGGCGGCACGTTCTGAGGCGTAAGAGTCCACGTGGTGCCAGGTACCGTCCTGCAATGCGACGGTGAAGATGTACGGGATGGAATGGTCCAGGGTTTCCCGCGACGCGGTGGGGGAGTACTTCTGGGGATCGTTCGCACCGGAACCGATCACGTAGTGGGTGTGGTGGCTGGTCTTGATCAGCACCGAGGCCACGTTCGCCGGGTCGGTGGTTTCGGGGTGTTCCTTGTGGAGCTTGCGGGCGAGGTCGATCCAGGCCTGGGCCTGGTACTCGGCGGAGTGTTCCTTGGTGTAGGTGTCCAGGATGGCGCGCTTGGCTTCCCCGGGCAGCGGCAGCGGGACCTCGTAGGAGGCGTCGGGGCCGTCGAGCATCCAGGCGATCACGCCGTCTTCGCCTTCGTAGATCGGCACCGGGGAGGTTTGTCCACGCATGGCCCGGTCCGCTGCTTCGACGGCCATCTTCCCGGCAAAAGCGGGGGCGTGGGCCTTCCAGGTGGAGATTTCGCCCTTGCGGGACTGCCGGGTGGCGGTGGTGGTGTGCAGGGCCTGGCCGACGGACTGGAAGATCGTCTCCACGTCCAGGCCCAGCAGGGTGCCGATACCGGCCGCGGCGGACGGGCCGAGGTGGGCGACGTGGTCGATCTTGTGCTTGTGCAGGCAGATGGCCTTGACCAGGTTCACCTGGATCTCGTAGCCGGTAGCGATGGCCCGGACCAGATCCTTGCCGTTGGAGCCCACGTGCTGGGCGACGGCGAGGATCGGCGGGATGTTATCCCCGGGGTGGGAGTAATCAGCGGCCAGGAAAGTGTCGTGGTAATCCAGCTCACGCACCGCCACACCGTTCGCCCACGCAGCCCACTCCGGGGACACCCGCTCCGTGATACCGAACACGGCAGAACCCTTGCCGTTCGCGGACGGCCCATGCGTCAATGCCTGGGCACGTGCTGCGACGATCGGTGCCCGGTTCAACGACGCGATGGCCACCGAGGCGTTATCGATGATCCGGTTGATCACCATATCCGTCACCTCGGGGGTGACCTCTACGGGGTCGGCGGCGACCACAGCGATCTTGTGGGCCAACTGCTCCTCACGGGGCAGGTTCTCTTCGGACTTGTAAACACGGACGTGGTTGTTCTTGACCATGGTGCTCCTTCTAATGAGGGTTTCTAGCGGGCCACGTGAGCGGCCTTGACGTGGGTAAGGCTTCGGTGCAGATGAAGTGTGGTGGCGGCTTCGGCCAGCCGCGGGTTGCCTGCGGCGATCGCTTCAGCGATGGCGGCATGCTCGGCAGCCGCGGCGTGAAGCCTGGCGGCGTCATCGGCGGCCAGCCGGCGCACCCGGACCAGGTGGACGCGAAGGCTCCGCATGGCATTGGCCAGGTAGGAGTTGGAGATCGCCGCGTCGATAGCCTCATCCAGACGGCCAACCAACGCGTAATACTCGTGACGTGCAGGATCCTTCTCGCTGAGCAGATCCGGCGCCCTCAGGAGTTGGGCCTGCAGTTCGGCAAAAACGCCCGGCTCTCCTCGCTGGGCAGCCAGAGCTGCTGCCCTGACCTCCAGCGTTTCGCGCAGCTCGAACAATTCATCGATGCTGTCCAGGGAAATATCGGTAACGACGACGCCGCGCCCACCTGCCGCCGTCGTCAGTCCTTCTGCGGTGAGCCGGCCCAACGCCTCCCGGACCGGCGTCCGGGAGACACCCAGCCGTTCGGACTGTTCTACTTCGGCCAGAACCGTTCCCGGCCGCAGGCGCCACTCAATGATGTCTTCACGGAGAGCCGCGTAGGCCCGATCACTGGCGCGCATGACTTTAGTGTATACATAAACCCGGCAATTTACAGCAATAGGGACTCAACTGTCTGTTTATGTATACATTGCTAGCGATTGGCAACGTAGTAAACGTTGAACGGATCTTCCTCGAGTTCCTTGACTTCCACGCTGCTGAAGCCAGCTTCACGGATCATCG
This sequence comes from Paenarthrobacter aromaticivorans, assembly GCF_019038615.1. NCBI lineage: Bacteria > Bacillati > Actinomycetota > Actinomycetes > Micrococcales > Micrococcaceae > Paenarthrobacter > Paenarthrobacter aromaticivorans. The sequence continues at coordinate 16,650 of NZ_JAHOPC010000002.1, forward strand.
CCGCTGCCAGTTCCTTGCCCCACACGGTTCCCAAGCCTTCCCCGCCCTGCCCCAGGGAGACGGCCATGCAATGGAAAGTGGAGATGGTGTAGAGGAAGGAGGCCCACGGCAGGTCGGCGTTCTTTTCCAGGTTGCTGGAGGCGTTGATGTCCACCATGAGGAAGGTTCCTCCGGGCTTCAGTGCCTTGTAGATGTTTCGCAAGACCTGGGCAGGATGGGCTTGGTCGTGGATGGCGTCAAAGGCTGTTACGAGGTGGTACTGGCCTTCTGCCTCAAGCCGGGTTACGTCCCTGAGCGTGAACTGGACGTTTGGAAGCTTCGATGCTGCCGCTTCGGCCCGCGCCACAGTCAGCGCCTCGTCAGAGAAGTCGTATCCCGTGAAAGTGCTGTGGTGAAAAGTGCTGGCCAGTAGGTTTACTGCATGCCCTTCGCCGCAGCCAATATCCGCCACGGCGATTCCTGCCTGCAAGGCACCTTCGCAGCCAGTCAACGGGAGAATCGAGTCCAAAAGCGAGGCGTCATTCACTGCAGCGCTTTCGGAGGCCATGATGTGGTGGAACTGCGGGTAGTCACCGTAGTTTGTTCCACCGCCGTCCCGGAACGCCTTGACGATCTTGGGAGCCACCTCACCCATCAGGGGGAGATACTGCAGTGTACGGGCCAGGTTTTCCGTTCCGGTCCCGCAGAGAACCGGAACAAATTCAGGACGAAGGTAGTACGTTGAATCGCTGGGTTCGAAGTGCACGAACCCTGCGGTCGTCATCCCTCCCAACCATTCGCGGACGTAACGCTCATGTGCTCCTGCAGCGTCCGCTATAAGTTGGCTTGTCGCAGGGGGCAGCGAGGCAAGGGTCTCAAACAGGCCGGTTTGATGGCCCACGGCAATGAGCAGTCCGATGGATGAGCTGTTCAGGATGTCAATCAGCCTGCCGGTGGCTTCCTGCCTCGCTTCTTCAAGTGACATTCCGGGCATCGTCGCCGTTTCATACTTCCCGGGCTGGGTGGTCTCCATGGTATTTCCTTGGTTTTCAGGGGGCCGGCGGCTCCGGCCTGTTGTCCCAATCCCCACGGTAGATTCGTGTCCCTACGAGCTTCTTCGGGCATTTTCTGCATTTTTTCGGCGGGCGTGGGTCGAACCATGCAGGACCCGAGCGAACGCCAGCTTACGCTCCAGGCCGCTCGGAGATCCCGTGCTGGTGCGCCCAAGCGGCGGCGGCCGTCCTGGAAGTTACGCCGATCTTGGTGAAGATGTTGGCCAAATGACGTCCGGCTGTTTTTTCTGAAATAGTCAGCGACTTGGCAATTTGCCGGTTGCTGGAACCAGCCAGGACGCAGCCCAGTACTTCCACTTCCCGGGACGTCAGGCCGCCGGGCTCTTGGGCAGGCCGGGTCCAGGAAATGTGCTTGGCGCCGAGCTGGTTCCGGATGGCGGCCGCGGTGGCGCGCTCGGCCTCTGCGCGGCCGGTTTCACCCAGGGCACCCCGGACAGTTGCCAGGCGTTCGTGGATCCGTGCCAGTTCGTAGCGCATGTGTTGGGAGCGGTAGGTCTGTGCTGCGGATTCCAGCTCATTGATCGCCTCAGGCCAACGCCGCTCCTCCATCAGCACGGCACCACGCGCATGGTGCGCCCAGGCCAGGAAACCGGGGGTCCCGTAGAAAGAAGCGGTCTGTTCGAGCTCCAGGCAATGGGTGGCAGCCGCGCCGGGATCCCGGGGAGCCAGCAGTTCCACCAGGGGCAATAGAAGGCTGGCCCTCCCCAGTGTTCCGCGGTCCGCCAAGGCAGCCCGAAGCGCCTCTATGGCGGCGTCTGTCTTTCCGGCATCGGCAAGTAGCAGGGCACGGCCTGGTTGCGCATCCAGCCCCAGCCCGCGGGCCAGGGCAAAGGCGGACTCTGCGCCGGCCACGTCGCCCCGGCGCCGACGGATCTCACCCAGTTCACAGTAGCCGTCGGCAGCGATCCAGCCGTGAGCGTTGCGGAGGCGTTCGGCTTCGTGGGGCATCTCAGCCTCAACCTGTCCCCAATTGCCCTCAGTGCCGAGCAATTGAAGTTCGTGAACGCGCGATATCCCGCTGTACATGAAGGATTGGGAAAGTCCGGCGCACCACGTGGCCAGCGCGTCAGTCCACGCGCGCATCCGGGCAAAGTCAGCCATCTCGTAGCAGAGGTGGATGATGGAGCAGTAAATGTCTCCGCCCCACTCTGCCGGAACCTGCCCCGCCATCACAGGCAGCATGGCCTCGTCCAAGTCCTGGAATCCTCGCGCGGACTGTCCTGTCCGAACCGCCGCCAAGCCGGACAACATGTACCCAAAGCTGGCCAATTCGGGTGAATCGTGCCTCCGGGTCATCTCCTTGAGGGAAACCGAGGCGGCGAGGGCCGGGACCGGATCGCCTTCCAGGTTCATTGCGTCATTGGCCTCCAGATAGAGCAAGTAGCCGTGTTCGGGCACCTCGGGCATATTCTCCAGCAGCCGGCGCGCACGATTGAGCCACGCCGAAGAAACTGCGAGGTTGCCGCGTATGCCCCACTGCATGGACAGCGTCAGTGCCGTCCGGGCCGCGGCCTGCGTCTGGTGTTCGTCATCCAAGCGATGGAAGATCTCCTCTGAGAGGGACATGGAGCGTTGAACGTCTCCCAGCCACCAGACGGAACGGGACAGGATCTCAAGGTCCGGCCAGCTGAGGGGAGCGTCCGCGGCTGCACGTTCCAGACTTCGCCGTGCCACGTCCCATTCCCCACGGGCAAAGGCTTCGCGGGCCTCGGAAAGTTGCTGCAGCTGTTGGGACATGGGCTCTCCACGGGTTCGGCTCCAGCTTACTGCGGGAGCCGTTCCTACGGCAGAAGGCTAGCCCCGGTTCCAGCCGTACTCGTTCTCCGGACGGCCTGGTGTTCCGTACCGCGGCGCCCTGGTAACCGTCCCGGCGTCCGCCAGGTATTCAAGGTACCGGCGGGCCGTGACCCGCGACATTCCCAAGGCATCCATGACTTCACTCGCGGATACCGCTTGTTGCCGGGCGCGGACAAAATCCTTTACCGACTCCAGTGTGGAACCGGACAGACCCTTCGGCAGTGGTAGTTCCGTTGGTGCCCGAAGACTCGCGAAGGCCTGGTCCACATCGTTCTGCGAAGCACCGGCCTTGGAGATGCCGGACACCGAGCCCGCCAATTGGTCACGGAAAGTGCGGTAGCTGTTCAGCTTGTCGGCAAAGGTTGCGTAAGTGAATGGCTTGATCAAATACTGCACGACGCCGATGGAAACGGCGCTGCGCACGATGTTCAGTTCACGGACGGCCGTGATGGCAATAATGTCGGCGAAGACTCCCGCCGAGCGCATGCGTCGGGCAACATCCAGCCCATGGAGGTCCGGCAGGTTCATATCAAGCAGGACCAGGTCCACGGGCGAGCCGGAGGCAGCGAATTCGCCAAGGATGCGCAGTGCAGACTGACCATCCGGAGCCGTTCCCACCAGCGTGAACCCTGGGAGCCTGCCCACGTAAATGGAGTGGGCGTCCGAGGCGATGGGCTCGTCCTCGACCACCAGGACGCGGATGTCTGTCATGCCTACTCTTCCTCGGGAATGGGTGCGGGCAGCACAACATGGAACTGGGCGCCGCCTGGATTGCTGATGGTCATAGTACCGTTCAGCCGCTGGACAGCCTGCCGCACCAGGGCAAGGCCAACCCCGCGGCCATGGGCTCCGCGGGGATCGTCTTGGGACGACTTGGTGCTGTACCCGTACTGCAACACGTCATCAATCGATTCAGGATCAATGCCGGGTCCGGAATCCCGAACGGTGAATTCGACAGCAGCAGCACCGGCTTCGACGTCCAGTTCCACCCTTCGGGGCATCTCACCGGACGCCGCTGCATCAATGGCATTGTCCAGGAGGTTTCCCAGAATCGTCACGAGGTCCTGGATTTCCAGACCACGGACACCCGAACTCCCCGATGTCCGAACCACCAGTTCGACTCCGCGCTCATGCGCTTCGGCGGCTTTGCCCATCACCAAAGCACTCATCACCGGTTCATCCACCGACGCAAGCATGTCGTCCGTGAGCTGCTGGCTGAGCTCCAGGTCCTTCGTGGCGAACTCCAGCGCCTGCGGAGTGCGGCCCAACTCAAGAAGGGAAACAATCATGTGGAGGCGATTGGCGTGTTCATGGGTCTGGGCCCGCAACGCATCCGAGAGAGTCTTCATTGTTTCCAGCTCGGTTCCCAAGGACTCAATCTCGGTGCGGTCACGAATGGTGGCCACGGTGCCATAGACCGATGGCTTTTGCCGGCTGCGGGCAGGAACCGGGCCCACGGCAGGGGCCTGGTTTACCACCAGGATCCGTGAACCAGTCAAATGGATTTCATCGTGGGCCGGCCTGCCGGATTCGAAAAGCGCTCGCAGGCTCCCATCGAAGGGGAGATCGGACAGCTTGGGAGCATCATCGGGGGAGCGGTCGGCCTCGGAAGGTTCCAGCCCCAGCAGCTCCGCGGCTTGATCGTTGTACATCACTGCTTTTCCCCGGGTATCGATCAGGATCACGCCTTCCCGGACGGAGTGCAGGACTGATTCGTAGTAGGCGAAGAGCTGCGCGAGCTGTTCCGGACCCCAGCCCCGCGTCACGGATCGCAGGTAACGTCCGAGCAGCCAGGAGGCTATGGAGCCAAAGAACAACACCACCAGCGCGATGCCGCCAATCACTCCCAGCCTTTCGGCGACATCGGTATCCACTGTTCTTACGGTGATGCCTGCAGCCACCAAGGCCTTGACGGTTCCACCGGAGTCCTTCACAGGCACGATGGTCCGGACGGAGGGCCCCAATGTGCCGGCAGTGACTTCAGTAAAAGTCTCACCTCGAAGGGCAGGCTCGATCGTGCCGATATAGGGCTTGCCCAGCTCTTCGGGACGTGGATGGGTCCATCGGGTCCGGTCGGGAGCCATGATGGTGATGAAATCCGCGTCGGCGTCCTTCATGACCTCCAGCGCATAGGGCTGCAATATTGCCGACGGATCAGAAGTTGCCGCCGCCTGCAATACGAGGGGGTTGTTGGCAATGGACGTTGCGATCGCAAGCATCCGGCTGCCCGCATCCTCGTATGCCCTGTCCCGCGCCTCCAGTACCGAGAACGCACCAAAGACAGCCGTCAGCACCAGCACGAACAGCAGGTTTGCCACGAACAAGCGGCGCGCGATGCTCCAGCGATGAAACAAGTAGGCCTCCCATGACCAATATGACCGCAACGGTGATGTGTGTCACCCGTGGCTGAATGATGGATATCACACAAGGGCAGCGGATTGGACACAAGTGCAGGACCGCAGCGCCTTACACAGTATCCAGAAGGAGAATCCCATGACCTCTCAACGAGGAGAGTCGGCAGTAGCCGCCACCGGTGGACGCAGGGGGCTCGACAAGTCGCATTACCTGTACATCGCGGTCATCCTGGCCGTAGTGCTCGGTGCTGTGGTCGGCCTGCTGTTCCCTGAGGTTGGAAAGTCCCTGAAGCCGCTCGGGGACGGCTTTATCAAGCTCATCAAGATGATGATCGCTCCGGTCATCTTCTGCACCATCGTCCTTGGCATCGGTTCCATCGCCAAAGCTGCCACCGTCGGAAAGGTCGGCGGACTCGCACTCGGCTACTTCGTGGCCATGTCGACCTTCGCATTGGCTATCGGCCTCGTTGTCGGCAACCTCATCCACCCGGGTGAAGGCCTGAAGCTGACTCCGTACGATCCCAACAAGAAAGCGGCCACGGACAGCACCGTGGACTTCCTTATGGGTATCATCCCCAGCGACATTCCCGTCCTGCCCACGCTCCTGGCAGCCATCCTGGTGGGCTTCGCGCTCCAGAAGATGGGTAAGCAGGGCACCCCGATCCTCACCGCAATCGGCCACGGACAGCGCCTTGTCTTCCGGATCCTCATCATGATCATGTGGCTGGCTCCAGTCGGCGCTTTTGGTGCGATCGCCGCCGTCGTTGGTGCCACTGGCGCCCAGGCAATCCTCAGCATGTTCACACTGATGCTGGCGTTCTACATCACCTGCGCCGTGTTCATCGTGGTCATCCTTGGCTCCCTGCTCCGTGCGGTGGCCGGCGTCAACATCTTCAAGCTGATGAAGTACCTGGCCCGGGAATACCTCCTCATCTTCTCCACGTCCTCCTCCGAGGCAGCCCTGCCCCGCCTCATCGCCAAGATGGAACACCTGGGTGTCTCCAAGCCGGTTGTCGGCGTGACAGTACCCACCGGCTACTCCTTCAACCTTGACGGCACGGCCATCTACCTCACCATGGCCTCCTTGTTCGTCGCCAACGCCATGGGTACGCCGCTGGACCTGGGTGCCCAGATCTCGCTGCTGGTGTTCATGATCATCGCTTCCAAGGGCGCCGCAGGCGTCACCGGAGCCGGCCTTGCAACGCTTGCCGCTGGCCTGCAGGCACACAAGCCCGAGCTCCTGGGCGGCGTGGGCATGATCGTTGGCATCGACCGTTTCATGTCAGAAGCCCGTGCACTGACGAACTTCACCGGCAACGCCGTTGCCACCGTTCTGATCGGCACTTGGGTCAAGGAAATCGACAACGACCAGGTGGAGCGAGTCCTCTCCGGCAGTGAACCGTTCGACGAGACGACCATGATCGCCCACGGCGCAGAGGCTGAGGTGGCTCCGGAACCTGAAACCCGCCACAAGGCAGCCATCTAGCAGGATCGGCTTCACGCGATACAAAGCAACAAGGACCGGCACCCATGCAGGGTGTCGGTCCTTTGCCGTTCGCCGAGCAAGCCAAAGAAACAAGGCCCAAGCTCCTAACCTTCGACCTCAACTAGAGGGTAAAGGCTCAAAGATCAGCGAAAGTCAAGTTCCCCGAAATGCCGTGTCGGGGGCTGTAGCCTAGGTGGGTAGCAGCGCTGTACCCAGGGGAACAGCGGCAGGGAAGATCGTCGTCGAAAGAGTGGTTAGATACGTGAGCAGCGAACGGGGAACAGCTACGCTGGGAGACACCGAGCTCGATCTGGAAGACGCCATCATGGGGCCCACTGGCCGTCCTCACCGCGACTTTCCGGAACCCGCTCCGCTTGCCTCCCACGGCCCTGCAAGGGTCATTGCCATGGTTAACCAGAAGGGCGGCGTGGGCAAAACCACGTCCACCATCAACCTTGCGGCGGCGCTCGCGGAATACGGCCGGCGTGTGCTCCTGGTGGACTTTGACCCACAGGGTGCCCTATCTGCCGGGCTCGGCGCCAATCCGCACGAACTCGACCTCACCGTCTACAACGTCCTCATGGACCGCAAAGTGGACATCCGCGATGCCATCCAGCAGACCGGAGTGGAAGGCGTGGACCTTCTGCCCGCAAACATCGATCTCTCCGCGGCTGAAGTTCAACTGGTCAACGAAGTGGCGCGCGAGCAAGTCCTGGACCGCGCGCTCAAGAGGGTTGAAGATGACTACGACGTCGTGCTGATCGACTGCCAGCCATCGCTGGGCCTGCTGACGGTCAACGCGCTGACAGCCGCCCACGGCGTCATCATTCCGTTGATCTGCGAGTTCTTCGCACTTCGCGCAGTAGCGCTCCTCGTGGAAACCATCGAGAAAGTGCAGGACCGTTTGAATCCGCGCTTGCAGGTGGACGGGGTCCTCGCCACCATGTACGACGCCCGCACCCTGCACAGCCGCGAAGTTATCTCGCGCCTCGTGGAGGCGTTCGGCGACAAAGTTTTCGAGACCGTCATCAAGCGTTCCATCAAGTTCGCGGACGCAACCGTCGCCGCTGAGCCTATTACGAGCTATGCCGGCAACCACATCGGTGCAGACGCCTACCGCCGCCTCGCAAAGGAACTTATCTCGCGCGGCGGCGCGCCGTAGCGAACACGTGGGACGGTCACTCGCCGAGGCGGAAAGTCCGGAAAAAACACCCGACGCCGGCACTTCCGACGCCCGTAAGGCGGGATTTGAGGTTCGGCTCGCAAACTTCACGGGGCCGTTCGACCTCCTGCTGGGCCTGATATCCAAGCACAAGCTGGACATCACCGAGGTGGCGCTGGCCACGGTCACCGATGAGTTCATCAAGTACATCCGCCGCCTCCAGGAACTGGGGGAAGACTGGGCGTTGGACGAGGCGAGCGAATTCCTGGTGATTGCCGCCACGCTCCTGGACCTGAAAGCTGCCCGGCTCCTTCCCGCTGGCGAAGTAGAGGATGAGGAAGATATTGCGCTCCTGGAAGCCCGGGATCTGCTGTTCGCCCGCTTGCTCCAGTACAAGGCGTTCAAGCAGGTAGCAGGTCTCATCAGTGAAACGCTCGAACAAGAAGACCGGAGATACCCGCGCCAGGTGGCGCTGGAAGGCCATTTCGCGGCGCTGCTGCCGGAACTCGTGTGGCGGCACACCCCCCAACAATTTGCGGAGCTTGCCGCCAAGGCGCTGAAACCGAAAGACGCGGCGCCTGCAGAGGTGGGATTGGACCACCTCCACGCGCCACCGGTCAGCGTCAAGGAGCAGGCAGAGATCATCGGATACCGGCTTCAACGTGGAGCCCCGCTTTCCTTCCGCGCGTTGATAGCGGACGCCGAGACAACCCTCGTTGTCGTGGCCCGGTTCCTGGCCTTGCTGGAGATGTTCCGGGACAGGGTTGTGGCCTTCGAACAGGCAGGTCCCTTGGCCGAGCTGACCGTTAGGTGGAGCGGAGACGTCGCCGAATGGGACAGTTCGAACCTGAGCGAAGAGTACGAGGAAACGAGCGAAGGGACAGCGAGTGACTGAGCAGGACATGGCCGAAGCCGGCCTTGCTGAGCTTGAAACTTTGCCCGGCGGGGCACGGGCAGCGTTGGAAGCTGTGCTCATGGTCATCGACGAGCCGGCCACCTCGGAGGAGTTGGCTGCGGGCTTGAACGTAACGGTCGCCGTCGTCGAGGATTTGCTGCAGGACCTGCAGCGGGAGTATAGCGGCTATACTGTTAAAGCCCCGGACGTGGATGCTGTCGGCTTTGCCGTTGCCAGCTCTGCCCCCCGGGGTTTTGAATTGCGGAACGTCGCTGGTGGGTGGCGGATCTATTCACGGTCTGATTTTGCGGACATCGTGGGCAGGTTCGTCCTCGAGGGGCAGACCACCAGGCTCACTCAGGCAGCGCTTGAAACCTTGGCGGTCATTGCCTACAGGCAACCGGTCTCCAGGGCCCGGGTTTCTGCAATTCGAGGCGTCAACGTCGATTCTGTGGTCCGGACCCTAACCCAGCGTGGTCTGATCGAAGACTCCGGGAACGATCCCGAATCAGGGGCTGTGCTGTACAGGACAACCTCATACTTCCTGGAACGGATGGGAATCGGCTCGGTGGCAGAACTGCCCCAGCTCTCGCCGCACCTTCCGGGTTTGGAAGGGATCGACGAGTACTACGACGCCAGCCGGATGTAAGCCGGCAACGCACGAGAACTACATACTGATTCACGGCACCGCTGCACGGTGCCACGGCAACAAGGGGCAGACGATGTCTGCCCGGCTGGCTAGTGTTGATTGCAGCACCGAATGCCGGCTATTACTAACAAGGACGGGTCATGACACAGGCGGGACGCCAGGGTTCACCACGTAACGGTTCGGGACGCAACAGTTCTGGACGCAATGAGGCAAGGGGCGGCACAGGCCGCTCCAACGCCGGCGGCTTCTCCGGCCGCGGCGGAAGCGCCGGCGCTGGAAAGCGCAACTTCAACCAGGGCGAAGGCCGTCCCTTCAAGGCTGCCAAGCCTCGGGAAGCGGCTCCCTTCGATCCGGACAACCCCACAACTGCTGGCAGCTACGACGCTCGTCAGGCCTCCAAGCCTGCCAAGCCCTTCCGTAAGCCAGGCTCCAACAAGCCCGGCTTCGGCAAGGCTCCTGGAACGCCTGGTGCGTTGAAGCCCAAGGCGAAGCCCGCCAAGCAATACGGCTCCAAGGCCTTTGGCAGCGAACGCTTCGGCCAGAACCTGGGCCCCATCCGCAAGCCCGCCCGCAACCGCGGTCCACGCCAGGAAGTCCCGCAGTCGGACCTCCATGATGTCGACGGCGTGCGCCTGCAGAAAGTCATGGCGCAGGCCGGCGTGGCTTCACGTCGCGTGTGTGAAGAAATGATCCTCGAAGGCCGCGTCGAGGTCGATGGCCAGGTCACCACCGAGCTTGGCATGCGTGTCGACCCCAAAACCGCCGTGATCCACGTTGACGGTATCCGCATCCAGCTCGACGAAACCCTCGTCTACATGGTCTTCAACAAGCCCAAGGGCGTTGTTTCCACCATGGAAGACCCCGAGGGCCGGCCGTGCATCAGCGACTTCCTGAAGAACGCCAAGGGTGAACGGCTCTTCCACGTCGGGCGTTTGGATGTCGCCACTGAAGGCCTGCTGTTGTTGACCAACGACGGCGAACTCGCCAACCGCCTGACCCACCCTTCGTATGAGGTGCCCAAGACGTACCTGGTTCAGGTGCGCGGCCCCTTCCCGCAGGGCGTCGGCGCGCAGCTGAAGTCCGGCGTCGAGCTTGAAGACGGTTTGGCAACTGTGGATTCCTTCCGGCTTGTTGACTCCACCCCTGGCCACGTCCTCATTGAGGTTGTCCTGCACTCGGGCAAGAACCGCATCGTTCGCCGTATGTTCGATGCTGTTGGTTTCCCGGTGGAGCGTCTTGTCCGTGTCAAGATCGGTCCCATTGGCCTGGGAGACCAGCGCCAAGGAAGCATCCGCAACCTCGGTAGGCAGGAAGTCGGTCACCTACTGGCATCTGTGGGGCTCTAAGGCATGTCGGCATTCCGCTCGCACGGCCGGGGCCATCTCGATGGCCCGGTCGTCGTTCTCGGTACAGGCCTGCTTGGAGCCAGCATTGGCCTTGGCCTGCGCGGACGTGGCGTTCCCGTTTTCCTTTTCGACCCCTCGCCGACTAACCAGGCGGTCGCGGTGGACATTGGTGCTGGCCGGCCGTTGGCTGAGCTTGACGAGCAACCTCAGTTGGTTGTTGTCGCTGCACCGCCTGACGTGACGGCAGACGTCGTGGAGAAGGCCCTGGCAGACTACCCGTCCGCCGTCGTCGTTGACATTGCCAGCGTCAAGGCCACGATCCAGTCCCAATTGCGGGAGCGCGGCGTGGATCTGGCCAGGTACGTGGGGACCCATCCGATGGCGGGCCGGGAAAAGTCGGGGCCGGTTGCAGCCAGGGGCGAGCTTTTCACGTCCATGCCGTGGGTGGTTTGCCCAACGGAGGAAACCGACACCGACGCACTGCAAACGGCACGTTCGCTGGCAGGGGACCTGGGGGCCATCGTTTCCCAGTTCACCGCTGATGAGCACGATGAAGCGGTGGCTTTGGTATCGCATCTGCCCCAAATCATGTCTTCGCTTCTGGCGAGCCGCTTGCAGGGGACACCCCTGCATGCCCTGTCCTTGGCGGGAAACGGGTTGCGGGACACCACCCGCATCGCCGCCAGTGATCCCACCCTGTGGGTGCAGATACTGGGTGGCAACGCGGAAAAGGTTGTTTCCATCCTGCACGGCGTTCGTGAGGACCTGAATCGCTTGATCGGGACTTTGGAAGCGCCAGGTGCACCCGGAGCGCGTTTGGATCTCGCCCAGCTCATCAGTGAAGGCAACGCGGGGCAGGCCCGGATTCCGGGCAAGCACGGTGGGCCTCCACAAGCGTATTCCTGGCTTACGATCCTCGTGGATGACAAGCCCGGCCAGATCGCGCAGCTCCTGACCGAAATTGGCGAGATCGGCGTGAACGTCGAAGACCTCCGGCTCGATCATTCATCGGGCCAGAACGTGGGCATGGTGGAGCTCTCAGTCCTGCCGAGCAAGCACGACCTCCTTGTTGAAGCCTTGACCGACCGTGGATGGCGGGTACTCCAGTAATGACGCGTGAATTCTTTGGGCCGGAGACAGTCGCACGCCCCGGCAAGCCGCTCGTGATCGCGATCGACGGACCCTCGGGGTCGGGCAAGTCCAGCGTCAGCAAGGAAGTTGCCCGGCGCTTGAAGCTGGCGTACCTGGATACCGGTGCGATGTACCGCGCACTCACGTGGTACTGCCTCAAAACAGGACTCGACCTCCAGGACGGCGCTGCGGTGGAGCAGGCTTCCAAGGTCATGCCCCTGGAAATCAGCACCAGCACCGCTACCGAATATGTGGCCGTAGACGGCACGGACATTACCGATGAAATCCGTGATCCTTTGATTTCGTCCTCCGTGAGCGCAGTCGCTACTACGCTGGGTGCCCGCACGGAGTTGATCCGCCGCCAGCGACAGCTCATCGACCAGCACCATCACCGGATGGTGGTGGAGGGGCGCGATATCACCACTGTGGTTGCCCCGAACGCCGAGGTCCGCATGCTCCTGACCGCAAGCGAAGAGGCCAGGCTCCGGCGTCGTGGTATCCAGTTGGGCGGGACGCAAAGCAAGGAACAGCTTGCCGCCCAGGTGACCCAGCGCGATGCCAAGGACTCCACGGTGGTGAACTTCACCCAAGCGGCTGACGGCGTTGTGACGCTCGATTCCTCGGACCTGGACTTTGAGGAAACAGTGGAAACGGCCCTGGCGATCGTTAGCAAGGTCATCTATGGCGACTAATAAGCAGTTTCCTGCGCTCGGCCTTCCAGCCAAGTGGACACGCATATGGAGCCGTCCCGTTGGCTGGATCCTGGATCACGTCATTTATCGGACGGTCGTGTCGGGCAAGAGCAACATACCCGCCGCCGGTCCAGTGATCTTTGCGGGCAACCACATCAGCTTCTTGGACGGTCCCGTGATGTTTGGCGCTTCGCCGCGTCCCATGCACATCCTGGTCAAGAAAGAGATGTTCCGTGGATTCCTGGGGCGCGTCCTCAAGGGATCAGGGCAGATTCCCGTGGACCGAAGCGGTGACCGCAGCGCACTGCACGTGGGCAAGCAGTTGCTCGACGCCGGCCGTTGCGTTGGGATCCTGCCCGAAGGCACCCGGGGGAGCGGCTCCGCTGACAGCATCAGCAATGGTGTCGCCTGGCTCGCCATCAACTCCGGGGCCACCGTCATACCAGTCGCGATCCTCGGAACCCGCAAGGGCGACGAGCACCGGGACCATATCCCGAAGCCCCGCCGCAGGCTGTATGTCAGCTTCGGCGAACCCCTCACGGTGCAGCGCCGGAAGGGCGAACCGGGGCGTGTTTCAATGGACAGGGCGGCTGCGGCAATCCGCGATGCACTGGCCGGACACGTCCAGGATGCAGTCAGGACCACAGGGCAGGGCCTTCCCCGGGAACCTCCGTCCGGACCATCCGCACCGCAGCAACGCCAAACAGAAGTAGCCGGGACGCCGGCAGACCACCATTAAGGAACGTGCAATGAGCGATACGACTCAAAAATCCGGCCTCCACGGAGCCGGCGACGACGAATACACGCCCACCGGCACCGACCAGGTGGCTGAGAACCTGGCTGCCCTGGACGATGAAGAGGCCGAACTCCGTGCGGCCACCCTCCGGGCGGGCCTGGATGATTACGACCTCGACGAAGACGACGCTGCCCTGCTTAGCGGCGATTACGACGACGAAGGCGACGAAGGTCCCCTCAAGCTGGATCCTGTGCTTGCCATCATTGGCCGTCCCAACGTGGGCAAGTCCACCTTGGTCAACCGCATCCTGGGCCGCCGTGAAGCTGTCGTTGAGGACACCCCGGGTGTTACGCGCGACCGCGTTATGTACTCCGCACGTTGGAACGGCCGCAACTTCACGTTGGTAGACACCGGCGGATGGGAACACGATGCCAAGGGCATCCACGCCCGTGTTGCCGAGCAGGCCGAGATGGCCGTTGAGCTTGCCGACGCTGTTCTCTTCGTCGTGGACTCCGCCGTTGGTGCGACTGCAACGGATGAAGGCGTCATGAAGATGCTGCGCAAGAGCAAGAAGCCGGTCATCATGGTGGCCAACAAGGTGGATGACTTCGCACAGGAAGCTGACTCCGCAGCATTGTGGGGCCTTGGTTTCGGCCAGCCTTATCCGGTGTCCGCCCTCCACGGCCGCGGCGTAGCCGACCTCCTGGATCACGTTATGGACACCCTGCCCGAGTTTTCCCTGGTGGAGGGCGTGGAGCGTTCCGGTGGACCGCGCCGCATCGCCCTGATCGGCCGTCCAAACGTCGGAAAGTCCTCGCTGCTGAACAAGTTGGCAGGTTCCGAGCGCGTGGTGGTTGATCCGCTGGCCGGCACAACGCGGGACCCCGTAGACGAGTTCATTGAACTTGGCGGCCGCACGTGGCGCTTCGTGGATACCGCAGGTATCCGCCGCCGCCAGCACATGGCACAGGGCGCCGATTTCTACGCGTCACTGCGTACGCAGGCCGCGCTCGAAAAGGCGGAGGTCGCCGTCGTGCTCCTCGCCGTGGACGAGGTCCTCAGCGAACAGGATGTCCGCATTCTGCAGTTGGCTATTGAATCCGGCCGTGCCCTGGTGCTCGCGTTCAACAAATGGGACCTGCTGGACGACGAACGCCGCCGCTACCTCGAGCGTGAAATTGAGCAGGACCTGGCCCACGTTGAGTGGGCTCCGCGAGTGAACATTTCCGCGAAGACCGGTTGGCACAAGGACCGCCTGGTTCCTGCCTTGGATACTGCGCTGGAAAGCTGGGACCGCCGTATCCCCACTGGCCGCCTGAATGCCTTCCTCGGTGAACTGGTAGCTGCTCACCCGCACCCGGTTCGCGGTGGCAAGCAACCGCGTATCCTCTTCGGCACCCAGGCTTCCAGCCGCCCGCCGAAATTCGTGCTGTTCACCACTGGCTTCCTGGATCCCGGATACCGCCGGTTCATCACCCGCCGCTTGCGCGAAACGTTCGGCTTCGAAGGCACGCCCATCGAGGTCAACATGCGCGTTCGTGAGAAGCGCGGCAAGAAGCGCTAAATGAGACGGGCATCACAGCCGACTTTGGCTCTGATGGCATTGGCACCCTCCAACTTCGTGTAAGCTTTTGGAGGTGGTTCGGCCGGACTGCTTAGGTGGGACTCTTCGGAGGAAAACCTGGGCGGAGAACGGTGGAACCAGCGGGCTGTAGCGCAGCTTGGTAGCGCACTTGACTGGGGGTCAAGGGGTCGCAGGTTCAAATCCTGTCAGCCCGACCAATAAGGCCGGAATCACGCGGAAACGCGGGGTTCCGGCCTTTGGTCGTTAACGAGCGAGTGGCCCCGGCTCAGGGCTATCGGCAACAAAGTGTGCTCTTGTTCGCTGAACTCGACGTTGTACGGCGAGTTCAGCGAACAAGACCGGGTTTTGCGCCTGCCTAGGCCTTCTGCAGCGCTCCCAGTGCGCGCACCAGGGGTTCGAGTTCCGGAACTTGCTCGGCGGCTTCCAGGGCCGACGCCAGGGTCTCATCGTGCACAGGCTTTGCCGCCTCAAGCAGCTTTTGGCCGGCGACCGTTAGCTCGGTGTAGATCCCGCGACGATCATCCGCGCAGAGGATCCGCGTCAGTAGCCCCCGGTCCTCCAGGCGGTTGACCAGGCGGGTGGTTGCGCTGCTGGAAAGAGCCGTGGCGCGGGCAAGCTGCTGCATGCGCATGTGCCACCCGTCCTGGCGGCTCAGGGCGTCAAGAACCGTGTATTCCACCACCGAGAGCTCGGTGGAAGCCTGGAGGGCCTTCTCGAGTTCTGCTTCGATGCTTCCGTGCAGGGCAGCGAGGGTGCGCCAACCCTGTGCCCGTACTTCTACGGCGTCATCCTTGATGCCCATGCCTGTTGTGCTCCTGCCTTGGTTTGCGTGTCAATGCAGGCGACCGAAAGTAGTTGCTTGCGCAATTATCTAGCGTGTGCAACTATATATACAGCGTCTGCAACTATTATTCTACGGGTTCCCCGAGGCGCACATCCACTTTGCTTTTGGGAGCCACCCATTTAAGGAGTTCCATATGCCCGCAGGGTTGATCGCCCTCGCCCTTGGCGGATTTGGCATCGGATTAACCGAATTCGTCATCATGGGCCTTCTGCCGGAAGTAGCGGCAGATTTCCAGGTGAGCGAGGCCTCGGCAGGCTGGTTCATTTCCGGCTATGCGCTGAGCGTTACGGTTGGTGCCCTCCTGGTGACTGCCGCCGTTACCAGGCTTCCGCGCAAGCCCGTCCTTGTTGGACTGCTTGTTCTGTTCATCCTCGGCAACTTCCTCTCCGC
This sequence comes from Paenarthrobacter aromaticivorans, assembly GCF_019038615.1. Taxonomy (NCBI): domain Bacteria; kingdom Bacillati; phylum Actinomycetota; class Actinomycetes; order Micrococcales; family Micrococcaceae; genus Paenarthrobacter; species Paenarthrobacter aromaticivorans. The sequence continues at coordinate 32,769 of NZ_JAHOPC010000002.1, forward strand.
CATCGCCGACTCGTACACGGCGATGCTTGTGGGCCGCATCATTGCGGCGTTGTGTCACGGTGCGTTCTTCGGAATCGGCTCGGTGGTGGCAGCCAGCCTGGTTCCCGCACGCAAAAAGGCCGGTGCCATTGCCATCATGTTCACTGGACTTACTGCTGCCAACGTCCTTGGCGTTCCTTTCGGTACTCTCCTCGGCCAGAACTTTGGTTGGCGTTCGACGTTCTGGGCCATCACCGGAATAGGAGTGCTTGCACTGCTTGGTATCGCGCTGATGGTGCCCAGGGGGAGTACTGAGCAAACCAAGGGCCTCCGTAGCGAACTGGGTGCCTTCAAATCCGGCCAAGTCTGGCTTTCCATCCTGGTGACGATTTTGGGCTTTGGCGGCATGTTCGGCGCGTTCACGTACATAGCCTTCACGCTTACGGAAGTTTCCGGGTTTGAGCCGGGCGCCGTCCCGTGGTTGCTGGTGCTCTTCGGCGGCGGACTGTTCGTCGGCAACTTCCTTGGTGGGAAGGCGGCCGACAAAAACCTGGACGGATCACTCGTGATTATCCTTGCCGGCTTGGTACTGGTCCTGGGCTTCTTTGCCCTCACCGCGTCCAGCAGCATCGCAACCCTGGTCTCGCTGACCCTCATGGGCGGCTTCGGTTTCGCTACTGTCCCCGGGCTGCAGATGCGCGTGATGCACTTTGCCTCCTCCGCTCCCACGCTGGCATCCGGTGCCAACATTGGCGCGTTCAATCTGGGTAATGCGCTGGGCGCCTGGCTCGGAGGGGTCACCATTTCGGCTGGCCTGGGCTACACCTCGCCCATCTGGGCAGGAGCCGCGATTACTGTGGCCGCGTTGCTGGTCATGCTTGCTGCCGCCGCAGCAGCCAAGCGCAAGGGAATTGCCACAGCAAAGACCACGCCCGACGTCGAACGCGAACTCCAGGGTGCACCCGTCTCCTGACGATGTCCACGGGAAAGTGAAAGCCCGCCGTGGAACGGTTTGAACGTTCCACGGCGGGCTTTTCAGCGTCTCAGGGCCGCTTATGCCTGAGGAGTGCTGTCCCGGGCTTCCTGCTCTGCTCTTTTGGCAGCGCGGGTGCGTTCGTTCTCCGCCTGCTTCAGCGTCCTCATCTGCTTACCCCGCCGACGCCACAGGGCCCAAAGAACAGTCACCACCACAAAAATCACAGCAGCCGCCACGGCCGAGATCGCGGTCCACGTGGTGAAGAAGCCGGCATCCACACTTAAGGTTCGCTGGCCGGCGTGCGCAGATTCGGTGGAACCGAACACAATGCCGGCCGTAAGCAGGTTCGGCGTTGCGATGGCGACGGCGGCCAACAGGATGACGATCTTCCAAAGCCAGGAGACAGCCTTGTGGGTTGCCTGCCACGCCACCACGAGGGGAATGAAGGTAAAGACGAAGCCGTAAAACATACCCACCAGTACACTCGCGCCGAGGTCCCGCCGGATCTGCCCCGCTACGACGTCGGACCACCAACGCGGCAGAATGGCGCCAAGGATGAAGTAGGCAGCCACAGCGACAAGCAATGCCACCAGGATCAGAATAATTTTTACGCCCCAATTGCGTTTTTTCCGAGCTGGTACTTGTGCTTGTTCAGTCATGGGTCAATCATGGCAGAGACCTCATCAGGCACAGGGGAATTGTGCCTATACTTTCAGCGGTGGCCGGATGCCCGGGCCGCCGTCGAGATCCGTAAATGTCCCGATGAAAGGCGACCCATGAGCAATATTCCAGCCGATCTTTCCTACACCGCAGAGCATGAGTGGGTTTCTGCCCCTGACGCCGATGGCGTGGTGCGGATTGGTATCACCGACTTCGCGCAGGACGCCCTGGGTGACGTTGTTTACGCCCAGATGCCCGAACCCGGGACCAAGATCACCGGGAATGAAGTTGTTGGCGAGGTTGAATCCACCAAGAGCGTCAGCGATATCTATGCTCCGGTTAGCGGAGAAGTCATTAACCGGAATGATTCTTTGGACCAGGATCCGGCACTGATCAACTCCGATCCTTACGGCGATGGTTGGCTTTTTGAAGTAAAGCTGGCAGAAGCCGATGCAGTGGATTCCCTGCTCAGTGCATCGGAGTACGAACAACAGGTAGGCTAAAGTTATCTGGCCCGCCCGGCTGCATTCTTTTAGTCAAGGACGCGGGAAGGCGGGCCAGCAACCGATTTGCCCGGCGGTACCGGGAGGCGGAAGTGGCTGGCAGGGTTTGGAACTGCCGGCGGATGAGGAGGAAATTCCATGGTTGGCGGCGAACAGAATCAAGCCAATGTCGGGAAGGGCGCGGAAGAGCAACCCACGTCGGAGACCACCTCGATCAGCATCACGCCAACGTGGGACGAGCCCAGCGTTGCACCCAGGCTTGCACCCGAAGAGCGTGCGTCCGTTGATGCCCTTCCGCCGGACTCTGCCTTGCTCATCGCGCACAGCGGACCAAACGCAGGAGCCCGGTTCCTCCTGGATGCTGATACCACTACGGCCGGCAGGCACCCCGACGCCGACATCTTCCTGGATGACGTCACGGTGTCCCGCAAGCACGTGGAATTCCACCGAACCCCCACGGGCTTCGAACTCGTGGATATGGGCAGCCTCAACGGAACCTACGTGAACCACGACCGCGTGGATCGGGTGCAGTTGAAGAGTGGCAATGAGGTCCAGATCGGCAAGTTCCGACTGACCTACTACTTGAGCCCTGGCCGCCCGGCGGGCCAAGTCTGACCCCGGGGTACTTGCCTGTGGCAATGGCCCAGCCGGAACGTCGCGGACCGCAGGTCCTGAACATCGGGGAAGTCCTGGCTCAATTGAGCGATGACTTCCCTGGGATGACCGCGTCCAAAATCCGCTTTCTTGAGGAAAAGGGCCTCATTAATCCAAAGCGGACCCCCGCAGGATACCGGCAGTACGCGGACAGTGATGTTGAGCGGCTCCGTTTTGTCCTCGCACTTCAGCGCGACCAGTACTTGCCGCTGAAAGTCATCAAGGATTACCTGGACGCGATTGATCGCGGGGAGCGGCCAGAGAACCTGCCTCCGGGCGTCACGGTTTCGCCCCGGGTGGTTTCGTCGGAGATGGCTGCGGAAATCCAAGGCCGTGCGCGCGCCCTGACCGAGGAGCAACTCCGGGCCGAATCGGGTGCGAGTGTGCCCTTGTTGGAGTCGCTCCTGAGCTTCGGGCTGATCAGCCACGTTGGCGGGAAGTTCGACGAACACGCCCTCCAGGTTGCACGTGCTTGCGTCCAGTTGGAGGGTCACGGTTTGGAGCCTCGCCACCTCCGGCCGTTCCAGGCTGCGGCCGAGCGTGAGTTCGGCCTGGTGGAAAGAGCGGTTGCGCCCTTGACGTCCAGGCGTGACGCAGCCTCCCAAGCACGGGCCGCCGAGGCAGCGCGTGAAATCAGCGAACTGTGCCTGACGCTGCACAGGGCGCTCGTCCACGACCGTATCTCCCGGATGGACTCCTGATGATCGAAGTTGAAATTGTCGGCGTCCGGATCGAATTGCCGTCCAACCAGCCCTTGGTCCTCCTTCGCGAAATCAAGGGGGAGCGGCACGTCCCCATCTGGATCGGAACACCGGAAGCAAGTGCCATCGCCCTGGCCCAGCAAGGTGTTGTTCCACCGCGACCCATGACCCACGATCTCCTGATTGACGTTGTGGAGTCCCTGGGGCACTCAATCATCAGCGTCAACATCGTGGCGGTTGAAGACAACATCTTCTATGGGCAGCTGCAATTCGACGACGGCACGGTAGTTAGTTCGCGCGCTTCCGATGCGTTGGCGCTTGCATTGCGGGCCAAATGCCGCATTTGGTGCGCTGATGCAGTGATGGAGGAAGCCGGCGTCCGGATCACTGAGCATGATGAAGGCGAAGATTCAGAGCCGGATCCCAGTGTGGACGAGGAACGTGAAATGCGGCGCTTCCGGGAGTTCCTGGACGACGTGGAACCTGAGGATTTCGAAGGCTGAATCACCCTAAGCCTAAAGTTGAGGGTGAAACTTTCGACACGACCGGATTTTGGGCCCGGGGTCTTTGACCCTGGGCCCTCCCGGGCCTAACGTCGAAGGTATCAAGTTCCCGTTGCATACACTGCCCGCGCAAGTCACACTGGAAGGTGCCGACTTGTGGGAATTACACGGCTGAATTTCGGCGTTGTGATCAGTGGTACGCACCGTCCCCAAGGGAACTGAGAACAAGGAGGTCACGTGAGTCCGAAAGGCGAAGCAGGCGAGCTGAAGCAGGCCTCGACCGGCATTGCTGCGCCCGCATCCGGCGCCCAAGGTTTGCTCTTCACAGAGGACCTGCCAGTGCTGGACGAGGACGCGGGCTACCGCGGGCCGACTGCCTGCAAGGCTGCAGGTATCACGTACCGTCAGCTGGACTATTGGGCACGCACGGGCTTGGTGGAGCCGGCCGTTCGTGGTGCTGCGGGCTCCGGCTCGCAACGTCTCTATGGATTCCGCGACATTCTGGTGCTCAAGGTAGTCAAGCGTCTGCTTGATACCGGTGTTTCCCTCCAGCAGATCCGCTCCGCCGTTGAGCATCTTCGCGAGCGTGGCGTTGAAGACCTTGCGCAGATTACGCTGATGAGCGATGGCGCCAGTGTCTACGAATGTACCTCTGCCGACGAAGTCATTGACCTCGTGCAAGGCGGACAGGGTGTCTTTGGCATAGCGGTGGGACGTGTATGGCGGGAAGTCGAGGGAAGCCTTGCCGCGCTTCCAAGCGAGCACGCCGCAGAGCAGTCCTTTCCGGACGACGAATTGAGTAAGCGGCGCGTTGCACGCCGCATCGGCTAAAAACGGCGGACTGGATCTCTGAGTAACGTCAAGAAGCCTTAGTAACGCAAGAAGCCGCCCCCGGATACAGGGGGCGGCTTCTTCACGTTGTATGGCTGGTGTGTTCCGGGTTAGCGCTGCTGCCGAGCCCGCGAGCTGGTTTGGCCCTGAAGCAGGCTCTGCAAGAGGGCGTCGAAAAGTTTTGCGGAGTTTTTGGCGGAATCGCCTGGCCAGTGGTGCACGGAGTGCGCTGCGCCTTGGATCTGCTGCCAATTTGCCTGTTCCGGAATGTGCGGGGTCAGGAGCAGCTCGCCGAACATGGACTCCATCTCGGACAGCCGGAAGGTGTGCTCGGCTGACCCAGTGCGAACGCGGTTGGCGACGATTCCCGCTGGCGCCAGGTGGGGAGCGAATTCCTGCCGGAACAACTGGATGGCGCGCATGGTTCGTTCCGTGCCGGCCACGGAGAACAGACCGGGCTCGGCCACGAGTACTACGCGGTCGCTCGCGCTCCATGCCATGCGCGTGAGCCCGTTGAGCGAGGGAGGGCAGTCCACAAGAATCAGTTCATAGTTGGTGGTCCCTGCAAGAACGGCCGAAAGCCTGCGAAGGTCCCGTCGGCCGAGGTCCGGGCGATCATAGATGCCCGTGAAAGCCGAACCGACAGCCACGTCAAGCTTGCCGCCACTGGAACCGTTGGAGACCCAGCTGCTGCTGGCGACGTTCTCGGGGAGTTTGGCTTTCCGGGGACTCTTGAGCATGCGGCCAATGTCCAACTGCTCGCCTCGCTGGACGCCGAGTGCCGTGGTCGCGTCCGCATGGGGATCGAGGTCCACCACGAGGGTTGGAATGCCGGCCGCGAGGGCCGCGGACGCCAGGCCGGTGGTCACGGACGTCTTTCCCACTCCGCCTTTGAGGCTGCTGATGCTGACTACTTGCACTTGAAAACCCAAAACCTAACGCCGGTTGCCGTATCGCGCTGTTTTCCGCTCCGGGACCGCCGGAGCCGGGGCTTGCCGAAGCCCCTCCAACATCATATGGGGCGGGGCCGTGGAATCCCGCTTTCTACGCGCCCGGGCGCCGGAGGATGCTGCGGGCATTAGCACGAGGGGGAGTCGCGCGCACGCATATACAGCCCAGATGACGATTCCATTGTGATGGTTGCCACAAAGATTTGTGTTTGATGCTGGCGGCACTACACACTGTGACCACCGACCGATCCACCCGCAATGATGCAGGAGAAGTATGTTTTCGAAAATTCTGGTGGCCAATCGCGGCGAAATCGCGATCAGGGCGTTTCGCGCTGGTTATGAACTGGGCGCCAAGACCGTAGCCGTCTTTCCGCATGAGGATCGCAACTCGATCCACCGGCAGAAGGCCGACGAAGCTTACCTGATCGGCGAGGTGGGTCACCCCGTCCGCGCCTACCTGGACGTCGAGGAGGTTGTCCGCGTCGCCAAGGAAGCCGGCGCCGACGCCATCTACCCCGGCTATGGTTTCCTCTCGGAAAACCCGGACCTGGCGCGTGCAGCCAAGGCCGCGGGAATCACCTTCGTGGGTCCGCCCGCGGAGGTCCTGGAGCTCGCAGGCAACAAGGTTGCTGCCTTGGAAGCTGCCCGCAAGGCTGGTGTCCCGGTGCTGAAGTCGAGCAAGCCTTCAAAGGACCTCGATGAGCTGATTGCGGCAGCCGACGAAATCGGCTTCCCGATCTTCGCCAAGGCTGTTGCCGGCGGTGGTGGTCGTGGAATGCGTCGCGTGGAGACCCGCGAAGCTCTTCCTGAGGCCCTGCAGTCCGCCATGCGCGAGGCCGATGCCGCGTTTGGCGATCCCACGATGTTCCTCGAACAGGCGGTGCTGCGCCCGCGCCACATCGAAGTCCAGATCCTGGCGGACGCCGAAGGCAATGTAATGCACCTGTTCGAACGTGACTGTTCCTTGCAGCGCCGCCACCAGAAGGTAGTGGAAATCGCGCCCGCGCCCAACCTGGATGAAAACATCCGCCAGGCGCTCTACCGTGATGCGGTGGCCTTCGCCAAAGCCCTGAACTATGTCAACGCGGGAACGGTTGAGTTCCTGGTGGACACCGAGGGTGAGCGCGCCGGCCAGCACGTTTTCATCGAAATGAACCCGCGCATCCAGGTTGAGCACACTGTGACCGAAGAAATCACGGATGTGGACCTCGTGCAGGCGCAGATGCGTATTGCCTCGGGGGAGACCCTCGCTGACCTTGGCCTTAGCCAGGAGACGGTATCCATCAAGGGTGCCGCGCTGCAGTGCCGCATCACCACGGAGGATCCGGCCAACGGCTTCCGCCCGGACGTCGGAAAGATCACCGGCTACCGTTCTGCAGGTGGCGCAGGCGTGCGTCTCGACGGCGGCACCGTCTACTCCGGTGCCGAGATCAGCCCGCACTTCGATTCCATGCTCGTCAAACTGACATGCCGTGGACGCGATTACCCGGCTGCAGTTGCCCGTGCGCGGCGCGGCCTGGCCGAATTCCGGATCCGTGGCGTGTCAACAAACATTCCATTCCTGCAGGCCGTGCTGGCCGATCCGGACTTCAACGCCGGCAATGTAGCCACGGACTTCATCGACAAGCGGCCTGAGCTGCTCAAGTCGCACATCTCCGCGGACCGCGGCACCAAGCTGCTGACGTGGATGGCTGATGTCACGGTGAACAAGCCCAACGGCGAGCTGACGGTCCACTCCGATCCCGCCAACAAGCTGCCCGTCGTCGAGGGCCCGGTACCCACGTCAGGCTCCCGCCAGAAGCTGCTGGAGCTCGGTCCTGAGGGCTTTGCGAAAGCGCTGCGCGAGCAGCAGGCAGTCGCCGTTACGGACACCACGTTCCGTGACGCCCACCAGTCCTTGCTCGCTACCCGTGTCCGTACCCGCGACCTCGTGGCTGCCGGCCCGGCCGTCACTGCGTTGCTGCCGGAACTGCTTTCCGTGGAGGCCTGGGGTGGTGCAACGTACGACGTCGCGCTCCGCTTTCTTGGCGAGGACCCCTGGGACCGCTTGGCTGCTTTGCGCCAGGCGCTGCCCAACACCTGTATCCAGATGCTGCTCCGTGGACGGAACACCGTTGGTTACACGCCTTACCCGGAAGAGGTGACCGAGGCGTTCGTCAACGAGGCCGCGGCTACCGGCATTGACATCTTCCGCATCTTTGACGCCCTCAATGACGTCAACCAGATGGCCCCGGCAATACGGGCCGTGCGTGCCACCGGAACCGCCGTCGCAGAGGTCGCACTCTGCTACACGGGCAACCTCCTTGACCCAAATGAGGACCTGTACACCCTCGACTACTACCTGGACCTTGCCCAGAAGATCGTCGACGCCGGTGCCCACATCCTCGCCATCAAGGACATGGCAGGCCTCCTGCGTCCCGCTGCGGCTGCCAAGCTCGTCTCGGCTTTGCGTGAGCGCTTCGATCTCCCGGTGCACCTGCACACGCACGACACCGCCGGTGGCCAGCTCGCAACACTCCTGGCAGCCGTGGAAGCCGGAGTCGACGCCGTCGACGTCGCTTCTGCTTCCCTGGCAGGCACTACCAGCCAGCCTGCGGCATCCGCTCTCGTTGCGGCTTTGGCCAATACACCGCGCGACACCGGGCTGAGCCTTGCCAACGTCGGTGCACTGGAGCCCTACTGGGAAGCGGTCCGACGCGTTTACGCGCCGTTCGAGTCCGGGCTGCCAGGTCCCACAGGCCGTGTCTACCAGCACGAAATCCCTGGGGGCCAGCTGTCCAACCTTCGCCAGCAGGCCATCGCCTTGGGGCTGGGGGAGCAGTTCGAAGCCATCGAGGACATGTACACGGCGGCAGACCGCATCCTGGGCCGCCTGGTCAAGGTGACTCCGTCCTCCAAGGTGGTGGGTGACCTTGCCCTGCACCTCGTTGGGCTTAACGCGGATCCCGCAGACTTCAACGAGAATCCGCAGAACTACGACATCCCGGATTCTGTCATCGGCTTCCTCTCCGGCGAGCTCGGCGACCCCCCGGGAGGCTGGCCCGAGCCGTTCCGTACCAAGGCCCTCCAAGGCCGCAGCGTCAAGGTCCGGGACGTGGAGATCAGTTCAGAGGACAGCGCCGCGCTGAAGGGTGATTCGAAGACCCGCCAGCACACCCTGAACCGGTTGCTCTTCGCAGGTCCCACCAAGGACTACCTCAAGAGCGTGGAGACCTACGGCAACATCTCCGTGCTGGACACCCGCGATTACCTCTACGGCCTGCAGCGCGGCGCTGAGCACGTCATCGAGCTGGAGAAGGGTGTGCGGCTGATCGCCCAGCTTGAGGCCGTGTCCGAAGCCGACGAGAAGGGCATGCGTACAGTGATGTGTACGCTCAACGGCCAGTCGCGTCCGGTGGTTGTCCGCGACCGTTCCGTGGTGAGCAACGTCAAGGCCGCAGAGAAGGCCGACCCAGCGCAGCCCGGGCAGGTTGCAGCCCCGTTCGCGGGGGCGGTCACGGTTACCGTCAAGGCAGGCGACGTGGTCAACGCCGGCGATACCGTTGCCACGATCGAGGCAATGAAGATGGAAGCATCCATCACGACGCCGGTGGCCGGCACGGTCTCCCGCCTGGCCATCTCCTCGGTGGAGCAGGTCCAGGGCGGCGATTTGCTGCTGGTGATCGGCTAACGATCCACCAATGAAAAACCCCTTCCGGAGGAATTCCGGAAGGGGTTTTTTCGTTTGCGGTGCGTCGTGACTACTGCGGCCGGGGCGCCGAGTACATCTCTTCGATCACGGCGTCAAAGTCCTTCATGACCTGCGCGCGCTTGACCTTCAGCGACGGAGTGAGGTGGCCTGAGGCTTCCGTGAAGTCCGCAGGGACTATCCGGAACGACTTGATCGCCTCGGCTTGGGAGACAGACTGGTTGGCTTTGCTGATGAGGTCCTGGATGGCAGCCCGTACTACCGGGTTCCCGGCAGCTTCCTCCAAGGTGGTACCTGCTGGGACGCCATGGCGTTCCAGCCATCCCGGCAACGCCTCCTCATCCAGGGTCACCAAAGCACCGATGAACGGACGGTTGTCGCCCACTACCAGGACCTGGGAAACGAGGGCGTCTGCACGGATCTGGTCTTCCAGCAGCGCTGGAACCACGTTCTTTCCACCTGCCGTGACGATGATTTCCTTCTTACGGCCGGTGATCTTGAGGAAGCCATTGCTATCGAGCTCGCCGATATCCCCGGTGCGGAACCACCCGTCGGCAAAAGTTTCCTGGGTAAGATCCTCGCGCTTGTAGTAGCCACGCATGACGCAGACACCCTTGGCGAGAATTTCGCCGTCGTCCGCGATCTTGACTGCATTGCCAGGAAGTGGGGCGCCCACGGTGCCGATCCTGATCATCGAGGGTGTGTTGACCGAGATGGGTGCCGTGGTTTCCGTCAGGCCGTATCCCTCCAGGATCTGCAGGCCGATGCCTTGGAAGAAGTGGCCCAGGCGTTCGCCCAAGGGGCCGCCACCGGAGACAGCGTGCGCCACATGTCCGCCCATGGCGTCGCGGAGCTTTCCGTAGACGAGCTTGTCGAACACCGCATGCTTCAGCTTCAACCCCAGACCCAGGGAACCGGCCTGGCGCGCCTTGGAGTACTCGATCGCCGTGTCCACTGCACGGTGGAAGATGGCGCCCTTGCCGCTGTCCTCGGCTTTGGTCAGCGCCGAGTTGTAGACCTTCTCGAAGACACGCGGCACAGCAAGGATGAACGTTGGCTGGAAGCTCTGCAGATCGGCCAGCAGATGCTTGATATCCGGAGTGTGGGCAACTTTGACGCCCCCTGCAACGGCCAGGACGGAGATGAAGCGCGCAAAGACGTGGGCCAGCGGGAGGAACATGATGGTCTTCGCCGACTCGTTGATGATCTCGCCCAGTGCCGCACGGGCATTCTCCGAGAGCTCCACGAAGTTTCCGTGGGTCAGTTCGCAGCCCTTGGGCCTGCCTGTGGTTCCGGAGGTGTAGATGATGGTGGCCAGGTCTGTCAGGCCTGCGGCGGACCTGCGCGTCTCCAGTTCCTCATCGGTGACACTGGTGCCAGCGGTGCGAAGGGCATCAAGGCCGGCACCCTCAAGCTGCCAGACGTTGGCCACTGACTGTATGTCTTCGGCTGCGACGGCCTGACGGATGATGTCCTCGTGGTGGGCGGCCTCACCAAAAGCGGCCACGGCACCGGAATCGCCCAGGTTCCAGGCCACCTGCGATGGGGAAGAGGTCTCATAAATCGGGACGGAAACGGCTCCTGCGAACCAGATGGCAAAGTCCACCAGCGACCACTCATAACGGGTCCGGGACATAATGCCGACGCGGTCGCCGGCGCCCACACCACTGGCGATAAGGCCCTTGGCCAAGGCCTTCACGTCGGCAAGGAAATCCGTGGCACGGATGTCCTGCCATTGGGCATTGCTGTCCAGCTTGGCGAAGAGTGCAGGGTTGGAAGCCTTGGCGGCTTCGCGGACGACGAGGTCCGTGATGTTGGTTTCAGGGGCAACATTGACAAGAGGCGGAACACTGAATTCACGCACGGTAGCTCCTTTGATATGCACGGGCCGCGAGGGGCTGCTTTCACTCTAGTATGCCCACTCGCGGAGGTGTGTCCTATTTCACCTACTGGCGAGTAACTTTACGGATGACCGTCCGTTTCGAGCAACTTGGCGCCGTCCAGCGCTTCCGACGGCATTCTGCCTGGGCCCGGCAGAATAGGATGTTGGGATGCCTTCATTACGGTCCAGTTCCCGTGCCCGGCCCCGGCCACCCGTCGCTGCCTTGAAGGACGTTCCCTGGGCTGGACGCAGGAGCCATTTGGGCAGGCGTGGGCTGGCCATCGGCATCGATATCGGTGGCACCAAGGTAGCTGCCGGCGTAGTTGACGCCGAGGGGCGGATCCTTGCCGAGGCACGCAGGTCCACGCCCGGCGCCGATCCCCGGGCCGTGGAGCAGACCATCGTGGAACTGGTTGACGAACTCAGCGCGGACCACCGGATTGCCTCGGTGGGTATTGGCGCGGCAGGTTGGATGGACCTCGACGGCGGTACGGTCCTGTTCAGTCCGCATCTTGCCTGGCGCAACGAGCCCCTGAGGGAAAGCCTGCAGAAGCTGTTGAGGCGGCCGGTTTTGCTAACGAACGACGCCGATGCGGCCGCCTGGGCGGAGTGGCGCTTTGGCGCCGGGCAGGGTGAGAGCCGCCTGGTGTGCATCACGTTGGGCACGGGCATCGGCGGTGCAATGGTGATGGACGGGCGGGTTGAACGCGGTCGTTACGGCGTGGCTGGCGAATTTGGCCACCAGATCATTTTCCCCGGCGGGCACCGTTGCGAATGCGGCAACCGTGGCTGCTGGGAGCAATACGCGTCAGGCAACGCCCTTGGCCGTGAGGCCCGCCAATTGGTGCGAACCAACTCGCCCGAAGGCCGCGCACTCCTTGAGCGGGCAGGCGGTGTGGCAGAGAGCATTACCGGTGCTGCAGTTACCGCGTTGGCGCTTGCCGGGGACTCTACGTCAAGGGAACTGTTGGCGGACCAAGGTGAATGGTTGGGCTTGGGGCTGGCCAACCTGGCGGCGGCACTGGATCCCGGCATGTTCGTGATCGGCGGCGGACTGTGCGACGCAGGGGACCTGCTTGCCGGACCGGCCCGTGAGGCATTCGCCCGAAACCTGACGGGGCGTGGATTCCGTCCGATGGCAAGGATTGAGCTCGCGGCTCTTGGGCCCCGTGCAGGCATGATCGGCGCTGCTGACCTTTCCAGGGTCAGTGGCCGTGCCTACAGCTAGCAAAGACCACAGCTGGGAAAGACCACAATCAAGCGGGTGCCCAGCTAGATGCGGGCGCCGTCGTCGTCCTCGTTTTTCTCATGCGGTAGCCGCATGATCAGGTAGACCACGGAAGCTGCAAAGGCCACCACTATGCCAAGGATGGCCAGCAACGGTGCCGAACGCCAAAACATCGCCGTAAAAAGCAGGGCGAGAGGGCCGCCCACAGCGCCGATCCATGCCAGCATGGTCAGCGGCTCGGTTCCCACCAGGCTGGGAGGCTCCTCGGGCACGAAGGCGCCGTCGTCGTCGTCCGCCTCGAAATCGCGGGGACCCAGGGGCCTGCCGTCTGATTGTTCCTTTTCCCCTTGTGGCGTCCGGGCATCGGACGCTGGAGCCGTGGCGGGAGAGGACAGTCCCAGCGGATCAAAGTCCCTAAAGGCCTTTGGGGCGTCTTCCCTGGCTGGCCCCGCTCCTGTCTGGCCCATTTCCGGCCGACCCGGTTCGGAGGCCTCTCCGAGCGGTAAGGATTCCGTCGCTTCCAGCCGGGCCACTAAATCCAACCAGACGGCGTCGTCATCTTTGTTGGCGCTCTGATCGGCAGAGTTGGGATCAGGCCTGTTCATCGGCTTTGTCCTTTTCAAGGGAAGACCCGTTGCCGGCCAGCGCCGCCATGGTCTTTTGGATGAAGTCGACAGTTCCCGTGAAGATTTCAGGGGCGTCGTTGTCCAGGGTCGCAACATGATGGCTGTTGCTGAGGTAGGTGACGTCAACGGGCGCCTGGACCCGTGCACGGAGGAACTCGAGGCTGGCGTTGGAGATGACGTTGTCCACCGTGGAGCGAAAGACCCGCACAGGCGAAGTAATGCGGGGCAGTAGCGCGGCAGTATCCTTGTACATCTTCTTCAACTCGTGGGCCGCTGCAACCGGAGTGCGGGAATATGCCCCTTCGTCCTGGTCCGGCTTCAAGATGTCATTGGCGATCGCCGGAGTGCTCTTCAGGACGTACTTGAGGGCCGCAACGATGACAGCCCGAGGGTCATCGAGTACCAGGCCCGGGTTGACCACAATGGTGCCAGCCACGGGCCGTGTCGCCGCAATGCGCAGGGCCAGTGTTCCGCCCATGGACAGTCCGGCTGCGAAGACGAAATCAGATTCGCCTGCCAGTTCCCTGTAGGCATCGTCAACGGCCCGGTGCCATTCACGCCATGAACGCGTCGCCATATCCTGCCAGGTAGTTCCGTGCCCGGGGAGCAATGGAACCCTGACGGCATATCCTGCCGCGGCCAGGTGCTCGGCCCAAGGCCGGACGCTGTGCGGGCTTCCCGTAAACCCGTGTGACATGACGACGCCAACCCGGGGGCCTGAGCCAGTCCAGTTGCTGAGGAACGGGGAGAAATCGGGAAGCATTTTCATGATGACTCTGAGGCTACTCTGTCCGCGGCATGCTGACGGAAAAACTCCGCCGATTCTTCAAAGATGGTGGGTGCATCCACATCCAACGTGGCCACGTGCCCGCTGGCCGGGAGCGTCACCACTTTGAGTCGTGATGGGTCCATATGCCTGCTGATCATAGCTACGGAACTGGGCGGGATGACACCGTCCACTGAAGATTTGAAGACAAGCGCCGGTGCTTGAATTTGTGGGAGGGTGCGGGTTGCCTGGCGGAAGAGCTTCTTCAGTTCGTGCACGGACCTCAAAGGCGTCTTTGAGTAGTCACCGTCCTCAGTGGGGGCCGCCGTCGGCTTTTCTTCCTCAATGGGTGAGGTGGTCCGCATGACGTACTTGAGTGCTCCGACGTACCTGACCCGGCGATCGTAGAAACTCAACCCCGGGTTCACCAGGACCAAGCCCGGAACATCGTGCAGGGAAGCGACGCGGAGGGCAACGGCACCGCCCATTGACAGGCCTGCCACAAAACACGTTTCAGTCCGGCCGGCAAGGTCCAGATAGCTTCGCTCAAATGTCCTGTACCAATCCTGCCAGCGTGTGGTGGCGAGATCGTGCCAGCTGGTTCCGTGGCCGGGAAGCAAAGGCACTGAAACGGAAAAGCCCTGCCCGGCCAGATACTCGGCCCAAGGCAGGACACTCAGCGGGCTACCTGTGAACCCGTGGCAGATGGCCACTCCGGTGGACGCGTTGGCTCCATGGCCGGGATGGTGGAAGGCGAGCGGCGCGGCTGGTTGGTTGCGTTCCGTCATGGCTCCATCGTGTCACTCTTCCCGACATTTCTCACTGGAGTAGGGTTGCTGTTGAGTGCCGCCGGCTTGGCCGGAAGGACGCCCGTAAACCGGCCGTGAGAGGACAAACGTGTTCTATTGGGTCATGAAGAGGATCTTTCTTGGTCCTGTTCTCAAACTCCTGTTCAGGCCATGGGTCAAAGGGCTGGACAACGTCCCCGAAAACGGCCCGGCGATCCTGGCGTCCAACCATTTGTCCTTTTCGGACTCCATCTTCCTTCCCCTGATGGTGGATCGGCCCGTGATCTTCCTTGCCAAGTCCGAATACTTCACGGGCAAGGGCATTAAGGGCCGCTTGACTGCGTTGTTCTTCAGGTTGACGAACCAACTGCCGATGGACCGTTCCGGCGGAGCCGCATCCGAGCTATCGCTGCAGGCCGGGAAGGACGTCCTGAATTCCGGCGGGCTCTTGGGAATCTATCCCGAAGGCACCCGGAGTCCGGACGCCAAGCTCTACCGCGGCAAGGTGGGTGTTGCCCGGCTCGCTCTCCAGACCCGTGTCCCTGTAGTGCCGGTGGCCATGATTGGCACGGAAAAGGTCCAGCCCATTGGCAAGAGGCTGCCCAGCATCAGGCGTATCGGTGTGATCTTTGGGCAGCCCATGGACTTTAGCCGCTATTACGGCATGGAAGATGACCGGCTCATTCAAAGGGCCGTAGCCGACGAAATCATGTACGAGTTGATGCGGCTTTCCGGCCAGGAGTATGTGGACGAGTATGCAGCTGTGGTCAAGGCCCGGATGGATGGCAAAGGACCCGGGACTGTTGGGAAAGTAAAAGCAGCCGAGGAGGCTCCCTCGGACATCGCTGATGACAAGGACGGACCCAAGGAAGACGGGGGAGCAGCCAGCGGGGGACTGTGACGCATCCGGCAGGGACAGTTACGCCTGCAGTGCCCCAACTTTGGCGGAGGCTACTACTCTTTAAGGGTGACTGAGCTAACCGCGAACACCGCACCCCCCGTAGTAGACCCACTCGCCAGCACCGCCCAGAGTGGGGCTGCAAATTACCCCGGTCTCGACGCCTGGCGGGACCTGCCGATTTCCCAGCAGCCCACGTGGTCTGACTCTGAAGTCTTCAAGGCCTCCGTTAAGGAACTTTCCGTCGTTCCGCCTTTGGTATTTGCCGGCGAAGTTGACGTTCTTCGGGAGCGCTTGGCTGCGGCCGCCCAGGGCAAGGCTTTCCTCCTGCAGGGGGGAGACTGCGCAGAAACCTTTGAGGCCGCTACGGCGGACAAGATCAGCGCACGCGTCAAGACGATCCTCCAGATGGCCGTCGTACTCACGTACGGTGCGGCGATGCCGGTTATCAAGATGGGCCGCATGGCCGGCCAATTCGCCAAGCCACGCTCGTCCAACGATGAAACCCGCGACGGCGTGACGCTTCCCGCGTACCGCGGAGATATCGTCAACGGCTACGACTTCACGCCCGAGTCCCGCGCGCACGACGCCGGCAGGATGCTGCAGGCTTACCATACGTCGGCATCCACACTGAACCTGATCCGGGCATTCACCCAGGGTGGCTTCGCGGACCTTCGGCTGGTCCACCAGTGGAACAAGGGCTTTACTGAGAACCCGGCACATGCCCGGTACGAGTCCCTTGCCCGTGACATTGACCGTGCCATCATGTTCATGGACTCTTGTGGCGCTGACTTCGAGGCCCTCAAGCGGGTTGAGTTCTTCGCCAGCCACGAGGCACTGCTGCTCGACTACGAACGCGCGCTGACCCGCATTGACTCGCGCACGGGCCTGCCGTACGACACTTCCGCGCACTTCCTCTGGATCGGCGAGCGGACCCGCGAACTCGATCATGCCCACGTGGACTTCCTTTCCCGTGTGCGGAACCCCATTGGGGTCAAGCTCGGCCCCACCACCAGCGGCGACGATGCCCTCCGCCTTATCGACAAGCTGGACCCGAACCGCGAACCGGGGCGCCTGACATTCATTACCCGTATGGGGGCCACCAACATCCGCGAAAAGCTGCCGGCCGTCGTCGAGCGCGTTACCGCTTCCGGCGCCAAGGTCCTGTGGGTGACGGACCCGATGCACGGCAACACGGTCACCTCGCCAAACGGGTACAAGACGCGTAACTTCGACGACGTCATCGATGAAGTACGTGGCTTCTTCGAGGTACACCACTCCCTGGGCACGGTTCCTGGCGGCCTGCATGTCGAAATGACCGGCGACGACGTCGCTGAGTGCCTCGGCGGTGCAGACCCCATCGACCAGGACGCTTTCCTCGACCGTTACGAGTCTGTCTGCGATCCGCGCCTGAACCACATGCAGTCACTTGAGATGGCCTTCCTGGTCGCAGGAGCCCTGTCCAAGCGGTAGGAATGGTGAACTCTACAGAAGAGGGGGCGGTCCGGATCGATCCGGACCGCCCCCTCTTCTGTCTTTGTCCTGGATCAGACCACGGTCAGGGTGACGACTGAGCCTTCCGGGATCTCGGTGTCTACTGGATTTTGGTCTCGCACAGTTCCGAAGAAGCCGCCCAGAATTGCATTGATTTTTACGTCGAAACCCAGTTTTTCCAGATCCTTCTGAGCATCTTTGGCCTGCTTGCCGATAAAGCTGGGAACCCTCACCAGCTTGGGTCCCTTGGAGACCGTCAAGGTCACTGTTTCGCCGCGGACGAGCGTGCCGTTGCCAGGGGACTGTGCCACAACAGCACCCTTGGGAACTGATTTGTCGTTGACTGTCTCCGGAGCGACAACGGCCTTCAACCCGGCATCCTGTATTGCTTTCACGGCAGCATCCTGCGGCAAACCCCGAACATCGGGAACGGGGATGGGCTGGGGTCCCTTGGAAACAACCAAGGATACCGGCGTACCGTGGCGGACTTCTTTCCCCGGGGCAGGGTCCTGGGAGATGACACTGCCCGCGGGGATCTTTTCGTCGAAAGCCTCGGTGACATTGCCGAGGGTCATTTGGGCGGCGTTCAGGGCGGTCTTTGCTTGATCCAGGGTCCCGCCTGTCAGCCCGGGCAGTGCAAAGAGTTGTGCGCCTTTCGAAACGAAAAGGGCAATGGGTTGAAATTTACGTACCACTTCCCCGGATTTGGGTTCAGTTCCGACGGCGAGTCCGGCTTGGACGTCGTCGTCGAATACGTCCCTGGGCTCGGACTGGAATCCCGCTGTGCGCAGGAGTTGTTGGGCCTCGGCTACCGTCTTGTTCTTGACATCGGGAACGGTGCCTGGAGATCCAGGCCCCATGCCGAAGAACCAGCCGGCAGATCCTGCGAGCAGCGCCAGGATCACGATCACGACTGTCCAGATAACGGCGCGTCGCCTGGGATTGCCTTCACGCAAGGGCCGCACCGGGGTGGCAGCAGCCCTGGCTTGGTCTTTAGCCTGTTGCCGCTCCAGTTTTTTCTGCTCCCGTTTGCCAGGCTGGCGCAGGTCATCGTCCACACCCGGAAGGGCGAGCCCGGCGTTACGTGGTTGCCGCGCAGACGCTGCCATCACGGTTGTCGGGTTGCTCTGGTGTGGGATGAATTCGGTGGGTGATGCTGTAGTGGCAAGGGCCTCGGTGGGATTCTCCCGCGGGGCGGCTGCCTCAACGGCGGCGGCAGTGGAGAGAGGCCGGGAGGACGGCTGCCTGTGATCCAGTTGCTCGTCGCTTAGCGTGGTCCGGATGTGGCGCAGTTCCGACAACAGGGCGGAGCCGTCCACAGGCCGGTTTTCGGCGTCCACAGCAGTGCACCACTGCACAAGTTCGTCCAGGTCCTCGGCAAGACCGGGAGCAGCCTCGGAGGGGCGGCCAACTGCGGCATTGACGTGCTGGTAAGCAACCTGAATCGGGGATTCACCAGCATATGGCTGCTTGCCTGTGAGCATTTCGTAGAGCATGATGCCCGCTGAGTAGACGTCGCTGCGGGCATCAGCGGGCTTGCCAAGCACCAACTCGGGAGCGAGGTACGCCACCGTGCCGATCAAGGCGCCAGTACTTGTGGTGGCCGTGACAGCCCTGGCTAAGCCGAAGTCACCCACCTTGATCCGGCCGTCGTCGGCTATGAGCACGTTCTCGGGCTTGATGTCCCGATGGATGAGTCCTGATCCGTGGGCTGCCGCTAAACCTTCGATGACGGGATCGATCAGAGCGAGGGCCAGACGCGGTGGAAGTGCACCCTGCTGGTTGATGACGTCGCGGAGCGTATGGCCTTTGACATACTCCATCACCAGATACGCGATATGCCCGTCTTCGCCCTGGTCCAGCACGCTGACAACGTGGGGATGGGACAGGCTCGCGGCGGCCTTGGCCTCGCGGCTAAGCCGTTCCAGGAACGTCTCGTCATTGGCCAGGTGCGGGTGCAGGACTTTGAGGGCCACGTCGCGCTCCAAGCGCTGGTCCGTGGCCAGGTAAACGGTGGACATGCCACCCCTCGCAAGGCGTGAGCGGACGTGGTAGCGCCCGTCCACCGTGGTCCCGATGAGGTGGTCCTGCGTTGGTTCCTGCACCATATGATCCTAAACGAGGCAGGGAAGAGGCCCGAATCCGCGAAGGATCCGGGCCTCGTCCGAAGGTGCTTGGGTACGGCCTAGCCGAAAGTACGTTGCCGGGCCTTGATCGATTCGACGTAGCGCTTGGTGTCGTCGTACATGCCGTACTTGCTGACCGAGTACTGGCCCTGGTAGTAACCGGCGATGGCGTTGTCGAGGTCTTTGCTTGTGGCGATGAGTGCCCTGATGATGGCGACGCCGGCCGTGGCATTGTCATATGGATCCAGGAGGTTGAGCTTGCGGCCCACCAAATCGGATGCCCATTGGCCCGAGGACGGAATGACCTGCATGGTTCCAATGGCGTTGGCGGGTGAGACCGCGCGCTGGTCGAAGCCGGATTCCTGCTCGGCGAAGGCAAGTGCCAATGAGGGGCTGACTCCCATGCGGCGGGCGGTATCAGCGACGATTGTCTTCATTTCATCCCGGCTTGGGACAGGCGAAGCGTTCAGCAGCGCCTTGTTCTCGTTGGCGGAGCTGACAACAGCGGGCGGGTACGTAAAGCCGAGGAAGGAGCTCGGCACCAGGGGCTTAATGTCCCCGGCAGGCTGCAGTGACGTACTGCCGGGGATGGTGAGCTTCTGTCCGGGGTAAATGACCGTCGTTGCCGAAACTGTATTGACGCTCATCAGCGCTGACAACGAAACGTTGTGACGCGATGCAATGGAGCTCAGTGTATCGCCCGCTTTGATGGTGTAAGAGCCCGTACTGGCTACGGGAGCGGCCACGGGTGCCGGAGCGGGGGCAGGAGCAGGGGGAGCCGAAGGTGCAGAGCCGCCACTGACCTTGATCTTCTGGCCGGGATAGATGATGGAGCTTCCACTGAGATTGTTCCAGCTGAAGATGCTGGACAGGGGGACACCGTGCCGGGCCGCGATCGCGCCCAGCGTATCGCCCGGAACCACTGTGTAGGTGGTGGCATTTGAAGGTGCGCTCGGCGCGGGTGCGGGCGCCTGGTCAGGGGCGGCCGGGGCAGTGCCAGTGAGTTTGATGGTCTGGCCAGGGTAAATCAGCGTTGTTGCAGTGAGCTTGTTCAACTGCAGGACAGCGGATGTGTCCAGGTTGAAGCGGCGTGCAATGGCACTGATGGTGTCTCCGCGGACGATCTTGTATGTGTCCGGTACGGACGGAGCCATGGGCCGCAGCGCGGCAGGAAGCGTTGCCGGAACCGCTTGGGCGGGAATCACAGTGCCCACTTTGGTGGCCTGGGCCTTCATGGCTGCAGCGAGCGTAGCGGGAATCTTGCGGGGCTGGGGTGCCGGTGCGGCCGTGGCTGGCTGGGCCAAGGCAAGCGAGGACAAAACCACGGCGGGAAGCGCAGCCGTGGTTGCCGCAATTACCGGCATGCTCATGGTTCGTTTCGGCGAGCGGGGCGTCGTCATGGAGTGTGTCCTCATCTCAGCAGCGGGAATAGTTTGTGTTGCCGCTGTTACCAGTGTTGCCAATGTGACTGATGTTATCAATGTTGCAAGTGTGATCAGTGTGAATCTCTCACACTTATTCATTCGGCACAACAATTCCTGCACTTTGGAAATCTCTTCGCCGAATTCATCCCTCTGAAAAGGCGACTTTCTCCCACACCGCGGGACCGCCGTCGTACTCCGGCTAGGCGACTGGCAGCCCGGCGTGGCAACCTTGTTCCGTGAGTAATGTAGAAAGCCTTGTTTCCGACTGGTTGCCGCTGCCGGATGTCGCCGAGCTGTTGGGAGTTTCCATCACCAAAGTCCATGGACTGTTGGATGAGCGTGCGCTGGTGGCTATCAGGCGGGGAGAGCGGAATATCCGCTCGATTCCGGCGCTGTTTATTCAGGATGGACACGTCGTAGACAGCTTGAAGGGAACCATTGCGGTTCTTAGCGATGCTGGTTATAACGACGAAGAACTTATCGTGTGGTTGTTTACGCCTGACGATTCATTGCGGGGACGGCCTGTGGATGCGTTGCGCGAAGGACGCAAGACGGAGATTCGGCGTCGCGCCCAGTCTCTCGCCTGGTAACTCAGTCCCTCGCCTGGTAGCCGGTTAGCCGGCAGCTTGGATTCCGTCATAAGCAGTTAAACAGCGGACGACGGCGGTCCTTGACCGCCGTCGTCGTCCCACGCCTGAAAAAGCCCCGTCAAGCAGCCCGGCTGACAGCTGCCTCAGCCAGTTGGCGCAATGCTGTGAGCGGTAATTCTTCCAGCGGCAGCTGTTCCAAGGCGGCGAAGGCTTTGTCACTCAGATCGTCAATAAGGGCCTCTGTGGCATCAAGCGCTCCGCAGTCGACCATGATGTTGCGGATTGTGGAAACTTCGTCCTCACCCAGATTCGGTTTCCCCAGCATTTCGTCCAAATACGTGGCTTGATCCGTGGGAGCCAGGTTAATGGCAAATCCAACGAGCACTGTCCGTTTGCCCTCGCGAAGGTCATCGCCCGCAGGTTTTCCCGTTGTCTCCGGGTCCCCGAAAACTCCCAGGACATCATCGCGCAATTGGAACGCCTCGCCCAAGGGCAGTGAAAATGCCGAGTATGCCTTCAACAGATCCTCGGATGCGCCTGCCAACGCTCCACCCAGTGCCAGAGGGTGCTCGGTGGAATATTTTGCGGATTTATAGCGAATAATCGAGGTGGCGCGCTCCACGGAACCCGCGCGATCACGTACAGGACCGGCTACTTCCTCGAGAATGTCCAGGTACTGCCCGGCCATTACCTCGGCCCGCATGAGGTTGAAAATACGGCGTGCTTCGCTTCCTGCGGCTGCCCTGGGGCCGATTTCCGTGAAGGATTCCTCGCTGAAGGAAAGGCACAAATCCCCGGTCAGGATCGCCGCGGCATGGCCGAAGCGTTCGTTGTCCAGGGCCCATCCATTCGCCTCGTGGAGTTGGCTGAAGCGACGGTGCACACTGGGACCCCCGCGCCGGGTATCGGAACGGTCAATGATGTCGTCATGGATGAGGGCCGCGGCTTGGAAAAGTTCCAAAGCGCAGCCAGCCGTCAGGATGTCCGCGTCAGCGGCGGGACCGCCCGCACCCCGCCAGCCCCAGTAGCACATCAGCGCACGAAGCCGTTTTCCGCCTGTGACGAGGTTTGATATTGACCCCATGAGGGGAGCGACGTCCGGGGAAATCGTAGCCATCATGTCCTGTTGGACCGCCAGGAACTCATTCAGTTTCCCGGCTACGCCGGAAATAAACTCGACTTGCTCCGTGTGGAGTTGGGAAACCGGCGTCACTTGACTGACCCGGCCGCCACGTTGGCGCCGATGGTGAACGTGGAAACGCCTTCCTTTTGCCTCACCGAGACGTTGACCGTTTCACCGTCACCGCGGATGAAGTCGATCGACGTGACGTTGCCTACGGCTTCGGGGCCCGGAACAACCTTGAACCCTTGTGCTTCAAGCGAGGTCTTGTAGTAATCCACCACGCTTTCCGGCGGAGCTTTGACCGTTCCTACGAGGGCAACGGTGGCAGGAGATACGTTTTTGTCAAAGCTGCTGGAGCGCACGGACGTCTTGGGCATCACCGGGATGAGCTGTTCCGGAAAGCCCGGGACCAAGGCGCCCACCGTGGCCGTTGCGCCAGGCACGGGTCCCGCTGACGCGGACGTGTCGGGAGCCTGTGACGAGGATGATGCAGAGGCTGGGGAAGAGGGCGCGGCCGTGGAGGAATCAGAGGAGTTCCCCGATGCGGATGGGGCCGCCGGGCTGCTGGTGGGCGGAGTACAGGCGGAAACCGCCAGGGCGACACTCGCTGCGAGCAGGGCAAACCCTCGCGATCGAGGAGTTCCAAAGAGCTTCACAGGGGTATCCTTCCTTGGGCTGACGGGGGACTGTGCCTCCAGTTTAGTCAGTGGCCGGGCATAGTATTGCCGTTGTGAGGCAGGAAGCATTCGGTAGCGCCCAAAGCGCGGCCAGCGAACCAGCCCGCAGCGCGCACGACGCCCTGCGGGAACAGCGGCGAACCAGCATCCTGCACGTGGACATGGACGCCTTTTTCGTTTCCGTGGAACTGCGTAGCCGGCCGGACTTGCGTGGAAAGCCCGTGATCGTAGGCTTCCCTGCTGAGCGCTCGGTCGTCTTGTCGGCGTCTTACGAAGCCCGGGCCACAGGTGTGAAGTCAGCAATGCCCATGGCCATTGCCATGCGGATGTGCCCGGGCGCTGTCATCATCCACCCGCGCCACAAGCTCTACTACGAGGTTTCGGCGCAGCTCATGGAGATCTTCGCCTCCATCACGGAACTCGTGGAACCCTTGAGCGTTGACGAGGCGTTCCTCGACGTTGGTGGGGCTATCCGCCGTCTCGGATCTCCCTTGGACATCGGACATCTCATCCGCCGTCGTGTTCGGTCTGAACTTGGTATCACCGCTTCAGTGGGGATTGCCGGAACCAAGTTTGTGGCCAAGATCGCATCCACCCGTTGCAAGCCGGATGGCATCCTCCAGATCGACGCCAAGGACACTATCCCGTACCTTCACAGCTTGCCGGTCAGCGCGCTCTGGGGCGTCGGCGGCAAGACGGCCGAGGTGCTGGCACGCCTAGGCATCCGGACAGTGGCCGACGTAGCGGCTACGCCTGTGGCATCGCTGAAAAAGGTCCTTGGCGCCAGCGGAGAGCACGTGCACAGGCTGTCGATGGGAATAGATCCCAGGCCGGTCACTCCTACGAGGCTGGAAAAGAGCATCGGGGCGGAGGAGACTTTTGCCACAGATTCGGCAGACGACGCCCTGTTGCACAGGGAGCTCCTCAGGTTGTCCCATCGCACGGCAGCGCGGCTGCGCAGTTCCGGGATGCTGGCCCGAACCGTAGCCTTGAAACTCCGATACGCCGATTTTTCCACTGTGACCCGCAGCCGGACCGTGCATACTCCCGTTGACAGCGCCCAGCTCATTTACCAGGTTGCCGTGCAACTGCTGGAATCCTTGGGGCCACGATCCATGAGCGTTCGTCTTGTGGGTGTCCGTGCGGAGCAACTGGAACCGGCCGGCCAAGCGTCCATGCAGCTCAGCCTTGATCGACGCGATGACAACTGGAGGGCCGCGGAGCAGGCCCTTGACCGCGTTGCGGAACGCTTCGGCTCCAAAACGTTGCTCCCGGCCAGGCTCCTGGATCCGCGCAAGACTCCTGACGTCGAATGACCCCCGCGATGC
Organism: Paenarthrobacter aromaticivorans; assembly: GCF_019038615.1. Classification (NCBI taxonomy): domain Bacteria; kingdom Bacillati; phylum Actinomycetota; class Actinomycetes; order Micrococcales; family Micrococcaceae; genus Paenarthrobacter; species Paenarthrobacter aromaticivorans. The sequence continues at coordinate 57,164 of NZ_JAHOPC010000002.1, forward strand.
CCGCCCAGGCGCCCTCCGAGCGTCTTTCAGAACAGCGCCTGACAAACTATCCTAATTAGTACAGATATTTAGATCGTCTGGACAGCTGTTTCCTGAGAGCAGTCGGTCCCAGGATGTCCGCTAATAAAGCGGAAATTTTTTGGGAACGCTTTTCGTGGCCCGATCGTTTTGGAAACAGACGCACAGGCCGCGATTCGTCCAGACGCTGGCTGACTAAAGGAGGTCGCGATGCCCCTCTCGGAGCATGAACAGAAGCTGCTTGAGCAACTTGAGAAGCAGCTTCATGAGGACGATCCGAAGTTTGCCAACACGATGGGTTCGGATCCCATCCGCAGCTGGTCAACCCGGCACGTGATAATTGGTGTCCTTGGTGCCATCGCAGGCATCCTCTTGCTGCTGGTCGGCGTGTCACTCCAACAGATCTTCGTTGGTGTCCTCGGCTTCGTGGTGATGGGCGCAGGTGTCTACTTTGCGACTCTTAGGGGCGCGGCGTTCGGTAAGACCCGGAAAGCGAAGGCCGGAAAGTCAAAGTCCAAGAGTTCGTTCATGAGCAATCTTGAGGAGCGCTGGGACGAGCGCCGCCGCGACGACAATTGAGTGTCCGCCAGCATTAGCCCGGCCCTGGATCCTTTCCAAGCGACGATTCCTTAATAAGCTGCGCCGATAACCTGCGCCGACAAATGGTGCATGCCCCTGGGTTGCAGGGGACACAAAGGACCCTTTACGGGTCTTTTTGCGTTTAACCCTGTGTCCTCCACTTTCCACCCCCCTTCGAGGTTGCCAGCCCACTCTGGATCCGCAACGCGACCATCCCGGGCCTGATTTCCTCGGCCGCCCATAGAGCCATGCCCCAGGCGTTCCTTTGCCCTCCACTTCCCACCACGCCCTTGAATCCGTGCAATAACGCGCCTTCGGAAACTCAAAGTGGTGGAGAAACACCCCATCGTGCGTTGACTGTGGGGCTTTGTGGAGTAAAGTGGAGCGCATAAGAGGGTATTGGCAGTGTTGGGTATGAACGGGCACCTTGACTGAGGGGCGGTGGGCCGGTGTTTCTTGGCACCCATTCCCCACGCCTTGATGAAAAGGGCCGGATCATACTTCCCGCGAAGTTCCGTGAGGAACTTGCCGAGGGCCTGGTTCTCACAAGGGGTCAGGAACGTTGCATTTACGTCTTCAGCCAGAGGGAATTCGAGCGCATTCACGAATCGATGCGGGAGGCACCACTGTCCTCCAAGCAGGCTCGTGACTACATTCGGGTTTTCCTGTCTGGGGCCTCTGACGAGGTACCTGACAAGCAGGGGCGCGTGACGATTCCGCCGGCGCTCCGGGCCTATGCAGGGCTCGGCCGGGAATTGGCAGTTATCGGTGCCGGTACCCGCGCAGAGATCTGGGATGCCGAGGCTTGGAATGAATACCTCGCCGAGAAGGAAGCAGCCTTCTCGGAGACCGACGATGACAACCTCCCCGGTTTCATCTAACCGGAAATGGGGCCCTGGCCCCGGTCCTTGGATGGGATCTCCAGCCGCCCATCGAACTGTCTTCCTGACTCAACTTCCCCTGAGCCAGGCCGGCGGAACGATAGGCGCGGATGGGGATCCGGTCCAAGGAACTGAATGCAAGCGATTGAGGAAAGAGGAGGCAACGTGGAAGAGCAGGACGCGGCAAAGCCCACATCTGAGCGCCACGTGCCCGTCCTGAAGGACCGCTGCATCAACTTGCTCGCCCCTGGCTTCGAAGCAGCCCGGAGCCGTGGCGAGACGCCGATCGTTATCGATGCGACGCTTGGGATGGGCGGCCACTCCGAGGCCATGCTGCAACGCTTCCCTGATCTGCACCTCGTGGGGATCGACCGCGATGAGGAAGCCTTGGCGTTGGCTGGCGCGCGGCTGGAACCCTTCTCGGACCGCACGGATCTGGTTCACGCGGTCTATGACGAAATCGAGGACGTCCTGGCCGATCTCGGCATCGCTGAAGTCCACGGCATCCTCATGGACCTCGGAGTATCGTCCTTGCAGTTGGATGAACGGGAGCGTGGCTTCGCCTACTCCTACGATGCTCCGCTGGACATGCGCATGGACACCAGCCGGGGGCAAACCGCGGCAGACGTCGTCAACAACTACAGCGAAGAAGAGCTCGTTCGTATCATCCGCAAGTGGGGCGAAGAGAAGTTTGCCGGACGGATTGCGAACAGGATCGTCACTGCCCGGGCCGAGAAGCCATTCGCCACCACCGGAGAACTCGTTGAGCAAATCCGCGGTGTAGTACCTGCTGCCGCAGCCAAGAGCGGTGGCCACCCGGCCAAACGGACCTTCCAGGCACTGCGTATCGAGGTCAACGAAGAACTCGACGTCCTGGAACGGGCTATTCCAGCCGCTGTCGCAGCGACTGCCCTGGGCGGGCGGATTGTGGTCATGTCCTACCACTCCCTGGAGGACAAGATCGTAAAGTCTGTTTTCCAGGCCGGATCCAAGTCCTCAGCACCGCTCGGATTCCCCGTTGAACTCGAAGAACATAAACCCGAATTGAAAACGCTGACCAAAGGCACGGAAGTGCCTACGGCCGCAGAAATTGCCGAGAACCCACGCGCGGCGTCTGCCCGACTCAGGGCCGTGGAGCGCATCAAGCCAAGGAGAGTCGCATGAGCACCGCCGCAGCGAAGACACTGCCCTCCTTGGTAGGCAACACGGCCAGGGCGCTCCCGGCCCCAGCCGGCAAGCCCGACGTCGGCCGAAAGGCGCGTACGCCGCTTTCGCTTGTGCGCAGCGCCCCCGCGAAGCGGCGCACTCCCTTTGTGGTCTTGTGCTTCGTGGTGATGGCGGCCGCCCTGCTGACGGTGCTCGTCCTTAACATTTCTGTATCCACAGCCCAGTACCGCTTGGTGCAGCTCAAAGCAGAAGCAGCCACGCTCAACAAGGAAAACCAGGACCTGACACAGAAGAAGCAGAACTTCGAGGCTCCCCAGAATCTGGCCGCAAAGGCTGCAGAATTGGGAATGGTACAGTCCACCGTCAAGGGCCAGATCGATGTGAACACCATGACGGTCACCGGAAAGGCAACCCCGGCTGTCAAGGGAGACAACCCCGCGGCCGTGATTGCCCCACCGGCCGTTGCTGGCCAGCTTGATGTGGTGCCTTCGGTGACTACCAAGGATCCGTTGGAAAACCTCAAACCGGCAACCCCTGCAGCGCCCGCGGCCACACCGGCCGCGCCAGCTGCAAAGCCGGCAACCCCCGCGTCTTCGCCTGCGGAGCTTCACGGGGGATCCGTTCCCGCTCCCCAGCAGAAGGCACCAGGGCACTAGCCCACAAGATCACCGACGCAAGGCCAGCAGCAAGGAATCCACGTGGCGCAAAACCCCGGCAAATCAAAAAAGACGAAGGTGCCGGCGGCGAGGAAGCGGCTCCGGGTTGGTCTTGGCATCATGCTGACACTGCTGTTGGTGGTGGGCGGGAAACTCTTCATGGTGCAAGGCCTTGATGTCGGTGGCATGGCCGAGGCTGCCCTTGCGAACCGTCTCACGCCACAGGTACTGCCGGCCGAACGCGGCAGGATCCTGGACGCCAACGGTACTGTCCTGGCCAGCAGTGTGATCCGCTACAACATTGTTGTGGATCAGGTCCTGAACACCGCTACCGCTGAGTTCAAGCGCTACAACGAGAAGACTGAAGAAGTAGAGACTATCCCGCGGGACCAGGGCATTTCCGAACTGGCTTCGCTCCTGGGGGCCGATCCCGCCAAGGTCAGGGAGTCGCTCACTGGTGACAAGAAGTACTTCACGGTGGCCAAGGATGTGAAACCCGAGCTTGAAGACCGCATCTCCAAGCTGCACATTCCCGGTGTTGCCGCCGAAGGCGTCAGTAAGCGTGTCTATCCGAACGGCAGCGTGGCAGGCGGAGTGGTGGGTTTCCTTCAGGACGGCACCACAGGCCAGGCGGGCATCGAGCAAACCCAGGACCAGATCCTCCGCGGTACCGAGGGCAAGCGCGTATTCGAGATTGGCGCCGATGGCCTCAGGATTCCCGTTGCCACTGACGAGCTCACGCCGGCTGTGGACGGAAGCGACGTCAAGCTGACCCTCAACACGGACATCCAGTACTTTGCACAGCAGGCTATCCAAAGCCAGGTCAACAAGATGAACGCCGAGTGGGGTTCGATTATTGTGATCGACACCAAGACGGGCAACCTTATTGCCCTGGCCGACACGAATGCCCCGGACCCCAACGATCCCGGGAAAGTTGATGCCAAGGACCGGGGTGTGCGTTCTGTAACGGCCGCCTACGAGCCCGGATCAGTCGAGAAAATGATCACTGCCTCTGCCGTAATCGAGGAGGGCAAGTCCTTTCCGCTGGACCATTTCACCATCCCGCCGTCCTACACCATTGACGGCCAGACGTTCACCGATGCGTTCGAGCACGGCACCGAAGAACGCACGCTGGCCGGAATCCTGGGCTGGTCCATGAACACCGGCACCGTGATGGCGGGAAGCAGGCTGAGCAAAGAGCAGCGCTACGAATGGCTGAAGAAGTTTGGTGTTGGAGAACAAACGGATATCGGCCTCCCCGCGGAAGCGACCGGTATCCTCGCCAAGCCTGATCAGTGGGATGAACGCCAACAATACACGGTCCTGTTTGGTCAGGGAGTTTCGCAGTCCACGCTGCAGACCGTGCGGGCCTTCCAGACGATTGCCAACGGTGGCGTGATGTTGCAGCCCAGGCTCATAGACAGCTACATCACCCCCGAGGGGGAAGAACAGAAGGTTCCGGCCAAGGAGTCCCGGCAGGTGGTGTCCAAGGAAACAGCGCAACAAATGCGGGACATCCTGGAAAGCGCAGTGACCGAGGGCCAGATCAAGGACGCGGCCATTGATGGCTACCGGGTGGGCGCCAAGACGGGTACCTCACAGGCACCACGCGAAGATGGACTCGCCGGCTTTGACGGGTATACGGCCTCGATGGTGGGCATGGCGCCCATGGATGACCCGCGGTTCATCGTAGAGGTCGTCCTGCAGCGGCCCAAGGGGAATATCTACGGCATCACCAATGGTCCCGTGTTCCGTTCCGTCATGTCCCAGGTCCTCAGGACCTACAACGTGCCGCCATCAACCGGCACCCCTGCGCACCTGCCGCAGTTCGTCAAGTAAGCTTCTTGGGCGTCTGTTTCGGCCAAAGAATTTGATCCATCACTACCGGCTGGGCGCCGCTGGCCCCAAGCCGGTCGTTCCACCGAGCATCAACGGAGAACCACGTGTCAGAGCACAATGAGGCCGCTTCCCACGCCGAGACGCCGGAGACCGGCACATCCGGCTTCCGCCCGGCGTCTGTGGCTGCAGTGCCTTTGTCGACCCTCGCAGAAGCCCTGGGGGTGGCCGTCCCGGCGGACGGCGACACCAGGGGAGTGACGGGGATTTCGCTGAACTCCCGGGCCATTGAACCTGGTGACCTTTACATGGCACTGCCCGGGGCTTCGCGCCATGGCGCCGACTTCGTCCCGCAGGCGGTAGAGGCTGGCGCCGTCGCCGTAGTCACGGACGATGCCGGGGCACGGCAGGTTGCCCTGGCAGGCGAGCAACCCGTACCTGTCCTGATCGTCGACGAGCCGCGCACCGTCGTCGGGCGTTTGGCTGCACTGATCTACCGCAGCCAGCCGGACGACGGCGGGTTCCCGACGCTGTTTGGAGTAACCGGGACCAACGGTAAGACGACCACAACGTACTTCATCAACTCCTTGCTCCGTGCCTTGGGAAAAACCCCGGGGCTCATCGGAACAATAGAAATCCTGGCCGGGGGAGATCCCATTCCGAGCCTGTTGACGACACCGGAATCCACTGACGTCCATGCACTGCTTGCCCTGATGCGGGAACGTGGGCTGGAGGCGGCGTCCATGGAGGTGTCCTCCCACGCCGTTGCTTATCACCGCGTGGATGGCGTGATGTTCGACGTCGCCGGGTTCACGAACCTCACCCAGGACCACTTGGACCTGCACGGCAGCATGGAAGAGTACTTCCGCACCAAAGCTGAGCTGTTCACCGCAGGACGGGCACGCCACGCAGTGGTGATGGTCGACGACGAGTGGGGCCGCAACCTGGCGCGAACAGCGGACATTCCGGTCACAACACTTACCGCAACGACAGGAGTCACCCCTGCCGATTGGTCCGTTGCCTCAACCATCGCCCGCGGACTCGGCACCGATTTTGAACTGCGGCACACAGACGGCCGCGTCCTGCGCGTACACACTGGCTTGCCGGGTGACTTCAATGTGGCGAACGCGGCCCTGGCCACGATCATGGTCCTGTCGTCAGGCGTCGATGTAGAGACCCTCCAGAGCGCACTCGACGCGCATGATCCCTTTACCGTGGCCGTTCCTGGACGAATGCAGCTCATCTCCGCGGCGCCGGCCTCTGTGGTGGACTTTGCCCACAATCCGGATGCCCTGGCCCTCGCGCTGCAGGCCGTCCGGTCCCGCGAAGAAGGCTCCCGCGTGATCGTGGTGTTCGGGGCTACCGGGCAACGGGACCAAAGCAAGCGTCCTACGATGGGCGCCATCGCGGCACGCTTGGCGGACATTGTCATCATCAGCGACGACGACCCCCACGATGAGGATGCGGCAGCTATCCGGTCAGAGGTCCTGGCAGGTGCCTATGCCGCCCGTGAGGCAGGGAACTTGACCTGTGAAATCATCGAATCCTCGCCGCGGGATGCCGCCATTCGACTCGCAGTGGAGTATGCCACCCCGAAGGACACTATCCTCATTGCAGGTCGAGGCCACGAGGTATGGCAAGAGGTCAAGGGCGTCAACCTGGCACTTGACGACAGAGTGGAATTGCGGACCGCCTTGACATCCAGGGGATTCAGCGTTTCAACGGACCAGCGGATAGAGTCCTAAACCGAGATGATTGCACTTACTGCGGCGGAGATCGCCCACATCACCCATGGCCGTTTAACCGGAGACGGGGACATCGCGCCCACTTCCGTCGTCACTGATTCCCGTGAAGTTACTCCTGGTTCGCTCTACGTCGCGAAGCCCGGCGAGCACGCAGACGGTCATGACTTCGTTGACGCTGCCTTCGAGCGGGGTGCCGTCCTGGTGCTGGCCGAGCGCGACGTCACCGACGCCGACGGCAAGCCGTATCCCGCCGTCGTTGTTGATGACGCGGTGCTCGCCATGGGAGCCCTTGCTGCCGAAGCAGTCCGCCGCATCCGCTCTGCCCGGGAGCAGCGCGGCGAGGAATTTACAGTGATCGGCATTACCGGCTCCGCCGGCAAGACCACCACCAAGGACCTACTCGCCGGCGTGTTGTCCCAAGCCGGGCCCACGGTAGCTCCGCGGGGCTCATACAACGGTGAGGTTGGGGTCCCCCTGACGGTCTTTGCTGCCGATACGGACACTCGTTACCTCGTCATTGAGATGGGAGCCACTGGTATCGGGCACATCAAGTACCTCGTTGGGATGGTGCAGCCCGATATTGGTGTGGTGCTGGTGGTGGGCACCGCCCACGCCGGGGAATTCGGCGGTGTCGAAAACATCGCCACGGCCAAGGGCGAACTCGTTGAAGGGCTCAGTGAGCACGGCACGGCTGTCCTGAATCTGGACGACGGCCGCGTTGCCGCCATGAAGACCCGCACCAGGGCCAAAGTTCTGGGCTTCAGTGCCTCTCCCGCGACGAACGAAGACGTGGAAGCCCGCAATGTTGCGGTCAACGCTGAAGGCCACCCCGAGTTTGATCTTGTACTGCCCGACGGCGGCCCTTCCGTTCCTGTCCGAAGCCGCCTGATCGGCGGCCATCACGTGACGAACCTGCTGGCTGCCGCTGCTGCGGCATTTGCCGCGGGCATCCCGGCGGCAGACATTGCTTCCTCGCTTAGTTCCCAGTCCGCGGCCAGCCGGTGGCGCATGGAACGAACCGAACGCCCGGATGGTGTCACCATCATCAACGACGCGTACAACGCCAATCCTGAGTCGATGCGGGCTGCTCTGCGCACACTCGCTGATCTCGGCCAGGGCAGGCGGACCTGGGCCGTCCTTGGCGCCATGCTGGAGCTCGGCGAGGATTCCATCCGCGAGCACACTGCCGTGGGAACGCAGGTTGTGCGCTTGAACATCTCCAGACTCGTGGTGGTGGGACGCGAAGCCCGGGCCCTTTATATATCGGCCATCCAGGAAGGTTCTTGGGGGGACGAATGTTCGTTCACGGAGACCGCCGAGGAAGCTTACGAACTCCTGCAAAGGGAGCTGAAACCCGGCGACCTGGTCTTGTTCAAGTCCTCCAATGGAGTGGGGCTGAGGCATTTGGGCGATCGGATAGCATTACCCCCACGGGCCGAGCCCACCGGGGAAAGCGCGGCTGAAGATGTCGCAAGCGAAGGGAACGAGCTGCTGTGATTGCACTTTTGATCGGCGCCGGCGTCGCCCTTCTGTTAGCCCTGATAGGAACGCCCCTGTTCATCAGGTTCCTGGTGGCCAAGAGCTATGGGCAGTTCATCCGCGACGACGGCCCAACCTCGCACCACACCAAGCGCGGCACGCCCACCATGGGCGGAACCGTGGTTGTTGCCGCGGTTCTGATCAGCTATTTCGTGACCCACTTGATCATGTGGATGATGAATCCACGGTCCGCGGGACCCTCCGCATCCGGGCTGCTTCTGCTGTTCCTCATGGTAGGCATGGGATTCGTTGGCTTCCTGGATGACTACATCAAGATTTCCAACAAGCGCAGTTTGGGCCTGAACGCCCGCGCCAAGCTGATCCTGCAAGCCGCCGTTGGCATCATTTTTGCCGTTCTGGTGCTGCAGTTTCCCAACGAGGACGGGCTCCGTCCGGCTTCCACGCAGATTTCCCTCGTCCGTGACATCCCCTGGCTTGATCTTGCTTTCGGTGGGACCATCCTGGGCGCAATTCTTTTTGTCGTTTGGTCCAACCTCATCATCACGGCGGCTACCAACGGCGTGAACCTCACAGACGGCCTGGATGGCCTAGCGTCGGGAGCATCCATCATGGTGTTCGGCGCGTACACGATCATGGGGATCTGGCAGAACAACCAGGCCTGTGGTTCGCCCCGTGAGGCGGGCAGCGGCTGTTATCAAGTACGCGACCCCATGGACCTGGCGCTCCTGGCGGCTATCCTGAGCGCTGCTTTGGTGGGCTTCCTCTGGTGGAATACATCGCCGGCCAAGATCTTCATGGGAGACACTGGTTCCCTGGCAATCGGAGGCGCTGTCGCGGCGTTTGCCATCCTGTCCCGCACGGAACTTTTGCTGGCCTTCATCGGTGGTTTGTTCGTCCTGATCACCCTTTCCGTCATCATCCAGGTGGGTTTCTTCAAACTGTCAGGTGGCAAACGGGTCTTCAAGATGGCCCCACTGCAACATCACTTCGAACTGAAGGGTTGGGCAGAGGTCACGGTTGTTGTCCGCTTCTGGATCCTTGCCGGGCTTTTCGTGGCCGCAGGCCTTGGAATCTTCTACGCTGAATGGGTGGTGCTGCTGTGAACGCAAGCCAGGAGAGCGCGCCGTCGGCCAACGACCGCCTGAAGGATCTCACCAGCTGGGATGCTGATTGGCGTGGCTTGCGGGTGGTGGTGACCGGAATTGGCGTGTCCGGTTTTGCTGCCGCTGACACCCTTATCGAACTCGGTGCAAAAGTTGTGGTGGTGGATGCCTCGACCACGGCGAAAGCAAAGGCGCAGGCCGACACTTTGAAAATCGTGGGTGCAGTGGATGTGCTTCTGGGCGAAGAGGCCGTGAAGCTCCTTCCCCTCATTGACGGCGAGAAGCCGGAGCTCATTGTGACCTCGCCGGGTTGGCGCCCGGACCAAGCCCTGCTGGCCGCTGCCAAACGCAAGCACATTCCCGTATGGGGCGACGTCGAATTGGCGTGGCGCGTCCGCGAACGGGCCGGCCGGAAGACCGCTGATTGGCTCACCATCACCGGCACCAACGGTAAGACCACCACGGTGGGGATGACCGAGTCCATGCTGCAGGCGGCCGGACTCAAAGCCATTGCCGTGGGCAACGTGGGTACGCCCATCCTTGACGCGCTCAGGGATCCGGTGGAGTACGACGCTTTTGCGGTGGAACTCTCAAGCTTCCAGTTGCATTGGAGCCATTCGTTGTCACCGGTGGCCAGCGTATGCCTGAACGTCGCCGAGGACCACGTGGACTGGCATGGCTCGTACGCGTCGTACCTTGCCGATAAAGCGAAGGTCTACGAGAACACGCAGAAGGCTGCCATCTACAACGCCGATCAAATTGAAACCGAACGCATGGTAGAGAACGCGGACGTCGTTGAAGGCTGCCGCGCGGTCGGATTCACCACGAACACCCCTGGCATCAGCATGCTGGGCGTCGTGGACGGATTGCTGGTTGACCGCGCGTTTATCGAAGAGCGGAAAAACTCAGCCGCCGAACTCGCGTCCATTGCCGATCTTGGGCCAGTGGCACCTCGCCACATGGTGGCCAATGCCTTGGCCGCCGCGGCCCTCGTCCGTGCCTATAGGGTTGACCCTGCCTCCGTGAAGCAGGGCCTGGTTAACTATCTGCCCGGTGCGCACCGTATCCAGCTCGTGGCCAAACAGGACGACGTGCTGTGGATCAACGATTCAAAGGCCACCAACCCCCACGCTGCGTCGGCCGCTCTTTCAGCTTTCCACAATGTGGTGTGGATCGCAGGGGGGCTCTCCAAGGGCGTCAATTACGATGACCTCGTCAAGGAACACGCTCCCCGCTTGAAGTCCGTAGTGCTCATCGGTACTGACACGGAGGCCTTGGAAGCGTCCCTCCAGCGACACGCACCGGATGTCCCCGTGATAGCCCAGCCCAAGGGCGACACTGAAAGTGTGCAGACCGCAGACGGGAACGCCTCCTCGCCGATTTTTGGTGAGACCATCATGGCCCAGGCTGTGAGGGCAGCGGCCAGCGTGGCGGAGCCAGGTGACACCGTGCTCATGGCTCCAGCGGCTGCATCCATGGATCAGTTCTCTTCCTACGCTCACCGTGGCGACGCTTTCGTCCAGGCAGTACGCGAGCTCGTGGAAGGGCAGGCAAAGACCACCGAGGAGTAACAATGGTCAGCACGCCCACCCGCAGCCGCGGCAAGGCTTCCGGGGACGTCGGAGCCGAGGCTTCGCCGGCTGCCCACAAGAAACCAGCCCGGCTTCGGGGCCACGTCCGCTCCTTCTGGGAAGGCCTGGAGGGCAAGAGCAAAGCGCCCAACAGCTCCACGTACTACCTCATTCTTGGATGCGCCCTGGCCCTCACCGCAATCGGTGTGATGATGGTGCTCTCTGCTTCCAGTGTGGAGGCGATCTCCGAAGGTAAGTCTCCGTACGCCGATGCATTGAAGCAGGCGATGTTTGGCGTCGTTGGACTTGTGGCGATGTACCTGATCTCCCGGACCAACGTCAGCTGGATGAAGAGGCTGTCCTGGTGGGGACTCGGTGCCGTTGTGGTCTTGCTGGTACTTGTGCAGGTTTTCGGTCGCAGCACCTTGGGCAACCAGAACTGGATCGACATCGGCGGCATCAGCATCCAGCCCTCGGAAATTTCGAAGCTGGTTCTTTGTGTTTGGATAGCGGCGGTCCTGGCACGCAAGGAGAAGTACCTGCATCGCTGGATGCACGTGATCATACCGGTGGTCCCAGGGGCTGGCCTGGTCCTTGGGCTGATCCTCGTGGGCAACGACCTGGGCACCGCAATCGTTGTCATGGCCATTGTGGCCGCGGGGTTGTACTTTGCCGGGGTTCCCACGAAGATGCTGGCAATTGCGGGCGTCGCCGGCGCCCTTGGCGCTACAGCCATGACAATCATCAGTCCAAACCGGATCTGCCGGGTGACAGCCTGGCTGGGCATGGCAGGGGATTCCTGCACCGCAGATTCCGACTTCACCTATCAGTCCACCAACGGCATGTATGGGCTGGCGCAGGGCAGTTGGACCGGACTTGGGCTGGGACAGAGCCGGCAAAAGTACAACTGGCTTCCTGAGGCCCACAACGACTTCATCTTTGCCATCATCGGCGAGGAACTGGGACTGGTGGGCACCCTTGTGGTCCTGGTCTTGTTCGCTATCCTTGGCATCGCCATTTTCCGCGTCGTTGTCCGGCAGACCGATCCGTTCCAGCGCACGCTCGCTGGTGGCATTATGGTGTGGCTCCTGGGACAGGCAAGCATGAACATGGCAGTGGTGACCCAGCTGCTTCCAGTGATCGGTGTCCCGCTGCCTTTCATATCTGCAGGTGGCTCGGCCTTGGTGATGTCGCTGTGCGGCGTGGGCGTAGTGTTGTCCTTGGCCCGCGGACAGTTGCCACCACAGCAGCGTCCCCGGCTCTTGCCGCGTCGTTTGTCCAAGACCGCACGAAAGCGTAAATAGCACTTCATGACTTCAGATTCCCCCCATGCGTCCAAGCCGTTGTCCGTCGTGCTTGCAGGCGGTGGCACGGCCGGCCATGTCAGTCCCTTGCTGGCCATCGCGGATGCAATCAAGGAAAAGCGTCCGGAAGCTGCCATCCTGGCTGTCGGCACGCCGTCGGGCTTGGAAACCAGGCTTGTCCCGGCGGCCGGATACGAGCTCGCCACTATTGACCGCGTCCCGTTGCCACGAAAACCGTCCCTTGATCTCCTGAAGCTGCCGGGGCGCTTGCGGGGCGCCGTCAAGCAAGCGGAACGAATCCTTGATGAGGCCCGGGCCGATGTCCTGGTGGGTGTGGGCGGCTACGTCTGCACTCCCATGTACCTGGCGGCCCGCAGGCGCGGTACGCCCATCGTGATCCATGAGGCCAACATGAAGGCGGGGCTCGCAAACCGCGTGGGTGCACGGTTCAGCCGCCATGTTGCCGTGGCGTTTGCCGGTACGCGCCTGCGCGGCGCCCGCCACGTGGGAATGCCGATGCGTCGCGCTATCTCAGGGCTGGACCGCTCTATGGCCGCGCCTGCTGCCAAGGCTTCGCTGGGCCTCAATCCGGACCGTCCTGCCTTGATCGTGACTGGTGGGTCCTCCGGAGCACTAAGCATCAACCGTTCTGTGGCTGCTGCCTTGCCCGCGCTGGCAGCTGCGGGGATCCAGACACTGCATATCACCGGTACCGGCAAGGCTGTTCTGGATAACGACGGCGGACTCCTCGCCTCTGACGGGTACCGGCAGGTGGAGTACGTGGATCGAATGGAGGATGTCTACGCCGCTGCAGACATCCTGCTCGCCCGGGCCGGAGCCGCAACGGTCAGCGAAGTGGCAGCTGTAGGGGTTCCTGCGGTGTTCGTGCCCTTGCCCATCGGCAATGGTGAGCAAGCCCTTAATGCAGCTGCCCTGGTGGAGGCTGGCGGAGCGCTGATGGTCCTGGACAAAGAATTCACCCCGGAATGGCTCAAGGAAGAACTCATTCCACTCGTATCGGATCGCGGCAGGCTGGACGAAATGGCCCGCAGGTCCGAGGCCCTTGGCATCAGAAACGCCGATCAGCGCATGGCTGATCTTGTCTTGGAAGCGGTAGCCGCATGACGCACCCGATTGCACCACTTGAGTCCCTCGGACGAGTACATTTCATCGGCATCGGCGGGGTGGGAATGTCTGCCATCGCCCGGATCATGGTGGCCCGCGGTGTTCCCGTGAGTGGTACTGACGCCAAGGACCTTCCGGTCATGCATGACCTGGCTACAGCAGGTGCCCGTATTGCCGTGGGATACGACTCCGGCAATCTGGGGGACGCCCAGACTGTTGTTGCCGGCTCCGCAATCCGTGCGGACAATCCTGAGTTGTCTGCGGCACGTCAGGCCGGTTTGCCCGTGCTGCACCGTTCCGAGGCACTCGCTGCGACCATGGACGGCCACAGGGTGGTCACCATCGCCGGTACGCACGGCAAGTCCACCACCACCTCCATGGTTGCGGTCCTGCTCAAGGAAGCAGGACTGGATCCCTCGTTCGCCATTGGCGCCAACGTCCCGGCGCTGGGAGTCAACGCGGACCACGGATCCTCGGACATCTTCGTGGCTGAAGCGGACGAGTCGGATGGCTCGTTCCTCAACTACCGTCCACTGATCGCCGTCGTCACCAATGTGGAAGCGGACCATCTGGACCACTATGGAACCGCTGAAGCTGTTTTCGCCTCGTTCGATAACTTCGCAGCGCTCCTGCCGCCCCACGGACTCCTCCTGGCATGTGCGGACGACGCGGGCGCCCGCGCGTTGGCGGAGCGGACGGCCGCCAAGGGAACCACGCGTGTGCTGACGTACGGGACAGGCGACGACGCCGATATCCGCCTAGGCGACGGCGGTCCGGGTGATGTGTCGGTAGCGGTTGATGGAGCCAGCTATACCTTGAACCTGCAGGTCCCCGGAAGGCACAACGCGCTGAATGCCGCTGCCGCGTTCGCCGTCGCCCTGGAGCTTGGCGTGGCGCCAGTGACGGCGGCTACGGCGCTTGGACACTTCACCGGCGCGTCCCGGCGCTTTGAACTCAAAGGGCAGGGGAGGGGTGTGCGTGTGTACGACGACTACGCCCATCACCCAACCGAAGTGCGTGCCGCCCTGTCCGCTGCCCGTTCTGTGGCTGGCGGCAACAAGGTCCACGTTCTCTTCCAACCGCATTTGTTTTCCCGGACTCGGGAATTCGCTGCGGAGTTTGCATCGGCTCTGGATGCTGCTGACACGGCGCTGGTCCTGGACATCTACCCTGCCCGTGAAGACCCCATCCCCGGCGTCACCAGTTCGTTGATTGCTGACCGGCTCTCCCAAGGGCGGCTGGTCTCCGGTGACGAAGCTGTGGAAGCTATTGTGGCGGCCGCTGGTGAGGGTGACATAGTGCTGACCGTGGGAGCCGGCGATGTCACTGCTTACGGCCCGGTGATTGTGGAGGCGTTGGGTGGCTAGCACCCGCAAGCCAACCTTCAAGCCCGCCGCAGACTCCGGTCGGGAGAATAAGGGCCGTCCGGCCGGTGGTTCCACGGAAAGCGTCATCACCGCCCAGCGGTCCGTTGAGCCTTCCCCAAAAAACAGCGCGGACAATGTCATTGCCTTTCCGGAGCCGAAGGGCAAACGCAAGCGCAGGCTCTTGCTGTGGACGCTCTCCATCGTTACGGCTGTCGTCGCGGTGCTCATAGCGGGTGCCATCTATTCGCCCGTGCTCGCGGTCTGCACCATCACAGTGGACGGCACCAAGCTGCTGACTCCTGAGGACGTGCAGAAGGCCTTGTCAGGAATGGAGGGCAAGCCGCTGCCGCAGGTGAGCGAGCAGGAAGTCAATGAGCTCCTGAAGCCCCTGGTCCAGGTGCGTTCGGCAACTGTGGAGGCAAGGCCGCCGTCGGAATTGCTGGTGCACGTCAATGAGCGCGTACCCGTGGCCCTGTTGAAGCAAGGCGACTCATTCGTGATGGTGGATGTAGATGGAGTTCAGCTCGGAGCCACGCAGGATCAGTCAGCGGTGGCGCTGCCCCTGATCGACGCCGGCGCAGGTGCCACCAACACTGGGTTGTTCAAAGCAATTGCAGCTGTCCTGAACACTTTGCCGGCCGATGTGCTCGCCAGGATGTCCACCGCATCTGCTGCGTCTCCTGATGCCGTTGAGCTAAAACTGGTGGACGGAAAGACGGTAGTGTGGGGCAATGCCGAGGACAAGGAACTGAAGGCGAAGGCGCTTGAGGCACTATTGAAGATGCCGCCGGATCCCAAAGTTCCCGTGAACGTCTACGACGTCAGCGTGCCCCGGCATCCATTCACCAAATAAAGAGCATTGAGCACGTAACCTGCGGGCCTCGGTGACCTTATTTCGCGACAATCAAGCGACACGCGCAAGCGGTCATTGCATGTCCGAAGCGGAGGAAATACCGTCGCAGTAGAGTTACTTGACATAACTATAACCTTCAACTAGAGGGTTAAGGTCCAAGGATTCAAGTTGGACTCGATCAGTTTCGCTATAGGACACAAGCAAGGGGCACGAAACGTGGCAGCACCGCAGAATTACTTGGCCGTCATCAAGGTCGTCGGCATCGGCGGCGGTGGCGTGAACGCAGTCAACCGCATGATCGAGGTCGGCCTCCGGGGCGTCGAGTTCATTGCCATCAACACTGACGCGCAAGCGCTCCTCATGAGCGACGCCGACGTCAAGCTCGACGTCGGTCGTGAGCTTACGCGCGGCCTTGGCGCCGGAGCCAACCCCGAGGTCGGCAAGCAGGCCGCTGAAGACCACGCCGACGAGATCGAAGAAGTTCTCCGCGGCGCTGACATGGTCTTCGTGACGGCCGGCGAAGGTGGTGGCACCGGCACCGGTGGAGCCCCTGTTGTCGCGCGCATCGCCCGCTCCCTGGGTGCGCTGACCATCGGCGTGGTGACCCGCCCCTTCACTTTCGAGGGCCGCCGTCGTGCTGGCTCCGCCGAAGCCGGTATCGACGCCCTGCGTGATGAAGTCGATACTCTGATCGTCATCCCCAACGACCGACTCCTGTCCATCAGCGATCGCAACGTCTCCGTCCTGGACGCTTTCCGCTCAGCTGACCAAGTACTGCTTTCCGGTGTCCAGGGCATTACGGACCTCATCACCACCCCGGGCCTCATCAACCTCGACTTCGCCGACGTCAAGTCCGTCATGCAGGGTGCCGGCTCCGCCCTCATGGGTATCGGATCCGCCCGTGGCGAAGACCGCGCAGTGAAGGCTGCCGAGCTGGCCATCGCCTCGCCCCTCCTGGAGGCCTCCATCGACGGCGCGCATGGCGTGCTGCTCTCCATCCAGGGTGGTTCAGACCTCGGCCTGTTCGAAATCAACGAGGCGGCCCGCTTGGTGCAGGAAGTGGCGCACCCGGAGGCGAACATCATCTTCGGTGCGGTCATCGACGACGCCCTCGGCGACGAAGCCCGTGTCACTGTCATTGCCGCCGGATTCGACGACGTCAAGGCAACCTCACCGTCCATGGACCAGTCGCGTCCCGCGCAGAACCCCGTGCCTGCCGAGCGTCCTGCTGCGCCAAGCACGGCTCCGTCCAACGCAAACGCGCCGCAGCATGCAACTGCAGGCATCGGCGCCGCAGGGCTGAGCAACTGGGGCCAGCAGCGTCCGTCGGCGCTTCCCGCGGACTCAGGCTTCGACGTCGACCTTCCAGCCGTTGTGGAGCCGGACCTGTCGGGCAGTCGCTCGGATGACCTCGACGTTCCCGATTTCCTGAAGTAAGCGGGCATTGAGAGTCGATATCCGGTGTTTTGGTGGCGCAATGAAGTACAGCCCGGCGTTTCTGTTGCCTTCACGGACACAGGCGCCGGGAACCTGGCCCTGCATGTGGGGGACAACCCCGGCGATGTGACCGCGCGTCGTGCCCGGTTGGACGATGCCGCAAATCTGGGCAATCGTAGCTTTCAGTACATGGACCAGGTTCATGGCAATGAGGTCGCGCTTATTTCGAGCTACGGTCCCGGTCCCACTGCGGATGCAATGGTTTCAACGCCTTCGGGCAACCAAGCTGCCCAGCCATTGTCCGTCATGGTGGCTGACTGTGTTCCCGTGGTCCTCGTTGGAGATGCAGGCGATCGCGGTCCCATCATCGCTGTCGCGCACGCAGGACGTCCGGGCGTCGCTTCGGCCGTTGTTCCCGCAACCGTCAACGAGATGCGCACACTCGGTGCCGTGAATATCAGTGCCTGGCTGGGGCCTTCTATTTGTGGCTCCTGCTATGAGGTTCCCGAGCAGCTTCGCGACGAAGTTGCCGCGGTGGCACCTGCTGCCTGGTCGAGCACGTCGTGGGGAACGCCGGCATTGGACCTTCCTGCCGGTGTTCGTGCCCAGCTGGCCGAAGCTGGCGTCACCGTTGAGTACTCCGGGGAATGCACCTTGGAAAATGAGTCCCTTTTTTCCCACCGGCGGGATTCCCGTACGGGGCGATTCGCAGGTTTGGTGTGGACGCATGACTAGCCTTGGACACGACGACGCCCTGTCCGGCGTTGCAGCTTCGGACGCCCGCACCACTGAACTCGCCCGGCGGCTTGAGGTTGTTCAGGCACGGATTTCCGCGGCGACGGCTGCGGCGGGACGTGTGGATCTGCCAGGACTGATCGTCGTGACCAAGTTCCACCCGGCAGCTGATGTCCGGCGACTGTCTACGCTGGGCGTCCGGGATTTCGGCGAGAACCGGGACCAGGAGGCTGCAGGCAAAAGCGCCGAACTCGCGGATCTGGACGTCCGCTGGCACTTCATAGGCCAGTTGCAGAGCAAAAAAGCGAAATCAGTGGCTAAATACGCCTACTCGGTGCAGTCAGTAGATCGTCCCCAGGTGATCGAGGCACTTGAAAAGGCTGTCGCCCGTGAAAAGGACCTCACTGGGCGCCATGACCTTGAGTGCTACATCCAAGTGAGTTTGGACGACGACGCCGGGGCGCACCGCGGTGGTGCCCGCCCCTCGGAAGTGGAATCCCTGGCGGCAAAGATCGCTTCCTCGCCCGGACTGAAGCTTGCTGGCGTGATGGCCGTGGCCCCGCTGGGCGCCGATCCTGAAGCGGCCTTTGAACGACTTGCGGTTGTTTCCGCGGAAGTCCGCGCCAATCATCCGGAGGCTTCAGGGGTATCGGCGGGGATGAGCCAGGACCTTGAGGCGGCTATCAAGTTTGGGGCGACACACCTGAGAATTGGCTCCGATATTCTCGGTTCGCGTCCGGCCGTGGGGTAGCGTCAAAGTATTGGAATGACGGGCCGGGGTTCCAATATGTCAAGTCATGGCGGCCCGCCTACTGCAGAAACGATAGGAGTGCACCATGGCTGGCGCTCTGCGCAAGACAATGATCTATCTTGGGCTCGCCGACGGCGATGAACACTACGAATCTGAGCAGGCCGTCGCGCACCACGACGAAGAACGCCCCCAGGCACAGGACCGGGAAGAGCGCCGAGCGCCTGCACCCGTCCGGGAAGTTGTCCGTGAAATGCCCACTGTTGACGCCGAAGAGGAATACCGCGCACCCGTGACACCCATTAAGCGTGCGGCGTCGAGCCGCGAAGATGCCTCGGGCTTGAGGCAGATCACCACAGTTCATCCGCGTTCTTACAACGACGCCAAGATCATTGGCGAGAGCTTCCGGGATGGCATTCCCGTGATCATGAACGTTACCGACATGGGCGAGGCAGATGCCAAGCGTCTGGTGGACTTCTCGGCCGGGTTGGTCTTTGGCCTCCATGGCAGCATCGAGAGGGTAACCAATAAGGTCTTCCTGTTGTCGCCGTCGTATGTTGAAGTCATCGGGGACGACAAGAAGGCCAGCGAAACGCAGGCCAGCTTCTTCAACCAGAGCTAAGAACCATCGCTACGAGGATGCCAGGCGGGTCAACCTGCCTGGCATCTGTGTTGCAATAGTAAGGACCGATCGGCTTTTTAAGAGCAGGGACTGATCGGCATTCCGGAACAAGTGGGAGATCTGAGCTAACTCGTGGGCATTGTTTTCGGCCTTATCTATATTGTGTTGTTGCTGTTTTTCATTGCCCTTATCATCAGGCTGATCTTCGAATGGGTCCAGATGTTCGCCCGACAATGGCGGCCCCGCGGTGTGGCGTTGGTAACAGCCCATGTTGTCTACTCTGTGACGGACCCGCCCCTGAGGAGGCTTCGCAGGTTGATACCGCCACTGCAACTGGGTGGAATCTCCTTGGACCTGGGCTTCCTGATCCTGATTATCGCCGTGAGTATTGCCATGGCGGTGAGCAGCGGCCTGGCGTAGCTGCGCGGTGAGGCTGTACCGCGGAACCGGGGGGGGTCGTGAGGGTCCGAAGGCCGCAAATTCTCCAATTCAACACGATGGTGTTGAATTGGAGGAACCAGATGATATTTAGGTACCGTAGTTTTGAACGGCCGGAAGGCCTACTGACTAACTAGACCAACGAGGTGACCAGATGGCTTTGACGCCAGAAGACGTTGTCAACAAGCGCTTTCAGCCGACCAAGTTCCGCGAAGGCTACGACCAGGACGAGGTAGATGACTTCCTCGACGAGATCGTGGTTGAACTGCGCCGCCTGAACCAGGAGAACGACGAACTTCGTAAGAAGCTCGGCGAAGCTGGCTCGGCTGTGCCCGCGGCAACTGCTGCGGCTCCGGTCGTCGAGAAGGTTCCGGCTCCGGCCAAGGTGGACAAGGAAGCCGAGGCCAAGGCGGAAGCCGAAGCGAAGGCTGCTGAGGCTGCCAAGAAGAAGGAAGCCGAGCAGGCCGCTGCGGCTGCCGCCGCCAAGGCACCGGCCCCCAGCAATGGTGTTACGCCTACCGCTGAGTCCGCTGCAGGCCTGCTGGCCATGGCGCAGCAGATGCACGACAAACACGTTGCCGACGGTGCACAGCAGAAGGAAAAGATTATCGCCGAGGCGCAGATCGAGGCTTCCAGCCTGGTCAACGACGCCCAGGAGAAGTCCCGTAAGATCCTTGGCGCCCTTGAGCAGCAGCGTTCGGTCCTGGAGCGCAAGGTTGAGCAGCTCCGTGGCTTCGAACGTGACTACCGCTCACGCCTGAAGGCATACATCGAGGGCCAGCTGCGCGACCTCGACGCCCGTGGTTCCGTCGCTGCCCCTGAGGTCGGCGAAGCAACCGCTGACGTTTAGCAAGTATTCTGAAAGCCGGTGGCTGGGGACTCCTCCGCCACCGGCTTTTGCTGTTAACACCCTGCCAGCAGCCCGCAACGCTCCACGAACGAAAGCATTATGACTGACGACCTCACCGACGACGCATCGCTGCCGGAACTTCCCGTCCGGAAATGGCGTCCTGCAATGCTGTGGCTCTTTGCCGGCTTTGCAGTTTTTGCCTATGCCTTTGATCAGCTCACCAAGCTCTGGGTGACCAGCACCATGTCAGAAGGTGAGCGCATTCCAGTGCTGCCACCACTGCTGCACTGGTACTACATCCGGAATTCAGGGGCAGCTTTTTCCATTGGTGAGAACGTCACTTGGATCTTCACGATCGTCATGGCCGGGGTGTCCGTTGCCATCCTTTTCCAGTTGCGGCGACTCGGCTCCGCTTGGTGGGCATTGTCGCTGGGGTTGCTGCTCGGCGGTGCATTGGGCAACCTGACCGACCGCTTGTTCCGTGAACCGTCCTTCGCCATGGGCCATGTAGTGGATTTCATCCAGGTACCGAACTTTGCGATCTTCAACATCGCCGACTCAGCTGTGGTGTCCGGCGTTGTCATCATTTGCCTGCTGACCCTGCGCGGGGTGGGCATGGATGGCACCCGGCAAGTGGCATCACCGAAGAAGCCAGCCAAGCCGGCTCCGGGCTCCAGCGAGGAGATCGTCGGTGAGTGAGCCGGTTGTGGTGCCTGAGGACCTTGCAGGCGCGCGCGCTGACGCCGGGCTTGCACGGTTGCTCGACATTTCCCGTTCGGCTGCGGCGCTGCTTATTGCCGAAGGCAACGTCACCAGCGGCGGTACGGCTCTCGGCAAGTCAGCTAAGCTCGTTGCGGGCGCGGTGTTGGACGTCACGGTTCCCGAGCGGCCGGATCCCCTGGAAGTCGTGGAGGAAGTTGTGGAAGGCCTGAAGATCCTGCTGGATGACGAGGAATTCGTTGTCATCGATAAACCAGTGGGAGTGGCGGCGCATCCATCGCCTGGTTGGGTGGGACCCACGGTGGTCGGCGGCCTCGCTGGAGCCGGCTACCGGATCTCGACGTCGGGAGCACCCGAGCGTGCGGGCATCGTCCACAGGCTCGACGTCGGCACTTCCGGCGTGATGGTTGTGGCGAAGACGGAGCATGCCTACACAGTCCTGAAAAGGGCGTTCAAGGAGCGCACGGTGGACAAGGTCTACCACGCGGTTGTCCAAGGACTTCCGGATCCGCTTGAGGGCACTATTGATGCCCCGATCGGCCGCCACCCTGGCCACGACTGGCGCTTTGCGGTTATCGAAGATGGCCGGCCGTCGGTGACCCACTACGAGGTCTTGGAAGCCTTTGGTAAAGCTACGTTGGTTGAGGTGCACCTGGAAACGGGCCGGACGCACCAGATCAGAGTCCACTTCTCTGCGTTGCGGCACCCTTGCGCAGGCGATCTCACCTACGGTGCTGATCCCCGCCTCGCGGCAAACCTGGGACTGACCCGGCAGTGGCTTCATGCACGGCAACTGGGCTTCACGCACCCGCGGACGGGCGAGTGGGTGGAAGTCACCAGCGACTACCCAGCGGACCTTCAGTACGCCTTGGACCTGCTGGCCACGGGCTCAGCCTAGGCAATCCCTCGGAGCCAGCCCGCTCCAAGGGTTCCGCATTTTGTCAGGGGCGGGACGGTAGACTGTCGTGGTGACTTCCAGCAATGATTCGTTCGTCCACCTGCACACCCACACCGAATACTCCATGCTGGATGGAGCGGCCAGGCTGGGTGAGCTGTTCGATGAAACCGAACGCCTGGGGATGCCCGCCCTGGCCACCACTGATCACGGCTACCTCTTTGGTGCCTTCGATTTTTGGCGCAAGGCCACGGACAAGGGCATCAAGCCGATCATCGGCGTAGAAGCCTACGTAACCCCTGGTACGGCCCGGGGTGACAAGGAACGCGTCCGCTGGGGAGATGAGAGCCAGCGCAAAGACGATGTCTCAGGTGGTGGTTCCTACACCCACATGACGCTCTTGAGCTACAACAACGTGGGCATGCGGAACCTGTTCCGGGCTTCGTCCATTGCTTCGTTGGATTCCGTCTTCGGCAAGTGGCCCCGCCTGGATCGGGAACTGCTCAATACGTACTCCGAGGGGCTCATTGCCACGACGGGCTGCCCGTCCGGTGAAGTCCAGACACGCCTTCGGCTTGGCCAGTACCGCGAAGCGCTGGAGGCCGCGGCAGAGTTCAGGGACATCTTTGGTGCGGAGAACTATTTCTGCGAACTGATGGACCACGGCCTGGACATTGAACGCCGTGTCACAGGGGACCTCCTGCGGCTGGCCAAGGACCTGAACCTTCCGTTGGTAGCCACCAACGACCTCCATTACACACACGAGCACGATGCCAAGGCCCACGAGGCACTGCTGGCCATTCAGTCCGGTTCCACACTCCTTGAGCCCACCTACGATAATGGCGGGTCCCGTTTTGCCTTCTCCGGCAGCGGCTATTACCTGAAATCCCCGCAGGAAATGCGTGAGCTTTTCCGCGACCACCCGGATGCTTGCGATAACACGCTGCTCATTGCAGAACGCTGTGAGGTGTCCTTCAACACCGACGCCAACTACATGCCGCGCTTTCCTTGCCCGCCGGGCGAGGACGAAACCTCCTGGCTGGTCAAGGAAGTGGACAAAGGGCTGGCCTACCGCTATCCGCAGGGCGTGCCGGACAAGGTGCGCAAGCAGGCTGACTACGAGCTCGGGGTCATCACCTCCATGGGCTTCCCCGGGTACTTCCTGGTGGTCGCCGACTTCATCAACTGGGCCAAGAACAACGGGATCCGTGTTGGTCCGGGGCGTGGTTCCGGTGCAGGCTCCATGGTGGCCTACGCCATGCGTATTACTGACCTTGATCCGCTCCAGCACGGCCTGATCTTCGAACGCTTCCTCAACCCGGACCGTGTCTCGATGCCTGACTTCGACGTCGACTTCGATGACCGCCGCCGCTCCGAGGTGATCGACTATGTCACCAAGAAGTACGGCGACGAGCGCGTGGCGATGATCGTCACGTATGGAACCATCAAAACCAAGCAGGCGCTCAAGGACTCCTCCCGCGTGCTTGGCTACCCGTTCAGCATGGGAGAGCAGCTGACCAAGGCGCTCCCGCCCGCCGTCATGGCCAAGGACATCCCGCTAGCAGATATCCAAAACCCCGAGTCCAAGCGCTACAGCGAGGCAGGAGATTTCCGCCAGCTGATCGCCACGGATCCCGAGGCCGCCAAAGTCTTCGAGACCGCGCTGGGTATTGAGGGACTGAAGCGCCAGTGGGGCGTGCACGCGGCCGGCGTCATCATGTCCTCGGATCCCATCATTGATGTCATCCCTATCATGCGCCGTTTCCAGGACGGCCAGGTCATCACCCAGTTCGATTATCCGACGTCCGAAGGCCTCGGCCTGATCAAGATGGACTTCCTGGGCCTTCGAAACCTGACGATCATTTCGGATGCCCTGGAAAACATCAAGATGAACCGCGGCATTGAACTGGACCTGGAAAACCTGGAACTCGACGATGCTGCGTCGTACGAGCTCCTGGCGCGCGGTGACACCTTGGGCGTGTTCCAGCTCGATGGTGGACCCATGCGGTCCCTCCTCAAGCTCATGAAGCCTGACAACTTTGAAGACATCTCCGCAGTTCTCGCGTTGTACCGGCCTGGACCCATGGGCGCCAACGCCCACACCGACTACGCCCTGCGCAAAAACGGGATCCAGGAAGTAATTCCCATCCACCCGGAGTTGGAAGAACCGCTCAAGGAAATCCTGGGCGGGACATTCGGCCTGATCGTGTACCAGGAACAGGTTATGGCGGTGGCGCAAAAGCTTGCCGGCTACTCGCTGGGCCAAGCCGATATCCTTCGCCGTGCCATGGGCAAGAAGAAGAAGTCGGAGCTGGACAAGCAGTTCGCCGGCTTCTCCCAAGGTATGCAGGACAACGGCTACTCCATGGCCGCCGTTAAGACGCTCTGGGATATTCTGCTTCCGTTCTCCGACTACGCGTTCAATAAAGCGCACTCGGCCGCCTACGGGGTCATTTCTTACTGGACTGCCTACTTGAAGGCCCATTATGCGCCCGAGTACATGGCTGCCCTGCTCACGTCCGTCGGTGACGACAAGGACAAATCGGCTATCTACCTCAACGAGTGCCGCCGGATGGGCATTACCGTTCTTCCGCCGGACGTCAATGAATCCTCGTTGAACTTCACTCCTGTGGGAACGGACATCCGCTTCGGTATGGGGGCCATCCGAAACGTCGGCGTTAACGTGGTGGAAGCCATGGTCTCTGCGCGGACCACCGAAGGCAGCTACACCTCCTTCAAGGACTTCCTGATGAAGGTCCCTGCAGTGGTCTGCAACAAGCGCACGATCGAATCCTTGATCAAGGCCGGCGCCTTCGACTCACTGGGACACCATCGCCGTGCTTTGGCCATGATCCACGAAGAGGCCATCGACTCCGTCATCACCCTCAAGCGCAACGAGGCAATCGGCCAGTTCGATCTCTTCGCCGGCTTCGAGGACCAGGAACCTGAAGCTTCGCTGACTACGGAAATTCCGGACCTTCCTGAATGGGAGAAGAAGGACAAGCTGTCCTTCGAGCGCGACATGCTGGGCCTGTATGTTTCGGATCATCCCTTGCAGGGCTTGGAAGGCGTCCTCAGCCAGCATGCCGAGCAGTCCATTACCTCGATCATCGCCGAAGACGGACCGCACGACGGCGCGATAGTCACCATCGCGGGCATGATCACCTCGTTGAGCCGCAGGATCGCCAAGGCCAGTGGCAACGCCTACGCCCGTGCCGAGATTGAAGACCTGGGCGGCTCCATGGAGGTCATGTTCTTCGGCCAGGTGTACGGGCCCATCGCCTCCGTCCTGGCTGAAGACCTGATCGTGGTGGTCAAGGGCCGCCTGCAGCGCAGGGACGACGGAGCCGTGACGCTGAACTGCATGGAACTCTCGGTGCCGGACCTCAGTGAGAGTGTGAACGGGCCGGTGGTGATCACTATTCCAACGTTCAAGGCCACCGAAGCAGTGGTTACTGACCTTCGGGATGTGCTGCGGACGCATCGGGGCAACTCCGAGGTCCGGCTCAAGCTCATGGGGGACACCAAAGTTGAGGTCATGGGGCTTCCCGTGCACATGCGGGTCAACCCCAGCCCATCGCTCTTTGGCGACCTGAAAGTCCTGCTGGGTCCGGCCTGCCTGGATAATTAGCGCACTGGAAGGGCCGGAATCCCCTGGAGAAGGCTAGATTTCGTAGTCCAGGGGCCTCGGCTGGCTGTAACCGCCACCGTGATAGAGCAGGGGAGCGCCGTCGTCGCCCACCTGGCCGTCCACGACTTCCACGACCACCACAGCGTTGTTCTCAAACGACAACCGCATCTGGATCTTTCCCACCAGCCAACCTGCCACGTCCTTGAGAATGGGCACGTCGAACGGACCTGGCTCCCAGTGGTCACCCTCGAAGCGGTCCCGCGTCTTCGCGAAGCGATCTGCCAGCGCCTGGTTCTCCAGTCCGAGCATGTGCACGCCAATGTAGTTGGCATTGGCGATGGCCGGCCAGGAACTTGAGCTTCGGGCCATGTTGAAGGTGAAACGTGGCGGTTCGGCGGACAGGGATGCAACGGAGGTGGCAGTGAAGCCGAAGGGCTTGCCATTGAGGTTGGCTGTGATGATGGCCACCCCGGCGGCATGGCGGCGGAACATTTCCCTGAACGTCTTTTCGAAGCCGGATAGTTCACTTGCCACGTTGATGAATCTCCTGGAACTGGGGTCGGGGGCGTCTTCCTCTCAGGGTATTCCTCCCTGTGCCCCACTTCTCCATTTTAATGGGCACACGTGAACCTTTGTTAATGTGAGTTCCATGACTCAGCCCACTGTGCACGTTCCCGCGGAAATCCAGCCCGACGCCGCAACTCCTTGGCGTTCGCGGGACTCCCTGTGGCTTGTCCTACCCGCGGCAGCGGGGGTAGTCATGGGCATTCTCTGGTGGATCCTGGCGCCGGGCGGGGGAAACGTGGTCTCGGGCAACCCCGAACTCGCAAATCCTGCAAACCCTGATTCATGGTTGCCGCGCGACTTGGTCCTTGCCGGGCTGATGTTGGTGGCCGGGTGTGTCACCGGCCTTGTGCTCGACGGAAAGCTCCAGGGGGCGGGGGCCGGCAGGCGGTTGGCGTTGGCACTGGCAGGGGGCGCGGCCGCCGCAGCGATTGCCTGGGCGGTTGGCTTGGTTGCAGCGCAGCTATGGGGACCCGCTCCGGACCCTTCCCTGGGTGCCGACTACGGTTTCACTCTTCGCTCCTACGCCGTCCTCGTCTTGTGGCCCGGCGCTATCGCGTTCGTGACGTTCGTACTGGCGCTGTTCGGGGTTCTTTCCAGGAAGCCCGTAAAATAGCCGGGTGACCACTTCTTCGGATACCTCCGCCCCTGCCGCTGCATCCTTGAATTTCCGCAGTATCGATTTCCGCGGCCGCCACCTCTCGCTGGCTGAGCTGCGCGCTGCTGTACCCAGGGCGAAGCATCAGACGATGGCAGATGCGGAACAGAGGGTCCTGGACATTATGGGAGCCGTTCGCAGCCGCGGTTTTGCCGCTCTGACCGAACTTGCAAGGAACTTCGACGGCGTTGAACAGTCCCACCCGCGGGTACCGGCCGAGGCGCTTGCCAAGGCCTTGGCTGACATTGATCCCAGTGTCCGCGCCGCGTTGGAAGAGTCGATCAGCCGGGCCAGGCAGTTTGCCGATCAGCAGCGTCCAGCCAATGTTGACGTCGCTTTGGCTGCTGGCGCGGTTGTCAGCCAGAACTGGATTCCCGTGGGGCGTGTTGGGCTGTATGTCCCGGGTGGTCTCGCGCCCCTGGCCTCCTCGGTGATCATGAACGTCGTTCCCGCCGTTGCTGCAGGTGTCGAATCCATCGCCTTGGCTTCGCCGCCTCAAAAGGACTTCGGCGGACTTCCGCACCCCACCATCCTCGCGGCGGCAGCGCTGCTGGGAATCGATGAGGTCTACGCGATTGGCGGTGCCCAGGCGATCATTTCGTTTGCCTACGGCGTCCCCGGTTCGGAGGGAGTATCTCCTATCGAGCCTGTGGATCTCGTCACGGGACCTGGCAATATTTTCGTCGCCACTGCCAAGAGGCTGGTGAAGGGAGTCGTTGGCATCGACTCCGAGGCAGGAACTACCGAGATCGCTATCCTGGCCGATTCCACTGCCCAGTCCGCACTGGTGGCTGCCGATCTCATTAGCCAGGCCGAGCACGATCCCAAGGCCGCCTCTGTCCTGGTGACGGACTCCGCTGACCTGGCGGACGCCGTCGTGGGTGAATTGGCACGGCAAGCAGCCGCCACGAAGCACAGCGCACGCGTCCTTGAGGCACTCTCCGGTCCGCAATCGGGTGTGGTGCTGGTGGATGACCTGGAGCAGGGGATTGCGGTGTGCAATGCCTACGCCGCAGAGCACCTTGAGATCATGACGGCGGACGCACCGGCCGTGGCGGCGCGGATCCGCAACGCGGGCGCCATTTTCGTGGGGGACTACAGCCCCGTGAGCCTCGGCGACTATTGTGCAGGATCCAACCACGTGTTGCCCACCAGCGGTACCGCTGCCTTCTCCTCGGGACTGAACGTCACCACCTTCTTGCGCGCAGTGCAGGTCATCAACTACAACCGTACGGCTCTGGAGCAAGTCAGTGGCCACATCGTGAGTTTGGCCGGAGCTGAGGACCTTCCAGGACATGGGGATGCGGTCAGGATCCGCTTCAGCGGACGAAGCTGACATCGGAACCCTCACAGGCTAAACGGGACCTGACCACTACATATACGGGTCATTACCACTACATGTAGTAATTACAAGCTTGTCATTACGGTGTCATCGAACGTAAACTGGTGCCGGAAGAGAATCTTCCGGCACCTTTGCGTTTCCGGCACCCTGCCGGTGTAACGCGGGCCGGAACTGATCAGGGGAGGCCCAGCGTGTACTGTCCGTTCTGCCGGAATCCTGACTCGCGCGTCGTTGATAGCCGCATGGCTGACGACGGAACTTCCATCCGGCGCCGCCGGCAATGCCCTGAATGCGGGCGACGCTTCACCACGGTGGAAACCACCAGCCTGTCCGTCATCAAGCGTTCGGGAGTCGGGGAGCCGTTCAGCCGCATCAAAGTCATCAGCGGTGTGCGGAAAGCGTGCCAGGGCCGCCCCGTCACCGAAGACGATCTGGCCATGCTGGCGCAGGAAGTCGAGGAGAACATCCGCTCTTCGGGTGCCGCTGAAATCGATGCCCACGAAGTAGGCCTTGCCATTCTCGGTCCCCTGCGGAAACTGGATGAGGTGGCGTACCTGCGGTTTGCCAGCGTCTATCAAGCATTCGAGTCGCTCGAAGACTTCGAATCCGCAATATCCTTGCTGCGGCATGAGGCCGAGGCCCACGCCAAAGCCGGGGCCAAGGAAGCCAAAGGCTCCGAGAAAAGCCAGCTTTAGCGGCCGCCGGACACCGGGAGGACTGCTCCAGTAATGTAGCCGGCCTCGCCGGACATTAACCACATCACAGCCGCCGCCACCTCTTCAGGTTCAGCCCCCCGGCCCATGGGAATGGTTGGATTGAGCCGTTCTACGCGGTCGGGCATTCCTGCGGCTGCGTGGAGTCCGGTGTTGGTACTGCCGGGAGCCACAGCGTTGACACGAATGCCCTGCTTTGCCACTTCCGCGGCCAGGCCCACCGTCAAAACGTCCACCGCACCTTTCGACGCCGCGTAGTGAACCCATGTCCCGGGGGAACCGGCCTTTGTTGCGGTCGAGGAAATGTTGATGATCGAACCACCCGGACCGCCGTGGTCGGTAGAGAGTCTTCGGACCGCTTCCTGGCACATGAAAATCATGCCTGCCACGTTCACGTCCATGACGCGCTGCACGGTCTCGGCAGGCACCTCTGCCAGTGTTCCGATCCGGTTGCCCGTAATGGCCGCATTGTTGATGACGGCTGTTAATGGCCCCCAAGCTGCGGCAGCATCGAACAAGCGCCCGACGTCGGCGGGCTGGCTGACGTCGGCCTGCACGGCCAGCGCCCTACCTCCCTGCGCGTGGATGTCCTCAACCACTGCATCAGCACCCTCGGCGTCCAACGAGTAGTTGACCACTACGCCATACCCGGAACGTGCCGCCGCGTTTGCAACTGCCGCGCCAATTCCGCGGCTGGCACCCGTGACGATCGCGATTCCGGGCATGGCGTCGTAGTCCACAGGCAACTTCAGCTACTTGGCTAGCTTGTGGTGCAGAGCGACCTCAAGGGCAGCGCCCACGATGCCGGCGTCGTTCTTCAACTTGGCGGTGACAATTTCGGTGCGCAATTGCAGGTGCGGGAAATATTCATCCGAGCGCTTGGAGATGCCGCCGCCGATAATGAAAAGTTCCGGGGAGAACAGGAACTCGACGTGCTGCAGGTAGCGGTTGAGCAGGACGCCGTACTCGTCCCAGCTCAAGCCATCGCGTTCGCGGGCCACGGCTGACGCCTTGGTTTCGGCGTCGAATCCGTCAACCTCAAGGTGACCGAGCTCGGCGTTGGGCACCAATTGGCCGTTGAAGATGAAGGCGGAGCCGATGCCGGTCCCGAGCGTGATGACCAGGACGGTGCCGTCCACGCCCTCGCCTGCGCCATAGCGGGCCTCTGCGAGACCTGCGGCGTCGGCATCGTTGATGACCTCGACGGGGCGGCCTAAACGGTCAGTGAACTTCTTGTCGATGTCGGTGCCCAGCCAGGACTTGTCCACATTTGCGGCAGAGTTGACCACACCGTGCTGAATGATTCCCGGGAAGGTGACACCCACGGGGGAATCCGCGGCAGGGGCGTCGGGGCGGCTGGAAAGTTCTTTGACGATCTCTGCCACAACTTCGGCTACTGCCTCGGGAGTGGCGGGCTGTGGCGTGGGAACGCGAAAGCGTTCGCCGATCAGCTTGCCCTTCTTGAGGTCGACGATGCCGCCTTTGATGCCCGTGCCGCCGATGTCGATTCCGATCAGCGGCGCGTTCTTGTGGGTCTTCTCATCCTTCTTGGACAATGCAATTCCGATCATGGCAGGAGGGGTGGGCATGGCGCAGCCGCCCGGGGCTGCGGTTGACCTTCCGGAAAGCTAGGGAAGGGTCAGGATTTCCGCGCCGGTCTCGGTGACCAGCAGGGTGTGCTCGAATTGGGCCGTGCGCTTGTGGTCCCTGGTAACAACCGTCCAGTCGTCGGACCACATATCCCATTCGATGGTGCCAAGGGTCAGCATGGGTTCGATGGTGAAGACCATGCCTGCCTCGATCACGGTGTTGTACGCCGGGGCTGCGTCGTAATGCGGAATGATGAGGCCTGTGTGGAACGCCTCACCAACACCGTGGCCAGTGAAATCCCGAACCACGCCATAGCCGAAGCGCTTGGCGTAGGACTGGATCGCGCGACCGATTACGTTGATTTCGCGGCCGGGGGCCACGGCCTTGATGGCCCGGTTGAGCGACTCCTGCGTACGCTCAACCAGCAAACGGGATTCCTCGTCCACGTCGCCAACCAGGAAAGTGTAATTGGTATCCCCATGGACTCCGCCGATGAAAGCGGTGATGTCAATGTTCAGGATGTCCCCATCCTGAACCACCGTGGAATCGGGGATGCCGTGGCAGATAACTTCATTGAGGGAAGAGCAGAGGGACTTCGGGAAGCCCCGGTAGCCCAGCGTGGAGGGGTAGGCATTGTGGTCCACAAGGAACTCATGGCCAATCTTGTCCAACTGGTCCGTCGTCACGCCGGGCTGGATGTGCTTGCCAACTTCAACGATGGCCTGGGCAGCGATCCTGCTGGCGATACGGATCTTCTCGATGGTCTCCGCTGACTTCACTTCGGAGCCGGTGAACTTGCTGGGTGCCTTCTTGCCGACGTACTCGGGGCGGGGGATCGACGCCGGGACGGGCCGTTCAGGGCTGATGATTCCCGGAGTGAGCGTGCCGATGGGTGCGGTCGAAGCAAGAGAAGGCATAGATTGATCATATAAGGCACACAAGAGACGCAAGTAACAAAGCGCGGCTGGGCCCACGTGACTCCGCCAACGTTACGCGTTTGAGGGCAACCGGGACGAGGAGGAAACGTGACGGAGTACTGGTACAACGTCAAGACGCATGAGATCGAAGAGGACGCCATGTCCGATTGGACACAGCTGATTGGCCCTTACAAGACCAGGGAAGAAGCAGAGCACGCGCTGGAAAAGGTCAAGCAACGCAACGATGCCTGGGACGCCCAGGACGATGACTAGGTCGCCAGGACGTAGCTAGAAGGAATGCTCAGGTCCGGGAAATTCTCCCGATCTGACGTCCGCTCCAAAGGCCGCGGCGGCATCCGTGAGCGTCGTGCGAAGGTCTGCATACTGCTTGACGAACTTCGCCATCTTGCCCCCTCGCAGTCCGGCCATGTCCTGCCAGACCAGCACTTGGCCCGTGGTGCTCTTGCCGGCTCCGATGCCTACAGTCGGTACGCGCAGCGCGGCATCGACGGCAGCAGCAGTATCTGCGGGCACCATCTCCATGAGGACGCTGAAAGCGCCTGCGTCCTGTAAGGCCACAGCGTCATCGATGAGCCGCTGGGCGTCATCGCCCCTGCCTTGGACCCGGTAGCCACCCAGGGAATGTTCACTCTGGGGAGTGAATCCAATGTGGGCCATGACAGGAATGCCGGCCTGGACCATGGCCTTCACAGTCTCCGCATAGTAGGCAGAGCCCTCGATTTTGACCGCGTGGGCCAATCCTTCCTTGAGGAAACGGACGCCGGTGGCGACCGCCTGCTCAGTTGAAACCTCGTAGCTGCCAAACGGCAGGTCAGCCAGCACCAGGGCGCGCTTGGCTGAACGGCTCACCGCCCGGCACAGAGGCAGCAACTCGTCCACTGTGACGGGAAGGCTGGTCTCGTTGCCGAAGACGTTGTTTGAGGCGGAATCGCCCACCAGGAGGACTTCGATCCCGGCTTGGTCGAAGATCTCAGCAGTGTATTGCTCGTAGGCGGTGAGCATAGCGAAGTGCTCGCCGTTATCCTTGGCCTGCTGAAGATGATGGATGCGCACCCTGCTGACCTGCTTCTTGGCGCCAACTGACGGTGCCTGGGCGGCCGCCGCGGGACCGTTGCCGTAGGGCGCGGGGACTTCGGCGGGCGTGGTGGACTCAGGAAGGTTGCTTGGGGCCATGGATAGAGCCTAAGCCGTGCCGACGACGCCTGCCAGCAGTGTGCCAAGGGTCACGTTTGTAAACGCTGTGTTACGCGCAGCTACTGCGGCGGCATTCCCACCGAATGCTTAGTAGAGTGAAGTCTGAGCTGCCGTGGCTTCAATGACTGGGAACTGCGGCATGGACACCGAACCGGAAAAGAGGCCCTATGGACCGCCAGCAAGAGTTCGTTCTGCGGACGATCGAAGAGCGTGACGTGCGCTTCGTACGCTTGTGGTTCACCGACGTCGTGGGTTCACTGAAGTCCGTGGCTCTGGCTCCGGCAGAAGTTGAAGGTGCCTTCGAAGAGGGCCTGGGATTCGATGGCTCAGCGATCGAGGGCCTTGCCCGGGTTTTTGAGTCGGACATGCTGGCACAGCCTGACCCCTCAACCTTCCAGATCCTTCCTTGGCGCGGTGAGACCGAACAAACGTCCCGGATGTTCTGTGATGTCTTGACGCCGGACGGGGAACCCTCAGCAGCAGATCCCCGAAACGTCCTCAAGCGGACCCTTGCCAAGGCCGCGGATATGGGATTCACCTGCTACACGCACCCTGAAATCGAGTTCTACCTGCTGAAGTCAAAGGAGCTTGGCCCCAATGGTGCGCCCGTCCCGGTTGACGAGGGCGGCTACTTCGACCACGTCCCTGGTGGTGTTGCGCAGGACTTCCGACGCACCGCGGTGACTATGCTGGAATCGGTGGGTATCTCGGTGGAGTTCAGCCACCACGAGGGCGGGCCGGGCCAGAACGAGATTGACCTTCGCTACGCGGATGCCCTGCAGACTGCGGACAACATCATGACCTTCCGCACGGTCATCAAGGAAGTTGCCCTGCAGCAGGGGACGTATGCCACGTTCATGCCCAAGCCGTTTACGGACCACCCGGGCTCCGGAATGCACACACACTTCTCGCTCTTCGAGGGGGACACCAACGCATTCTTCGAAGCCGGCGCCGAGTTCCAGCTGTCCAAGACTGCCCGCCAATTCATTGCCGGTATCCTCAAGCACGCTCCTGAATTCACCGCAGTCACCAATCAGTTCGTGAACTCCTATAAGCGGCTCTGGGGCGGCGGTGAGGCACCGAGCTATCTGAGCTGGGGCCACAACAACCGCTCCGCGTTGGTGCGTGTGCCGTTGTACAAGCCCGGCAAGGGCCAGTCGGCGCGCATCGAGTACCGCGGCATCGACTCCGCAACCAACCCGTACCTTGCCTATGCCGTCCTTTTGGGCGCCGGTTTGAAGGGTATCGAGGAAGGTTACGAACTTCCGGCAGCTGCCGAAGATGACGTTTGGTCGCTGACCTCCGCAGAGCGCAAAGCCATGGGCCACGCTCCGCTGCCGGCCAGCCTCCACGATGCCATCCGTGCCATGGAGGAATCGGAGCTGGTGGCCCAGATCCTGGGCGAGCAGGTCTTCGAACACTTCCTGCGCAACAAGCGCGCGGAATGGCAGGACTACCGCCTCCAGGTCACGCCGTACGAGCTGCAGCGCAACCTCGGCATTCTGTAGGCAGGGCCAATGAGCCTTGCACGTCGGCTCATCTCAGCCGGATTCAGTGACCTGGAAAAGGGTGAGCGTTTTCTTGCTGCCCCGGAACTTGAAGGCATCGAACAGGACGCCTTGTTCGCCGGGCTCTCCTTGGCGGCGAGCCCGGATACCGCGTTGCAATCACTTGTCCGGCTGATTGAGAAGAACCCCGGCCTCAAAAAGTTGGCTGGCGCTGACCCGGACACGAGCGAATCCCTGTACCGGCTGTTGGGGGCATCGGAGGCGCTGGGTGAGTTCCTCATGCGCAGGCCGGAGCATCTGGACGTTTTTAATGTCCGGGTTAGCCCGGAGCCACTCCCGGCATCAAGCGAAGAGCTCAGGTCCCTGCTTCTTCGTTCGGTCAAGGCCGAGCCCGGTGCGCAGCGTCCAGTGGCTGGGTTGACGGGGCTTCCGGCGTACGCGGCCCTGCGGACGGCCTACCGCCGCGGGCTAACAGAGCTTGCCATCAAGGACCTCTGCGCTGCGTCGCCGCAAGACTTCATGCCCGCCGTGGGTGCAGAGCTTGCAGACCTCGCTGGGGCCGCCATTGAAGCTGCCCTTGCCGTTTCCCGGGCCGAGGCGGCTGCCCAGTTCGACGCCTCGGAGGTTGCCGACGTCGGGCTCGCAGTCATTGGCATGGGCAAATGTGGTGCCCGCGAGCTGAACTACATTTCCGACGTCGATGTCATTTACGTCATCGAGGCAGAGGATCTGGACGACGCCCGCGCCGCGACGATCGGCACCGCCTTGGCGTCCGGCATCTCGCGGGCGATTTCCTCGTCGGCACCTGAACCGGGTTTGTGGGAAGTAGATCCCAACCTTCGCCCGGAAGGAAAGTCAGGGCCCCTGGTGCGGACGCTGCCCTCGCACCTGAGCTACTACGCCCGGTGGGCTGAGAGCTGGGAATTCCAGGCGCTGCTGAAGGCCCGGACGATTGCTGGCGACCGCGAGCTGGGCCAACGATATGAAAAGGCCGTCGAGCCACTCGTGTGGGCATCTGCTGGCCGTGATGGCTTCGTCGAGTCCGTCCAGGCCATGAGGCGCCGGGTCACGGATTACATTCCGGCTGCCGAGGAACAGCGGCAGATCAAACTTGGGCGTGGCGGGCTGCGCGACGTCGAATTCACCGTCCAGTTGTTGCAGCTGGTTCACGGCAAGTCGGACGAGTCTCTTCGCTGCCGCGACACCACCTCGGCCATCGCGGCATTGTCCGCCGGCGGCTACATCGGACGTGCCGATGCCGCCGGTTTCGACAACGCGTACCGTTATCTTCGGCTTCTGGAGCACCGGATTCAATTGTTCCAGTTGCGCCGGACGCACCTCATGCCCGTGGCGGAGGATGCCCAGCGGGTATTGGCGAAGGCTGTCCTGGGGCCCTTCTCGCTTGAGCGCCCCCATCCTGACCAGCTAATGGCGACCTGGCAGAAAACCAAACGGTCCGTTCGGGAACTGCACGAGCGAATTTTCTACCGGCCGCTGCTCAATACCGCCGCGAAACTCAGCAGCGAAGACGCCAAGCTGAGCCCGGAAGCAGCCCAGGGCCGTCTTGCCGCCCTCGGCTACCTCGATCCCCAGGGCGCAATGCGTCACATTGAGGCGCTGACTGCCGGTGTAAGCCGACGTGCGGCACTGCAGCGGCAACTGTTGCCCATTCTTCTTGGCTGGCTTGCCGAAGGCGTGGATCCCGACGCCGGGCTCCTTGCCTTCCGACGGGTCAGCGAAGCGTTGGGCACCACGCACTGGTATTTGGGGATGCTTCGTGATTCCCAGGCGGCAGCCGAACGCCTCTGCCAGGTACTGGCCAATTCACGGCTCATTTCGGACCTCCTGGAAGTCTCACCGGAGTCCGTGGCGTGGCTTGGCAGCGACAAGGACCTGGCTCCCATCCCCTTTGAGGCGCAATGGCAGGAAATCCGGTCTAAATTGTCCCGGCATCCGGATCCGGAGAGTGCCATGCGCCTCATCCGGTTGATCCGTCGCCGGGAGATTCTGCGGACCGCGATTGCCGATAGTGCCGGTTTGCTTGACCAAGACGCCGTGGGACTGGCGTTGGCCGAAACAGACCGGGCTGCCGTGCTCGGAGCCCTTCACGTGGCTGAAGCAATCGCTACCCAGTCCGATCCTCTGAAAACGGAGGTTCTGGTGGTGGCCATGGGCCGGCAGGGTGGCCGCGAGATCGGTTACGGCTCAGACGCTGACGTCATGTATGTTCACCGCGCCCGGCCTGGATTCAGCGATGAGGAAGCGCAGGAGCAGGCGACCGCGATAGTCGCCAAAGTCTCCAGCCTTCTCACCCAGCCGCTCAAGCCCGCCATCATGGCCGAGCGGGTGTTGATGGTGGACGCAGACCTGCGGCCCGAAGGCAAGAACGGCGCCATGGTCCGGTCTTTGGATTCCTATGCCGAGTACTACCGCCGGTGGTCACTGATATGGGAAGCGCAGGCGTTGCTGCGGGCGCGTCCCATGGCCGGTTCAGACGACTTGGCAGCGGACTTCCTTCGGCTTATTGATCCCATCCGCTACCCGGCTGAGCTCGCCGAACAGGATGTCAGGGAGATCAGGCGCATCAAGGCCCGCGTGGAATCGGAGCGGCTGCCTCGAGGCGCTGATCCGGCCCGCCATGTGAAGCTTGGCCGCGGTGGATTAAGCGATGTTGAATGGCTTGTCCAGCTCATCCAGTTGCAGCACGCGGGCAAGCAGCCTGCGTTGCGCACTACGTCCACGCTGGAGGCGCTTGCCGCGGCCGAGGACCTTGGGCTTGTTGGCAAGGACGACGCCGGACTCTTACGTGAGGCGTGGAAGCTCGCCAGCCGCATCCGCTCGGCGAACGTCATCGTGACAGGCCGGGCATCGGACGTACTTCCATCGTCGCGGAGGGATCTTGAAGCTGTGGCGCGCTGGTGTGGTTACGAGCCTGGAGCCGCAGGACAGTTCGAGGAGGACTACCTGCGCCTGAGCCGGCGTGCCCGGGCTGTCTTCGAAAAAGAGTTCTACGGTAATTGAGGCCTGGAATGCCCGATGATGACCCGGAGCTGAACGTCTTCCCTCGGGATCGTACTGCGTTGGCGAGCGTTTGGCTTATACCGCTCAAAATGCTGGACGATGACGCGCGCGCCATCCAACTGGGCGCGGTGGCGGAAATGGCCTTGGCGGCTGATCAAACTGACTTCGTCGGCGACCCGCTTCGTATGATGCTGATCAGTCTTGAAGAAGAATCCCGCTCTCCCTATGTGATCGAGGCCAACGGGGAGGGCGTGGGCGTCCTGACACTCCAATGGGGAGCGGCGCGCCTTGCAGGATGGCCGGACGACGAGTCCGCATGGCTTCTCAGGGGTTTCCTCATCGACTCGAAAAGCCAGGGCCGCGGCCTCGGTGTGCTGGCGGCCAAGGCTGCCGTGGAGGAGGCTCGCAAGTTGACGGCGAGGCAGGGTGGCGGCCAGGCCGGCGTCGTGCTTTCTGTTAACGAGCGCAACCCTGCGGGTCTTGCAGCTTATGCAAAGGCCGGCTTCGTTGACTGCGGACGGTACCTCGGCGGCAACTCGGGCCCGCAGCGCATCATGTACAAGGCTTTTTGAGGATGCTCACGCTTGGTCCCCGGGGAGCTGTCGTCAACGATCGTTGACGCCACTCCAGGGCGTCAACTATGGTTGACGCCATGGAGGTGGACAGAATGAAGACACTTGTTGGATCGATGGACGGCATGGGGCCTGCGGAAGCGCTGTATGCCGTAGCTGAACTTCACAAGGAAGTTGGCAGGGCCGAGGCTTCCCTTGTACGTGCAGCCAGGCAGGCCGGTTTGTCGTGGGAGGCAATCGCACTTTGCCTCGGGGTCACAAAGCAGGCGGTACATAAGAAGTACGGGAAGCAGTAGCACTATACCGGGCGACAGGAACCCGGCCTGGCCTGGGTCTGTTCGTCCGGGCCTGCTGTCCCTTAGGATTCTCGCGTGACAGTCAGTCGGGATTCAGAGGGTGCAGCCTTCTCAGATGCGTTGTGCTTTCGCTGCGAGCAGGCCGGGCCGCACTGGTCCTCCCGGCATGGCCGCGGCGACGTTTATGTTTGCCGCCGCTGTTTCGCCACTTTTGCTGACGCCGAATGGCGGCAAGATGATGGGGGAGCTCAGGGCCATTCACTGTTGGCTGCTGGTGCCCCGGAGGGGCTGGGCCCCTCCAGAACCAAGTAGTTGGCTGTGCCGGAAGGGTAAAAAACGAGTACACACTACTCGTGCCCTGACCTGCCCCTGATAGGCACGATATTTGCTATGACAACCTATGTGATTGAACAAGCGGCACTGGTTCACCGCTGTCAGTGCTGCGGTGAAGAAACCGATCGGGTGTTTTGCGCGGACTGCGCAGCCCCCCACCAACCTGGAGAAGTCCCGAAAACCAGGCACTAAAGACCATAGACAAGGTGCTGGTTCGTCCGTTGAAAAGCCTTATAGACTCGGTTCCGTAACTACTCTCGATGCTTAGGAGAAGTACATGGAATACAACGGAAGTTCGTTTGAGAAGGCTATTCCTGCTG
Organism: Paenarthrobacter aromaticivorans; assembly: GCF_019038615.1. Classification (NCBI taxonomy): domain Bacteria; kingdom Bacillati; phylum Actinomycetota; class Actinomycetes; order Micrococcales; family Micrococcaceae; genus Paenarthrobacter; species Paenarthrobacter aromaticivorans. The sequence continues at coordinate 95,994 of NZ_JAHOPC010000002.1, forward strand.
GAGAGTTGGATCGCCGCCATGTGGGCCAGTCCATAAGCTTTCAGCCCAATGATTTCACTGTTGTCTTTGGGACGATTGCGGGCATCGCAAGAACTGAGGCCCTTGTGTACCTATCGCTTGATGGCGTCTCCGGCGGTACGCATCTGAAGGATGAGTATGACCTCCCTATTGATCGGGACGTGTACCTCCAATTGGATCCTCTGAGCACAGCCGAAAAAGGTCTTGCTGATGCCGCAAAGGCCGTCAGGGAAAAACTGGACGAGTTCGGAAAGAACATCCGCGACCGGGATCAGGGCAAAGAATCCGAGTAGTAAGCAGCGGCAGCAATAAAGGAGGGCCGGCAACAGGTTTTAAAACCTGTTGCCGACCCTCCTTATTTCGGAATCTCTATGGACTCCCTGCGGCTAAACCTTGCTTAGCCGCCGGTGTTGCTAGACGCCGTAGTAGAGCTCGAACTCGTACGGGTTCGGGCGCAGTGACAGCGGACGGATCTCGTTCTCGTACTTGTACTCGATCCAGGTGTCGATCAGGTCCTGGGTGAAGACGCCGCCAGCCTGCAGGAACTCGTTGTCCTCGCGCAGGGCCTCGAGGGCTTCTTCGAGGGAACCAGGAGCCTTGGGGATGTCCTTGGCTTCCTCGGCCGGGAGCTCGTAGAGGTCCTTGTCGATGGGAGCCGGGGGTTCGATGCGGTTGCGGATGCCGTCAATGCCGGCCATCAGCTGGGCAGCGAAGGCCAGGTACGGGTTGGACGAGGGGTCCGGAGCGCGGAATTCGATGCGCTTGGCCTTCGGGTTGGAGCCCGTGATCGGGATACGGATACCAGCAGAACGGTTGCCCTGCGAGTAGACCATGTTGACCGGAGCTTCGAAGCCCTTGACCAGGCGGCGGTACGAGTTGACCGTCGGGTTGGTGAAGGCGAGGACTGCGGAGGAGTGCTTCAGCAGGCCACCGATGTACCAGCGGGCGGTGTCGGAGAGGCCAGCGTAGCCCTTTTCGTCGTAGAACAGGGGGTCGCCGTTGCTCCACAGCGACTGGTGGCAGTGCATGCCCGAGCCGTTGTCACCGAAGACTGGCTTCGGCATGAAGGTTACGGACTTGCCCCATGCGTCTGCGGTGTTCTTGATGACGTACTTGAACTTCTGGAGATCGTCAGCAGCTGCAGTCAGCGTGGTGAACTTGTAGTTGATCTCTGCCTGGCCGGCGGAGCCAACTTCGTGGTGGGAGCGCTCGACCTCGAGGCCGGCCTTGTCCAGTTCAACGCACATGGCGTCGCGGAGGTCAGCCTGCTTGTCCGTGGGGGAAACCGGGAAGTAGCCGCCCTTGACGGGGGTCTTGTAGCCGAGGTTTCCGCCCTCTTCCTTGCGGCCGGTGTTCCAGTGGGCTTCTTCGGAGTCGATCTTGTAGAAGCTGCCCTGCGGGGAGGACTGGTACTGGATGTTGTCGAAGACGAAGAACTCGGCCTCGGGAGCAAAGAACGCGGTGTCTGCGATACCGGTGGAGGCCAGGTAAGCTTCAGCCTTCTCGGCTACGCCACGGGGGTCGCGGTGGTAAGGATCGCCAGTGCGGGGGTTCACGATGGAGAAGTTCAGCGCAAGCGTCTTCTCAATGCGGAATGTGTCGATGAATGCCGAGGTCACATCCGGGATGAGCTGCATGTCGGACTCAGCGATGCCCTGGAAGCCGCGGATGGAGGATCCGTCGAAGAGCTGACCGTTCACGAAGAAGTCGAGGTCTACGCTCTTCGCCGGCACGTTGAAGTGCTGCTGGACGCCCGGAAGGTCGGTGAAGCGGATATCGACGAATTTGACGTCTTCGTCTTTGATGAACTTGAGGACTTCGTCCGCAGTCTTGAACATCTATGCTCCTTATGCATATCAAGTAACAGGCCCGGAAGGCCGCGTGAGCCAGCCCATGCCGGAGGCCCGGAGACACAAAAAATTCCCCTTGCCGCGGTGGCTAGCAACTCATACCACCTTAGGGAGATGGGATTTCCCGGGAGTGTCAGTATTGTTTCGGGCAGGTTACAGAATGATCTGTTGTGTAAACGGTAGTCGGCTTTCCGGTGTCAGGTCCACGCGGGTCCAGTGGGCGAACACTTTGGCGCCATACATGCGCAAGGGCAGGCATGAAAGGTGGCCTTCGTCGTCGGTCTGTCCGTCCGCAAGCCGTTAGGCTTGGAGGGTGGTTGATCGAAAAGACATAGGCTCCTGGCTGAGCGGGCCGGACACGTCCGGCATCTCCAAATATCCGGGTGAGAGACTCGGCCTTCCTGAGTCCGGACCAGGCTCCATGGCGCGGGCTGGGCGACGAATCCTAGGCATAGTGATCGACTGGACGATTGCACTTGTCATTAGCAATTTCGCTTTTGGCGGCAACCAGTGGGCAACGCTCGGAATTTTTGCCGCGGAGCAGATCTTGCTGATCGGCACCCTCGGCTACAGCATCGGCCACAGGATTGCCGGCATTCATGTGGTCCGCTTGGGGGGAGGCCCCGCAGGCCCGCTTGCCGCGGTTGTGCGTACCTTGCTCCTGTGCCTGGTCATCCCCGCAGTCATCTTTGATCCGGACCAGCGCGGACTTCACGATAAAGCCATGAACACGATCCTCATCCGGATGTAGCGTCTTCATTCCTCACCGGTTGGGCCCACCCCCATAAGCTAGCAAACACCAATAAAAAACCGCCCCGTCTCCTTCGGGAGAGGGGCGGTTTTTCGTTGGTGCATTCAAGCGCCTAGGGACAATCAGCGTCCGCGTGCAGCCTTGCGGTCCGGACGCGCCTTATAGGGGTCAATGCCCTTGGGGATCGGCAGGCGGGTACCAAGGGAGTTGATGCGCTTGGAAACAGCGTTGACCTCCACCTTGGTGAGTTCGTTCTTCATCTTGCCCATGGTCTTGGCGAGTTTGTTCAATGGCACCTGGCCCTCGCCGCGACCGGATTCGAGGACGTGGATGGTGACGTTGGGCAGGATGCGCGAGAGGCGCTTGCGCTCGGCTTCCACCAACGGCTTGACACGATGCGTGGGACCTTCGCTGACCAAAACGACGCCGGGACGACCAATTGCCATGAACACGGCGTCCTGGGTGCGCGGGTTAACCGCTACAGGCTGATCCTGGGTGACCCAGCCGCGACGTAGGGTACCGAGGGCCGCGCCGGATGCACCAGGCTGGTTCTCGATCTGCGCGAAGGCAGCCTTCTCTGCGCGACGGGAGAGGATGAAGACGGCGGCCAGGAGACCCAGCGGAATACCGATGATGAGACCGGTAACCCAGTTTTCCAAGAGGTAGCCGATAAGGAAGGCCACGGCAACTACCGCCAGGAATGCCAGCAGCATGATCCACACGACCTGGGGATCATTGCGCCGCGTCATCTTGAAGACTTCAGCGATCTGCTTCAGCTGGCTCGGCTTCTTGGCCTTGGCTTCCTTGGGCTTGCGCTGGAACAGCCCACGCTTGGGGGCGTCGGCCGAGGGGGTCGATTTGCTGGAATCAGAGGAATTCGCCATAGTGCCTTAATTCTACGTGATGTACGTCGAAGGACCGGACGCCATTACGCTTGGCATCCGGCCCTTTCGGTACTGCTTCATGGTGTTGCTGGTGAAGTGTTTGCCGACCTGGGTTCAGGCGTGGGCGGCGAGGATGGTGGAGGCTTCCTGGCGGGTGGTGCCGGAGGACTCGATGTGGGCCAGGGCGGCGGGGATTTCCCAGCCCTTCTTGCGCATCGCGGTGGCCCACAAGCGCCCCGCCCGGTACGAGGATCGCACCAGGGGCCCGGACATGACACCGAGGAACCCGATTTCCTCGGCCTCGTGCTGCAGGTCCACGAATTCCTGGGGCTTGACCCACCGGTCCACGGGAAGGTGCCGTTCGGAGGGGCGCAGGTACTGGGTGATCGTGATCAAATCACACCCGGCCGCGTGCAGGTCCCGCAGGGCTTCGGAGATTTCCTCGCGGGTTTCGCCCATGCCCAGGATCAGGTTGGACTTGGTCACCATGCCCAGGTCCCGGCCCTGGGTGATGACATCCAGGGAGCGTTCGTACCGGAACGCCGGTCGGATCCGCTTGAAGATCCTGGGCACGGTCTCGACGTTGTGCGCGAACACCTCGGGCCGGGAATCGCAGATCGCGGCGATGTATTCGGGTTTGCCGGAGAAGTCCGGGATCAACAGCTCCACCCCGGTGCCCGGGTTCAGTTCGTGGATCTTGCGGACCGTTTCGGCGTACAGCCAGACACCTTCATCGGCCAGGTCATCACGGGCCACCCCGGTGACGGTGGCGTAGCGCAGCTGCATGGCCTGCACGGACCGGGCCACCTTGGTGGGTTCGAACATGTCCACCGGGGAGGGTTTGCCGGTATCGATCTGGCAGAAATCACATCGCCGGGTGCATTCGGACCCGCCGATCAGGAACGTCGCTTCCTTGTCTTCCCAGCACTCGAAAATGTTCGGGCAGCCGGCTTCCTCACAGACCGTGTGCAGGCCTTCCTTCTTCACCAGGTTCTTCAACCCGACGAACTCCGGCCCCATCTGGACCTTGGCCTTGATCCACTCGGGCTTGCGTTCAACCGGGACAGCCGAATTACGCTGCTCAACGCGCAGCAACTTACGGCCTTCAGGTGCCAGGGTCACTGGAGTGCTCCTTCTGGGGTGGAAACGAGTGCTTCTTCATGCTTGCGGAACTCTTCCACGAAGCGGTCAACGATGTCTGCCGGGTTGATGGTCCGGCCAGTCTCCAGCGACATGGTGGTGACGCTGGCGTCGGTGATTCCGCACGCGATAATCTGCGCGTACGGCGCGAGGTCATTGCTGCAGTTGATGGCGACACCATGCATGGTGACACCGTCAAGGACGCGGATGCCGATCGCGGCAATCTTCCGGTCCGGACCCTTGTCATCGGCGAGGATCCATACGCCTGCCCGGCCTTTCACGGTGACTGCCGGGATTCCATAGTCCGTCATGACGGCGATCATGGTTGCTTCGAGCCGCTCGACGTAGTCCCGGATTCCCGCGCGGTTCTTGAGCTTGAGGATCGGATAGGCGATGAGTTGTCCCGGGCCGTGCCACGTTAACTTGCCGCCACGATCCACGGCGACCACGGGGGTACCGTCAAAGGGCCGTTCGTGGTCTTCGGTGAGCTTGCCAGCCGTGTAGACGGCGGAGTGCTCAAGGAGGAGGACGGTGCTGTTCTTCTCGCCGGCAACAACTTTGTTGTGGATCTCGCGCTGTAGGTCCCAGCCCTGCACGTAATCAACGAAATCCGGGGCAAGACCCAGCTGTGAAAACTCAAGAGTCATGGGTTCAAGCTTAGACCCAGCAGGTCACTCACCATGATTTTGTGGTGAACCTCTCAGTCGCATCCGTCGGCGTAGCTTTCCTGCGCCGCAACCCGCAGCTACCTGTGGATAACTTCTGCGGGAAATCGGATCATCCGGTAGACCTTGGATATGGAAACTACGGATGCTCCTGCCACGTCGGTCCCGCGCATACCGGGATACACGCCATCACGCCACCTGGGCAGTGGTGGGTCCTCGGCGGTCTGGCTCGCCAGCAGGGACAAGGACGGTGCCCGCTTCGCCATCAAATGCGTCACAGGCGCGCTCCAGGGGGATCAGCGCAGCCAGCGGGGAGCCAATCGTGAAACTGCCCTCCGCGAGGTTCGGATCCTGTCGGCGCTTAGGCACGAACACCTCATCCGGATTCATGATGTGGTGGAACTGGGTGGCGAAGCACGGGGCAGTTTGGGCTTGGTGATGGATTTCGCGGCAGGAGGTTCCCTTACGAACCTGGTGAAGGCGCGACGTCAGCTGAGCGTCGGGGAAACTGTCACGGTACTGACCCCTGTTGCCCAGGTCTTGGCTTACCTGCATGCCCAGGGAACGGCCCATGGGGATATTTCCCCAGGCAACGTGCTGTTTACGGCACAAGGTAAGCCTCTGGTGACGGATCTTGGCGTGGCTGGCGTTGTGGGGGAGGAGAATCAAAGCCTCGACGTCGGCACCGACGGCTTTGTTGATACTTCTGTTTCCGCCCAGGGCGGCCCTGGTGATGGAGCCAGAGAAGCCTTGCAGCCGGAACGGGACGTCTATTCGCTGGCGGCGCTTGGGTGGTATTGCTTGACGGGCATGGCGCCGGAGATCGCCAAGCACCGTCCACCACTGCCTCTCTTGGTCCCCGATGTCCCCAAAGGGCTCGCCGCTGCCCTTGAAGCGGGACTGGATCCTGATCCCCGGGCGCGTCCCACCGCCCGGGAGCTGGGAACAGCTGTTTATCGCAGCGCTGCGGCACAGCCTGTGGATTTGGCTGGGTCCGTCCATTCCTCGGTGATTCCGGAGCTGCTTACGCGGCGGCAGGCCGGGGGACGACCTCAGCGCAGGAGTCCATTGGCTTCGGCTGTCTTGCGGCTCCGGCCCTTGCGGACAGTAATGACTCCGCGTCCCGAACGGCGAACGCGAAAAAGGAAACCGCAGCGTGGGCCACGTATAGCCATTCGGGTCGGCTTGCTGGTGGCTGCGGGAGTGTCGGTTGGTGCGGTTGGGTGGGCCTTCTGGCTGGGAGTCCAAGAGCCCGCGTCGGGTTCGACGTCCGTAGTAATTTCCGGGACAGCGATCCAAGCTCCCCAAGCCGACCAGCCCATTCCGGACACGCACTTGGAGGCGCTCCGCTCTGAGGATCCGATAATCGCCGTGCACGCGTTATCGGCCGTGCGCGATATGGCGCTGGGGCTGGATCGTCTTGAATTGCTTGCAAACGTCAACGCAGCAGGCTCACCTGCCCAAGCGGCGGATGAGACGTTGAAGCAGCAGTTAGGGGCTGAGGGTATCCACTTTGCCGGACTCACCACCAGCTTGAGCAGTGTATCGGTGCTGGGCCCCCACGAGGTTGATCGCGCGGTCGTTGCCCTGACTGCAACGACCTCCGGCTACGAGGAGCGCGACCGGTCGGATCGTTTGGTGAAGTCCCAGCCCGCCGGGGAGGCCCAACAGTTGCGTCTCGTCCTTGTCAGGTTGGCAGGGCAGTGGAGCATCTCGGAGATTCTCGGTCCCGGTTAGGGGTCATGTCAGAGACTTTCCTTGACGTGGGTGTGGCCGTCTGGGGGTTCGGAACGGTTCAGCTGGAAGGGCTGTCCGTCAGCCACTCCATGGCTTCATCGAGCCCGGGGTGTTGCCAGTGAAATCCAGCGGCGGCAAGCTTTACCGGCTCCATTCTTTGGTTCGCCAGGACCAGTTCGTCAGCAAGCTGGCCAAGGACAAGTCGAAGGGCGGGCCGTGGGATTCGTACGAAGGCTGGGCGGTGGAACGCTTTCGCAAGCCGCTCGACGATCGTGCTGACGTCTGCGCTTTCCGGGGCGCATACATTGACCGCACCTTCCAGATCGGACTTGACGAGGAAGGCCAGGGCAGCGGCTTCGTCGGCAAGGGTGATCCACGGCCAGAATTGCCGCCCATTTCCGAAGGGTCCACCCAGCCCAACCTTGAGCAGCGGAAGCAACGGTCCGAGCGCACCGCCAGAAGTGCTGAGGACAACTCCGGTCCGGGGTATCACCACCCGCACGCTGGATGGAGCGGTCCTGGCAGTTTGCTCCCATTCGACGCATAGCGGGCCCAGCACTCCCGCACCTGGACCCGAGTCCTCGCGGAGGAGGCCTTGCCGGGAGGCGCCGTAGTAGCCGGACGCTGACTGACTGACGAAGGACAACTTCGGCTGGCCAAGGCGACGCATGGCCGCAGTCAGCGTCCGGGTGGTCTGAAGGCGCGAGTCACGAAGGACAGCAATTCTGCGCCTGGTCCAGGGGCGGTCGCCTATGCCGGCGCCGGACAAGTTCACCACAGCGTCCGCGCCTTCCAGGACAGCCTCGTCCAAGTCTCCCGCGGCTGGATCCCATGTCCTTTCGTCGTCAGTCTTTGCAGGCCGCCGCACCAGCCGGATGACGTCGTCACCTGCACTTTTCAAGTGCTCCGACAATGCCGTCCCGATCATCCCTGAGGCTCCGGACATTACGATTCGCATGACTCATCTCATCACGACCCACGCATGAGTCAGAAACAGCGTGCGAAGCGCGGGGCGGGTGCCTCTTGACACCGTGCCTCTTGACTATGATCGAACAATGACCTCCTCCAGCTACCTCCGTTTCCCGCATGTGCATGGCGAATTGGTCACGTTCGTGGCCGAAGATGACATCTGGATCGCCCCCGTCTCAGGCGGCCGGGCCTGGCGTGTTTCGTCCCAGCAAATGCCGGCAAGGAACCCACGCTTCACTCCCGATGGCAAGCGGCTCGTGTGGACTGCTGTTGTTGGTACCTCACCGGAGGTTGTCACCGCGGACGTCGACGGTGGCGGGTATAAGCAGCTGAGCTATTTTGGACACACCACAACCCGGGTCAAGGGTTTCACGCCTGCTGGAAACGTTCTGGTGACCAGCGCGTTCCAGCAGTCCGAGAGCCGCCACACGTACGCCTATAGCCTTCCCTTGGAGGGAGGTGCCGCCGTCGAACTTCCTTTCGGACCGGTGGAGGGCGTTGCCTTCGGACCAGAAATCGGTGACGAGAAGCCCGTTGTCCTGGCGAGTGTTCTTTCCCGGGAACCGGCTTGGTGGAAGCGCTACCGGGGTGGCACTGCCGGAAAGTTGTGGATCGACGCAGACGGCAATGGTGAGTTCGAACGCTTGATCCCCGAAATTGAGGGCAACCTGACTGACCCGCTATGGGTCAAGGGGCGCATCGCCTTCCTTTCAGACCACGAAGGCTACGGAAACCTCTACTCCGTTCTTACTGATGGTTCAGGACTGCGCCGCCACACGGACCATGAGGATTTCTATGTTCGGCACGCCAGCACGGACGGCCAGCGGATTATCTTCGAATCGGCCGGTGAGCTCTGGATCCTGCCCTCGCTCGATGCCGATGCCGATGCTGAAGCTGTGAAGCTGGAGATCACGCTCGGTTCTGCATCACCGGCGCGGCGTCCCGCCCCACTGAAAGCATCTGAGCATTTGGGCGACGTATTTCCGAACGTTGCAGGAACAGCCAGTGCGGTAGAGGCACATGGCACCATCCATTGGCTTCGCCATAAGGACGGCCCATCGCGGGTGGCCGAAGCGACGCCGGGCGTCCGGGCCCGCCTTCCGCGTCCGTTGACGGATGGTCGGATCGCCTACGTGGCCGACCACGGGGGAGTGGAGGCTTTGTACGTCAAGCGCATCGCCGCGCGCTTGTCCGGAGTTGTTGAGGTGCCGAAGGCCGTGGAACCCGCTGTTGTTTCAAGTGATGCCGACGGTCTTCCTAAGCCGGTCTCTGCAGCCAACGTCCTGGGGCAAGGTTCCGCCGCAAACCAGCCAGCCAACCAATCGGTGAATATAGGCCAGGCGGACGAACCCTCTGATGAAGCCGCCCATGCGGACCCCTCACCAGACACCGTGGGGGAAACGGCGGTACCGGTCGCAGCCACACGGGAAGACCAAGCGGACGATCTCCGTCTGGAGTTCCCTGCACCAACAAGGACGAGCGCGCTGGAGGCCAGCCCCGATGGCCGTTGGCTGGCCATCGGCACGGCTTTTGGAGACGTTTTCGTAGCTGACACTGTCTCCGGGGCATTGACTCGTTTGGTCAGTATCGGCGAAGGCAGCGTGGATCAATTGTCGTGGTCTGCTGATTCGCAGTGGCTTGCTTGGTCCGAGCCGGTGACGTCCTTCGGTTCCCGAAGCAAACTTCGCCTGGCAAGGCCTTCGGCATCCGACACCGGCATCATCGATGCCACCGACGGACGCTTCTGCGATGAATCACCCCGATTCACCCCCGACGGGAAGTTCCTGGCGTTCCTGTCCAACAGGAGCTTCGATCCCGTCTATGACGGCCATTCGTTCGACCTTTCCTTCCCAAGCCCCATCAAGCCGTACCTGCTGGCTCTTGCCGCTGACACGCCGTCTCCTTTTGGGCCGTCCGTGGACACCCTTGAGGACGTACAAGCCACAACGGCAAAGCACGACGACGGCGACGCGCCAGTTGTGCGCGTGGACGCGGAAGGCTTGGCACACCGCGTCATCACTGTTCCCGTGCCACAGGGAAACTACTCCGGACTTGCTGCCGGTGACGGGGCGCTGCTGTGGCTCGATACTGAGCTTTCCGGTGTCACCGGCGAAGGAAAGGGCACTCTGCAGGATAAGAAGACAGCCCCCGCCCTGGTGCGCTTTGACCTTGCCAAGCGCAAGGAAACCACCCTCGTCGCTGCTGTGGACAGCTACCGGTTGTCAGGTGATCGCAAGAGGGTTGTCTATGTCCTTGATAAGCAGATCATGTCAGTCCCGTCAGACCGCAAGGTGGACGAGGAATCCGGGGAACTGGTCAAAGTGGACCTCAACAGGATCCGCGTGATCCTGGATCCCGTGGCTGCCTGGGGGCAGGCCTTTGATGAAGCATGGCGCTTGCAGAGGGACTTCTTCTGGGCGCCGGACATGGCTGGCCAGGACTGGGATTCCGTCTACAAACGCTACCGTCCGATCGTGGACCGGTTGGGGTCCCATGACGACCTCGTGGACCTGTTGTGGGAGATCCACGGCGAACTGGGAACCTCGCATGCCTATGTGCGGCCCGCAGCTGTGACTGAACCTGGCCGCAATGGTCAAGGCAGGCTTGGCGCTGAGTTTCAGCTCGGCAGCAAAGGCTGGGAGATCACCAGAATCCTGGCTGGCGAGTCTTCCGATCCTCTTGCAACCTCGCCCTTAACGCGTCCGGGCGCGGATGCCAAGGTGGGCGACGTCCTCCTGGCGATTGACGGCGTCGAGCTTTCCGCGGCGCTGACGCCTGCCATGCAATTGGTGGGTGCAGCGGGACGAACCGTTGAATTGACACTCTTGAATGGCCCAGGACATGGCGCAGCTGCGGGTGCCCAGCGCCGCGTTGCCGTTGTCCCCATCCGGGACGAGGAGCGGTTGCGCTACCAGGACTGGGTCCGGGCCAACCGGCGCACAGTACGGGAGGCATCCGGCGGTAAGTTCGGCTACCTGCATATCCCTGACATGATGGCCAATGGTTGGGCACAGCTGCATCGTGACCTCGATACGGAAACCGCGTTGGACGGGTTGATCGTAGACGTACGGCGCAACCGTGGGGGCCACACTTCACAGCTCGTGGCCGAGCTTATTGGCCGGAAGGTCACTGGGTGGAGTATGCCGCGTGGCGAGAAGCCGCGGACTTATCCGCACCATGCTCCCCGGGGTCCAGTGATTATCCTGGCAGATGAATTTGCTGGATCAGATGGCGACATCATCACCCAAGTATCCAAACTGAGGGGCATTGGCCCGGTCATTGGCGTAAGGACTTGGGGTGGCGTTGTGGGGATTGACAACCGCTTTGCGCTGGCCGACGGTACCGGGGTGACGCAGCCCCGCTACGCCACGTGGTTTGGCGGTGGGATCGGCTGGGATGTTGAAAACCGTGGCGTGGAGCCGGATATCGAGGTGCTCTTCCCCCCGCATGCCTATGCAGCAGGCAGCGACCCGCAACTCGAGTATGGCATTGGTGCCCTCAAGGAGATGATCCAGGAGCTACCTACGGACCGCCCGCCGTTGCGTGAAGGCTACCGCCAGGTGCGGCCCGCGCCGTTGCCCGCGCGTCCGCAACAGGGCTAGCAGCCCAGCGCCAACTTTGCGTAGTTCCAGTGCGCTGAGCTGGGAACGAGCGAAAGGCCCCGCGGCCTTCCCTGACGGGAGAGGCAGCGGGGCCTTTGCTTTGATGCTGTCTTAGTGCTGTGAAGCGGTGCCCGACGCTACGAGGCCAGCGTTGCGTCCAGCGTGATGTCGATGCTGGCCAGCGCGCCGGAAACAGGGCAACCGGTCTTTGCCGCTTCGGAGATACGGCGGAAATCCTCTTCGGAAATGCCGGGGATCCTGGCGGTCATCGTCAGGTGGCTGCCAGTGATACCGGTGCCGGGGACGAAGGTCACGTCGGCCTTGGTCTGGATTTCTTCAGGGGTAAAGCCCGCCTGTGCAAGCTCGTTGCTGAAGGCCATGGAGAAGCACGCGGAGTGCGCTGCAGCGATCAGTTCTTCCGGGCTTGTCTTGCCACCGGACTGCTCGGTGCGTGCCTTCCAAGTGACATCGAAGGTGCCCAAGCCTGAGCTATCCAGCGTCGTGTTGCCAGCGCCCTCGATCAGGTTGCCGTTCCAAACCGTGTGTGCGGTGCGTGTTGCTGCCATGTCCACTCCTTGGGGTCGTTTGTGCGTCGGCAACCAGCCATCGCCGGATGCCACCGGGATCAATCCTATGGATTTGCGCGCTGCGCTGCACTGTCATTCCGCTGTCAGTGGATTGTGACCCCTGGCTTGCCTTGAAGGAAGCAGCCTACCCGCCCGGCAAAGGCGGATGGGCTGCTTCCGCGTACTTTCAGTTCCAGAGTGTTGCGATGGCGATGTTCACCAAGGCCAGTCCGCCAACGCCGTGAGCGAGACCGGTGGAGACTGGCTCGCCCTTCTTGACCTTGCGGGAGCCGATGACGGCCAGAACAGCAACAGCCACGCCGATGGCGAACTTTATACCGAGCTTGAAGTAGTTGGGATGGGCATCCGGCATCAGTGGCAGGAGGCCCATCATGGCAATGCCCGTGAGCAGCTGAAGGAATGCGCCATCCCGCTGGCGGGGGTGGACGGTAGGCGTCTTGATGGTGGCGATCCAGTAGCCCACAATCATGGCTGCGCCGACGATGTGCAAGAACACAAGGATGCTGAAGAGAATACTCATGGCCCCAGCTTATCCAGTTGCTTCTACGTCCCGTAGCAAAGCCACGCTTAGGCAGGCAAACAGCGCGGCGGACAAAACGGTCTGGGACAACAACGAAGCGGGGCAGGCTACCGGGTTTCCCCGGAGCCTGCCCCGCCTGGTTGACCAGAGCGCCCTCGGTGAGGAGGGTCCCTGCTAACGCTTGGGCTTAGAGACCAAGATCTGCTTCGAAAGCACCTTCCTCAAGGCGGGCCTTGAGGGTCTGGAGGAAGCGGCCAGCGTCCGCGCCGTCCACCAGACGGTGGTCGTACGTGAGGGACAGGTACATCATGGAGCGGATGGCAATCGAATCGTCGCCGTTTTCGTCGGCCACCACGACCGCGCGCTTGACGATTGCGCCCGTACCCAGGATGCCGACCTGCGGCTGGTTGATGATCGGGGTGTCGAACAGGGCGCCAACAGAACCGATGTTGGTGATGCTGAACGTACCGCCGGACAGCTCATCCGGGCCGATCTTTCCATCACGGGTGCGTCCTGCGACGTCAGCGATCTTGCCTGCGAGGCCTGCGAGGTTGAGGTTTCCGGCGTCGGAGATGACCGGAACCAGCAGGCCCTTGTCGGTGTCTACCGCAATCGCCAGGTGTTCGGCGTTGTGGTAGGTGATTTCCTGCTTGGATTCGTCGTAGGCAGCGTTCAGCTTGGGGTGCTGCTTCAGTGCTTCCGCCACAGCCTTGGCAATGAACGGGAGGAACGTCAACTTCACGCCGTTCTGGGCCTGGAACGAGTTCTTGGCCTTGAGGCGGAGCTTGGCGATCTTGGTCATGTCGACCTCGTGCACCTGGGTCAGCTGGGTGGAGACTTCCAGCGACTCGCGCATGCGGCGTGCGATGACCTGACGGATACGCGGAGCTTTTTCGGTGGTGCCTCGCAGGGAGGAAGCAACAACGGGTGCTGCGGACTTGGCGGCAGGAGCTGCAGCAGGCGCTGCGGCCGGCGCAGCTGCGGCTTGCTTGGCTTCGGCAGCGGCAAGGACATCCTGCTTGCGGATGCGGCCACCGACGCCGGTGCCGGACACAGATGCGATGTCAACGCCCTGCTGGTTTGCCAGCTTGCGCACCAGGGGAGTGACGTAACCGGACTCGGAAGACGAGCCGGCTTCTGCCGGTGCAGCAGCGGGAGCCGGTGCGGCAGCAGCCGGAGCAGGTGTAGCAGCAGGTGCCGGCGTAGCGGCAGGTGCTGCAGCAGCGGGTGCGGCAGCAGGTGCCGGTGCGGCCGGAGCTTCAGCGGCAGGAGCGGCCGGAGCTTCAGCGGCAGGAGCCGCGGGAGCCGGAGCAGCGGCGGGGGCTGCCGCGCCGGAGCCGATAACAGCCAGAACCGATCCAACTTCGGCGGTTTCGTCTTCGTTGACGCGGATTTCCTGCAGGGTGCCTGCAACCGGGGAGGGAATCTCGGTATCGACCTTGTCTGTGGAAACCTCAAGAAGCGGCTCATCCACCTCCACGGTGTCACCGACAGCCTTGAGCCAGCGGGTGACGGTGCCTTCGGTAACGCTCTCGCCCAAGGCGGGGAGGGTTACTTCGTGGCCTTCGCCACCGGAAGCGGCAGGAGCTTCAGCCTGGGGTTCCTCAGCAGCTGGGGCAGCGGGAGCCTCTTCTGCGGGAGCAGTCTGCTCGGCAGCAGCGGGTGCTTCCTGAGCGGCGGGTGCTTCCTCAGTAGCCGGTGCGGCGGAGCCGGAGCCGTCGCCGATGCGTACCAAGGGGGCGCCAACCTCTGCAGTCTCGTCTTCAGCGACGAGGATTTCTTCGATGACGCCAGCGATCGGAGAAGGGATTTCGGTGTCTACTTTGTCGGTGGAAACCTCGAGCAACGGCTCGTCGATCTCTACCCGGTCACCAACCTGCTTGAGCCAGCGGGTGACGGTTCCTTCGGTGACACTCTCACCGAGGGCGGGCAAGTTAACGGATTCAGACATGTCGTCCCCGTTCTCCTTATTGATCTTTTGTGCGGATGAATTCTGCTGGTCCGGGCAGGGTGCATGCGGCAGATTCCGCCGCATGCACCCCATCCGTTTGTCTTGGGTAAAGACTTAGCCGTGGAGCGGCTTGCCCGCGAGGGCGAGGTGGGCTTCGCCCAGGCTTTCGTTCTGGGTGGGGTGGGCGTGGACCAGCTGGGCCACGTCCTCGGGGTAGGCTTCCCAGTTCACGATGAGCTGGGCTTCACCGATCTGCTCACCCATGCGGGAGCCGATCATGTGGATGCCGACGACGGGGCCATCCTTTTGGCGAACGAGCTTCACGATGCCACCGGTACCGAGGATGGAACTCTTGCCGTTGCCGGCAAGGTTGTATTCCTGGGTCTGTACCTGGTCGTCGCCGAACTTTTCCTTGGCGGCCTTTTCGGTGTAGCCGACCGTTGCGATTTCAGGTTCGCAGTAGGTGACCTTGGGGATGTTGATGTCTTCGACGATCGCTGGGTTCAGGCCGGCGATTTCCTCGGCCACGAAGATGCCCTGCTGGTAGCCGCGGTGTGCGAGCTGGACGCCGGGGACGATGTCGCCGACTGCATAGATGTTGCCAACACCGGTGTGGAGGCGCTCGTTGGTAATAACGAAGCCGCGGTCGATGGTGAGACCTGCTTCTTCGTAACCGAGGTTGGCAGTGACCGGACCACGTCCGACTGCCACGAGCAGGAGCTCGGCTTCGAAAGTCTGGCCGTCCACAAGGGTGACTTTGACGCCGTCGTCGTTCTGTTCCACGCCCTGGAAGAAGATGCCGGTGGTGAACTTGATGCCGCGCTTCTTGAAGGCGCGTTCCAGGTTCTTGACGATGGAGGCATCCTCGTTGGGAACCAGGGAGGGCAGGCCTTCGATGATGGTGACGTCCACGCCGAAGGACTTCCAAACGGAAGCGAATTCGACGCCGATGACGCCGCCACCCAGGACGATCGCACTCTTGGGAATGTAGTCCATGGTGAGGGCCTGGTCAGAGGTAATGACCCTGCCGCCGATTTCCAGGCCCGGGAGGGAGCGCGAGTACGAACCGGTTGCCAGGACAATGTTCTTGCCCGTGTACGCGGTGCCGTTCACGACGATGGTGTTGTTGCCCTGAAGCTTGCCTTCACCCTCGATGACGGTGATGCCCTTGGACTTGATGAGTCCCTGGAGGCCCTTGAACTTGCCGGCAATAATGCCGTCCTTGTACGCGTTCACGGCAGACATGTCGATGCCGTCGAGCGTGACGTTCACGCCGTACTTGGCGGAATCGCGTGCGTGATCGGCCAGTTCAGCCGAGTGCAGGAGTGCCTTGGTGGGGATACAGCCATTGTGCAGGCAGGTTCCGCCGAGCTTTGCCTTTTCCACAAGGCCAACGGTGAACCCAAGCTGTACGGCCCGCAAAGCGGTGGCGTAGCCGCCGCTGCCGCCACCGAGTACCAGGATGTCGAATTCTTGCGCAGTTGCCTGATCGGCCACTAAAACGCTCCCTCGCGTGAATGATGACACGGGACTGCGTGTCATCGGGTCTTTGGAACTTGTTCTGCCGTGATTATGCCAGCACCTAAGTTCTCTTGCATTTGTGACTATCGAGTTCACCTTAGCGAACCACCTACCCATGCTCCACCCTCCACGGGCGTTTGTGGAGCGCTTGTGTCCAGACTCACGTTCACTTGTGACACAGCGCTACACGCCGCATAATTCCGGGGTTGTGCGGGTAGCGCGGACGCATCCGCTCTACCCGCACTGCCCGTTGCAACCGCAGTGGAGTGGGTTACTTACGCGGAGGCTGCCAACAGATCCTCTGCGTAGGCCACCAAGGTACGGACTGTGCATCCGGTTCCTTGCTTCGGCGTGTACCCGTAGGGGCTGCCGTTGTTGAAGGATGGGCCGGCAATATCGACGTGGGCCCAGGGGATCTGCTGGCCGTCGCCGTTCTTGCCCACGAATTCACGCAGGAAGACGGCGGCTGTCATCATTCCGCCGTTACGCTCGCCAATGTTGGCAAGGTCCGCAACCTGGGAGTCCAAGCTGGGACGCAGTTCCTCAGGGAGCGGCATCGGCCAGACAAGCTCGCCGGCCCTGTCAGCGGCGGACTTCAACGCTGCCGTCACCGAATCGGAACCCATCACTCCTGCCGTGCGCAATCCGAGTGCGATGAGCTGGGCACCTGTGAGTGTTGCGACGTCGATGATTGCGTCCGGCTTTTCCAAGCTCGCGGCCACCAAGCCATCGGCCATGACCAGGCGGCCCTCGGCATCGGTGTTCAGGACCTCGACTGTCTTTCCGCCATA
This sequence comes from Paenarthrobacter aromaticivorans, assembly GCF_019038615.1. Classification (NCBI taxonomy): domain Bacteria; kingdom Bacillati; phylum Actinomycetota; class Actinomycetes; order Micrococcales; family Micrococcaceae; genus Paenarthrobacter; species Paenarthrobacter aromaticivorans. The sequence goes on from NZ_JAHOPC010000002.1 coordinate 112,980, forward strand.
GACAGTAAGGACGTCAGCGGGTCGCTGGGCGGCGCCGGACGGCATGTTCTCCGCAATGCAAAGCCAAGCGGTTGCCTTGATAGGCAGGCCGAGGGAGGCGATGGCAAGGACAGTATTAAGAACGACGGCGGCGCCCGCCATATCGCTCTTCATGTCGCCCATGCCGAGGGCGGGCTTAATGGAGATACCGCCGGTGTCGAAGGTAATGCCCTTGCCAACGAGCGCGATCTTCCGGGTGGCCTTTGCCGGAGCATATTCGACCTTGACCAGGCGGGGCTGACGGGTTGAACCCTTGCCAACGCCGAGGATGCCGCCAAAGCCCTCCTTTTCCAGGCGCTTTTCGTCCCAGACCGTCACCTTTACGGGAAGACCCTTTGCGAGTTCCTTGGCAGATTCGGCGAATGACTCGGGGTACAAGTGGCTGGGCGGCTGGTTCACGAGCGTACGCGTTGCGTTGACGGCCCTGCCCACGACTGTTGCCCGGTCAAGTGCAGGTTGGGCAGCTTTGGCGTCAACGCCGGTGACGATCAGAACCTTGGCAACCGGATCCTTGAGCCCGTCCTTGCTGGAACGGTGTTCGGTGTAGGAATAGGCGCCCATGGCGGCACCTTCGGCGACTGCGGCGACGTCGGTGACGGACGTCGTCGGGAACGCCAACGTCACTGAGGGGACTCCGGCAAGTTGCCTGACGGCGGACCCGGCTGCCCGGCGCAGCGCTTCTTCAGGGATGGTGCCGTCCTCGGACAATTTGCCCACGCCTGCCAGGACCAGGATCCCTGAGCCCGTTTCCGGCAAACCCGGAAGGCGGTGCGCTTGGTCGGGCGCACCCGAGACTCCAAGGAGCTTCAGTGACCCCTCCACGGATTCGGCGGCCTTGGCACTCAGCGGGTTTTCCAGCAGCACTGGTCCGTCTGAGCCCTGGGCAACTCCGATCACAAGTGCGTCGCTGGGTGACTTTTTCAGGTCCTTGGCGATGACGCCGAGGATGATGTCAGTAGTCTTGACCACGAGGATGTTTCCTCACTTCTCTCTGCATTGCATGGCGGGGCCGCATGTTTGGCGGGCCTGCCCCGGTACGCGCCCGACGTCCTGTTCCGACGGCGGCCTTGGTCTTCAGGTCAAGCGTCGCAAAAGGACGTCGGCCCGTTTCGATCGTAGTCTCTCGCAGGCTGCTGACAGCAATTAAATGAGAGCTGCGGCACACCAAGGGCAGGAATGCCTACTGGACGTGCAGCGTTGTACAAAGAGACACAGAGTCCCCACACCGCAATCATGGCGTTAGCGACGCCATGACCAGGGGTGCATGGGGGCACCGAACTTTGCCACTGCGAAAGGAACATGCCGTGTTTGAACGGATATCCGGCTCCCTCCTGGACCCCGAGGCGCTCTATGCGAGCAACATCGAGATTTTCCACAGCCCGGAACTGCGGGGGCTGAATATGGTCATGGGTTTCACGGGCTTTGCCGATGCCGGTCATGTAGTCAGGCAGATCAACGCGGAACTCCTGGACCAACTCGACGCTGAAGTGGTAGCCATGTTCGACGCCGACCAGCTCATCGACTATCGCTCACGGCGCCCCCACATCAGCTTCGTCGAAGACCATTTGCAGGACTATCAGGCACCCAAGCTGGCGCTCTACAAGCTCACGGACGGCCTGGGCCAGCCCTTCCTGCTGCTCGCCGGCTTCGAACCCGACTTGCAGTGGGAGCGATTCTCCCGTGCCGTCGTGGGAATCGTGGAGAAACTCGACGTCAACCTGGTGACTTGGATTCACTCCATTCCCATGCCCGTACCGCATACGCGCCCGGTGGGAGTAACCGTTCACGGCAACCGGCCCGAGCTCATCGAAGGTATCTCGAGCTGGAAGCCAACGGTCGAAGTCCCCGCCGCCATTGGCCATATCCTTGAACTCCGGCTCACCGAGGCTGAACGCCATGTTGCTGGCTATGTCATTCACGTGCCCCACTATCTGGCTGAGGCCGAATATCCTCCAGCGGCGGTGGCAGGGCTGGAGTACCTTGGCGCGGCCACATCCCTAATGCTTCCCACTGACCGGCTTCGGGAAGCCGGCCGGGAAGTAGGCCGGCAGATTGCGGAGCAGATTGAAGCCTCCGAGGAAGTGCAGGCTGTAGTCGCCAACCTGGAGGCCCGGTACGACGAAAAATCCGAGGGCATCGTCCGGCGTTCGTTGCTCGCCGATGAGAACGACGAACTGCCCAACGCCGAGGACATCGGAGCGGCTGTGGAGGCATATCTGGCGCGTAAAGACTCGCCTCAATAAATCAGCTTTGAACCGTTGGCGGGCATAATTGAGGAGTGACTGCTCCCCGCGCCTGGCTCATCTGGACGATCGGCGTCTTTGCCTACCTGGTGGCCGTAGCACAGCGAACCTCATTTGGTGTCGCGGGTTTGGAAGCAACAGAACGCTTCCATGCCAGTGCTTCGGCCATCTCCTTTTTTACCGTCTTGCAGTTGCTTGTCTACGCCGGCTTGCAAATCCCGGTCGGCGTCCTGGTGGACAGGTTTGGATCGCGGGTCATGATTGCCGGCGGTGCCATCCTGATGGGACTGGGGCAGTTGCAGCTCGCCTTCGCCGATAGCATCCCTGGAGGGGTACTGGGGCGTGTCCTGGTGGGAGCCGGTGACGCCATGACATTCATCTCCGTCATCCGGCTCGTTCCCTTGTGGTTCAGTCCGGCCAGGGTCCCCGTGGTTACCCAGCTGACCGGAATGTGCGGGCAGTTGGGCCAACTCTTCAGCGTGGTGCCTTTCGCCTTGCTCCTTCACTCTGCCGGCTGGACGCCCGCCTTCATGTCACTCGCGGCGATGTCCGTGCTGGCTGTCGTCCTGGTCCTCGTGCTGTTGCGGGACCAGCCTCCCGGGCATCCCCCGCGGGAGACCGGGCAGGGACTTCGGGCTACCGGAGTCTCCTTGTCACGCGCTTGGAAGCAGCCAGGCACCCGGCTTGGCTTGTGGAGCCATTTCACCGTCCAGTTCAGTGGCAACCTCTTTGCAATGACATGGGGTTATCCGTTCCTCCTCTCTGCCCAGGGGCTTGATGCGGGGACGGTCTCGGCTTTGATGGCCTTGTTCGTGGCAACCGCAATCGTCTCGGGGCCTGGATTTGGGCGGTTCGTCTCCAAACACCCAATGCGCCGCTCAGCCATGGTCCTGCTGATCACTGCGTCTACTGCGCTGGCTTGGGCGGCAGTGCTCATCCTTCCTGACCGGGCGCCACTGTGGCTCCTCGTGATCCTGGTGGTGGTGTTGGCAGTTGGCGGCCCGGGCTCCATGATTGGCTTCGACTTCGCGCGGACGTTCAATCCTTCCCACCGTATTGGTACCGCGACAGGCATCGTCAACGTGGGCGGGTTCATCGCTGCCTTGGTGGCGATCTACCTGATTGGCCTGGTCCTGGACGTCCTGAACGCGAGCGGATTCTCAGGCGGGGACTTGTACGGCCTTGATCCGTTCCGTGTAGCCCTCAGCGTCCAGTTTGTCCTGCTGGGCATCGGGACGGTCCTTATCATGCTGACCCGACGGAAGGTGCGGTTACAGATGGCCGAGCAGGGCGTCCACGTGCCTCCGTTGGCTGCAGCCTTGGCCCGGCAGCGCCGCGAAAGGATCGAGCGCCGGCGTGCTGCACGTGCGCAGTCTGATGAAGGAAGCAAGGAATAACTGCAGGCACCAACCTCCGGGTAAGGGCATTTTCGTGGTTAGTCCTTATGTGGCCACCTTTATCCACATAAGCGTGATGGTCTCTGTTTTCAGCCAGTGGCGTTGCCCAAGCTTGAAGCATGACCACCAAAGAGACGCTGAGCATTCATCAACCAGAAGACATCCTGGGTTACATCCCGCATTTGTTGGGCTATTGGCCTGAGGACAGCCTTGTGGCCATCACGATGCAGGGGAAAATGCTCGGAGCCGCTCTCCGCGTCGACCTGCCTGCCCCTGCTTCGAACCGCATGCTTGCTGATTTTGGGGAGCACGTACTTCATTACTTAGCGGCGGACACCCTTGCCGACGGCGTGGTGCTTGCACTTTACACCGGCGACGGTTGGGAGGACGGCATGGTTGTCACCCAAACACTCCCACTGCTGGCTGAACTTCAGGAAACACTTGGCCACGCTGATTTGCCTGTCCGGGATGCGTGGTTGGTTGGTCCTGAGTATTGGCGCGGCGCATTCTGCTTCGACCAGGAGTGCTGCCCGGCGCCGGGCCTGCCGATAGAACAGATCCGGAACAGCCGGCTCAGCGCAGAGATGGTCTATCGAGGCAGTACCATCGGAGCTTCTCCAAGGAGCAAGCAAAATTCACCCGTTCCGGGACGTCCGGGTGCCCTCGATCCCGCAGTGTCGGAAGCCGAGTCGGATTTTGCCCAACGGATGCGAACGTCATGGCGCAGTGGGAGGTGCCTTGATGCCGTACTGGCGGTGTGGCGTCAGGTGCTGGACAACGCCCGCATCCGTCCCAACAGCGAGACCTTAGATTTGCTCACGCCGCAACTCGTGGGCTTCCTCAGGTCCACCCTTGCTGTGCCCGGATGGCGGGACGCTGTCATGATCATGGCGGCTGCTGGAACCGGTTCCGCTAGGGCAGGGGCAGCAGCGTTCGGATTGTGCAGTAGCGATGATGGCTCTGAGCCACTTCCCTTCGACGCCGGAGAGTTGGCATTGCCCCCAACCGACACCCATGAAGGGGCTGGGGCGGCCCTTGAATCAAACGGGATGCTCAGCATCTATGCCTACGCAGACATCCTTCTAGGCATTGAACCAGTTATTCCCGACTGGGGGCAGCTTGATGCCCTGCAGCGCGTCTTGTCGTACCTGTACGTCCAAGGAGAAAGGGGAGAAATTGCTGCAGCTGCATTGACCTTGCAAGGCTGGATTGACTGGTGCAAGGGGAGTGGGTCCTCTGCACACGCTTGCCTCATGCATGCCAATTCGGCGAGCCCCGGTTACAGGCTCGCCGCATTGCTGGACGAGATTCTGGGGCACGGCAGCATCTGCGACTGGGCAAGTCGTCCCGAGTCCGCCTGGGGGACCCATAAAGGATCTCTTCGATAGCCATTACGCTTCATCAAGCGTGGGATTCATAAAACCGTGAGACAATGGATGCCGAGACCCGGTTGGGTCCGCGTTTGAATGCCCGTAATGGGCCCGGAATCCGGGAACATTACGGTGTCGTTGGCAGTTGTACATAGTGACTCTGCAGACGGCGATCGCATTTGAAATTGATCGCGGACTTGACAGGGTCATAGTGGTGTTGCCCGCATGGTGATTCCACAGACCGCCGCTAGAAAGGTTTTCTGTGACCCCGTCTTCCGTCGAGAAGGAACCCGCCGCCCAGGCCGAACTGTCCGCTGAGGAAAACAAGGCGGCCACTTCGGCAAAGCGTGCGGCGACACGTGTTGCCACCAAGGCCTCAGAGGACACCTCTGACAAGCCGGCACCAAAGAAGCGTGGACCCAAGCCCGGCGCCAAGGCCGCGGCTGAAGCCGCGAACAAGTCTTCGGATCCCGAGGCCGACACCGAAGAAGTGGCTGTCGAGGACGAGGATTTCGATCCCGCAGCAGCTGAGGAAGTTGAAGTCGGAGACGACGATGTCGAGGACGGCGCCGTAACCGGCAAAGACAAGGCAGCGCCCTCCGGATCCGGATTCGTCTACTCGGACGCCGATGACGACGACGCCCCTGTCCAGCAGGTCATGTCGGCCGGTGCCACGGCTGACCCGGTGAAGGACTACCTGAAGCAAATCGGTAAGGTCGCCTTGCTGAACGCCGAACAGGAAGTCGATCTGGCGCTTCGTATCGAAGCCGGCCTGTTTGCTGAAGAGAAGATCAACGCCGACGACGGTTCCATGGACCCGAAGCTCAAGCGTGAACTTGAATTCGTTATCCACGATGGCAAGCGGGCCAAGAACCACCTGCTCGAAGCCAACCTTCGCCTCGTCGTTTCCTTGGCCAAGCGCTACACCGGCCGTGGCATGCTCTTCCTGGACCTCATCCAGGAAGGCAACCTGGGCCTCATCCGCGCGGTGGAGAAGTTCGACTACACCAAGGGCTTCAAATTCTCCACGTATGCCACGTGGTGGATCCGCCAGGCCATTACCCGCGCCATGGCTGACCAGGCCCGCACCATCCGCATCCCGGTGCACATGGTGGAAGTCATCAACAAGCTCGCCCGTGTGCAGCGGCAGATGCTTCAGGACCTGGGCCGTGAACCCACGCCTGAAGAATTGGCGCTGGAACTGGACATGACGCCTGAGAAGGTCGTGGAGGTCCAGAAGTACGGCCGTGAACCGATTTCGCTCCACACGCCGTTGGGTGAGGATGGCGACTCCGAGTTCGGTGACCTCATCGAGGATTCTGAAGCTGTTGTTCCGGCTGATGCCGTGAGCTTTACGCTCCTCCAAGAGCAGTTGCACTCGGTTCTGGACACACTGTCCGAGCGTGAGGCCGGAGTCGTAGCAATGCGCTTTGGCTTGACCGATGGCCAGCCTAAGACTTTAGACGAAATCGGCAAGGTCTATGGCGTTACGCGTGAGCGCATCCGCCAGATCGAATCCAAGACCATGTCCAAGCTGCGGCACCCGTCCCGCTCGCAGGTCCTGCGGGACTACCTGGACTAAAGAGGTCCACTCACAAACGTTAACGGCCCGATCGGACTATCCGATCGGGCCGTTACCTTTTTTGGGGCATCCTGGCTTCAAACTAAACAGGGCCCCTCCCGGATGGGAGGAGCCCTGTTCTTGCTCGAAGTGATGTGGCAGGAGAGTGTCCAGCCTTACCGCCAGCCCTGTCTAGTCGACCGGAACGGGTGCCTTCTCGTTGAGGCGCTCGGTCTCATCGTGCCAGTCGGAGGTCAGGGGCCGAAGCGTGGCCTCAACTGCGCGTGCGTGGTGGCCGCAAAACAGCAGCTCACCGCCGGAGGACTCGAGTACAACGCGGACATATGCTTGAGCCCCGCAACGATCGCATCGGTCAGCTGCGTTCAGTGTGCGGTCTGCAACTGCTGTTGTCATGTCGGCCTCCTTAGTAGTTCTGTACATCCATATAACCAGTATTCGGAGCAGAACCATGGCAAGGATGGATCACTTTCGCTGTCCGCGTATCACATGTGCGTAACGTAACGAAGTAGAATGCCGGTTTCCGGGAGTGGCAACGGGTGCCGATGGGGGACCGCGACTAGCCTAAGATGGGCAGTGTTTGCCTTGAGATATACCCCGAAGGAGCACACCGCGAGTGGCACCGAGTTCTGAATACAACGCCCGGCATCTATCTGTCCTGGAGGGCCTGGAAGCCGTTCGCAAGCGCCCGGGCATGTACATCGGTTCCACCGACTCCCGTGGCCTTATGCACTGCCTGTGGGAGATCATCGACAACGCTGTTGATGAGGCCCTGGCCGGCTTCGGGCATGACATCAAAGTCATTTTGCATGCAGACAATTCGGTCGAGATTCATGACGACGGCAGGGGCATCCCTGTTGACGTCGAACCGAAGACGGGACTGTCCGGCGTCGAGGTTGTCTTCACGAAGCTGCACGCAGGCGGTAAGTTCGGCGGCGGTTCCTACACGGCCTCCGGCGGCCTCCATGGCGTGGGCGCCTCCGTAGTCAACGCTTTGTCCAGCCGGCTGGACGTTCAGGTCGATCGTGGCAGCAAGACGTACCAGATGTCTTTCCGCCGTGGTGAGCCGGGACGTTTCATTGATTCCGGCGCCAAGCCCAGCCCCAACGCGCCCTTCGAGCCGTTCGTTGAAGACTCTGTATTGGACGTAGTTGGCAAGGCCAAACGCGGGGTCACCGGTACAAGGGTGCGGTACTGGGCCGACCGCCAGATTTTCACTCCCGATGCCAAGTTCTCTTACGATGACCTCACATCGCGTGCACGCCAGACGTCGTTCCTGGTCCCGGGATTGAAGATCACTGTCCGCGACGAGCGCAAGCTCGCGGGCACCCCCGGTGAGAACGGTGTGCATGAGGAAGTCTTCCACCATGACGGCGGCATTTCGGAATTTGTGGAGTTCCTCGCGGCCGACTCCGGCGTGACTGACGTGTGGCGCCTCCACGGCTCGGGGAAGTTCAAGGAAACTGTCCCTGTCCTTGACGAAAACGGGCACAGCAAGATCGCCGAAGTCGAACGCGATTGCGAAGTCGATATTGCCTTGCGTTGGGGGATCGGTTACGAGACCACGATGCGCAGCTTCGTCAACATCATCGCCACGCCCAAGGGCGGGACGCACCAGGCGGGCTTCGAGGCAGCACTGCTGAAAACCTTCCGCAAGGCCGTGGAAACGAACGCCAGGAAGCTGAAGGCAGGCAACGACAAAATCGAGAAAGACGACGTCCTGGCCGGCCTCACCGCTGTGCTCACAGTCCGCTTGGCCGAGCCACAGTTCGAAGGCCAGACCAAGGAAATCCTTGGCACGTCCGCTGTTCGCGCCATCGTCGCCAAGGTGGTCGAGCAGGAAATTTCGAGCAGGTTGTCCTCTGCCAACCGCAATGACAAAGCACAGTCGGCGCTGTTGCTGGAAAAGATCGTGGCGGAGATGAAGTCGCGCATTTCGGCCAGGGTGCACAAGGAGACCCAGCGCCGAAAGAACGCACTGGAAACCTCCTCGATGCCCACCAAGCTTGCCGACTGCCGCACTGATGACGTGGCGCGATCCGAACTCTTCATCGTTGAGGGTGATTCCGCACTTGGTACAGCCAAGCTGGCCCGGTCTTCGGATTTCCAGGCCCTGCTTCCTATTCGCGGCAAGATCCTTAATGTCCAGAAGGCGTCTGTAGGGGACATGCTCTCCAACGCAGAATGTGCTGCACTCATCCAGGTTGTCGGCGCAGGCTCAGGCCGGAGTTTCGATCTTGATGCAGCGCGTTACGGCAAGGTCATCCTGATGACGGATGCCGACGTCGACGGCGCGCACATCCGCACGCTGCTGCTGACGCTCTTCTTCCGCTACATGCGGCCCATGGTCGAGGAGGGTCGGGTGTTCGCCGCAGTTCCGCCCCTTCACCGCGTGGAGGTCATTAATCCGGGCCAGAAGGCCAACGAGATGATCTATACGTACTCCGAGGCAGAATTGCATGTTCTTCTGGCCAACCTTGCCAAGGAGGGCAAGCGCTACAAGGAGCCCATCCAGCGTTACAAGGGCCTGGGCGAAATGGACGCACAGCAGCTCGCCGAGACCACTATGGATCCGCGCCACCGGACCCTTCGGAAGGTCGGCATCGACAGTGCCCAGCGTGCTGAAGAGGTCTTCGATCTCCTCATGGGCTCGGACGTCGCGCCCCGTAAGGAATTCATCATCGCAGGGGCAGCGACGCTGGACCGGGAACGCATCGACGCCTAGGTTCAGACCCGCGGTTTCCGGCCCGTTTTCGTGACGGAGCCGGAAACCGCAGAAACCGGTGCCGCAAAGGCCGCTGCTCCTACCGCCAGAGCCAGTGCACCCAGGCCCCAAGGGAGACCCGCGGCTACGGCAACCCCGCCCACCAACAAGGGACCGCCGGCGTCGCCAAGCTCCCGGCCAAGTTCAGCCGAACCCATCGTGCGGCCGAGGCGTTCCGCGGGAGTCGCATCGGCCAAGTGCGCGAAGGCCACTGGGGTGGCAATGCCAATTCCCAAGCCGATAAAAACGGCAGCACAGTAGATCGGGACGGCGCGATACATGGCGCCGTCCGTAGCCAGTGCTCCGGGTAGAAGGCCGGCGATGAGTACGCCAAGGACTATGGCCAGCAAGCCGGCCACCATGCTTGGCCGGTCTGCGAGGACTCCCCGATCCCGCAATCGTCCGATCCTTGGCTGGACCAGCGATGACGCCAGGGCCAATACCGTTACGACGGCGACGCTGCCGGCGGTGCCGAGCCCTTCGCGTGCGGCCAGCGCCGGGAGAAAGCCTACTGCTGCGCCCAAGGCGCCAGTAGAGGCCGCCAACACCACGGTAGGTCCAAGGAATGATCGCTCGGTACTTTGCTTCCAGACATCAATGATGGTGTATCTGGGGCGGGGCAGGGGAGCCAAGCGCGGCACCGTGATGATCGCCCAGACGGCTACGGCCAAGCCCACAAAGGAGAGGATAAGGAAGAGCAGACTGAACCCGCCTGCGATGATCGCGACAGCGCCCAACAGAGGACCGATCGCGTAGCCAAGGCCCTTCCATGAACCATAGCGGCCAAAGTAGCGCCCGGTATGTTTGCCTGCCAGTCTGGCAACGCCTGCAGAAGATGCCGGCGAGAATGCCGAGGCAGCCATGCCTTGGCCAAGACGCGCTGCGGCCAGCATGAACGGTTGGTCGGCCCACAATCCGATCAGGGACGCGGCTGAGAAGGCCAGGAGCCCTCCGACGATCACGGGTTTGGGCCCGATGCGGTCGCTGACGGCCCCAAAGACCGGTTTGAGGAAGACTTCCGCGACGTCGTACAGGGCCAACAGGACGCCCAGGCCAAGCAGGCTCAAACCGATGTCCGCGCTTTCGGCGCCAAGTCCGGCGGCCACGGCGTGGGCTCCAAATGCGGTGGTGAAGCCGGCCGCATAGAGGGGCCATCGGCGGCTGGGGGATATGTCTGCTCTCAAGCCTGACTTGTCGTCGTTCACGCCTCTCAATCTAGGGCAAATGGGCGTTGGTCGTGACCGCTTTGGAGGGGTATTCGTCGTTGGTCCATGACGCCACTCTTCCCTAAAGGATCCAGCACCGTGCCCCTGCGGAAACTTTCGTCCTTAACCAAGCATCCCCGGGACAATAAGGAGTCCCGTGGGTACGGCGAGGAGCAAGGCGGACGTGGCCAAGACCAGGGCGCGAAGAGCGGTGGCGAGCGGAGGCTCTGGTGAGAGAAGGCGGCTGACGCGTGACGCCGTCGTACGCGGTGAATCTGCCCCTCCGGTGGCGCTGATGCTGCCGCCTTCGACGACGGCGCCCACGCCGCTGAGCGCCCGCGGGCTGAGTGGCTGGCCGCCCGGCCCTGGCGTTGAGGACCCGCTGGAGACTATGGCGATGGCCTTGATCAACGTGCCTTTGCTTTCGGTCCTGAGCGCGACGTCGTCCGCAAGCATTTCAATCAGGGAGTTCACGGCTGTCTGGGCAAGCCGTGTGGTGGGGAACCAGGGGAGTGCCTGCCGCCATGCTGCGAACGCCCAGAGCAGGAGATCGTGACGCTGGGAAAGGTGGGCGTTTTCATGGATGAGCACAGCCCGCAACTCCGCAGGTTCCAAGGCGGCCATGAGGCCGTCGGACAATACCGTCACCGAACGTGCGCCGCCGGGCAGGCAATAGGCCACAGGGGAGTCGTGGTTGATCACTACGGTGCCCGGGCCGTCGTCCGAGGGTGATGCCAGAAGCGTGAGCAATTCGCGGTGTCGCCTGCGTTGCCGTTCAATCTTGTAGTAAGTCAACAGCAGGGTGAACACCAAGTGCGCCGTTAAGAGTGCGGCCGCAGACAGGGCGAAGAGGTGCCAGAAGCCCAGCACGGTGGTTGGCTCATTGTTGAAAACCATGCCGGCCAGGCTCCTGAGGCCCGCAATCAGGTTGTCGCCGGTCGGTTCCAGTCCGTAGACCAGCATTGCGCCGATCATGGACAGGCCACCTGCGAGGGCAATGGCCTGCCAGAGGACCATTGCGGTGAATGGTGAGCGGGCAGGCCATTGCGCGCGCGAAAGCAAAACGGGTACCGGCCACGCCAGTATCAAAGCCAGGACCGCCAGGAAGTATGAGGTCCAGAACATACTGGCTAATTGTAGCCGAGCAGTTTGCGCAGGGTAGCGGCTTCACTTTCGGAGACTGAGCCAATGAAGCGGGCAAGGACTGCTTCGCGGTCGGGAGCTGAGCCAAGGACTTCGTGCATGAGTTCCGCAGTGTGGTCAGCACGGCTCGAAACGGCCTGGTAGCGGTGTGGGCGGGTGCCGCGTTCGCGTTCCACCAGGCCCTTCTTCTCCAGCCTGGAGAGCACGGTCAGGACGGTGGTCACTGCCAGGTCTTTGCCCTGGTGTCCTGCTGTGCCGTCGCCGGCTTCGGAGTCCTGCGCGAGAAGATCACGCAGGGTGTTGGCAGTTGCAGCCTCTTGACCCGCCCAGAGCAGGTCCATCACTGCCCGTTCCAGTTCCCCAAGACTCGCCATCAATACTTCCCTACCTTCCGCGTCCCGGTGGCAAAAGCCGCAACCCGGGAGCGATGATCCAACATTCCACAATAAATCTACCGCTTTTCAGGCCTTCATTCTACGTGAGGTAGAACTATCGGCGCGCCGCGGATGTGGATTCACCCTTGCAGGTGCGTAACGCCACTTGAAGAATGGGCATGTGGTTCGGCTACTTGTTCTACACTGTGTAGAACAATAGTTTTCTACGCAACGTAGAAGTAAGCGCACCGCACTTCGGGCCGCCGGACAAAGGACAGCCATGGACGCCTTGGAAATCGCACGCTGGCAATTCGGGATCACCACCGTCTACCACTTCATGATGGTGCCCCTTACCATCGGCCTTGGCCTGGTGGTGGCCGTCATTCAGACCCTGTGGTACCGCACGGGAAAGCCCGAGTATCTCCGGATGACCAAGTTCTGGGGCAAGCTCTTCCTCATCAACTTCATCATGGGTGTGGCAACCGGCATCGTCCAGGAATTCCAGTTCGGCATGGCCTGGAGCGAATACAGCCGGTTCGTTGGTGACGTCTTTGGCGCACCGCTGGCCCTCGAAGCCCTTCTGGCCTTCTTCGTCGAGTCCACCTTCCTTGGACTCTGGATCTTTGGCTGGAAGCAACTCAAGCGCGGTGTCCATCTGGCATGCCTTTGGATTGCCGTGATCGGTTCCGTCTTCTCCGCCTACTTCATCATCGTGGCCAATTCGTGGATGCAGCACCCTGTGGGCGTTGAGATGGTGGATGGCCGGCCCGTCATGACGGACGCCTGGGCGGTCTTTACCAACAACACTGCGCTGGTTGCCGTACCGCACACTCTGTTCGGTGCCCTTGGTGTTGCCGGTGCCTTCCTGCTCGGCATCGCCTGGTACCACTTGTGGCGCCGTCGCCATGACGGCATTGACGTAATTGGCGCGGACGGCCGGCTGGTCGCCGGCGAGGCCAACATCCCGGGCCGCGACAAGGGTGACTACACCGTATGGATCCGTTCCCTTCGGATCGGCGCCGTGGTGGCGATGATCTCCTTTGCCGGCACTGCCCTCACCGGAGACCTGCAGGGCAAGCTCATGTTCGAGCAGCAGCCCATGAAAATGGCTGCCGCGGAGGCAGCATGCCACGACGGCACCGGCTTTTCCGTACTGAGCGTCGGCAACCTGGGCGCCAAGAACTGTGACGACATTGTGGCTGTCATCGAAGTGCCCGGGATCCTTTCCTTCCTCGCCAAAGGCGACTTCACCACCGAGGTGAAGGGCGTGAACAGCCTGCTTGGTGAGTACAAGGAGAAGTACGGCACGCACTTGCCGGACAACCCGCTCTATGGTGACCGGGCCGGGCAGGAAATCCAGTACGTGCCCGTCATGGAGGTCACTTACTGGGGCTTCCGGATGATGATCGGCTTCGGTGGCGTCGCCGCCCTGGCAGCGCTGATAGCGCTATGGGTTACCCGCAAGGGCGTCGTCCCTGGGTCAAAGTGGCTCATGCGCCTTGCCGTCTTCGGAATCCTGGCACCATTCGGGGCCAACGCCGCTGGCTGGATCTTCACGGAGATGGGCCGGCAACCCTTCGTCGTAGCCCCAAACCCTGATATGAACGGCATTGACCAGGTCTTCATGTTCACCGCTGCTGCCGTTTCACCCGGTGTCAGTGCCGGCGAACTCATGACCTCCCTGGTTGTGCTGACCGCCATCTACGCGGTCCTGCTGGTGGTGGAAGTCAAGCTCCTGGTCAAGTACGTCCGTGGCGGCGTCGCCTCGGCAATGCCCGAACTCGCCCACACCAAGGGCGAGGACCGTGACAAGGACGACGACGGCGCACCCGGCCCCGACAAAGCCGACGACGTCCTGGCGTTCGCTTACTAGAAACAGAGGAACAGACAATGGAATTGTTGCCAACCATCTGGTTCGTGGCCATCGCAGTACTGTGGACCGGCTACCTCTTCCTTGAGGGCTTTGATCTCGGGGTAGGCATGCTCATGAAGCTGTTTGCGCGGAACAACACGGACAGGCGCGTACTGCTCAATACCATCGGCCCCGTCTGGGACGGCAACGAGGTGTGGCTTCTCACTGCAGCCGGAGCCACGTTCGCAGCTTTCCCCCTGTGGTACGCCTCGTTGTTCTCGGCGCTCTATCTTCCGCTCCTGTGCGTCCTGGTGGCGTTGATCTTCCGCGCGGTCGCCTTCGAATACCGGGGCAAGGTGGACACTGAACGCTGGCGCACCACGTGGGACTGGGCAATCGCCGTTGGATCCTTTGTGGCCGCCTTTGGCATCGGCGCAGCCCTGGCCCTCACCACCACCGGGTTGCCACTGGATGCCAATGGGGACCGCAGCGGCGGCCCGTTCGCCTGGTTCAGCGGCTACGCCCTCCTGGGTGGCTTCGGGGTTGTCGCGTTCGCTGTGGTTCACGCCTTGGCCTTCCTGGCGTTGAAGACCGACGGCGAGGTGCGGCTGCGTGCCCGCCGCTGGTTTGTGCGGCTGGTGCCGGTTGCCGTCCTGCCCATGCTCGCCTGGATGGTTGCGGTGCAGTTCCTGAGCGGCAAGGCCTGGACCTGGGTCATTGTGGTGGCTGGAGTGGCGTCAGTTGTTTTGGCCTGGCAGTGGGCCCGCAACGGGTCCGAGGGCCGGGCGTTCGCCGCGATCGGAGCTTTCGTGGTGTGCGCCACGGCATCGATCTTCGGGGCCGCTTTCCCGGTGGTCATCCCCTCAACCATGGATCCCGCGTTCAGCCTGACCATTTCCAATGCTTCCTCCTCCGACTACACGCTGGGCCTGATGAGCATCGTGGCGGCGGTGGGGCTTCCTTTGGTTATTGCCTACCAGGCCTGGACATACTGGGTGTTCCGGCGCCGTGTCAGCTCAGCGCACATTCCCGAAGCCCACGGTTTCCTTCCAGCCATCGCCGCCAAGGTGTTGGTTGCCAAGGAAAACACCAGCCCTTCCAACCCGGGAGCCTAGCCGCGTCATGAAGCCCGTGTTCCCCTCCGGCCCGGCCACTCGATCCGCGCTCTACGGAATAGGCCTGCTCTCAGCCGTCAAGGCACTTTCGCTAGTACTCATGGCGCAGGCGGTGGCGGGTGCACTGGCCGGTTTGGCCGGAAGTCCCTCCGATTGGACCAGCGGGCTGGTGTGGGGGGCCGTTGGAGCGGTGCTACGGTCCTTGGCCGTCTGGGGCCAAGGCGTTGCGTCGCGCCGTGCCGCGTTGGGGGTCAAGGAGGAATTGCGGTCGCAACTTCTCAAGCGCTCACTGGACACGGGTGGAACAAGTGCTGTTGAGGGCACAAACGACGGCGGGCTGGCGATCCTCGCCACGCGGGGCCTGGACGCACTGGATGACTACTACACCCAATACCTGCCGGCCTTGGTGAACTGCGCCACCGTTCCGCTGCTCATCGGCGCCCGGATACTGTTTGCCGACTGGGTGAGCGCCGTTGTCATTGTCTTGACCGTTCCCTTGGTGCCGCTGTTCATGATCCTGATAGGCCGCCACACGGAAGATAGCGTCAGGGACGCCCAAACCACGCTGCGCAGATTGTCCGGACACATCCTTGAACTTGCCAAAGGCCTGCCTGTGCTCGTGGGTTTGGGGCGGGCCAGCGAGCAACGCGCAGCACTTGAAGACATTTCCGAGCAGTACCGCAGCCGCACCATGGTCACGCTCCGGACGGCGTTCCTCTCGGCCCTTGCCTTGGAACTCATAGCAACAATCTCAGTCGCTGTCGTAGCGGTCTTCATCGGCGTACGGCTGGTTGCGGGGGACATGGCCCTGGAAGCCGGGCTTTTGGCACTGATCCTCGCTCCAGACTGCTACCTGCCCCTGCGTGAGCTCGGTACCGCACACCATGCCAGCGATGACGGCAGGGCGGCCTTGGAAACTGCCAACACCGTGTTGAAGGCCCCCACTCACCAGCGTCTTACCGACAACGTGACGTCTCACGCTGGGCTGGCCGACATCGTGGTCAAAGGCCTCACCGTGACCTATACGGGACGGTCCGCACCCGCCGTCGAGCGTTTGGACTTCACCGCCCCCGCAGGCTCGGTCACGGCGTTGGATGGAGACAGCGGCGCCGGAAAAAGCACAGTCCTGGGTGTCCTGGCCGGCCTTATCGGGCCGGGTCCCAGCGCATCCGTGGCCGGCACCGTAACCGGCGTGGCAACGGGTACCGTGGCCTGGGTGCCGCAACACCCTGTAATGGTGGCCGACACCGTGCAGGAGGAGATGGAACTGTACCTTGGCCGGGAACGGACAGCGGATACCGCACACGCTGTGGCGAGCATCCTGCGGAGGGTCTCAGCGGACCACCTCGCCGCCAAGCACCCTGCCGAACTCAGCCCGGGGGAGTTGCGCCGCGTGGCCCTTGCCCGTGGTCTGGCCCGGCTCGAGTCCGGTGCTGCCGTGCTGCTTCTGGACGAGCCCACCGCACATTTGGACCACTACTCAGCCAGCGTTGTCCGCTCGGCCATCACGTCCCTTAGAGGCTCTGCCACCGTAATCCTGATAGCACACGACTCCGGCACCAGGGCGCTCGCCGACCACGTTGTCCGGGTGGAGCACTTAACCGCAGCGAAGGGGCCCGCCGACGTAGCGGAACGAAGTGCTGCATCTACCCCGGCCGTCGGTTCAACCACCACGTATCAGTCCTCCCCTGCTGTCACAGCCGAGGCGAACGCAGGCGGCCTGAAAGCGCAGAACGGGGCCCTCCACACAGCCTTCAACCAGGGATGGCTTCCCAACGTGGAACGGCTCGCAATGGTCCTCCGGCCGGTTCAGGCCAAGTTCGCCGCGGCGGGCGTGGTGGGAGTCCTCGCCGCACTTTTCGCGGTCGCCCTGTCCGGCCTGTCAGGGTGGCTCATCATCCGGGCCAGCGAACAGCCACCCATTCTCTACCTTCTGGGAGCGATCGTTGGTGTGCGTTTCTTCGGCATCGGCAGGGCCGTCCTTCGCTACTGCGAGCGTCTGCTGACCCACGACGCCGTCTTCGCTGCGATGACACGCCTGCGCGGGGCGCTCTGGGTCACCCTGAGCCGCCGTGCACTGTCACTTCGCCGTCTTCTGCAGGGTGGCAACGTCCTGGGCTCGATCGTGGACGACGTGGACACGCTCAGGGACCTTCTCCCGAGGGTCGCGCTCCCGCCGTTGACTGCCGCGGGCGTGGGCGCTGCGGCCATCGTCGCGACTGCCGTGGTGTTGCCCGTTGCCGTGCCCGCCGTCGCCTCTGCCACCGTAGCGGGACTCATTGTTGCGCCGCTCCTTGCCGTACTTGCTGACCGGAACGCCGCCAAGGCCGAACAACAGCTGCGCTCGGTGGTGCTCCGCGGTGTTGCGGCCGCCCTCGATGCCCGCGCCGAACTAACCGCCAACGGGGTGGCCGGACGCATCCTGACTGCACTCAGGGAGAAGGATCGTGCCGCTACTGTTTCGGCGCAACGTTCTGCCTGGGCGGAAGGTCTCGGCCAGGCCGTCACCGTCCTGGCCTGCTCGTTCGCTGCCCTGTGGGCGGCACTCCTGGGCGCTGAATCCGTTCAGGATGGTTCCGCCGCTCCTGCCCTGGTTGCCGTGATTGTGCTCATGCAGCTGGCCCTTGTGGAGCCTTTTGCGGCAACCGTTTCCGCCGTCCGCCAAGGCCCTGCACTCACAGACGTACTGGGGCGCGTAGCAGCTACCGGCGCGTTGTCCGCCCCCGCCGATGCGGACAGCCCACATCACGACGCCGGTACGCACCCCTTGCCTGACCGCGATGGCAAGGCGGGGCTGGAGTTGAATGGAATTGCCGCAGCATGGCCAGGAGGCCCCACGGTGTTCTCAAGAGTTACCGCTGAGGCGGGGCCAGGCCGATGGCTGGCAGTCACCGGCCCGTCGGGAGCCGGCAAATCGACGCTGCTTTCCGTCCTGCTGGGCTTCCTTCCTGTGAAGGAAGGCAGGGCAATGCTCACGGGGACAGCGGCGTGGTGTCCGCAGGAAGCCCACCTCTTCGACTCCACCATCCGGGGTAATCTCCTCCTGGCGAGGCCCGCGGCGAAGAAGCCCAACGAACAGGAAATGCACCAGGCCTTGAAGGACGTGGGACTTGACGTGTTGGTGGACTCTTTGCCGGAAGGGCTCGACACGCGTATTGGATCAGCCGGGGCATTCCTCAGCGGTGGTGAGCGGCAGCGCCTCGCGATGGCCAGGACACTCCTGACGGGCGCGCGTGTGCTGTTGCTGGATGAGCCCACGGCGCACCTTGACGCTGCAGCTGCACGCGAGATGATGGCCACCCTTCGCCGGGGTTTGCGGAACGTCACGGTGGTGTTGGTGACGCACAACCCCGAGGACATCGATCCAGCCGATGCCAGGCTTGAACTCCCCAGCGCGGCTGAACTGGTGAGAGTGCCTACTCCCCAGTAGCCTGTTGGCATGCCTTCTGAGGTTCCACCCCTGATTCAGCCCGTTGCCAGCCAAACGGGCTTGCAGTGGCGGCCTGCCACAACTGCGGACCTCGACAACTGGGCGGAACTGATCGCCCGGACTGCCGCCGTCGAGCATCCTGTCTGGTTCGAAAAGCGTGGCGACCTCGTCCACGTCCTGGAGTCCACCAAAAATGATCCCAGGACCAACACGCTTCTGGGATTCGATGCGGATGGCGTTGCCCGCGCGTACGGGAGAATCACGAAGAACCCAGGAGGGGACAAGGCGCTCGGCATGGGCTGCGTGGACCCGGACTGGCAACGCCGAGGCATCGGCTCAGCAGTCCTTGCCTGGCAAGAGGCACAGACACGCATCCGGTTCCAATCCGACGCCGCGGAAGGAGCCATCACCGCCCCGCCACGTCTTCGCATCAGGACCGAGGAACAGCACCGTCACCAGGCGCAACTGCTGAAAGCCAAGGGCTACGGCATCGTCCGCTGGTTCAATGAGATGCACCGGCCCTTGTCCGTACCCGCGCCCGACACCAGCCTCCAACCTGGACTTGAGCTGCGGACATTGGATGCCTCCCTCCACGAACCGGTTCGCCTTGCCCACAACGATGCCTTCAGGGACCACTGGGGAAGCGAGCCACGCGACGAGGAATCATGGCGGTTCACCGTTGAGGAACCCACAGCACGGCCCGATTGGAGCGCCGTGGTGGTTGATTCCGCGACTGGCGAGGTAGCAGGATACCAACTCGCCAGCTACGATCCCGATGCTGCAGCGGACAGGGGATTCAAGGAGGGCTATACGGAACTCCTTGGTGTGCGGCGCGCCTTCCGTGGAAGGGGAATAGCGCAAGCCCTTCTGGCCGACGCCCTGCGGCGTTTCGCGGACGCAGGCATGGACATTGCGTCACTCGATGTGGATTCCGCCAATCCCACGGGCGCGCTGGCTCTCTATTTGCGCATGGGCTACAGCCCCGTGAACCGGAGCATGACGTGGGAGAAGACGCTATAGCCAGTCGCGCTTAGCCGTCAACGTCGTGGAGGTGATGGACAACATCGTGCAGGAAGTACTGCGAGAACGTGAGCACAGTGAATTCAGAACCGTTGCTTCGCCGCCCCGTACGCTGCCATTCATCCTGCACCACCCGTGCGAAGGACTCCGCGATCTGCTCACCTTCCGCGATCAACTCGTCAGAGACGGTCCGGGGGTCCGAACGTCCATATTCGCCGTCGATGGCCGCTTGGTCCTGATCCCAATTGGCAAATTCGGCGTTGTCATCACTCAGCATCAGGTTCAGCCTCTTATCGAAAAGGCTGAAGACATCGCGCACGTGGCATGCATACTCCAGGGGAGACCACGTGTGATCGTTCGGGCGTACTGCGACGTCCTCGCGGCGCAGGACGGCGCGCCACCTCGGAAGCATATTGAGCACAGTGCCCGGGACAGTGGAAGGCGTCACGGTGGAGGCGTCAAAGCCGCATTCGGGGCAGGGCCTTGAAAGCACCCATGTCCAGTCTTTTTCGTCAGGGATGATCGGCATGTCGCCAGTCTAAGGGGTCACCGCTGGCAATCTCAGGCAAGGGGTAAAACCTGCATCTGTTTGCCACTGACTTCGTTGCCGCCCAGGAGTAAAGTTCGCTCCGGGGAGAGAGTCGGAAAGAGAAAAACATGCTCAAGGATCAGCAAGTGGGTGCCGTTCTTCCGGCATCGGATATTGCCCGGGCCCGCGCGTACTACAGCGAGAAACTCGGACTCGAACCAGAAAATCCAGACGCCGAGGACAACCTTCAGTACAGGTGCGGAGACGGGACCGGATTCTTCATCTACCAAACATCCAACGCAGGGACCGCCAAGAACACCCAGATGGGCTGGATGGTCAGTGACGTCGCCGCCACGATGGAGGAACTTCGCGGGAAGGGTGTCAAGTTCGAGGACTACGATTTCCCAGGCCTGAAGACTGAAAACGGCATTGCTACGATGCCGGACGGAAGCGCAGCAGCTTGGTTCCTGGATTCAGAGGGAAACATACTGAGCATCAACCAAAACGGCTAACCCAGCCGGAAGTGGCCTGACAGGGGCAGCTTGCCCAGGCTAAGGCAAGAAGCAGGGCCGGCGGTCTGCAACCGCCGGCCTTGTTACTGTTCCCGTGCCATCGTTGGCCGCTGGCTTACTCGGCAGACACTGACGTTTCAGCCCAGGCCATGCTCGGACCGATCGCCTCCACTGGCTGGGACAGCGGCACGCCTGACCCGTCCCTGCGGCCGTGCTCGTGCGGCAGTGCCCTGGCAACACCGGCGGCCGATGACGCCTTTGCCGGCCCGTGTCCGGCCCACGCAAGGAGCAGGGTGTCTTCGCCCTTGAGGAAGCGATGCACGCGGACACCGCCGGTGGCCCGCCCCTTGGACGGATACTCTTCGAATGCCGTCACCTTCGCGGTCCCCGGGGCCGTGCCTGGCAGCGCGCCATTGGTTCCTGCAATAGTGACAACGACGGCGGCTGGATCGTCTGCGCGGACGGTACCGAAGTGGATGACTTCGTCCCCATCGGCGAGCTTGATGCCCGCCATGCCACCGGCGGTCCGGCCTTGCGGACGCACGTTCGACGCACTGAACCGCAGCAATTGGGCCTGCTTGGTCACGAAGACGAGTTCGACGTCGTCCTCCTGCGCGGGTTCCACGGCAAGAACGGTGTCCTTGTCCTTAAGGGAAATGATTTCCCAGTCCTCACGGTTCAGCGGGTACTCCGGCTGAACACGCTTCACTACGCCCTGTACGGTTCCGATGGCAAGGATGGCATCCAACGGAACAAACGCAACCAACGTCTCGCCCTTGACCAGGGTGATGAAATCCTTGGCCGGCACTCCACCGGCCAGGTTTGGAAGGCCGCTTACAGGGGGTAGGACAGGCATGTCCATGACCTGTAGGCGCAACATCCGGCCCAGGGAAGTGACGGCGCCAATCTCGCCACGGGCCGTGGTCTTCACCACAGAACGGAAGACGTCGTGCTTCGCCCGCGGACCAGCCTCGGCCAGCGGTTCCTGGTTGGTTGTCCGTGCGATCTGTCCGGATACGCTGAGGAGGGCCCAGCAGGGGTCGTCCGGGATTTCGAGCGGAAGGGCTGCGGCCTTGCCCTTGGGTCCCGGTACCGCAGCTGCAAGGGCCGCGGCGACCGCGGGTGAGACGGCCTCGGACTCCAGGAGCACGGTGCGTCGGGGAGTACCGTATTTGGTGGCGATTTCGGCAAGCTCACCGGAAACGAGGTCGCGGAGCAGCTCGTCGGAGCCAAGGATGGCCTCCAAGGCTTCGATCTCGCGGCGCAGCTCGTCCTGCTCCTTCTCCAATTCAAGGCGGGAGTACTTGGTCAGCTGCCGTAGGCGCAGTTCCAGGATGTAGTTGGCCTGGATCTCGGTGAGGTCGTAGATGGACATCAGCCGTTCACGGGCTGCGGACGCTTCATCAGAGGAGCGAATGATCTGGATGACTTCGTCGATGTCGACGATCGCGATCAGCAGGCCCTCCACCAGGTGCAGGCGGTCCTTCTTCTTGCCCAACCGGAACGCCGTCCGCCGCCGGACCACGTTCAGACGGTGGTCCACGTAAACCTGCAGGAGCTGCAGCAGGCCAAGAGTCTGCGGCTGGCCGTCAACCAAGGTGACATTGTTGATGCCGAAGGAATCTTCCATGGGCGAATAGCGATACAGCTGCTGGAGGACGGCGTTGGGGTTGAAACCGTTCTTCAGCTCGATGACCAGGCGCAGGCCATGGTTGCGGTCCGTGAGGTCCACGACATCGCTGATGCCGGTCAACTTCTTGGCGTTGACGGCGTCCTTGATTTTTTCGATGACCTTTTCCGGGCCCACCATGTAGGGCAGCTCCGTCACCACGAGGCCTGTGCGGCGGGCAGACAGCTGCTCCACTTCCACCTTGGCGCGTGTCTTGAAGGAACCACGGCCCGTGGCATAGGCGTCACGGATGCCGTCCAGGCCCACGATGCGGCCTCCCGTGGGAAGGTCCGGACCCGGGACGAACTTCATGATGTCATCCAGCGTGGCATCAGGATTTGCGATCAGGTGGCGCGCGGCGGCAATGACCTCAACAAGGTTGTGCGGAGCCATGTTGGTGGCCATGCCCACTGCAATGCCCGTAGTGCCGTTAACCAACAGGTTGGGAAACGCTGCAGGAAGGACGTCAGGCTGCGTCAATTGGTTGTCGTAGTTGGGGACGAAATCCACCACGTCTTCGTCAAGGTGGTCCGTCATCGTCAGCGCGGCGGCGGCCAGGCGCGCCTCCGTATAACGCGGGGCGGCAGGACCGTCGTCGAGCGATCCAAAGTTGCCGTGGCCGTCAATCAACGGCAGGCGGAGGGAAAAGTCCTGGGCCATACGCACCATGGCGTCATAGATCGCGGCATCACCATGCGGGTGGAGCTTTCCCATGACTTCGCCCACGACGCGCGCACTCTTGACGTGGCCACGGTCCGGACGCAGGCCCATGTCCGCCATCATGTAGAGGATGCGGCGCTGAACCGGTTTCAGGCCATCACGCGCGTCCGGGAGGGCGCGCGAATAGATCACCGAGTAGGCATACTCCAGGAAGGAGCCTTCCATCTCGGAAGTAACGTCGATGTCGACGATGTTCTCGGTGAAGTCGCCGAGGGGCTCGCCTTTGCGTGCGGAAGTTTGGCTGCGGGCCATGGGGTCGGTGGATCCTTAAAGATGTACTGCGGATGTTTTAGCTAGGCTAAGCCTATGGTGGATCAGCCCGACGTCGGCATTTATCCGGAATATTGGGAAGCCGATGTCGTCCTGCGTGACGGCGGAACAGCCCACATCCGCCCCATCCGGCCCCAGGATGCCGATGCCCTGCAGGCCTTCCACGCCGGGCAATCGCAGGCTTCCATCTACATGCGGTTCTTCTCCTTCAAGCCCAAGCTTTCCGGCAAGGAAGTGCGGCGCTTCACCGAAGTGGACCATGTGAACCGGGTGGCATTCGTCATCACCATCGGCGGTGAAATCATGGGCGTTGGCCGCTACGACCGGCTCGATGACCCCACAGAGGCGGAGGTCGCCTTCAACATTTCCGACGCCCATCAGGGGCGCGGCATCGGCTCGATCCTCCTTGAACACCTGGCGGCTGCCGCCCGCGAAAACGGCATCCGCCGCTTTACAGCCGAGGTTCTACCGGAAAACCGCAAGATGCTGATGGTATTCGCCGACGCCGGCTACGACCTCAAACGCCAGTTTGACGACGGCGTGGTGAGCGTCGAGTTCAATATCGACCCCACCGAGAAATCGCGGGCCGTCATGGAATCGCGTGAGCACCGCGCAGAGGCGCGCAGCGTGCGCGACCTACTGGCGCCGTCGTCGGTGGCCGTCATTGGGGCCAGCCGCAAGTGGGGGACAGTCGGCTACCAACTCCTGGAACACATTATTGAGGGTGGCTTTGAGGGCCCCGTCTATGCGGTCAACCCGGAGGCCTTCGAGCTCGCCGGTATGATCTCCTTTGCACGCTTATCGGAGATCCCCGGGCCCGTGCAGCTGGCGATCATCGCAGTTCCCTACGAGGAAGTTCCCAAAGTAGTGGACGAGTGCGCAGCAGCAGGCGTCAAGGGAATCGTGGTGGCAACCGCCGGATTTGCCGATGACGGCGAGAGGGGCCTTGCGCGCCAACATGAGTTGGTGCGGCGCGCCCGGGCCAATGGCATGCGGGTGATTGGGCCCGAGTCCCTGGGGATACTGAACACCCATCCTGCTGTATCCCTGAACGCCTCGATGGCTCCGAGCATGCCACCCCGCGGGGGACTGGGCCTTTTCAGCCAGTCTGCCGCCGTGGGTGTTGCCGTCTACGCGGCGGCCAGGCGGCGCCGGTTGGGTCTGTCCACATTTCTCAGCGCCGGGAACCGCGCGGATGTCTCGGGCAACGACGCCATGCAGTACTGGGAGGACGACGCCGATACTTCCGCTGTGGGGCTCTACCTCGAGTCAATCGGGAATCCCCGTAAGTTCTCCCGGCTTGCCCGCAGGCTGTCCCGGAGCAAACCAGTGATCGTCGCAAAATCCGATGTCACGGGCCTCCGCCTTCCGCCCGGACATGAAGTCCGGACCACCCAGGCACCCGCCGCCGCAGTGGACGCAATGATGAGGCAGGCAGGGGTCATCAGGGTGGGAACCATCGAGCAATTGATGGACATCGCCCAGATCGTCTCCTCCCAGGCATTGCCCGCCGGCCCCGGCCTCGCTGTCTACTCCAATTCCGTCGCCTTGGCCAAGGTCGTCGCTGACAGTGCGGGACCCCTTGGGCTTGATGTCAACCGGATGGAGACGGACGTGGACCTCGACGCCGGCATGTCGCTCGCCCTTCCAGCGCTCCGGGAGAGCCTGCAGGCAAGCCTCGCCGACGAATCTGTAAACGCCATCGTGGCCGCACTCCTGCCGGCACGCGGACTCACAGTAGAAGCGCTGGCCGGTGTCCTGGCCGAGTGCGCGGCGGAGGCCGGCAAGCCTGTGGTGGCTGTGTTCACAGGCATTCTGGACCCCTCCATCCCCGTGGAAGGAATGGTAGGCAGCGCCGATGGTCCGTTACTGCCCTGCTATTCAAATGCAGGTGCCGCCGTAGGCGCCCTGGCCGCAATCGTCCGCTACGCCCAATGGCTGGATCGCGACCAAGGCCTTTTTGTCGAGCCCGGTGGCTGCGACGCCGAAGGGACCCAGGAAACCCTGGCCAGGATGCTGACCGGCGTGACAGGCGAGAAACTCCGCAAGCTCGACGCCGGTGCTGCCGCAGAATTACTCGCTGGCTACGGTATTGCCGTGGTGCCGACAATCGGCTTCGGAACACCAGAGGAAGCTGTTGAAGCAGCCGAACGTGTGGGCTGGCCAGTGGTTCTGAAGACCACAGATCCCGCCCTGAGGCACCGTTTGGACCTGGGCGGCGTCCGGTTGGACATCCAGGATGCAGACTCCTTGCTGCAGAACATCGCACAAATGAAGCGGGCACTGGAACCTTATGGTTCGCCATCCCTTGAAGTTCAGGCGATGGCCCCAGTAGGCCAGGCGTGCACGTTCCGCGCCATGGAGGATCCCTTGCTGGGCCCAGTGGTGTCATTCGGTTTGGCAGGGGATGCAGTGAATCTGCTGGACGATTGGGCGCACCGGGTCCCACCGTTGTCCGCGGCTGACCTGCACGACCTCATCCGCTCACCTCGGGCCTCCAGAAAACTGTTCGGCTACCAAGGCCTCCCCGCCGTGGACGTGCCTGCCCTTGAGGACATCGCCGCCAGACTGGCCAAACTCAAGGATGACCACCCCGGAATTGCCTTGGTGGAGTTCAACCCTGTGCTCGCCGGCCCTGCCGGTGCAACGATTCTGGGCGCCGATGTGTGGATAGGAAACGCGGCCAGGCGCACCGACAGCGCTCGCAGGGCAATGCGTGGATAGGCGCTTCCTGCACGCCAGCGACCAGCCCAGTGGCGAAGCCGGCAGTTAGGAAGTCCCCAGTGGATCTGTGAAAATGGGTGAATGAGCACCCAGTCTCCGACGCCTCAGTCCCGTCCGTCCAATGCCGGGCCCCACAGCGCCCATAACCACAGCTTGCAGGGACAGAGCCTGGACCAAGCGCTCCAACAGGCTGGTTTCTACCCCCGGCTGGTGGCCGACGTCGTGGATGACGCCTTGGATGGCCGCGATTGCTTGTCACACCTGGTGCACCTTGAGACGCACTTTGATCGCGCCGAAGTTCGCCGTCACATCACCGTGCTGGTGCTCACGGAAGACATGCTGGTGATCACCCACGTTGACGATCAGCAGTTGGATGAAGCCGGGGAACAGATCGTCGCCCAGATTTCCACGGAGTCAGTACCTGTGGCGCAGATCCGTTCTGTGGTCCTTAGCTACATGTATTCGCAGCCGCAGGACTACAAGCCGTCGGATCCCGTTCGGGAAATGACGGTGTCCATTGCCTGGTCCGGTGGGCAGCGCCTGGACATGGGCCCGGCAAGCTGCGGTGATCCGCAGTGCGAAGCGGACCACGGCTACACCGGAACCATCGCGCAGGAGGACATCGTCCTGCGCATCAGTGCCGAAGCGGACGGCCTCCAAGCGGTCCAGGACGCCAAGGTCTTCGCACGCGCCCTTCGGGCCGTGAACACGGCAAATCCCACACCCGTCCCACACACCGGCATCCCCGCGCCGCGGCCACGTTCGGGGGTCTTCAGCAACCGCTTGAGCCGCGGACACCAGCGTTGAGGGTGACTGCACAGGAGCACACGCAGTCAACGTCCGGTACCGCGCCGGCCTCCGACCTCCCTGCGCCACCGCTTTTTGGGAGCAGATCGATCGCCGAAGTCTTCACCAGTGCTGCCGCGAGCATGGGCATCCCCGGATTTGCCAACCAGCTTCACCTGCCGGCCGCGCAACGTGTATGTGTAGTCCTCGCCGATGGCCTGGGCCGCAGCCTGCTCAAGCAAAAGGCTTCGCATACACCGTTCCTGCGTTCCATCCTGTCCGGCGGACAGGGCAGCGTCCCCAACTGGATTGATTCGGCTTTTCCCAGCACCACCGCGGCTTCACTGGCAAGCCTGGGTACGGGGCTTCCCGCCGGGCAGCACGGCATGGTGGGCTATGACGTCCTGGATCCTTCCCAGGACAAAGTCGTGAACCTGCTTGGCAACTGGGACGCCCACGTGGACCCTGCGCGTTGGCAGCCGCACGCTACCGTGTTCGAACGCATAGCTGCCGAAGCCGACGTCGTCACCGTGAGCCTCCCGCAGTTCGGCAGTTCCCCGATGACGCAGGCAGCCCTCCGGGGCAGCCGTTTCGTGGGCGGCACAAGCCTGCATGCGCGCACAGCCGCCGCAGCAGAGGCAATGTCCGGTGGTGGCCGCTCCCTGATGTACTTCTATGTCAACGAGTTGGACAAAGCCGGTCATCGCTACGGCTGCCAGTCCGACCGCTGGGAACACCAACTTGAAGAGCTCGACTCCACTGTCAAGAGACTGTCCGCCACGCTGCCCCCGGGAACCACCATCGTCCTGACCGGGGATCACGGAATGCTGGACGTTCCCGAGTCCCAGCGCATTGACTACTCAGCTGATGCTTCACTCGTTGCAGGGGTCCGCCACACTGCAGGCGAGCCCCGCATGGTTCATCTTTACCTTGAACCGGACGTTACCGATCCGCAGCGCGAGTCCCTGATCTCGGCGTGGCGTACACGTTTTGGCGAACGCATCTGGGCCTTCACCCGCGAGCAGGCGATAGGCGCTGGCTTGTTCGGTGATGTCCAACCAGAGGTGGCACCGCGGATCGGTGATGTGATGATCGCCGCCCGGGATACCTTGGCCCTTTACGATACCCGCAGGGTCCGTCCAGCATCGCTGGAAGTAGTCGGCCAACATGGTTCCTTGACGAAGGCGGAACGCGAAGTGCCGTTCCTTTGCTTCCCCGCAGCCGGCAAAAAGGGAAAACGTGGCTGAACTGGTCTTCTTCTCAGGCACCATGGACTGCGGTAAGTCCACTCTCGCCCTGCAAATGGATTACAACCACCGCGCGCGGGGCAGGGGCGGCGTACGTTTCAGCTGCAATGACCGTGCCGGTGATTCGAGGATCTCCAGCAGGTTGGGCCTCCAGACCGACGCCGTCGAGGTCCGGACCGATACTGATTTCTGGGACGAAGTGGTTGTACGCCGGACCAGTGGGCTCCGCGTGGACTACCTGATCTGTGATGAAGCCCAGTTCTATTCCGCTGCCCAAGTGGAGCAGTTGGCGCGCCTGGTGGATGAGATGGAGGTGGACGTCTTCGCGTTCGGGATCACCTCGGACTTTCGCACCACCCTGTTTCCCGGCTCCCAACGTCTGATCGAACTCGCTGACAAAGTACAGGTACTGCAGGTCGAGGCACTGTGCTGGTGCGGGCGCAGGGCAACTCAAAATGCCCGAACGGTAGACGGCATCATGGTGGTGGAAGGGGACCAGGTCATGGTTGGCGATGTTGCTCCCCGGACTGCCGGCGACGTCCCGGGCGTGGGCGATCAAGTTCATGCAGGGGAAGTTGTTGGCCATGAACCCGTGGTTGGCTATGAGACATTGTGCCGGCGCCATTACATGCGCCGCGTGACAGCCCACGGGGCCAACCTGATGGCCGGCGGAGACCAAACTCTTCCGTTCGACGTCGATGCCTGCCTCTGGCCGGGAGCAGGTTCCGGCACTGGCTTGACGCCGCGTTAGGGAGTAGTGGCCGCGGTGGAGGCTAGTCGGCGCGGCAGACGCTAGTCGCCGCGGGCGCCGAAGACAATCTCGTCCCAGCTGGGGATACTTGACCGTTTTGGACGGGAGGGCTGGCGCTCTATGGCTGCCTCAGTGTCCTTGTGCGTGTTATGGTCCCCGGCATCAAGGGATGTCTTGTCCTCTGCTGCTGTCTCTGAATGCGATGCAGCACGATCAGTCTGTGCTTGCGGGGTGGTGGCTCCACCAAGCAGTTCATCCAGCCCTGCCCGTTGCGTCTGGGTGGTCCCGGAATCGATTCGATCCGCATCTTTGGGATCAGGAGCGCTGGCCGCCCCCGGCTTGCGATCGGTTAAGGAAGTGACGGGCCGCAATGGGCTGGCGACAACGGTGATTTCGCGCGTCTCCGTGCTGACGCCGTCGTGGAGTTTCAGTGAGTCGTCGTCGTCTGAGTCGTGGTTCCGGGGCGCGAGGCTTAGCCGGGACAGCATGGACGGACGTCCTTCCTTCCGCGGAGGCTCAGCCACAGGAGAAGCTTCTGGTTCTGGTTGATCCCCGGCGGGTTCCTCGGCCGGGTGTTGATCTTCAACGCCGGAACGTGGGTGGGCTGCGGGAACGTTGCTGAGCAGGACGGCCAAGGCGTCGTCGCCGTCTTCGTCCACGCCCAGGCGCTGCCCCCGGCGTGAGCGGAGCATTTCCAGGAGGCTGTCGGATTCCTTCGCAGACGCGCGCGCCGCGGTTTCGGCGTCGGTCTCGAAGTCGAAAGGGCGGTCCGAGACGGCGGCAAGCCGGCGTGCCGGAACGGGCCCGTCCAGAGGCTCCAACTCACTGAGCTGCTGAGCCCAGCGGTTGGCGTTCTGCAGGGATTTCCGCTGCGGACTGAACGTCCACATCGCTGGTGGCTCCTCGCCGATGCTTCCGTGCGTACCGGGGACCGCTTCAAAGCGCGCGACGACGGTCCAGGAACCGTCCGATCGGCGCCAGGAGTCCCATTCAACCGTTGAAGAATCGATGCCGTGCGCGGACAGGCGGTGGGCCACCATTTCGCCGAGGGTCGCTGGATTGTCGCCAAAGGCGGAGCGATAGATGTCCTGGCCCGGGGCCGGAGAAGCTACTTCAATGTTTCTGGCCTGCTGCGCAACGTACTCACGCTCGGCCAGGACAGGGCCTTCGTAGCGCTGCACGTTGGCAAGGGGCAGACCGGCCAACTCCGCTACTTCAGCCGCCGTGGCTCCACTGCGGATTCTGGACTGAATATCCCTGGGGGACATGGCAATCGGGCTGTTTGACGCCCGCGCAGCGACCTGGGCGGGGGTCCTGCTCGTCGCGGCACGAAGTGCCTCGTCGATCGGAAGCTGGAACATCGCACCGCCGGGTCCGCTCAGGAGCAGATGCCCGCCGTCGTCGTGGACGCCTACCAGCCGTAGATCCTGCATAACACCCTCCACCACATGGCATAACTGACATTCGAAACTCTGCCACCCCCATTGCCCTTTTCCTACTAGGACAAAGGGCGTGCCGTGATATTCCGGCGAAAATGGCAGATTGCCGGGCGGATCCTTCCCCGCAATCCGAGCGCAATTTGCCGCCTCTGGACAATCGCAGGGCATGGGAGGACAATCTGGCCGATATCGGGCACAAATCCGGGGCGTCCGGCGTTACACCCTTAGACCGGCGGCGGGCAGTAAAATCCGCCAGGCCGGAATCCTACCCGGAGCAAGTACGGAGGACGAAGAAGGACCATGGCCACGGATTACGATGCCCCTCGAAAGACCGAGGAAGACGTCAGTGAGGACTCGATTGAGGAACTCAAGACGCGCCAGTCGGGGAAGCAATCCTCCGCGGTGGATGTCGATGAGACCGATCTTGCCGATGGCTTCGAGCTCCCGGGAGCGGACCTCTCCGGGGAAGAGCTCCTCATTCAAGTCATGCCACCACAGCCTGACGAATTCACGTGCTACAACTGCTTCCTTGTGAAGCACCGCTCCCAGATCGCCACCGAGAGGGACGGACACCTGTACTGCACGGAATGCGAGAGCTAGCAGTATCAGCGCCTTCAGGAGCCAGGCACGGGGCGGAACTGGTGCCGGCCGGGCGCAGCGTTAATGCCCGCCGTGCGCAGCGTTAATGCCCGCCCAGTCGCTAATTCCCGCCCAGCGCAGCGACGAGTTCATCCGGCCTGCGCGAAGACACCAGCCAGTAGGGCGTACGATCGGCGGGATCGGTGATCTCGATTTTCACTACGGCATCTATCCACCCGCGGAAGCACATGTAGGCGAGGCCATTGAGGCGGGTTCCACGTTCGGCGGTGGCCTCACCTTTTTTGAACGCCTCGGTGGTGCCGACGAATTTGCGGTCGATGGTGGCTCGCCCCACCCTAAGGCTGTCCCGCGTAACGGTGATGGTGGGTGTTGTGACCACCAACAGGGTAGTCATGACGGCCAGAAGCACTAGGGCGGCGATGATGCCCGCGGCGGCACTGATGGGTGCGAACATCAGGATTCCAGCGCTCGAGAGGCCCACGACGACAACCCAGATCCAGATGGTCGGCCATAATTTCTCGGTGAACAGCACCTCGGAGGCGGTATTCCGGGCAGGCATGGGGGCGGACTGGTCAGACGTAGGCATGGGTCCAGCTTATCGGCCCTTGGACCGGCTATATGCCCGGAGTGCCCGCATGGATGTGCCCCACGTAGAATGAACCACTGTGAGCAACGAGACCGCAGTATTCAGTAATGACACCACCGCAGCGTATGGCGCGCCCACTTTGGACGTTCAGCTGAAAATGCTCGACGCCGGGCTGGAAGCACCGTCCTACGCGCACCCGGGCGATGCCGGCGCGGACCTGCGGGCCCGCGAGGACGTGAAACTTGCCCCTGGGGAACGGAAATTGGTTCCGACGGGCGTTTCGATTGCCCTCCCGGATGGCTTTGTGGCACTGATCCACCCGCGGTCCGGACTCGCGACCAAACATGGCCTCACCGTTGTCAACGCACCCGGGACTGTGGACGCAGGCTACCGCGGCGAAATCGCGGTCACCTTGTTGAACACTGACCAAAACCAGGCCATTGAGCTCAAGCGCGGCGATAGAATTGCCCAAATGGTGATTCAGCGCGTCGAGTACGCACGCTTCGTGATGGTTGATGATCTATCCGACTCCGCCCGCGGTACGGGCGGCTTTGGTTCCACTGGCGGATTCAACGCACCGGTGGCCTGATAACCCACGGGGTTGCGGTTTACTTGGGGATAGACCACTACTAAGGAGACAACCCAATGCTTTTTGGGCGCGGTAAAAAGTCCAAGGCCGAGCGGCTGGAAACCGCTGGCACCGTCGAGGAAAACGACGCGGCTGAGGCAACAGCCCCTGCAACCGGCCCGTCCGGTACCAAGGGTGATTTCCGGCTTGGCAAAGGTCCTTGGGACATCGATGAGATCGAGGACCGCGACGGATACGTGGACCTCGGCGCTCTGCTGATCGCACCCTCCGACGGACTCCAGCTGCGGCTGGAGGTGGAAGAAGCTACCCAGCGCGTGGTGGCTGTGACCATGGACCTGGCTGGCTCAAGCCTTCAGCTCCAGGCGTTCGCTGCTCCGCGTTCGGAGGGTCTGTGGGACGAGATCCGCGAGCAGATCGGCCAATCCGTAGCCAGCCAGGGTGGCGAGACAGAAGAAGTAGCTGGAACGTTTGGCACGGAACTCGTCGCCAAGCTCCCCGCGGAAGCTACGGACGGCAGCCGGGGTTTCCGCGCTGCCCGCTTCATGGGCGTGGATGGTCCCCGGTGGTTCCTGCGTGGTGTCCTCGGCGGCGAAGCCGCACTGGACCGGGACGCTGCGGCTGCCTTGGAGGAGCTCTTCCGGCGAGTAGTGGTTGTCCGCGGCGACAATCCGATGCCTCCGCGCGAACTCTTGCAGCTGCGTCTGCCCAAGGACGCTGCCGCCCAGGCTCCATCCCACGTTCCCGATCCCGGTGCACAGCAAGGCGGTCCTGCCATGCAGCAGCCGGAGCGGGGACCGGAGATCACCCAGATTGGCTGATAAGCCAGGCTCGCCAGGACCGGCAGGCCAGCAGTCTCCGCCAGTGGGGGTTCGTGATCTCCCTGCCCGCGGCAGGGCCACCTGCACTGGATTCATCGAGTCTGTCACGCATCAGCCGCCAAGTGAGCAGCCCTTCTTTTCAGCAGTGGTGGTGGATGCGTTGGAGCACAGTTTCCAGCCCTCTGTTGGTGGCGGGGGAGTTAAAAGGCCTTATGCACGGTTGCGCGTCATCTGGTTGGGCAGGAACCGTGTACCCGGGATTGAAGCAGGAGTGGAACTGCGCTTGAACGGCATGGTGACGCAAGTGGACGGCCTGCCTGCGATGTTCAATCCACGCTACGAAATACTTTCCCGTCAGGAGCACCTATGACCGTGGCCAATGGATCAGAGCCGAAGGATTCCGCACAGCCTACGCCAGGCAAGAGTGAAGCCACTGCCACAGGATCAGCCAAGACCCCGGCGGTCGAAACCCCGGGGGTCGCGGATTTGGCTGCGGGCTATGCAGAGAAGGCAGGGCTTCAGCGCAACAGTGCCGGCCATGTAGACATGTTGAAGTCTGCCGGGGGAGTGCAAGGCATCGCGGAGAGTATCCTCCCGGGCCTCGTTTTCCTTGTGGCCTTCACTGTAAGCCGCGACTTGACGGTTTCCCTGGTGGCGGCGCTGGCGACGGCGGCAATCTTCACTGTTGTCCGCCTGATCCAACGACGCCCGTTGACGCAGGCACTCGCCGGTGTGGTCGGCGTCGGGATTTCTGCTTGGTTGGCCAACACTACAGGGAAGGCCGAGGACTTCTACGTTCTCGGCTTCTTCACCAACATTGCCTATATCGCGGGCATGGTGCTTTCCATCGTCCTCAAGTGGCCCCTTGCCGGGTTGCTGTTCGGATTCGTCCGTAATGAGGGTCTCGAATGGCGCAAGGATCCCGAACGCCTGCGGGCGTACCAGCTTGGCACCTGGATTGTTGTGGCGGTGCTGGCGCTGCGGCTGGTGGTGCAGGTGCCCCTGTACTTCCTGGGTGAGCCAGGCCTGACGGCCTTGGCTACTACCCGGCTCCTCATGGGTGCACCGCTGTACATCCTTGGCCTGTGGGTGGCCTGGCTTGTTACCAAGCCGGCACCTCAGCCGTCGAAGCCGTCGTCCTCGGCCTGATCCGCAACGTTGGCATCGCCGTCGCGGGGCCCTTGGCCTGCCATCGACGCCGGTGACAACAGGGCGCGCAGGCCGTCCTCTGCCTGGATGGTGGTGACGAAGAACAGTTCGTCGCCACCATCGAGGACATCGTCCCGGCTTGGGGTGATGGGTGCCTGATCGCGCAGGATGGCTACCAAGGTGGCGTCTTCCGGCCATTCGATTGCGCCCACTGTGCTCCCAATGACGTGGGAGTCGTGGGGAACGGTGAATTCCACAATCGAGGCGACGCCGGTCTGCAGAGTCAACAGCCGGACGATGTCGCCGATTTCCACGGCTTCCTCAACCAGGGCAGTCATTAGCTGGGGAGTGTTGACGGCGACGTCCACACCCCATGAGTCATTGAACATCCAGTCGTTCTTGGGGTTGTTGACGCGTCCAACAGTGCGCCCTACGGCGAATTCCGTCTTGGCCAGCAGGGACACCACCAGGTTCACTTTGTCATCACCCGTCGCGGAAACCACGACGTCGGCATCCTCAAGTTTGGCGTCCTGCAGGGTACTGAGTTCGCAGGCATCGCCCACCAGCCAGCGCGCACCCCGAAGGCCGCTGCGGCCAATGACTTCAGGCTTGAGGTCGATGAGCAGGATCTGATGGTTGTGGGCCAGGAGCTCACGGGCAATGGACGAGCCGACGCTGCCTGCGCCAACGATGACAACTTTCACTAAGACTCCTTGGCCGGTGCTTTGGCGAGGACGCGGCTGATCTCCGAGGTCCTGTCCAGGCTCAACATTGCGTGGACGGTATCGCCTTCCTGATAGGCCGTGCCCGGCAGGGGCAGGAGGCCTTCACCAAAACGCGTCAGGAAGGCGACGCGAATCCCCGCGGCAGCTTCAATGGACGTCAGGCTATGGCCGATCCATCCCTCGTGCAGGTCCACCTCTGCCAGGACGAGCCGCCCGGATGGCTCCCGGTAATCGCCGGCGAGGTGCTGTTCGGGAAGGATGCGCCTGAGGACCTGGTCGGCGCTCCAGCGCACGGCAGCTACGGTGGGAATGCCGAGGCGCTGGTAAATTTCGGCGCGTCCGGGATCGTAGATGCGGGCCACGACGTGTGCCACATGGAAAGTCTCACGTGCTACCCGGGTGGCCAGGATATTGGAATTGTCACCACTGGAAACTGCGGCGAATGCGTAAGCCTCTTCCACTCCGGCCTGCTTGAGTGTGTCCCTGTCGAAACCCACGCCGGTGACCTTGCGGCCGGTAAACGTGTTGCGAAGCCTACGGAACGCCCGCTCGTCCTGGTCGATGATGGCCACCGAATGGCCGGCGTCTTCCAAAGTGTGTGCCAGGGTTGCGCCAACACGGCCGCAACCCATGATCACGAAGTGAGCCACCGTGTCTCCTTATGTGTGTTTACCGTGCCGCTGCGTAAGACTTTACCGGTGCGATGGACGTAAGGCGGAGACCGCCGTCATGACATCGCTGGGGATTCAGAGTAGTTTTGCGAAAGTGTTGACAATACTGAATGCTGCGAAGCGTGTGTTGGTGGGCCGGCCAGTCCGGAATGACCGCCTATCCCACACCCTCTTGCCCAAACGCATCGCTTTGCCGATCTTCGCCTCGGACGCCCTGTCTTCAGTGGCCTACGCGCCGGATGAAATCCTGCTGACCCTTGCTCTCGCCGGTGTCAGTGCCGTGGCATTCTCCCCCTTCGTCGGCTTGGCCGTGATGGTGGTGTTGCTCACAGTGGTTGCCTCCTATCGGCAGAATGTGCACGCCTACCCATCGGGCGGAGGCGACTATGAGATCGCCAACGTCAACCTGGGCAAATATGCCGGGCTCACCGTCGCTTCGGCGCTCCTGGTGGACTACGTCCTGACCGTTGCGGTGTCGATGTCGTCCGCCGCCGCCTATCTCACCACGGCGATCCCTTCATTGCACGGGCAACAGGCGATGATCGCGACTGTGGGCGTGATCATTCTCGCCTTGGTCAACCTGCGTGGCATCAAGGAGGCCGGCTCGGTCTTTGCCGTCCCCACCTATATCTTCATGGCGTCCATTCTGGGCATGACCCTCGTGGGCATCTTCCAGGCCCTTACGGGACAACTGGGCCAGGCGCCGTCCGCCAACTTCACCATCGTGCCCCAGGCCGGCTTCGATGAAGGCCTCGTTGGACTTGCCGGAGCGTTCCTGTTGCTCCGTGCGTTTTCCTCGGGCGCCGCGGCCTTGACGGGCGTGGAGGCGATCAGCAACGGCGTGCCCAATTTCCAGAAGCCCAAGAGCAAGAACGCTGCCACAACCCTGCTGTTACTGGGCGCGATCGCCGCCGCCATGCTGGCCGGCATCCTTTACCTCGCCAACGCCACGAAGGTCCACATTGTTCTGGATCCCGCCAAGGAGTTCCTTCTTGATGGCAAGCCGTTGCCCGAGGGCTATATCCAGAACCCGGCCATCAGCCAGATCGCAGACACCATTTTTGGGGCAGGTTCCATCCCGTTTTATATCGTGGTGGCTGCCACCGGCGTCATTCTTGTTTTCGCTTCCAACACCGCTTTCAACGGCTTTCCTGTCCTGGGTTCAATCCTGGCGCAGGACGGCTACCTTCCCCGCCAGCTCCGCACCCGCGGCGACAGGCTGGCATTCAGCAACGGTGTGCTGGCCTTGGCTGCCGGAGCGCTGGTGCTCATCCTTTCGTTCAACGCTGATGTCACCAAGCTCATCCAGCTGTACATCGTGGGTGTCTTCATTTCCTTCACCGCCAGCCAGCTTGGCATGGTCCGCCACTGGGGGCGTGAACTGAAACTGGCGCGGGACAAATCGGTCCGCCGCAGGATCATCAAGTCGAGGACCATCAACATGGTGGGCTTCGGCATGACCGGGCTGGTCTTGGTCATCGTCCTGATCACCAAGTTTGAGCAAGGTGCCTGGATCGCCCTTCTGGCAATGTTCGTGCTGTTCCTCATCATGTGGAGTATCCGGGCACACTATGACAATGTTGCCAAGGAGTTGGCAGTTGACGAGGATTCATCGCCGCGCGCATTGCCTACCCGTGTCCACGCCGTACTGCTTGTTTCGCACGTCCGCAAGCCTGTTTTGCGTGCCCTGGCCTATGCCCGGGCCTCGCGGCCTTCGCGACTCGACGCGGTCACCGTGGATATCAACTCCGAAGAGACAGAACATACCGTCCGGGATTGGGAGAAGCTGGAAATTCCAGTACCGCTCACGGTACTGGCCAGCCCCTACCGTGAAACCGTGACTCCCATCATGGAGTACATCAAGAACATGAGACGCGACTCACCCCGCGACTTGATCGTGGTGTACATCCCTGAGTACGTCGTGGGCAAATGGTGGGAGCAGTTGGTCCACAACCAGACGGCACTCAGAATCAAGACGCGGCTCCACTTTGAACCTGGAGTCATGGTTGCCAGCGTTCCGTGGCAGCTAAAGTCCTCCGAAGAAGCAAAGGCACTGCAGGATACCCAATGACCTCCCACAGCATTTCACCCCTTACTGACACCAGCGGAGGCCAAGGTGCACCCGGCACCGAACTGATCGTTGACGTTGGCCCTGTCGCGCATGGCGGGCATTTCGTCGCACGCCACGAGGGCCGCGTCATCTTCGTACGCCACGGCATTCCGGGGGAGAAGGTCCGGATCCGGTTGACCGACTCCGGCGACTCGTCGCGCTTCTGGCGTGCCGACGTCGTGGAAGTCCTGGAAGCCTCGCCGGACCGCGTGCAACACTTCTGGAAGCCAGCCGATTCGCTGACGGCCTGGAAGCACGGGAACCCGCCCGTTGGCGGTGCCGAGCTCGGCCACATTTCCCTGCAGCGGCAGCGCGCCCTTAAGGCTGAAGTGCTGTCCGAACAGCTCAAGAGACTCGCTGGCCTGGACCTTGGGGTGGAGGTTGAGGGCGTGGGTGCGAACGACGACGGCGGACTCGGCTGGCGTACGCGCGCCAGCTTTGCTGTGACCCCCAAGGGGCGGCTGGGCATGCACGCCCACCGTTCCGACGTCGTGGTGCCCATCCGGGAGATGCCGTTGGCGCTTCCGGGAATCAACGACCTCAAGCTGTGGGACCTCGATCTCAGCGGGATAGCACGCGTAGAAGTGGCGACGCCTGCCAATGGCTCCAGGCCGCTGGTGCTGCTGGCGCCGGAGGAAACGACCAGTCCCAAGCGGCTGCACAGCGTCCTTTCGCAGTTGCCGAATGACGTCTCCGTAGCGAGCTTCGATCCCGGCAAGGGCCAGGTGCTGCAACTTCGGGGGCGGACCTGGGTGCAGGAATCGGCGGCGGGGCATGAGTACCGTGTGACGGGCGAAGGCTTCTGGCAGATTCATAAGGACGCGCCGGACACCCTGGTGGACGCGGTGACCGGCTACCTCGCAGGCGGAGGGTATCTCCAACCCGGTGCTGCGGTGGCGGACCTCTACGCCGGTGCCGGCCTGTTTACGGCTCCTTTGGCTGATGCGGTAGGCATTACGGGCTCGGTATTGTCCGTTGAAGGATCGCCCGGCACCAGCCGTGACGCGCGCAAGAACCTGCACGGAGAATCCCACGTTGAGATCGTGCAGGGACGAGTGGAGCGGGTATTGCACCAGCGTCCCCGGAACTTCGATTCCCTGGTCCTTGACCCACCGCGCGTGGGGGCCGGAAAAGCGGTGGTAAACCAACTCATGGCCTCACATCCCCGGGCAATTGCCTATGTGTCCTGTGATCCGGCTTCTTTTGCACGTGATCTGGGTTACTTCCAGCAAGGCGGTTGGCGGTTGGAGTCATTGAGGGCATTCGACCTGTACCCCCACACGCATCACTTGGAGACCGTCAGCCTCATCGTTCCCGCCGGTTAGGCCGGTTATCGCCCGCCACGCCACCGGTTGGCGGGCGATACGTGGGGTGCCGCATTTGGTGGAGCTGCCGTGCAGCCGTGCTTGAACGTGATCCATGCCACTACGATGGGCATAGTAGTCCCACATAGCAGCCCCGCTCCGCATGGTTCCGCGCGGGGGACAGGGGTTGACCAACTGAGAGTGCCGCCCGGCTAAGTAAGGTGCGCCTAACTGGCTAGCGGCCAACCACGCGACAAAGATGAAACTGTTGCGAGAGGAGTCCTGCCATGAGCACTGTGGACAGCTTCGGTTCCAAAGGCGTACTGAATGTAGCCGGCACCGATTATGAAATTTTCCGGTTGAACTCCGTAGAGGGCGCAGACAGCCTTCCGTTCAGCCTCAAAGTATTGCTTGAAAACCTCCTGCGGACTGAGGATGGCGCCAATATAACGGCTGACCACGTCCGCGCCCTGGCCGGTTGGGACCCCAATGCGGAGCCCGACACGGAAATCCAGTTCACCCCTGCCCGCGTCATCATGCAGGACTTCACCGGCGTACCCTGCGTTGTAGACCTCGCCACCATGCGCGAGGCAGTGAAGGAACTTGGCGGCGACCCCAAGCGCGTCAACCCGCTGGCACCCGCCGAAATGGTCATCGACCACTCCGTCCAGATCGACGCCTTCGGTAACTCCGGCGCACTGGAGCGCAACATGGAGATCGAATACCAGCGCAATGGTGAGCGCTACCAGTTCCTGCGGTGGGGCCAGACGGCCTTCGATGACTTCAAGGTTGTTCCCCCGGGAACCGGTATTGTCCACCAGGTCAACATCGAGTACCTGGCCCGCACCGTCATGACCCGTGAGATCGACGGCGTGCTGCGTGCCTACCCGGACACCTGCGTTGGAACCGACTCCCACACCACCATGGTCAACGGCCTGGGCATCCTGGGCTGGGGCGTCGGCGGCATCGAAGCAGAGGCTGCCATGCTTGGCCAGCCCGTCTCCATGCTGATTCCGCGCGTTGTGGGCTTCAAGCTCAGCGGCAGCATCCCGGCCGGCGCCACCGCAACGGACGTCGTGCTGACCATCACCGAAATGCTGCGCAAGCACGGTGTGGTGGGCAAGTTCGTCGAATTCTACGGTGAAGGCGTTGCCGCTGTGCCGCTGGCGAACCGCGCCACCATCGGAAACATGAGCCCGGAATTCGGTTCCACGGCCGCCATGTTCCCGATTGACGATGTCACCTTGGAGTACCTGCGCCTGACCGGCCGGTCCGAAGAGAATGTCGCCCTTGTGGAGGCCTACACCAAGGAACAGGGCCTCTGGCACGATCCTTCCCGCGAGCTGCGCTTCTCCGAGTTCCTCGAGCTGGACCTTTCAACGGTTGTTCCCTCCATCTCCGGTCCGAAGCGTCCCCAGGACCGCATCGAGCTGACGGATGCCAAGGAGCAGTTCCGCAAGGACATCCACAACTACGTCGCAATTGAAGACGGCAGCGTGGACGAATCATTGGACGAATCGTTCCCGGCTTCGGATGCTCCGTCCTTCACCCACGCCGACTCGCACACCACGGAAACGGCACGCGTTGTGTCCGCCGCCAACGGTGCGCAGGGCCGTCCGTCCGCACCCGTGCACGTGAAGACCGCAGATGGCCGTGAATTTGAGTTGGACCACGGTGCCGTGTCGATCGCCTCGATCACTTCCTGCACCAACACGTCCAACCCGTCCGTCATGTTGGCCGCTGCGCTGCTTGCACGCAACGCTGTTGACAAGGGCCTGACTGCCAAGCCGTGGGTCAAGACTTCCGTGGCTCCGGGCTCGAAGGTTGTCACGGACTACTACGAGAAGTCCGGTCTTACCCCGTACTTGGAGAAGCTCGGCTTCTACATCGTGGGCTACGGCTGCGCCACCTGCATCGGCAACTCCGGCCCGCTGGAACCGGAAATTTCCGAGGCTATCCAGGCCAACGACCTCTCCGTGACGGCCGTCCTCTCGGGCAACCGCAACTTCGAAGGCCGCATCAACCCGGACGTCAAGATGAACTACCTGGCGTCCCCGCCGCTGGTCATCGCTTACGCCCTGGCCGGTTCCATGGACTTCGACTTCGACACCGATGCCCTGGGCACGGACTCCGAGGGCAACGAGGTCTTCCTGAAGGACATCTGGCCGAACCCCACCGAGGTCCAGGAAGTCATCGATTCCTCGATCGACGAAGCCATGTTCGCCAAGGGCTACGAGGGCGTCTTCGACGGCGACGAGCGCTGGAAGGCACTCGACACGCCTGCAGGCGACACCTTCGCCTGGGCCGAGGACTCCACGTACGTACGCAAGCCCCCATACTTCGAGGGCATGAAGGCACAGCCGGACCCCGTCCAGGACATCCAGGGCGCCCGTGTGTTGCTGAAGCTGGGCGATTCCGTCACCACGGACCACATCTCCCCGGCCGGCTCCTTCAAGTCGGACACCCCCGCTGGCCAGTACCTCCTGGCAAACGGCGTGGAGCGCAAGGACTTCAACTCCTACGGCTCCCGCCGTGGTAACCATGAAGTCATGATCCGCGGTACCTTCGCCAACATCCGCATCAAGAACCAGCTCCTGGACGGCGTCGAGGGTGGCTTCACCCGCGACTTCAGCCAGGAAGGCGCACCCCAGGCCTACGTTTACGATGCCGCGCAGAACTACCAGGCTGCGGGAACGCCGCTGGTTGTCCTTGCAGGCAAGGAATACGGTTCCGGATCCTCCCGTGACTGGGCAGCCAAGGGCACTGCACTCCTGGGTGTCAAGGCAGTCGTTGCCGAGAGCTACGAGCGCATCCACCGCTCCAACCTCATCGGCATGGGCGTTCTTCCGCTGCAGTTCCCCGCCGGCGAGTCCGCTGCAACGCTGGGCCTGACCGGCACGGAGACCTTCGCGGTTGAAGGCGTCACGGCGCTGAACAACGGCACCACGCCCAAGACGCTAAAGGTAACGGCAACGGCGGAGGACGGCACGTCCAAGTCCTTCGACGCCGTCCTGCGCATCGATACCCCGGGTGAAGCGGACTACTACCGCAACGGTGGAATCCTGCAGTACGTCCTGCGTCAAATTAGCGGTTCTTGAGCTGACCAGCTCTGACAAGTGCCCCGTCAGGCTTCGGCCTGGCGGGGCACTTGTGCTTTGTCGGTTCGTACTCCGTCGTGTGTTTCCGGAGTAGGTTGGCACTGCTGTCCTGGCACTTGCAGGCGCATCGTCTTCGTGGTGCTGCCGGCATAGCTCTTTCAGTCAGGAATTAAGGGTGATTGCCGGTTGGGAGGCTGGCTGGAGCTCAAGGCCTCCCAACCGGCCGGGGTGCGTGCAGGCGGTTACTTGCGGCTGGCCGGCATGAGGAACTTCCACGGGGTGTTCTCAAGAGATAGCGGCATGGGGACTTCGATCACGGTGGGGCGCTGGGCCTCGATGGCCTGTTCAATGGCGC
This sequence comes from Paenarthrobacter aromaticivorans, assembly GCF_019038615.1. NCBI lineage: Bacteria > Bacillati > Actinomycetota > Actinomycetes > Micrococcales > Micrococcaceae > Paenarthrobacter > Paenarthrobacter aromaticivorans. The sequence goes on from NZ_JAHOPC010000002.1 coordinate 155,163, forward strand.
GCTTCAGTTCTGCCGGAGTTTGGGCTTTGAGCCCCAGAGCACCAAATGATTCGGCGAAGGTGACGAAGTTAGGGTTGCGCAGTCCGGAGGCCGTTTCCTGACCGTAGATACGCAGTTGGTCGGCTTTGACGTTGCCGAAGGCTGCGTTGTTGAACACGATCGTGATGACGTTGAGCCCGTACTGGACTGCGGTGGCGAGTTCCTGTGCCCCGTACATGAAGCCACCATCACCGGTAACGGAGATGACCACTTTATCCCGGTTGCCGGCCTGGACCCCGAGCGCGGTCGGGAAGCCGAAGCCGAGATTGCCTTGGTAACCGCAGGTGATGAAATGCCTGGGTTCAAACATCTCCATCGCGAAAAACGAGGAGAACCCGATCTGGGAGACCTCCTCGACGAAGAACCCGTCACGCGGAAGTGCTTCGCGAATGGCGCTGAGGTAGTCCGTGTGTGGTGCAAGTCCAGCGATTTCTGTTTGTTTGGCTGCCTTCACGGCAGCGAATTCTTCGTGCCGTGATTTGCGGGCGGGCGCTGTCTCGAGGGCGTTTACGAGCTCAGCGGTTGCTTCTTTCGCGTCGGCGGTGATGCCGAGGTGTGGCTGGAGGCGGTCGTGCTGGGTGGGGTCGATGTCCAGGTTGATGTGGATGAGGTTCCCAGGCTTGTCCGGCCAGCGGAACCACATGAGTTCCTGCCGGGATCCGATGCCGAGCAAGACGTCAGTCTCACTCCAGAGTTCGAAGCCCGCGGCGCAGGTGAAGCCCAGCGGGTGGCTGTCCGGGATGATTCCCCGTCCGCCCCGGAAGGAGACGACTGGTGCTTGGAGTTGCTCGGCCAGGGCCTGGATCTCCGGCCCCGCGTGCCGGGCACCGCTGCCAACCATGATCATCGGGTTCTTGGCAGCAGCCAGGATGTCGGCTGCTTCTCGCAGAACGTGCTGATTGAGTCGCGGTGCCGGCGCCTGCCACGGCTGGTTTTCGGGCATTGCGGCCTGCTGCGTCAGGACGTCCCAGGGAACAGCGACCACGGCAGGGCCGGGCCTGCCGCTGCCTGCTTGGCGGAAGGCTTCATCGACGATGGAGGGGACCAGTGCGGGGTCCAGGACGTTTTCTGCCCACTTGGCGAAGGATTTGATGGTTGCGAGTTGGTCGGGCATCTCGTGGAGGTGGCCCATGCCGCGGCCCATGTAGTCGGTAGGGATTTCGCTAGTCAGGCACACGATCGGTGTGCTGGTTGAGAGGGCGGTCAGGATTCCGGCTCCGGCGTTCAGGATGCCGGGCCCGGGAACGACGCTGAAGACACCGGTTTTGCCCGTGGATTGGGCGTATCCGAGAGCCATGTAGGCGCACGCTTGTTCGTGGCGGGCACCGATCAGTTCGATGCTGTCTTCTTCCCTGAGGGCGTTGAACAGCTCATAGCTTTGCACCCCGGGGATGCCGAAAACGGTATTGACTCCGTGGGCGCGGAGGCCGTCGATGACGGCCTGGCCGGCGGTGCGGGTTTTGCGGGTTTCGGGTTTGGTGCAGGTGGTTGGATTGTCGAGGGTTTCGGAGGTCATGCGTTGTCTTCCTGTGGTTCGGGGATTTTGGTCGAGCGGCGGGTGATGGCGATGCCGCTGAGCGCAATGAGGGCGGTGGCTGCGAACGTCAGCAGCAGCTGGGTGCGGGTGCCGGCGTCGAGCATGGCGACGATGGTGATCAATAGCAGGAGGCCGACGGCGGTGTAGGACAGGTATGGGAACAGGGGCATCCGATACGTGGCAGGGGCGAACGGCGTTTTCCCGCGGTCCCTGCTGCGGCGGAGTTTGATCTGGGATGCGGCGATAGAGGCCCAGATGACGATGATGGTGGAACCGACTATGGCAAGCAGGGTTTCCAGGACTTTGCCGGGGAAGATCGCCTCGAGCATGGCGGCGATGAACCCGAAGGCAACGGTCCAGAGCACGGCGGGGCGGGGAACGCTGTTGGTGGCGGTTTTCTTCAGGTAAGCCGGTGCATGACGGCGCTGTGCGAGGGAGTGCAGCATGCGGGAAGCGCCATAGATATTGGCATTCAGGGCGCTGAGAAGGGCGAACACAGCGACGAGGGCCATGACTGTCCCCGCCGCGGGCAGACCAGCAACGTTCAGCAACGCGGCGAAGGGCCCTTCGGGTGCGTTGGCTGCTTCGGGGCTGAGTGCTGCAACGATGATGAAGACCGAGCCTACGTAGAAGACGCAGATCCGCCAGGCGACGGTGCGGATGGCCGTGGCAACGCTCTTTTCGGGGTCCTTGGTCTCGCCGGCGGCGATGGCTACGATTTCGGTTCCGCCGAAGGCGAAGATCACGATCAGCAGCCCTGCGCCGATTCCTGCAGCGCCCTTTGGTGCAAAGTCGCTGAAGTTGGACAATCCGGGGCTGGTGCCGTTGAGCACACCCAAGAGAAGGAGTGCTCCGACGAGGAGGAAGGCCAGGATGACTGCGACCTTGATGAAGGCGAACCAGAATTCGAACTCGCCGTACTTGGCGACAGCGAACATGTTCACTGCGGTCAGCGCGGCCATGAAGACCGTCGCGAGCAGCCAGGTGGGCGGCATGGGTGTGCCCGCAGGGGCCGATTTGAGGACGCCGGTCAGGATCGCCGCTGCGCCGCCGGCTTCAGCGGCAACGACGACAGCGAGCTGGACCCAGTAGAGCCATCCGATGGTGTAGCCAGCCACAGGGCCGAACGCCGTTTCTGCGTGGGTTGAGAAGGCGCCGCTGGCCGGGTTCGCGGCGGAGAGCTCACCGATCATCCACATGATGAGGATGACCAGGGCGCCGGCAACGATATAGGAGACCAGGATGGCAGGGCCCGCGGCGGCGACACCTTTGCCACTGCCGAGGAACAGGCCGGCGCCGATGGCGCCGCCAAGGCCCATCATGGTCAGCTGGCGTGGCTTCAGGCCACGGACTGTCCGCGTTGATGAGCCGGCGGTCTTTGCAGAGGTGGCGAATGTTGATGTTGGGGTCATTTGTGCTGTCCTACCTTTCTCCGGTGCGCTGGGTAGTGGCGGTGAAGCGGGAAAAAGCATTCTTTGCTGCTTCGAGGGCCTTCGCGTTTGCCTCGACGGTGCCGATGCTGATGCGGATGCCATCGCCGGGGTAAGCCCGGACGATGACTCCGGCGTTGGTGAAGATTTCCTCCAGTTCGTGGGTGGCTTCCCCAGTGCGGAGCCACAGGAAGTTGCCATCCGATGCGACGACGTCCCAGCCGATACGGACCAATCCGCTGTGCAGCTTTTCTCGTTCGGCAACCAAGGTAGTGATGCGGGCTTTGATCTCGTCTTCGGCGTTGAGGCTGGCCAGCGCGGCCGTCTGTGCCAGGGCGGAGACTCCGAAAGGAATGGCGACCGCACGCAGGGCGGCGGAGATGTAGTCGGGTGCGATGGCGTAGCCGATGCGCAGTCCAGCCAGGCCGTAGGCCTTCGAGAAGGTGTGCAGGACGACGACGTTCGGGTAGGTCCGAAAGAAGTCGATGCCGTGCGCTGCGGAGGGGTCGACGTTGAAGTGAACGTAGGCTTCGTCGATAACCACCAGCACATCCTGTGGAATTGACTCCATGAACGTGTGCAGTTCCCCGGCCGTGACAGAGGTTCCGGTCGGGTTGTTCGGCGTACACACGAAAATCAGCCGGGTTCTGTGGGTGACCGCTGCGGACATCGCGGGTAAGTCGTGGCGTTCGTCCGTGGTCAGCGGCACATGGACCGCGGTCGCGCCTGCCAGTGCCGTCAGCATGGGGTACGCCTCAAAGGAGCGCCACGCAAAGATCACCTCGTCGCCTTCGCCGGCGACGGCCCGGATGATCTGGGAGGCGACTTCCACGGAACCTGCACCGAAACTGACAGAGCCCGCCGGAACATCCCAGCGCTTGGCCACAGCTTCGGTAATCGCGGCACAGGCCATGTCCGGGTAGACATTGATGCCGGCAGCGGATTTCTCCACGGTTTCCCGCACCGAAGGAAGCGGTGGATAGGGGTTCTCATTCGATGACAGCTTGTACTGAACGACGTCGGAGACAGCCGGGAATCTGCCGGGCTTGTAGGCGGGAAGGACACGTAGCGCGGAGCGCAGTTGCACGCGTTCCGCAGTAGATGATGGGGGCAAAACGTTTTCCATGAGAGGTGATCTCCTTCACGAAGAGCAGTGGGATGACTCACGTTCGCAGGGAAGGGCAAGCCTGACAACTGGTCAATCCCAAACTATCCGTTATGTATAAATCTCCCTTCAGATGCCCAAAAAGGACTTACACTTTGTAAGTCATAAAGTGTGAACGGGCAGGAGCCAACGATGAAGATCGACGAACTGGACGCGAAGATCGTGGAGCTCTTTACCGCCGACGCGGACATCGGCGTCCTGGCCGCTTCCAGAAAGTTGGGCGTCGCCCGCCCCACCGTCCAGGCCCGGCTGGACAAGCTGAAAAAGACAGGCGTCATTCAGCAGATCGCCCCGATCCTGAACCCCGCCAAATTCGGGTTCCCCGTCATGGCGTTCGTCTCGGTGGAGATCTCTCAAAACGTCGGTCACGTCTCCGTCGGCGCCGCACTGGAAGTCATCCCCGAGATCGTGGAAATGTACACCGTCTCAGGCGACCAGGACGTCCTCATCCGCATCGTCGCCGAATCAAACGACGACCTGCAACGTGTCCTGGATTCCATCTCCCGCACCGGAGCAGTCACCAGGACCCGCAGTGCGATCGTCCTGCAGACCCACTTCCAAAACAGGGTCCTGCCGCTGTTCAACGTGGTCGGCCGGAAGAGGGTCGAGGCCTTGGAACGCTGATTGTCGCCATTCCCGGAAATCCTCCAACAGGCGCGAAAACGCCAGCCCCGGGCACGCGCTAGAGTTAACAGGCACGTCATTCACCCTAAGGAGGGCCGTTGGGACTCTTGGAAACCATCAAGGATCCACAGGACCTGGCCAAACTATCCGGCCAAGAGCTGGAACAGCTGGCCGGCGAGATCAGGAACTTCCTGATTACCAACGTAGCCGCTACGGGTGGACACCTGGGTCCCAACCTCGGCGTCGTCGAGCTCACGCTTGCTGTGCATCGCATCTTCGAGTCTCCCCGGGACAGCATTGTCTTTGATACCGGGCACCAGTCCTATGTCCACAAGCTCCTCACGGGCAGGCAGGACTTCAGTACGCTCCGGCAGCAGGGCGGCCTCTCCGGTTACCCCGACCGCGCAGAATCCGAGCATGACATCGTGGAAAGCTCCCACGCTTCCTCGTCTTTGTCCTGGGCGGACGGCATTTCCCGCGCCCGGCAGCTGACCGGCGAAGGCGACCGGTTCGTCGTCGCGGTTGTAGGTGATGGTGCCCTCACTGGTGGCATGACCTGGGAAGCCATCAATAACATTGCGGCTGATAAGCGGCGCCGCGTGGTGATTGTGGTCAACGACAACGGCCGCTCCTATGCACCCACTGTGGGCGGTTTTGCCGACTACCTGGCGTCGCTGCGCCCCACCATCGACACCTTGCGGACGACGCCGGCCTATGAGCGGATGCTTGACTGGTGGAAGAAGAAGCTCCAGAACGGTGGTCCCGTAGGTCAGTTCACCTACAAGAGCCTGCACGCCATGAAGAAGGGCATCAAGGACTGGTGGGCGCCCCAGGGAATGTTTGAAGATCTGGGCATGAAGTACATCGGTCCGGTGGACGGACACAACCTCCAGGCCATGGAACACGCCCTCACTACGGCCAAGGCCTACGGTGGCCCGGTGATCGTGCATGCGATGACCGAAAAAGGCCATGGATATGCTCCGGCCCTTGCCAACGAGGCCGATCAATTCCACGCCGTAGGAATCATCGATCCAGAGACGGGTGAGCCGACCGAAAGGCCCGGCGCCAGGTCCTGGACCTCGGTCTTCGCCGAGGAAATCGCCGACATCGCTGATGAGCGTCCCGACATTGTCGGTATCACAGGGGCGATGCTGATACCTGTCGGTCTGCACAAGTTCGCGGAGCGCCATCCTGAACGCGTTATCGACGTCGGTATCGCCGAACAGCATGCACTCACGTCTGCTGCGGGGATGGCTTACGGTGGCCTGCACCCGGTGGTGGCGGTTTATGCAACCTTCCTGAACCGTGCCTTCGATCAGTTGCTGATGGATGTCGCACTCCACAAGGCAGGGGTCACGATTGTCCTGGACCGTGCAGGTGTTACAGGGCCGGACGGTCCCAGTCATCACGGGATGTGGGACATGGCGATGGTCCAGATTGTTCCCGGACTCCATTTGGCGGCCCCGCGCGACGCCACCCGGCTCCGGGAAGAACTGCGCGAGGCGGTCGCCATCAATGACGCCCCCACAGTGGTGCGGTTTTCCAAGGGCAGCGTTGGCTCTGAAGTGGAGGCCATTGAGCGGCTCCATGACGGCGTGGATATCCTGGCACGCCGTCCCGAGGGTTCCACCGAAAACGATGTCCTCATCATCAGCGTTGGCGCCATGTCCGAGCTCGCCCTGGATGTCTCCGGCCGTCTTGGCGCCCAGGGAATCAGCTCCACAGTGGTTGACCCCCGTTGGCTCCTGCCCGTCCGCAAATCGATCATCGCCCTTGCCGCCCGGCATCGCCTGGTCATCTGCATCGAAGACGGCGTCCGTGCAGGCGGCGTGGGTTCGCGCATCCGCCAGGAAATGCGCGCAGCCGGCGTTGACACGGCTTTGAACGAGGTTGGCTTGCCTGTTGAGTTCCTGGTGCACGGATCCAGGAGCCAGGTCCTGGAGCGCGTCGGACTGACGGCCCAGAAGATAGCCCACGACGTCGTAGCCCAGGTCCTGGGTACAAAGGTCCCCTTTGCACGGCCCCTGCCAGGTCAGGAACACCCCACCACCGGCAGTCTGCCCAAGCTGTGAGCTCCGATCGCGAGCCGGGCTCACTGCAGCCCGGCGACCTCGTGGTGGCGAGAAACAGGAAGTGGAATGGCAAGGCACACTGGGTTGTGCCGGGCCGCTACCTGGGTGAGGACATCCACGGGTGGTGGATTTTCCAAGGCGCGGGGGAGTTCTGTTCGCGTCCCGGTGCTGCCTTCTATACAGCCTCGGATGCGGTCCTGCTGGTACCGCGGACCGGCGAATTCGTAGCCACTTTCTATGACGACACGTATCCGGGTGACTTCCGGGTCTACGTAGACCTGGCAACCGGTCATGGATGGAACACCATCAAGCCGGGCGTTACCGAGTTCCACATGATTGATATGGACCTGGACGTCATCCGCTCCACCCTCCACGGTGTGTTCGTCGATGACGAGGATGAGTTTGAGGACCACAGCGTAGGCATGGGATATCCCGCAGAAACCGTGGAAACCATGCGTGCGGAGTGCGCAGCCCTTCGTGAAGCAGTGGACGCCATGAAGGCTCCATTCGACGTAGAGGGCACCAGCAACACCAGTGCAGAGTGGTTCAGGAAAGGACGGACATGAGCGGCATTATCCGGGCATACAAGCGCGACGATGAGGGAGTACTTCACTTCCGTGAAGCTTGGTACGACGAGGACGACCAGCAGTTCGTGATCAATCACGGTGTGGTGGGCCACCAAAGCAAGACGGATGAAACAGACGTCGACGACGACTCTTCCGTAGATGGTTTGATGACGGCTTTCGCTGCCCAGTGTGAGGAGGACGGATTCGCCGAGATCCCCGAGTCCGAGCAGTTTTGGGTGGTGGCACAGTTCGCCCTGAAGACCAAGGACGGCACCGAACGTGACCGTCACTTCGAGCGCAAGGCGAAGGCGGCGCTGACTGGTGAACTGGCTTGGCGAGGACTGGGAATCGTGGACCGCACGGAGATCGGAAATTCGCGACTGAATGTCTTTTGCCTTTGCCCGGACGTCAACAAGGCCGTCAATGCCATCAAGATCTGCGTTCGCAATGAGGACCTGGATTTCACCAAGCTCTCCATCGCAGCGGCTCCGCACAGCGACCCCACCGCATTCCGCCTGAAGCACTCGCCCAAGCAAGGTGTGGGCTTTACCCTCTAAGTAGGATCCAACGCACTCAGGAGGGATGTTCCATGTCGTCCAAGAGCAATTGGCCCGGGCATACGCCGCTACCCAAAGGCCTTGCGGCCCCGGCAAAACGGGCGCTTGCGCATGAGGGCATCGAAACCTTGGAACAGTTGGCCGAGTATGGCAAACAAAAGGCCTCCAAGCTCCACGGCATGGGACCGGTAGCCATAGCCCAGCTCGAGGAGGCAATGGAGGAATCCGGCATCACTTTCGGCTCGCTTTAACGTCGGCCATAGCCACTGGAAGAGCGTTATAGGCTGGGTTCCATGACTGAATATCGACGCCTTGGCCACTCCGGACTGACCGTATCAGCTGTAGGGCTTGGTTGTAACAACCTGGGACGCGCCAACACTCCCACGGAGTCGCAGCAAGGCACGGATGCCGTTGTTCATGCTGCGATCGACGCCGGCGTCACCTTCTTCGACGTCGCAGATGTCTACGGCCGGGAGCCTGGCCTCAGCGAGGCCATGCTTGGCAAAGCGCTGAAGGGACATCGCGACGACGTCGTCATCGGTACCAAGTTTGGCATGGATATGCACGGGGCCAATGGCAACGACTTTGGGGCGCGTGGTTCCCGGCGCTACATTCTTAAGGCAGTGGAAGCCTCCCTACGCAGGCTGGGCACAGACTGGATCGACCTCTACCAGTTCCACACCCCGGACCCACAGACGCCCATCGAGGAAACCCTTGCAGCGTTGGATGTCCTGGTCAGCAGCGGCAAGGTCCGCTACATCGGACACTCGAACTTCGCAGGGTGGCAGATCGCAGAGGCCGAGTACGTTGGGCGGCAGTCTGGAGGGGTTCGCTTCATTTCAACCCAGAACCACTACAACCTGCTGGACCGCCGCGCGGAGCTCGAGGTTCTTCCGGCGGCAGGCGCCTTCTCGCTTGGCGTGCTTCCTTACTTCCCCCTGGCCAACGGCTTGCTCACCGGCAAGTACTCCGCCGGTCATGCCCCCGTGGGCTCGCGCCTGAGCCACACACGGACCAATCTGGTGCATGATGCAGACTGGCAGCAGCTGGGGCGCTTTGGCCAGTTCGCCAAGGAACGGGGCATCACCGAACTTCAGCTGGCGTTCTCGTGGTTGGCAGCCCAACCCGGCGTCAGCAGTGTCATCGCTGGAGCGACGCGTCCGGAGCAGATTCGTGAGAACGCGGAAGCAGTGTGCTGGATCCCGAGCCAGGCGGAGCGCGAGGAACTGGACGAGATCTTCCCGCGTGCTCCCAAGGTTGCACTCTTCTAGATACCGTAAAAGGCTCATACATGGGGAAGGGCAGTGGCGCGGGCTTTCGCTCCGGCCGCTGCCCCTCTCTCTTGCCGCTTTAGGCTGGGGCGGAGGCGACGCCCGGTTCCAGGAACCGCTTCCCGTTGACGCGTTCAGAGGCGCCGACACGGTCCAGGTAGGGAGTGATGCCACCCAGGAACATGGGCCAGCCGGCACCCAGAATGACGCAGAGGTCGATGTCCTCTGGCCCGGCAACCACACCTTCTTCAAGCATCAGTCCGATTTCTTCGGCCAGTGCATCCTGTGTTCGCCGCAGCACTTCCTCGCGTGTGGAGGGGTTGTTACCGAAGGACATGATGGCGAGGGTCTCAGCAGGGATGACGGGCTCTCCATCGGGCCCGGGGGCCCAGAGGGACGTGACGCCGTTGTCGATGAGCTTTTGCAGGTTCTGTGAAACGGGGAAACGGTCTCCGAATGCATTATGGAGGGACTCCTGCACATGCTGTGCAACCGGTAGCCCCACCATGGCGCTCAAGGTGAAGGGAGTCATTGGCAGGCCCATGGGCCGCAAAGCGGTGTCTGCCACCTCTGCCGGGGTGCCTTCGTCGAATGCGGCGATAACTTCGCCCATGAGGCGGAGCAGGATGCGGTTCACGACGAACGCCGGCGCGTCCTTTACGAGGACGGCGGTTTTCTTGAGGCCCTTGGCGAGTTCAAAAGCCGTAGCAAGTACGGCGTCGTCAGTCTTTGGCGCCCTGACAATTTCCAGGAGAGGCATGACTGCAACAGGGTTGAAGAAATGGAAGCCCACCAGCCGCTCCGGGTAGCGGAGGTCCTCGGCCATGACGGTAACAGACAGCGAGGAAGTGTTGGTGGCGAGGATGCACTCGGGGGAGACGATCTCTTCCACTTCCGCGAAGACCTGCTTCTTGATGTTCAGTTCTTCAAACACGGCCTCGATGACGAAGTCGGCATCAGCGAAGACTTCCTTGGATACCGAACCGGTGACGAGCGCCTTGGTCCGGTTGGCGGCGTCGGCCTTGATTCGCTTCTTGGCCAGCAATTTGTCGACTTCTGCGTGGACGTACGCAACGCCCTTGTCCACCCTGGCCTGATCAATGTCGGTCATCACGACAGGCACCTTGAGTTGGCGGGCGAAAAGTAGGGCCAACTGGCTTGCCATGAGCCCCGCGCCTACCACACCCACCTTGGTGACAGGCCTGGCCAGCTTACGGTCCGGGGCACCTGCTGGCCTCTTGGAGCGCTTCTGGACGAGGTCCAGGAAGGCATACACGGTGGAGCGGAACTCGTCCGTCTGCATCAGGCCAGCAAGGGTTTCACATTCCAGTCCAGCCGACTCGCCCTGGCTCATGGTGCGGTTTGCTTCCATGATGTCCAGCACCTTGGCAGGCGCAGGCGAGGCATTGGAGGTCTTCGCCTCCACAAAGGCCCGCCCTGCGGAGACCGCTGCAGCCCAGCGGCGGGCGACGTCCTCGTCCGAGGGGTCGACGGCGTTCTTCCGCGCTGGTGTTTCTTCGCCGGCAATGACACGGGCAGCCCATGCCAGGGACTGCTCCACGAAGTCTGCCGGCTCGAAGAGGGCATCGGCAATACCGAGCTCAAATGCCTGTGGGCCGGTCAGTGTGCGGTTGTTGCTGAGCGGGTTCTCGATCATCACCTTGACGGCGTTTTCGGGTCCGATCAGGCGGGGAAGAATGTAAACGCCGCCCCAGCCCGGAACAAGGCCAATGAATGCCTCAGGCAGTGCGAGGGCGCCTGCGCCGGTGGAGACGGTCCGGTAGGTGGACTGCAGGGCGATCTCCAGGCCGCCGCCAAGGGCAAGGCCGTTGATGAAGGCGAAGCTGGGCACCCCGAGGTTGGCCAGGGTGGAGTAGACCGAGTGTCCGAGCTGGGCCATCCACAGGCCGTGATCCCGTTCTTTGAGGGTCTTCACGGCAGACAGGTCTGCGCCAGCGACCAGGAAGTATGGTTTGCCGGTCACGCCCACTCCGACTATTTCGCGCTTGGCGGCGCGGTCCTTGAGCCCTTCGAGGACTTCGCCCAATTCCACCAGCGTGTTTGGACCCAGGGTGGTGGGTTTGGAGTGGTCCAGTCCGTTGTCCAGGGTGATTAACGCAAAGGTGCCTGCACCGCCTGGAAGCTGGATGTCCTGAACGTAGGAATGCGTCACGATCTCGTCAGGAAAGAGGGAGGCGAGCTTCTGGAATTCTGTGGCGCTCATGCGGCGGCTCCTTCTGAGGTTGTCTGGCCTGAAGCCTGGACGGATGATTCGAAGTCAGCGTGGTTCGGGTTCTCCCAGATCACTGTGGCACCCATCCCCAGGCCGATGCACATGGTGGTAATCCCATAACGGACAGAGGGGTCTTCCTGGAACTGCCGGGCCAGTTGGTTCATCAGCCGAACGCCTGAGGAAGCGAGCGGATGTCCGACGGCGATCGCCCCGCCGTAGCGGTTTACCCGGGGGTCGTCATCAGCGATGCCGAAGTGGTCAAGGAAGCTCAAGACCTGCACGGCGAAGGCCTCGTTAATCTCGAATAGTCCGATGTCTTCGATGGTGAGGCCCGCGTTCTTGAGGGCCTTTTCCGTGGCTGGCACGGGGCCGATTCCCATGACTTCAGGTTCCACTCCCGCGAAGGCATAGGAAACCAAGCGCATCTTGACCGGCAGGCCCAATTCCGCAGCGGCTTCTGCCGAAGCGAGTACCGCAGCCGTCGCGCCGTCGTTCAAGCCTGCTGCGTTGCCCGCCGTAACCCGCCCATGGGCCCGGAATGGCGTTCGCAGTTCGGCGAGATCCTCTACGGTGGTTCCTGGGCGGGGCGGCTCATCCTGGGTGTGAAGTGCCCAACCCTGCCCTGGCTTCATGGTGGCGACTGGGACAAGGTCTTCCTGGATCTGCTGGCGGGAATATGCTTCGGCCAGTTTCGCCTGGGACGCGGCCGCGTATGCGTCCGTTCGGTCTTTGGTGATGGCAGGGAAGCGGTCGTGCAAATTCTCGGCCGTGTTGCCCATGTTCAGTGCTGCTGGATCCACGAGCCGCTCCGACATGAACCGCGGATTGGGATCAGCGCCGGAGCCCATGGGGTGGTTGCCCATGTGCTCCACGCCGCCGGCAATGACGACGTCGTACGCGCCGAAGCCGATGCCACTCGCCGTCGTCGTCACTGCTGTCATGGCTCCGGCGCACATGCGGTCGATTGCGAAGCCAGGCACCGTGCGGGGAAGGCCTGCCAGGAGGGCCGCCGTCCTGCCAATGGTGAGGCCTTGATCGCCCGTCTGGGTGGTCGCGGCGATGGCTACCTCGTCAATGCGGTCAGCAGGCAACGACGGATTGCGGCGCATCAGTTCCCGGATGCATTTCACGACGAGGTCATCAGCGCGCGTACCCGCATAAATGCCTTTCTCGCCGGCTTTACCGAAGGGTGTCCGCACACCATCCACGAACACGACGTCGCGGACGCTCCTCTGAGCATTGCGTGATGGACTCATGTGTTAACTCCTCGTTGAGACATGGTGCCGGATTCCGTAGGGAGGAACTCCGTTTGGCATTGATGTCAATGTTACTCGTGAGTAACTTAGCTTGCAAGGTACTGAGGATCCAGTGCGCGATGAATGCCAGGCGTGTCCCGGGACGCAGAAGGCCCGCCGCGTCGAACCGTAGTTCGCGTGACGGGCCTGTGAGCGGGGTAGTGATTCAGTCAGAATCCTTGGATTGCTGCGTTTCCTTCGGCTTGGACTCCTTGCCGGGCAATGGCTTGGGGTTCAGGCATGCCTCAGTCAGGATGGGTGCGGCGAAGGAGATTTGCCATTCCCGCGCGCCCAGGGAGCGTAGCTCATCGGCCACCGATTCCAGGGAGACGTCCGACGGCGGCCGCCACGCCACGCGCCGGAGGTAGTCCGGGGTGAGCAGGTTCTCGATAGGAAGCTTGAGTTCGTCAGCCTTTGCTTGGAGCGCAGGGCGGGCTGTGGCAAGACGTGCCGCAGCTGCCGGATCCCTGTCCGCCCATACGCGCGGCGGGGGCGGGGCGTTGGTGGCCAAGTGCAGTGGAGGCAAGTCCGTGAGCGTGCGGGCTGTCGTTATGCAGCGCAGCCATCTCGGGGCTTCGCGCTGGGCTGACCTGCCGTGGAAGCCTTTGGTAGCCAGAAGCTGGGGAACGGTGGTGGGAAGCGCCTTGGCTGCCGCGACGAGGGCGGAATCCGGGATGAGCCGCCCGGGAGCGACATCACGCTTGCGGGCAAGCTGATCACGCTCCTGCCACAGTTCCCGAACGGCGGCCAGCTGGCGGCGGTCACGGATCTGGTGCAGCCCGGATGTCTTCCGCCATGGATCCACGCGGGGCGGTGCGATACCAGCAGCAAGGATCCCTGCGAATTCCTGCTCGGCGAATTCGAGCTTGCCGTCGGCCTCCAGAAGTTCGATAAGTTCCTCGCGCAATTCAGCCAGGACTTCGACGTCGAGTGCGGCGTAGCGCAGCCAGGGTTCCGGCAACGGCCGGGTGGACCAGTCTGCCGCGGAATGTTCTTTGGCGAGACCGAATCCAAGGAGTTGTTCGATGACGGCAGCGAGCCCTACGCGGGGAAGTCCGGCGAGACGGGCCGCGAGTTCGGTATCGAAGAGTTTGTCCGGCCACATGCCCAGCTCGGAAAGGCACGGAAGGTCCTGGGTGGCTGCGTGCAGGATCCATTCGACGCCCCGCAGAGCGTCATTGACGATGTCCAGGTTGTCAAAGGGCTCGGGGTCGATCAACCAGGTGCCTGCGCCTTCGCGCCGAATTTGTACCAGGAATGCGCGTTGGCCGTAGCGGAATCCGGAAGCGCGTTCAGCATCGACGCCGGCGGGACCGGTTCCGGCCGCAATAGCTGCGGCACATCGCTCCAGGCCTGCCAAGGTATCGATGACCAGTGGCACGCCTTCGCGCGGGGTATCGAGATCGATGACTTCAGGGATGTGGCTGTCGAAGCCTTCAACTTTGATGTGGGTCGTGGGATCAGCAACCGGATCGCCGGCTGTGGTTTTATCCAGGTTTTCAGGGGTCATGGTGGCTTAAGCTTACCGAGTCCTGCTGCTGCAGGCCCTTGCGGACGAATTCAGGGCATTCAATTGAGCCTCCTGTTGGGTAGTCCAGTGACCCCAGGCGGAAGGGGCGGCAGTCCGGCGAACGTACAAACCATGTCAGACCAGGCCTCCAGATGCGCTTGGACATTGGCCGTGGCAGGGGTCCAAGAGGCGCGCAATTCGATATCTATCGTGTCGGGGCGATCGGACAGGGTACCGAAGCTCTCCGAGAGAATCCTCGTTGCGGTCCCTCCGGCAGCCCGGTACTGGGCAGCATGGTTTTCGAGGGCTTCCACCAGCCAGGTCCAGGCCACGGAACCCAGCATGGTGTCGTTTCCCATTTCGGCATCCATCTGGGCGCGGATGTAGGTGACAATCCTGAATTCGCCTTCCCAAACGGCTGATCCATCGGGATCGTACAGCAGGATGAAACGGCCCGTGGCCAGTTCCTCATCCTCTTCATCCGGAGGGCCGGCGTTCTGCTTTTCGGCGAAGGCTTTGGCTGCAGGGCCATGGACCGGTACTTGCCGGGTGGCTGCCGTGGGGCTGAAGACTTCCGCTCCAAGGGCTACCGCATATGGTGCGAGACGGGCGGGCGCGGGGATTTCGTCCAACCGCAATTCGCTGCGGCATTGTGCTTTTCGTAGCGTTCCCAAGGCGAAAAGAAATTCCGAGGGAACCTGGGCGAGGGCGTTCACCATCGCAGATTATGCGTCCGGGGCGGCGAATCCCTGTAGGCTCGCCGCCCCGGACAATTCCTTGTTCACTTGTTAGCTGGCCGCCAAATCGCTGGCCATCTCACGCTTAATGGCGGCGACGAAGGCATCAATATCTTCCTCCGTGGTATCGAAGGAACACATCCACCTGACTTCACCTCGGGCAGCGTCCCAATCGTAAAAGGCGAAGGATGAGCGCAGGCGGTCGGCGACTCCGGCCGGCAGAATCGCAAAGACGCCGTTCGACTGCGTGGCCTGGGTGGGCTCCACGCCGTCGATACCCTCGATGGCCGAGCGCAGGCGTGCTGCCATCGCGTTGGCGTGGGCAGCTGACCGCAGCCACAGGCCGTCCTCAAGCAGGGCTATGAACTGCGCAGAGATGAAGCGCATCTTCGAGGCCAGCTGCATGTTCATTTTCCGAAGGAACTTCAGGCCGTCGGCGGCTTCGGGGTTGAGGGCAACCACGACTTCACCAAAAAGCAGTCCGTTCTTGGTACCGCCGAACGACAGGACGTCCACACCGGCGTCGCGCGTAAACGTACGTAGGGGGACTCCAAGGTGAGCTGCGGCGTTTGCCAGCCGTGCTCCGTCCATGTGCAACTTCATGCCCTTGGCATGGGCGTGATCGGCGATGGCGCGCACTTCTTCGGGTGTGTAGCACGTGCCCAACTCTGTGGTCTGGGTGATGGAGACAACCAGGGGCTGGGCGCGGTGCTCATCTCCCCAGCCCCAGGCTTCGCGGTCGATCAATGCGGGCGTGAGCTTTCCGTCTTCCGTGGGTACCTGCAGGAGCTTGATACCGCCAACCCGCTCGGGCGCCCCGTTCTCGTCCATATTGATGTGCGCCGTGGAAGCGCAAATGACGGCACCCCAGCGGGGGAGGAGCGATTGCAGGGCCAGGACGTTGGCGCCTGTGCCATTGAAGACCGGGAAGGTTTCGATGCCGCTGCCGAACTGCTGTTCCAGGACCTCCTGGAGCCGGGCGGTGTAGACGTCCTCGCCGTAGGAGACCTGGTGGCCTCCGTTGGCGGTAGCCAGAGCAGACAGGACCTCGGGGTGGACTCCGGAATAATTGTCCGACGCAAAGCCTCGAACCGAGGGGTCGTGGAGTTGGCCGTGGCCGTTTGTGGCGGTGGCGCTATGGAGCGCCTCTGTTGTGCTCGTCACTGGTTCATTCACGCTTTCAAGTCTATTTGGCCAACAGGATGCGCTGGCCGTTGAGGGTGGCCGCCGGTTCGTTAAAGAGTTCGACCACGGCAGCGGCCAGTTCTTCGACGTCCGTGTAGCCGGGGAACCGCCGCTCCGGGTGCTCGCGCCGCATGGCGGCATCGACGAGGGACTTGACCACGAAAATCGCGGCGGCGCTGTGTTGGGGTGCCGGGGCTTGCTTGTTTCCTGACTGGTCTTGCCGGAAACCGTCGGCTACCGCGAGGGTCCAGGCCTCCGCGGCGGCCTTGGCAGCTGCGTAACTGGCTGTGGCGGCGGTGGGTGCGGACGCGACAGTGGATGAAACCATGGCAAAGCGGCCGCGGGGTGATTCTTCCAACTGGCGATAGAAAACGCGCGAGACGTTGCGCAGGGTGGTAATCGCGCCCTCTTGAAGGGACTCCCAGTCGTCGTCGGACTGGTCCTCGATGCCGGTCGCGCTGCGCCAGCCGCCCACAAGATGGATGACGCCGTCTACCCGGTCGACGCCGAGTTGACGAATCGTCTCTGCAAGTTCGCCGACGGCGTCAAGGCTTGCGAGGTCGCAAACCAGCGGAGTCACCCCATCTCCGGCCTCCAAGGCTGCGGTCTTGATGCGGACGTCGTCCGAACCGATAGTGAAAACCCTGTGACCGGCGGCCGCCAAAGCGCGCGCCGCGGCGACGCCGGACGCGCTGCTGCCGCCGGTCACGAGGACTGTCAGTGGGCTCATCAGGCCGCCGTCGCGCCAGTGATGCCGGTGGTGGATTCGATGACAGGTCGCATTTTCTTCTCCAATGCTTCGTAGAACATGGACAGCGGGAACTCATCGTCCAGGACTTGATCGGTAAGGCCGCGGGGAGCACCGTTCAAAGGCAGGGCTTCAGGGCCCTTGGCCCAGATCGACGCCGGGTGTGGAGTTACTGTACCGGAAATGAGTTCATAGGCCGCAAGCCAGTGGGCGGCCTTCGGGCGATCGATGGAACGCCAGTACAGCTCCTCGATCCTGGCACCAAGTTCCACAACTACCTCTGCTGCTTCATCCCAGTCGATGCTGAGCTTGCTGTCCGTCCAGTGCAGCACGTGGTGTTGGTGCATCCACGCGAACAGGAGCTGACCACCAAGGCCGTCGTAATTACGGACCCGGCTGCCTGTGATGGCGAACCGGAAGATCCGGTCAAAGATCACAGCGTACTGCACGAGCTTGGCGTGCTTGCGGGCATCAGGATCGGCGTTCTCGTCCTTTTCGATGCGTACGGACTCGCGGAAGGCCGTCAGGTCGCATCGGAGCTCTTCCAAAGAGTAGAGGAAGAACGGCATGCGCTGCTTGATCATGAACGGATCAAAGGGAAGATCGCCGCGCATGTGCGTGCGGTCGTGGATCAAGTCCCACATGACGAAGGTGCGCTGGGTGAGTTCCTGGTCTTCAAGGAGCTCCGCGGCGTCCGCAGGGAGTTCAAGTGACGTGGTGGCAGCCGCAGCCTTGAGTACGCGGCGGAAGCGGGCCGCTTCGCGGTCTGCAAAGATGGCGCCCCACGTGAACGTCGGCGTCTCGCGGACAGCCACTGTTTCCGGGAAGAGGACTGCCGAATTGGTGTCGTAGCCCGGTGTGAAATCCACAAAACGGATCGGAACGAACAACTTGTTGGAGTACTCGCCAGCTTCCAGTCCACCAATGAACTCCGGCCAAATGACCTCGATCAAGACAGCTTCGACCAGCCGGTTGGTGCTGCCGTTCTGGGTGTACATCGGGAAGACCACCAGATGCTGGAGTCCATCCACCCGCTGCTTCTGGGGCTGGAAGGCTTGGAGGGAGTCAAGGAAGTCCGGAACTCCAAAGCCTCCCTGGACCCAGCGGCTGAAGTCTTCCACCAACAGTTCAAGGTACCGGGCGTCATGCGCGAAGTGCGGGGCCAGCGCGTTAATGGCATCCGAAATCGTTGCCACCAGTTGGGCAGCTTCATGGTGGGCAGCCGGATCCGTAATGGAGCCGTCCTGCTCCTGGTATGTCTGGAGTGCGGTGGCGGCGGCCTTGAGCGCAGTCCATTCCGCGTTGTCGGCAGTGACACGCGGGAGGGCGGCGGTGGCGGTGATGGTCATTGATGCTCGTCCTTTCAGAAGTCGTTCTTGCTTCTGATGTGAGCGTAGCAACCGAAAAGTTTAGCTAATCCAAAAAAGGGTTGAGCGTAAGAAACTCTGGTGCAAAGGGTTGTTTCAAAGCGTCCGAGATGTAGCAATGCGCTTTCCGGGCGGGCCCCGCATGTGGGCCCGCCCGGAAGCTGCCTACTTCCTTTCGGATTCAGCGGGCTCCTTGGACTCAACCGGCTCTTTCGACTCCACAAGCCGCAGCGAAATCGAGTTAATGCAGAACCGCTGGTCCGTGGGAGTGCCGTAGCCCTCGCCTTCAAACACGTGACCCAAATGCGAGTCGCAGTTCGCGCACCGGACTTCCACACGGTCCATCCCCATCGTGCGGTCATGCAGGTAACGCACCGTGCCCTCGGCTAACGGCGCCCAGAAGGACGGCCAACCACAATGGGAATCGAACTTTTCGTGGCTGGTGAACAACTGGCTGCCACAAGCGCGGCACTGATAAACGCCTTCGGTATGCGTGTCCCAGTACTCGCCGGTGTAAGGCCGCTCAGTACCGGCCTGACGCAGCACGCGGTACTCATCCGGAGTCAGCTCTTCACGCCACTGGGCATCGGACTTCTCCAAGGGCACGCCGGTGGTCTTGCTGGTGTTCTCAGGAGTGTTCATGTCTTATGCAACGCTCACGAGTCGCCGATAAATCCCGAACCCGCATACAAGTGAAGAACGGGAAGGCCCAACTGGTCCTGCGCCTTATTGGCCCAATCCGTGTGGAACGTATCCGCGATTGCGTGCGGACGTGTTACCACCACAGCTTGCGCGGCATCCAAGGCCCGGACCTTCGCTACCAAGCCGGCCACGGCACCGCCGTCGACAATCTCCCCCGTGACACCGCCGCCCAAACCTTCCAGCGCAGCCAACGACGTTGCCAAGGTTTCCGACGCCTCCGCCCTCTCAGCATCCGGGTTGGGGGACTGGCCACCAAGTTCCCGGAACGCTTTGGCAATATCGAGCATGGAAAGGTTCTCCAGGAAATCAACCAGGAGATGTCGCTCGGTATTGGCCGGGACCAGGACAACCAAGGGTGCGTCGCCGCCGTCGACCAATTTGGCGATGTTGACGCGGTCGTCGGGACCAAGGGGCTCTTCTGTCAGGATGACGATGGGATCGCTCATGGCTACAGCGTAGTCCCGCCGAACGAGACGACGCAGATTTTCGGCACTCAATTCCTGCCAGAGCATTCCCGGCAACCAATCCGCCGCGCGCCCCCCACCTGCATGGACGACGGCCAGGGAACGGCGACAATGGAGCCATGGCATTGAATACCCGGTCAGCGAGCGAGGCTGCAGAGAAGAAAATGTCCGTGCGAACCAAATGGGCCATCGCCGGAATCCTCACCGGAGGGACACTCGCAGGACTCGTCGGTGCCGGATCTTCCGCGCTCGCAGTGTATTTTGCCCGCCGCGTCATTACGCCCGCTGCCCGTCATGAGGACCAGGAGGTTCTCGCCGTCATCCGCAGCGACAAGGGACTGCAGGTCATCCTTGCGGCCACCCCTGACACCACCATCGACGGCGTGTTCAGTCTCTTCTTCGAGGGCGGAAAAGGCCATGCCAGGATTGGCAGGATCGTCTCCTACTCGCCAGCTGAACAAACGGTGCTGCGCGAGGTAGAAGAGGTTTACAGTGGCAACCTCGCTGAAGCCCGCCGGGGATGGTGGAGCGGCGCAACGTACCCGGATCCCGCGGCCATCGGCCTGGCCGCCGAGGACGTGGAGATTGACCTCGACGTCGGGAAGGCGCCGGCATGGCTGGTCCGGGCGGATGCAGCTGCCCACGCACCCATCTGGGCGATCATGGTGCACGGCCGGGGTGCCACCAGGCTTGAATGCCTCAGGGCTGTCCGGACCGCGCGGGAGTTGGGACTGGACAGTCTGCTGATTTCGTACCGGAATGACGGGCTTGCGCCATCGGCACTTGATGGGCGGTACGGCCTGGGCTCCACGGAGTGGCGGGACGTGGAAGCCGCTATCGAATATGCGATGGCTCATGGCGCCCGGGAAGTGGTCCTGTTCGGCTGGTCCATGGGTGGAGCGATTAGCCTCCAAACAGCCGATTTATCCAAGTACAGGCACCTGATCCGTGCTTTGGTGCTGGACGCGCCAGTGATCAATTGGGTCAACGTGATGGCCCACCATGCAGAGATGAACAGGATCCCCTACAACGTAGGCCGATACGGACAGCTGATGCTCGGACATCCGCTGGGCCGCAGGCTCACCGGACTTTCCGCTCCCGTGGATTTCAAAGCGATGGACTGGGAAGCACGAGCCGTTGAGTTACGAACCCCAACCCTGCTGATACACAGTGTCGACGACGACTACGTCCCCTTTGAACCTTCCGCCAGCCTTGCAGAGAAGAACCCTGAAATGGTGACGTTCGAACCGTTCCACGGAGCGCGGCACACGAAGGAGTGGAACGTTGACCCGGAGAAATGGGAACGGCTGGTTCGCTCGTGGCTGCAGCGCCGGTTGGCTCCCCGGAACAACCCTGGGCAGTCAGAGGGTGTGTAACGGGCAGGCTGGGTGAGCTTACCCGGGGCGACGTTAGCCCTTGGCGCCGATGGGCGCCGTCACTGCCTTGGTCAGTCGAATCAGGTCCCCTGGGGCAATTTCGATGTCGAGGCCGCGTCGCCCACCGGAAACCAGAATGGTGTCATAGGACAATGCGGACTCGTCCAGGACGGTAGGGGAGGGCTGGCGCTGGCCCAAGGGGGAGATTCCGCCCAAGACGTAGCCGGTACGACGCTCTGCCGCCTTGGGGTCGGCCATGGCTGCCTTCTTCGAACCCAGGGCTGCCGCCACTGACTTGAGGTCCAGGTTTCCTGAAACGGGGACGATGCCCACGGCGAGTTTGCCTTCGACTTCCACCATCAATGTCTTGAAAACCCGTTTGGGATCGATGCCCAGGACTTCGGCAGCTTCCAACCCATAGCTGGCGGCCGAGGGATCATGGGAATACGGGTGCAGCACGAAGGAAACGCCGGCCGCAGCTAGTGCTGCAGTGGCCGGCGTTCCCTGTGATGCCATCTTCTTGGCCATGTGCCAGGACGCCTCTCAGCTTTGCCTTGCAGAAAGTCCGCTTTGCTTACAGAAGCTGCTTAGTGTTCCAAGCGGCTTGCGGCTGCAACTTTCCGCTTGATACGGCCCAGCATGGCGGTCATGCCGCGCATACGCAGGGGAGTGATGGCCCTGGTCAATCCCAGCAACTCCGGCATGTCATCCGGAACGTCCAGGATTTCCTGGGCCGTCAACCCATCGAGTCCTTCGTGCAGCACCCCGGCGAATCCACGCGTAGTGGGAGCCTCGGGCGGAGCCTTGAAAAACAACCGGTAGGCGCGCGGGCCTTCGGCATTGTCCTTGTTTTTCTCGGATTCGATCGTGAGGAACAAAGGTGACTGGCACTCCACAACCTGCTCCAGCAGCTCCGGGTGGTCCTTGAGGCGCTCCGGAAGTTCCGGCAACCCACGGGAGAACTCGAGCAGGAGTTGCAGGCGGTCAGGCTCCGTCAGTGCCTGGAAGTCATCGACGATTTCCGCCAGCGCGGCGGGCAAGGTGTTGGTACTCATCACTTCCAGCTTACGCACAACGGCGCTGATTGCATTGCTAGTTACGGACCAAGGCTGCCGGCACGGAACCGCGCTCGGCGCCCTTGACGATGGGTACGCGGACCGCGTTGCCCCACTCGGTCCAGGAACCGTCGTAGTTGCGGACGGTTTCAAAGCCCAGCAGGTACTTCAGCGCGAACCAGGTGTGGCTGGACCGCTCGCCAATGCGGCAGTACGCCACGACGTCGTCGCCGGCCGTCAAACCGGCTTCACCCAGGTAGAGGGCTTCCAGTTCCTCACGGGAACGGTAGGTGCCATCCTCAGCTGCAGCACGGGCCCACGGAATCGAAGCAGCCGTAGGGATGTGGCCGCCACGCAGTGCGCCTTCTTCCGGGTACGCGGGCATGTGGGTGCGCTGGCCCGTGTACTCCTCGGGGGAGCGGACGTCGATCAGCGGGTTGCCCAAGTGAGCTAGGACGTCCTCTTTGAAGGCCCGGATGGGAGCGTCGTTGCGCTCTACTTCGGGGTAGGTGCCCGGGGCAGGCGTCGATACGTCCGTGGTCAATTCGCGGCCTTCAGCGATCCACTTGTCGCGGCCACCGTCCAGCAGGCGAACATCTTCGTGTCCGAACAGCGTGAAGACCCAGAGGGCGTAGGCAGCCCACCAGTTGGATTTGTCGCCGTAGATCACCACGGTGGTGTCGCGGGAGATGCCCTTGGATGCTGCCAAAGCAGCGAATGCGGCCCCGTCCACGTAGTCGCGGGTCACTTCATCGTTCAGGTCCGTGTGCCAGTCGATCTTTACGGCACCGGGAATGTGGCCGGTTTCGTACAGGAGGACGTCCTCATCGGACTCCACAACCACCAGCTTGCCATCGGCGATGGCGCCATCGGCAAGTGCTTCGGCAAGCCACTGGGTGGACACGAGTCGTTCAGGGTTCGCGTAGGACGCGAACTTTTCGTTTTGTTCAACGGGGTAGGACATGGTGATGGCCTTTCACTGACAACGGGCGGAGCCAGGCCGTGGAAGCTGCATCAGTTGCCGGCCCGGCGTGCTCCAACACTAACCACGGGCCGCGCGGAATGCTTCCCCGCTGGTCACATGGTGAAACATGGCATTGGTCACGTCACCGTTTTCGGGACGCCCGATGCCGGTATTCTTGCTGGGGACCCAAATACTGAAGAACGGACCACCGTGGTACAGATCGAACAACTGGCTGCCCGCACACCGGCAGTCTCCGTGGAGGAACTCCTCAAGGGTTTCTACCCATCTCCGCGATTTGGAGAGGTATCGTTCGACAGCTACCGCCCGGACCCCGCCCAGCCCAGCCAAGCCAATGCGGTCAAGCTGCTGTCCGCTTTCGCTGACGGTGTTGGGGCCGATGACGGCGGTGGCCTCTTCAAGAAGTTGTTCGCCAAGAAGGCCCCCGCCACCCGTGCCGGCATTTACCTCGACGGTGGCTTCGGCGTCGGCAAGACCCACCTTTTGGCCTCCCTTTGGCACCGGTCTCCGGGTCCCAAGGCCTTCGGTACGTTCGTTGAATACACCAACCTCGTAGGCGCGCTCTCGTTCCGGAAGACCGTCGAAGCCCTCAGCAACTACAAACTTGTCTGCATTGACGAATTCGAACTCGATGATCCCGGCGACACTGTGCTGATGTCCCGCCTGATGCGCGAACTGGCCGACGCCGGCGTAAAGCTGGCGGCTACCTCCAACACACTTCCGGGTTCCTTGGGCGAAGGCCGCTTCGCAGCCGTGGACTTCCAACGGGAAATCCAGGTCCTTGCCGACCAGTTCGACGTCGTCAGGATCGACGGCGAAGACTTCCGCCACCGTGGCCTGCCCGCTGCTCCGTCACCTTTGAAGACTGAAGAGCTCAAGCACCGCATGCACGCCGAGTTCGACGGACAAACAGTTGCCGTGGATGATTTCCGCACTCTTGTGCACCACCTCGCGGGCGTCCATCCCAGCCGCTACCGGCAGCTGATCTCCGGCGTCGAGGCCGTGGTGTGGCGCGACGTCGAGACGATTACCGAGCAGGCAGTGGCGCTCCGCTTCGTTGTCCTCGCCGACCGTCTCTATGACAAAGATGTGCCGATTCTTGCCAGCGGCGTCCCCTTCGACAAACTCTTCACCGAAGAAATGATGACCGGCGGGTACATGAAGAAGTACTTCCGCGCCGTGTCCAGGCTCACGGCTCTTGCCCGAGAGGGACAGAACCACGAACCTGCCTGATTCGGTTCCGGCTTTACTTGTGTGAAGGCGTCAGCGGTTCCCGGTCTTTCAGCAACCAGCGGACCAGGATGCCTCCCGCCAACGCCCAGAATGCCGCACCCACTCCTGCGAAGCTGATCCCTGAGGCGGCAAGCAGGAAAGTGATGCACGCGGGTACGCGTTCTTCGGCAACTGCCAATGCGGAGGAGATGGCTGAGGCCAGCGTGCCGAGCAACGCCAGGCCTGCGACCGCTTCAAGCAAGCCGGCGGGTGCGGCAGCCACCACTGTGACAAGGGCTGCGGAGAACGCTGCCAGCATCAGGTAGGCCACACCAGCCACGAATGCCGCGATCCAGCGCCTGCCGTGGTCTTTCCCTGCTTCCTCTCCGGCCGCCAACGCTGCACTCAAAGCAGCAAGGTTAATGGCGTGGCCTCCGAACGGAGCGCCCGCAATGGTTCCGGCTCCAGTGACCACCATCGATGCCCGCCAGGGCGTTGTGAAGCCAAAGGATTTAAGCACGGCGACGCCGGGAATATTCTGCGATGCCATCGTGACAATGAACAGGGGCAGGGCCAGCCCCACCGCTGCCTCCAGGGTGAACGCTGGAGTAGTCCATTCGAGCTGCGGCAAGAGGGCATCTCCGGGAATCTGAACTCCGTTCGCCACGATGTGGATGCCGATGACGGCGAGGGCCACCACCAGTGAGGCCGGGACCGCCCAGCGCGCCGCGAACTTCATCATCACCAACCAGCAAAGGGCCACCGGGCCAACCAGCAAGGGCACTTCTCCCAGGGATTTAAAAGGTGCCAGGCACAGGGGGAGGAGCACGCCCGCGAGCATCGCCTGCGCAAGCGGTGTGGGTATCTTCGTCATCAGCCGGCCAAGGCTGGGCAGTAACCCCGTCAGGACGATCAGCACCCCGACGACGACGAACGCACCCACCGCTGCCGGCCAGCCGCCGTCGACCATTCCTGCCGAGACGAGGAGCGCCGCCCCCGGGGTGGACCACGCCAGGGTTACTGGCATTTTGGATCTCCATGCCAGCCATAAGATGCCCAGTCCGAACGTCAGTGTAAGGGCCAGGAGGCCGCTGGAGGCCTGCGCTTGGTTGGCTCCCACAGCACGCAGTCCAGCAAGGACCACAGCGAAGGAGGACGTGAAACCGACGAGGGCGGTGACGATGCCAGCGGTGATGGGCGGCCCCAGCGTGTCCTGGCGGGAGGGGCGCTGGACTGTGGAAGAGGCTGATGGCATAAGGACCAAAATACCGGACGGAAACCCGGTTACCGGTTAAACGCCAAGGGCACCGGTGGCGCCTCTCGGCGGGACCGGTGCCCCCTTGACGTATCTGGTACGGCGGGCTCAGGCAGCTACAGCTGCTTAGGCTCATCCGCGACGGGAGCCTGTGCGGCGTCACCGTCTGTTGTAGCCACGAAGTCGGAAGCGGCATTCTGAACCGCGTCAACCTGACTTGCGAACTTGCCGCCTGTCTTCTGGTCGACGAAGTCTCCGGCCTTTTCGATGCCATTCTGAATGGCTTCTTCGTTGCCCTGAATGAGACCCTGAGCCTTACCCTTCAGGTCGTCAATTAAACCCACGGGCACCTCCCTTCCTTCGCGGAGCCAGTTCGCTCCTCCGCGTCCGACCCTAACACTGGATTCAGGGTGTGCCAAGGATTCCAGGCGCGCTACGCCAAGGGCTTACTGAGCTCAAGGTGGCGTGGGCTGTCCGGATTCATGAGTGAGTGCTTACGGCCGTAGGAGAAGTAGATGATCAAGCCAACAATGAGCCAGACGGCAAAACGTAGCCAGGTTTCCCAATGCAGCTGGGACATCAGGAACGCGGAGGCCAGCACGCCGAAGGCGGGAACGACGGGCATCCACGGCAGACGGAAGGTGCGGGGGGCATTTGGCTTCTTGTAGCGGAAGACGATGACGGAAATGCAAACCACAACGAATGCTGCCAGGATGCCGATGTTGGTGAGGTCGGCCACTTCCTTGATCGGGAAAACGCCGGCCAGGAACGCTGAGGCGATGCCCGCGATCCAGGTGACCCGCTGGGGTGTGCCGTGACGGTCGGTACGGGCGAACCATCCCGGCAGCAGGCCGTCGCGGCTCATGGAGAACCAAACACGGGTAACGCCCAGAAGGAAGGTCAGCATCACTGTCAGGATGGACAGGACAGCGAAAACCGAAATGATGGTGGCGATGATAGGCAGACCAACCCCCGTGAAGGCCGATGCGAAGCCAGCCTTGGGATCGATGTCCTTGTAGTTCTGCATGCCGGTGAGGACGAGCGTAGCTGCCACGTAGAGCAGCATGGCGATGATCAGGGACAGGACGATGGCCTTGGGCATGTGCTTCTTGCCGTCTTTGGCTTCTTCCGCGGCTGTACTCATGGCGTCGTAACCAAAGACGGCGAAGAATACCGTGGCTGCACCGGCAAAGACCGGGCCGAAACCACTGGGCATGAACGGATTGAAGTTCTCAGTGTTGATGTAGAAAATGCCCAACCCGATGATGAAGAGGATCAACACCACCTTGATGGCAACAGCCACCAATTCGAAGCGGCCGAAAGCCTTGGTTCCCCTACTGAGGATCCAGGTCACCAGGAGGCAAACCAGGATCGCCGGAAGGTTGATAATGCCGCCCTTGCCTTCATCCACTGTGGACGTCATCCAGGTGGGCATGTGGATCCCGATGCCGGACAAGAAGGCATCGAAGTAGCCGGAGATGCCGATTGCCACCACGGCGACAATGGCGATGTATTCAAGCAGGAGATCCCAGCCAATGAACCAGCCAATGATCTCGCCCAAAGCCACATAACCATAGGTGTAGGCCGAACCTGCCCGGGGGATCATGCCGGCAAATTCGGCATAGGACAAAGCGGCGGCGCCCGACGCGAGTCCGGCGATCAGGAACGATACGAGCACTGCGGGGCCCACGCCCGGATTGTTTGCGTCGCCGTGGGCTACCAGGCCGGCCAGCGAGAAAATGCCGACGCCGATAATGCCGCCGACGCCGATGGCCGTCAGTTGCCAGAGGCCAAGACTCTTGAAGAGTCCACTGTGCTTGCTTTCTTCCTCGATGTCGTCGATGGGCTTGCGCCTCATGACGGATTGGGAAGCCGTCTGTTGATTCATGGGGTACTCCTGCCAGTTGGCGTGGAACGGTGATGAGCTCGCATTACATTGTGCGAGACGAATCACATTAGATAAAGCGACTTTTTCTTAGGTGTATCAGTTACTTCAAATGATGAATGGCATTTGGCTCCGCGTGGGCATAAAAAAAGCAGCTCCGAGGAGCTGCCTTTTTCGTTGGAGCGGACGACGAGATTCGAACTCGCGACATCCACCTTGGCAAGGTGGTGCTCTACCAGCTGAGCTACGTCCGCACATGTTGTCTGCTAAGCAAATGCCTGGCCGTCAACAACAAACAAGTTGCCTTGTTCTGGTGGGCGATACTGGGATCGAACCAGTGACCTCTTCCGTGTCAGGGAAGCGCGCTACCGCTGCGCCAATCGCCCGTTTCCGGGTCCTTATGAAAGGAGAGCGGACGACGAGATTCGAACTCGCGACATCCACCTTGGCAAGGTGGTGCTCTACCAGCTGAGCTACGTCCGCACATGTTGTCTGCCCTGCAAGAGCCTGGCCTTCAACAACAAACAAGTTGCCTTGTTCTGGTGGGCGATACTGGGATCGAACCAGTGACCTCTTCCGTGTCAGGGAAGCGCGCTACCGCTGCGCCAATCGCCCATGCATCCAGCCGTGGCTGGAAGACATGGTTTTCACCGAGGTGGGTACGGGATTCGAACCCGTGTATACGGCTTTGCAGGCCGCTGCCTCGCCTCTCGGCCAACCCACCGTGTAAGCAGATTCCGAGGAATTCTTGCCTTGACAGTGCCTTGCGAGCGGACGACGAGATTCGAACTCGCGACATCCACCTTGGCAAGGTGGTGCTCTACCAGCTGAGCTACGTCCGCAGTGCCGTTGCGCCGGCCTGCCCAGTAGGCATTCCGTCGCTTTCCGACGAGTAAAAACTCTATAGGAGGTTGCTTGAAACTCCAAATCGGCTGGTTGGTTTTGCTTCTTAAGGGCCTCGGATCCTTGAATTTACGGGGCTCTCGGGGAGTTTCATGGCTGTAATTCCAAGCCTGTGATTCGTCTGCGGGAGGGCGGTCCGGTTGCGTTTTGCATTCCAGCCACGGTGGGCTAGTCTTCTGTATGCATCAGCGAGTTGATGCAGCTTGTACCCGTTGTAACCGGGGCGATTGGCGCAGTGGTAGCGCGCTTCGTTCACACCGAAGAGGTCACTGGTTCGAACCCAGTATCGCCCACCAAGAAAGGCCCCCGGATCTCCGGGGGTCTTTTGCGTTTCTGGGGCTTTCTCGACGGCTGCGTAGGACTGGCAAACGGGTTCCCTACCGACATATGTGTCAAGGTCGAGGGTCACTGCGCAGGGCCCAGGTACGACGCCGATACCAGGGCGAGTCCGCTCGTTTCAAGTGGTCAGCCATGGATGTTTGGGTTCGCTGCGTAACTTCCCTCGGAGTCCATTGAGCATTGAATCTCAGAGCAGTATGGTTCGGATGCGGCCGTAAAGCGAATGATCAGTCGCTATCTGGTTACAAACTCTCGCGAATGCGGTGGTCACTGCAGGTGGAGGCCGAGCTTGAGCTGATCCGCAGTCGCAGGCGCTCCGGTGTACTGAATTTTACGGCGCGTGCGCGGGGCCCGTGGATCCGGAATGTTTCAGATTCATAGCTGAGGCCATAGGAAAGATGGAACCTGGGCTGGCCATAGGGTGATCCGCATGCGCAGTTACCCAGCTCGTTTCATGTGTGGGCCTTCATGTTCTTCAGAACAAGTCGAGATCAGCCTTCACATTCGATGCAGTACGAGTAACCGTCCTTCTCGCGCGCAATCTGGGACCTATGCCGGACCAGGAAGCACGAAAAGCAGGTGAACTCGTCATCGGCCTGGGGTATCACCTGGACGATGAGTTCCTCGGAAATGAACTCGCCGCCAGGTCCGTCCTGATCCAGGCCATCCGCCTGGTCAAGTTCAAGGACAACACTGTGCGCGTCCGGTGCGTTGGCTGTCTTGAGTGCCTCGAGGGAGTTTTCCTGGGACTCTTTGACATCGGAGCGGACCTCGTCGTAATCAGCAGCCACTATCTGTTGTTCTCTCTTTCTTCTGGTGGATCTTCGCCGTGCAACGTAACTTGGTGCCGACAAATTCCATGCAGGAAGGGAGGCACGTCCCGATGCTTCGATCAGTTCCTATTGAGGCCGAACGTGCGTGTCAGGAGTGCAGCCTCAGGCTAGCGTTCGCCGGACTACTGGAACAGGAAAAGGCTCGGCAACGTGCCCTAAATCAGCGCGGTGAAGATGCCCCAACCGGTGCCTATGGTATGGCCAATTCGCAAGGTGTACGCATACCTGAGCAGGGCACCGTCCGGGTTGATGGCGTACAGATCATTCGACGTTTGGGGAATCGTTCCCATAAGCGTCCCGACGAGATTGCGATCGTAGCTGCCAGCGGCGCTGATTTCGGACATGTCCTCCCAGCCTGGGCCCCAGCGGGAGGGTGGTAGCCAGCCTCCGTGCCCGTCCGAGGGGTACTGGTGCAGATCACCGCCGTGATCGCGGCCGAAGATGTCCACGGCTCCGTCGCCGGTGATGTCCCCCGCAGCAATGATCTTGTCAAAGACCTGCCATCCAATACCCACCCTTCGGGGTTGCTTCCAACCGCCGTGACCGTCACCAGGATAAAGAAGCAGATCACCGTAGTGGCCGCGACCGAGAACATCGTTGTTGCCGTCGCCGTCGAAGTCACCGGGGCCAATAATCGCATCGAAGATATTCCAACCCGTGCCAACGACGGACCTCTGTTGCCAGTTGCCGAGGCCGTCGCCCGGGTACAGATAGAGGTTGCCGGCGCTGTCCCTGCCCAGGATGTCGTTGTTGCCGTCACCGTCGAAGTCCCCGGGTGAGAAGACGATATTGAAGATGTTCCATCCGATCCCGACCAGTCTGGGTTGCTCCCAGTCCGACGTGTAGGCCGGGCAGTAGGGATTCGGAGGACAAGGTACGTGCTCGTAGGTGGAGGTTCTGGGATACAGGACTAGTTCGCCGTCGTCCGTGCGTCCCAACAGCTCAAGATTGCCTCGGCCGGTCCAGCCGTTGGCACGGTTGGACGCCGCGATGGGTGCTGTCTCCAGGCTGTGAAGCAGGAGTTTTTCCGGGTTCGGATTGTAGATATTGGGACACCCCACATTCTGGTACGGGGGAGACTCCGGAAACTTGGTATAGGCGGTGGGGTAGACGTTGAAGGAAAGGCGGTTCCCCCGGTCCTCGGGAAGGACCTTCAGGGCTTCCTTTTGGCGCTCCGCGGGCAGGGGCGTGCCGTTGCTGAGCCACTGAACCGTGTAGCCGTTGGGTGCTGCCTCAGTCTTTGCGCACTCCACGAACGCGTCGGGTGACCCCATTCTGAGTTCGGATCCGACGTATGGCATCCCGATCATTGGTAGGATTCCGTCCTCCCCAATGTTGGGGAGGAGGGGTTTTATGCCAGCGGCTGCCGCCGGTCCAAGGCCAATGCATGCCAGGCCGATCGCGAGCATCCCAGCGGCAGCGCTGCGCCATGCCGCATGATTGAAAATCATTGCCATTGTTTCCCCCTCGAAGCGCAAGTTAATGGCTATCAACACGGCTCATTTCCGCCAAGATTACAGCAGAACGGGAACACAGGGTGGCGGGGCCTATGGCGCTTGCGGGGGCTCTTCCCGAGGTGACACGTTCATTGCCAACGGATTCAAGAAGCCAGGGTTTCAAAGCTGGCCAGGGTGTCTGCGTCATCATGTGCGGCACGCGGCTGCGTGTTCCGGATATGCCTCGCCTTCGTCTTCTTCAAAGCCAACGCGGTAAGCGGCGTGAGCGCCTGGACGACGAGCACTCCTAGGACTGCCGACAACCACGACACCTGGGGCGACATCAACCGGGCAAGACCGGCGGCCCGCCGCCCAGCCATCAGTCTGTTTACTGGCAAAGCCGATCAAGGGTCTCTTGGGCGGCCGATTGCATCTGCGTCTGCAGGAGGTCAATGCGGCGTGCCGTTGCAGCGTCCTGCCACGGGAGCGGGGGAAGTGCCATCGTCATCGTGATCTGGTTGCCGCCGTCGGCGCTTGTGATGGAAATGCTGATGGAGCCGAAGGTAAGTCCAGCGTGGCCGTAGCGGAAGCCGCCGGAACATGTGTCAGGAAACAGCGCAAGGCCAAGCCCGTAATCAGTGGAGCCAGTCTTCTTCTTCATTTCCTCAAGCGATGCTGGGGAGAGGAGGTGGCCGCGGAGAAGTTCCCGGTAGAAGGTGTTGACGTCCTGAGCCGTGGAGACGACGCCGCCTTGGGGGGAGCCGACAAAAACTTCCGGCTGGGTGACATCGATTCGTTCACCGCCGTCAATGATGTAGGCATGGATGTTGTTCGGGGCGGCGCGGTCTGGTTCGCTCAGCGAAGTATGGGTAAGTCCCAAAGGTCCGAAGATATCTTCTTTCAGGACATCAGCGATGGGCCGTTCCCGCAGCTTTTCGATCAGCTGGCCTAGAGCCAGGTAGTTGGAGTTTGAGTAGGCAAAGCGGCCAACGTTCTTGGGCTCCCAAGGGAGCGTGGCAGTTAATTCGAGTCCTCGTTGGATATTGAGTGGCGTGTTTGCAACCTGCTTCGGGGGTCCCGCCGCAAACTCCGAGTCTGCGACATCGGGCATGCCGGACGTGTGGTTCAGCAACTGGCGGACGGTGATCGGTCCAGGCGGGCGAAGCGTGGTTCGGAAGCTCTCGAGGACGTTGTTCACGGGGTCCTCGATCCCGACAAGTCCTTGGTCAACGAGTTTCAGGACGGAAACGGCGACCATCGATTTCGTAATACTGGCAACTGATACCCGGTCTTGGGGCTTGGCCGGATCTTTGGTATCCAGGTTTCGCACTCCATAGGCCTTGGACGATTCTCCATCCGGCCACCTCAACTGCACAACAACGGATGTCGCACCCCCATCCATGAAATGCTGGATTCTGCTTTCCAGGAGCTCTGTCGCTGCCTGGGCCGATGCGGTCGAGGGAGCCGGGCCGGGAGGGTCCCCAACACAACCGCCTCCAGCGACAACTAGAGCCGCGGAGAAGGCAGTTGCCCCGAGCCGATGAGAACGCCTCCGCCGCCAGACAGCCAATGCACTCATGACACCGTTTTACCCTCAAACTTATCCAGCGGACAGGCTGGACATTTCAAAGGTTGCCGAGGCTCGACCTGTGATGCGTCGGAGGAGTCGTAACCGCAGCTGCCTGCTAAGCCGAGGTGTCGGCCCAACGCCCTCGGGAACGCCAGTAGGGTCGGAATCCAGGGCGGCCCATCATTATCTGCCGGACTCAGGAAGTGAGAGCCCCCAAGGGGCTGAGCTCAACCATGCAGGTCTCCCTACCGTTCGCAGGCGATGCCATCTTTGTCTCCGTCCAGTCCAAGCCGAAAGCCCGCATGTCCGGCGTAAAGAGGGGCAGCGCCCGCAGCCTTGGCAACAGCACAGTTTGCGTAGTACGCGTCCACCGGTGGCACGGGAGCAACCGGTGGTGGCGCCGGAGGAACGACTGGCATGAGGTCCGGCGCAGGAGGTGCAGGCGATGATTGCGGCGCGGCAGCGGTTGTCCGGGGCTGGCTAATGAGCAGGGGCAAGCTGATCTGGGCAGTTGCCCAGGACCCGTGCCATGGCATCGTGCTCAGCCTGTGTGACTCATAGATCGTAGGTCGCTTTCACCAAAATCTGGCGGGCTATATACGCGCAGCGGAAGCCTGTGTTGGGTGGCAACCAGGTTGCAGCGTCGCCGTCACCTTTTTTCTGATTTGTAAGTTCCAGATAAGGAAAGTCCGCAGGAAAGATCCTGGTGGGCTTTCGTTTGCATGTGTCCCTAGACTTAAGCGGGCGACGGGCATGCCCTGGCGGGATCGTCCCTGACGGAGGACTCTGTCCAGATACAGGGGACGCGATGGATGAACGAAACATTGAATCGAACAGCCGACGGGGCAAGTCCCTGCGAATCAGTTGCCGCTCTCCGGTGTGATCAGTGCTTGGGCAAGTGGGCTCGGGCTTTTTGGAGTCCCGATGCCGCAGTGCCAGTCGACGGTGTTCACTAGGTCCCCAGCGAGCCTTTGCACTGTGTTGGAGACGCTGCCATTTGGGCAGTTGAAGTCAGCGGCTGTGGCTGCGACGACGTCCCTGATTTCCTGCCAGGTTATCCAGCCCACTGTCTCGGGAATCAGCTGGCGCAGGCGCTCATAGTCCCCAGCCGGTCGTCCGCTGAGGGCGCATAGCTCTTCCAACCCGGTGGCGACGCCGTCGTGCAGCCCAACAAGGCCTGAAGACTGGATCCGGACAGGTGGAGTGGATCCCAGGATGACCAGGAGGAGACGGTGTTCGCGTGGATCTGCCAGGAGCGCCAGGAACTCCCGTGCAAGCTGGGTCTTCTGGAATTGCGCACCTGCCCGCGGACCTTTTGCCTCGATCAGCACGGCCGAGTGTTCCTGCCAGATCGCAGCATCGGCCTGTACGCCGATGCTGGTGCCCGGGATTTTGATCTCCGTGGGAAACATCTGGAGCGTTGCGTCCTCCGAACCAGCGGCAATTTTGGACCGTACGTGGTCTGCGCCATGTGCGGCTCCCAGGACGCCGCCGAGGAATGCTTCCCGGGGAAGGTAGGAGAGCAACAGCAGTGCCTCAGCGGTGAGGACGTTCTCATCTCCTCTGCCGCCGTTCCTCAGCCTGCGGATTTTCCTGCCTTCCCAAGACAACTCGTCGACCAGCCGGCCGATGACAGACGCTGGAAGCTGGGGCGAGGCGAAGTCCATGGGGTGACCCTACAGGTCAAGGGCCAAGCAAGGCGAGATGCTCTGTGTTTTCCGGAGGATTGCCTGGACGGGCCGCCGACGGGGTTGATTTAGTCGGAGTCAGGAGGAGATGGTGCTTGTTCAGTTGGCTGTTCGGTACCCTGGTCGATCTCCACGTGAAAGGCATAGGGCCACTGGCGCCGCACCGCAGTTTCATCCCATCCTGCCTGCAAACGATTATGGGCCCGGTTAGCGAGGGTTTCGAGCGACCGCACGATCTGTGCAGGTGGTTGTTCGGACCGACCTGCAAAGTAGCCCAGCAGCACATTGACGGCAGTAGCTTCCTTTGGGGTCATTCT
This sequence comes from Paenarthrobacter aromaticivorans, assembly GCF_019038615.1. Lineage (NCBI taxonomy): Bacteria > Bacillati > Actinomycetota > Actinomycetes > Micrococcales > Micrococcaceae > Paenarthrobacter > Paenarthrobacter aromaticivorans. The sequence continues at coordinate 189,516 of NZ_JAHOPC010000002.1, forward strand.
GGCCATGAGACAACCGTAGGGTCCATCGTCCAGGGAAGGAAGGGGCGCACTTCTTCGTGATTTCGCTTCGCAGTGTTGTCTGCAGGTTCATCCCGAATCGGCACGACCGCGCCTTGACGGACCGTGATTTCGCGAGCTCGATGAGGATTCTGGTCAAGCTATTGCTGGTCCACAGGTGGCCGTATAAGCTCAAGGAGCCCACAGGGAAGGGGTTCTGTTTAGGGGGATTCAGTGCGCCGCTTCAGCATGTCCGTTGTTGCACTTTTCGCCATATTATTGGCCGGCGTTATTACCGCCGCCCCTGCACGCGCAGACGATTTCCTGTGGCACAACTTGGTCCAGGAACCTTCCGATGCCGGCGAGGTCTTCTCAGACCTCGTGACCATTCGTGGCGATTCGCAAATCATGGTTTATGCCACAAATGGTGAGAGTCAGCCAGAGACGGGAGGGGGAAACTTAGGCCCTGTTGATGCCGTGCTTATGCCGGGGGACTGGGACGGCGACGGCTATGCTGACTGGATTTTTCGGTCCCCGTATGGCCACCTAGTTAGGGTGCCCGGGTGGAGCGGTGGTACGCGGATGAATCAGATCGGCTGGGGGTGGGACGCTATGACTGCTCTGACCTCACCCGGGGACTGGGACGGCGACGGAGCCCCCGATGTCCTCGCTAGGGACGGCAGCGGTGCCCTTTGGATGTATAGAGGCAACGGCGATGGTGGCTGGTTTCCCGGCCGGACCCAAGTTGGCTGGGGTTGGAACGTCATGAACGCTATCTTCAGCGGGCACGACTTCAGCGGCGATGGCCCCTCGGACGTCTTTGCCAGGGACACCAACGGGCGATTGTGGCTGTACCCGGGCAATGGGAAAGGTGGGTGGCAAAACCGCGTTCAGATCGGATGGGGCTGGCAGGGCATGGACCTGATCGCCGCCCCCGGCGACTACGACTACGACGGGATTGGCGACGTCATCGCCCAAGATGGCAATGGCACCATATGGCTCTACCAGGGAAATGGAAGCGGAGGCTTCACGGGGCAGCGCTGGCTAATGGACATTCCTGCTGCGCAAGTCTTCGGCTGAATGCGTTCGACGCCTCAAACGCAAGCGGCGCTGGGGGCTGATGCCCAACTCAATCATCTGAACCAGACAGTATCCGAGCAGCCGCCAACTTGGGACACCACGCGACAAGGTGAACATCGACAAAAGGGGATTGGCGGCCAGAACCACCGTGTACCGCACCTGGCCATCGACTCTGCCCGGCAAGTCCTCTGACCTCCCAACGCCGGGACCCCCAAGCCTGACCTAACAGAACTTCAGACCTTGAAGGCTTCCTGCACCTGTCGATCTGTGCCTCGATCAGTCCGAAAGTTTGGTCAAAAGGCACCACGTGAATTGACGGAACCTGCCGCGTAGGGAAAGTAGCCGCTCCTGGATCGGTCATGTGACGGAGGAAAGCAGCGTCCATGTCGTGGAAACCCCCGCGGAGCGCAGTGACCAACCTTGCCGGCACCCATGTTCCCGCCCGCCATTCCAGGTGCTTTTCGCATAGATTAGGGTCCGATGAAGAACACTAGAGGGTCCTGGGCAGTTCTCGCCGCGCTGATGGTGATGGCAGCGCCCGGCTGCGGAGCGATGCCGGAAGGAAACGACGCCGGTACCCAAACCGCTCCCGAGTGCAAGGTTCGTGACGGGGCGGACCTGGCACCGATGGCGGGAATTCTTTCAGGCGTGAACCTTGACTGGGTGCATTAGACCCTGCAGGAGTACAGCGATTCCCTCGGCCGCAAGCCCGCCGTTGTCGTCAGTTTCGCTCCCTTCCCGTTCGCTGCCGCGGACGAAGCCACTCCGCCTCCCGCGACCCTATGAGGGCGACGGTCCCAAGGGTCGTTAGGGCGGCTCCGGTGGTTAGAACTTGTCAGGCGAGTGGACCGCTTCCCCGACTGTGATCTCCGGGGCCATGTTGACGTCAGCGCCGATAGAACCGATGAATGCCTGCAGCTCGGGATCGCCGAAGAACTTCTCGAACGCCCCCGCGGACTCCCACTCATCATTGACAAGCACGAATCCGTCTCCGATAGCGAACTGATGGTGGAGGGCCCCTGCTTCCCGACCGCGCTCACCGAACGTGCGGAACTCGTCAGCACGCTCTCCTAGCGACTTGGTGAAGACGCTCGTGTCAGCGAAAACCTTGACATTGACAATGACAGACATTGCGATGACCTCCTAAAGCCTTGGGTTGGGGCTCATGCTAGTTTAGCCCTCCGAAGGCCTGCAATAGGGGCACAGACGCGTGCAGGCCATCCGCATAGTCGGGAAGCCTCTTCAGTGCCATCGTCCGCCGGGGGATCCTTCAACGGACGCGGTGTGAAGCTGATTGCTTGCCAGCGAGGTAGGAAACCTTTGGTGCTCGAAGAGCCTAACGACACACAGCCGGAATTTCATCAAGCGAGCCAATGCCGGGGTTGCCTCTGCCGCCCGGCTGATATTCGCACCACTCCTCAGTGAAGGCTTGGGCGGCAACCCAAAAAAACAGGCGCGGATGCTGCTACAACGAGGACGATGGCCAAGCCTGCCCATACCCAGGTTCTACGGGCGGTGACGCTTCGTCGCATGATCACGAATGCCACTAAGCCGGCCACAAAGGTTGCCAGGACGGCGCTAACTTGCAGCGCCTGGTTCGACGTAGCCCCGGTCCCGGTGAGTAGGGACATGATGGTGGACCCAGCGATGAAGGCGGCTGGACTCGCTGGCAGAACTGCCAGTGAGCAGAAGGTCGTAGCGCTTCCATGTGATGTGTTCGAGGGGTGCCGATGGCGGCTCGTGCCGGTGCCTGACTTGGTGCGGGGGTGTTCATGAGGCAAGCAACCGCAGCCAACGTGGTGATTTCCCAGTGGGCCGGGAGGTCGAACTCTTCCTCCAGGGCAGCGTGATTGAAGGCTCTGAACTGGTGGAGGAACAGGCCTATCGCGTGAGCCTGGAACTTTTAGATGCGCCACCGCCTGGCCGGAATCGCAGTGGGCGGATTCCGACTACTCGATGTCGCTAACCTTGACCGGTTGGTGTGAGAGTTTGGCCCATGAGGAGACTCGCGTCCGATGCCCAAGATGAAGAACTTCTGGAAAGGTGACGCAGGAGCCCCGGTGCACCTCGTCGCCTCGGCCGACCTACGTCAACTCGTCGGAAGAGCCTCTATCACTTCTTTCAGGCGATCGTGGACTTCCGAACCTTGCTTGGGAACCTGGCGCTTGATCATAGGTTCGAATAGGCGGGTCAAGCCCTTGGTCTTCATTTCCAGGACTTCCGTTACCTTGGTAACCCCGTCGCCAGACGGCTCGAACGTCATCGTTGACCGAACCTCGAAGCCCCCCGACCCGCTCTCCATCACAAACCGGCGGGGCGGATCGAACTCCGTCAGCGTGATCGGTGCCACGATCTTCTGAGGGCCCTGCGTGCGGATGTGTGTCCAGGTGGACCCGACGCCGATGGGACCGGTCGATGTCTTCTGTGCGCTGATTACATACCGGTCGTACTTGGGCAGGGTTTCGAAATTCACCACGAAGTTGAAGACGATGGTCGGATCACGATCTACGGTGACTGAGTTCTCGAAACGAATCATGGTGTGAATTATCGGCAGCAGGACGAGTCCTGACAACTGGTCCAGTCGATATTGTCCGAGTACCCACCGGCATCATTACCGCGCCCCGACCGGTACCGGCAAAGCCTGCCACTCCCATGACAAGCAGAACCAGAGAAATCGTTGTCGCTCCGACCCGGGTCACGGTCTCCAGGAAGGGCCGGATGTAGGTGAACAGGACGAACGGCCCCGTGAAGAAGACAGCGCAGGCGGACATGCCCCAGGTCAGGGGCGGGCTCTTGAGCCCTGTGAAGATCGTGAAGATGCTGCCTGATGGTGCAGAGGGCCGCCGAACCTCCATGGAAGGCAGGCTGATCCACTGCCAGATCAGGGCGATCGCTGCCACCTGTACCAGGCAGAAGAAGGCTCCACGCCATCCTATGATCGAGCCCAGGTAGCTTCCCAGAGGCGGTGCCAAAACGGTGGCCAGGGCATTGCCGATATTGAAGATCGCCGATGCGCGCGGTACCCGATGAGCCGGCACCAGGCTCATGGCGGTGGCCGCAGACATGGACCAGAATCCGCCTATAACCACTCCGATGAGCGCTCGGCCGATCATGTAGGGCAGGTAATCCGGCGCCAGGGCGACCAGAGCGCCGGAGACGGCCATCAGTACCGTCAGGCCAAGCAGCAGCGTCTTCTGGTTCATTCGGCCGGCCGGGGTGGAGGTTGACAGGTTCGTCAGAACGACAAGCACACCGGAGATCGCGATACCTTGCCCGATCATCCCCTTGGTGACCTGTAGCTCGGACGCCATTGGCGTGAGAAGGCTGACAGGCATGAACTCGGATGCGATCAGCACGAAGACGCACAGGGACATCGCGAAGATGCCTTGCCAACGCGCGGGGACGTGTTCGTCGTCGCCCGGTCTCTGTGCCGCGCTTTCAGTGGACACGGAAGTGCCGTGTGACATGAATCCTCCTTCTTTTCGTTGGTGAGGCAAAAGTCAGTGTCGGCCGCGAGGCAGCCGGCGCCCTCGATCATCCAGAGGACCATCAACGGCGCGAATGAGGGAGCGCTGGTGAATAGGGGTACCGGGAGGGCATCCCTCGGTGAGTCCGGCAGCCGCTCGCGGTTCGACGCCGCGGTCGAGGAACTGGCCCAGTTTGAGGGACAGAAGACCAGTCGAGATCGTAGACGCACCATGAGCGGCAATACGACAGCCCCGCTGGTCATCGTTAGTTAGGAGCCGCAGTTAGCTGACCGCCAGCAGACGGATGAGTCCGCTGCGGAACGGATCACTGCCTTGGACGTGCAGGGCCGTGGGGTTCTGCGTCTGCAGCCGCATCGCGCGGCTATGTTTGTCGTGGAGGCGTCCCGGGGTAAGTTCTAGTCCGTCCACCTCCCCGCTCTTTCCTTCCTTCTCGGCCCGTTCCCGCCTGGTGATTAGGTCAGCCTCCAGGTCGTCGAGCCTGGCGATCATCCGCGGCTCCACGTGGAGCATGGGACAGCGGACGCAGGCGTGTTCATGGGCGCAAGGAGCGCCGTAGGGTCGGCCGCAGGCGCCAAGTTCGACCTTGCGCTTGTCAAAGTGTTCTTCGAATTCCTCCCATTCCGCACCGGTTACCAGGCGGTATTCGTGGTCGGGCCGCAGGGCTCTCCGCCGGGCGATGTGCATCTGGTAGTGGCGGACCTCGTCCTCATCGAACACGGCAACGTACCCGCGGGTGTTCCGCAGGTTTGCGTGCCCAGGAAGTGCCGCGCCGATATGAATGGGCAGGCCATTGTTGAAAACGCAGCCAATCGTGAGGGCTGTCATACGTATCGCCGGTCCCGTGGAATGTTTCCAGAGCGTCGCATCGCAGAGGCCGCCCACCGCCATTCACGAATCCGCGAGTTAACTATTTCAGGCTGATCGAGATGTGCGTTGCCCGCAGGCCAGGCAGGACTGCACCACGGAGTCGCTCCCAGTTCTGTGGTGATTAAGTCACCGCCGTCTCCTCGTACAAGAGCCATGTGCGGGTCTCGTAGTCGAGCCGATTGCATTCGTTCTTAATGCTCATGCCGTGGACTTCGCCTTCCTCCGAGCCTTCACTTGGGGAGGCGGCCTCGCGGCGCAGCAACGAATGCCAGCACGCCCACCAGCGCACCCACCAGAGATACGGTCGTTGAGATCGCGAAGGCATCAGCTGAGAACTGTTGAAGGCCAAACCAGAAGGGGAGCCAAATGACAACCCACTGGAGCACATCAACAATGCCGCCCCAGCGCCTTCCGCGGCTCAATCCCACAAGAGCCAGGACGGAGAGTCCCGCTATTCCAAGGCCGCCGGCCATGCCGATGAAGAACCCGCGTGTTACGTCATTGTCAGGCTGGGCTGGGTACGTCGCGATCACTTCCCGGAGCCACACGTACATCCAGATAGCCAGGCCGAGCCCACCGATGATCATGAGACAAGTAACGATCCTGGCTACATAGAGGACCGCAACGGCGACCGACGCCGACCGTGCCTCGCCCCGCTGCCCATCGGCTTGACCATGCTCCATTTCCCCCATCGGACCAGCCTGCGCGCAATTGATGAAGTTATCACGCCCAGTCGTTCGAGAACTCGCGACGGAGGGGCCAATGAAGGTCAGCCAGAGCGGATCCTTCCCCTTGCTAAATCCAAGGTCCTAGCTCCGGCCCGCCTCCTTCCCTGTAGGAGCCCCGAGAGCTTTCTCGCAAAGAGTTTCTCGATTTCTGCGACATGAACTTTTCCATTCCCGCACTCCTTTGACTGGAGACCGACCTTGCCGGACGCAACCGGTCAGTCTCCGCAACATATGTTTGGCCGTCGGCTGTGGGGTCTGTCGGTCACTGTTCATTGGAGAGAATCCCTTGAAGTATCTGCTTGGGAAAATAACAGCCTTCGTCGCCGTATTAGTGGTCGTTTGTGGCGCACTTTCAATGGGGGTGCTCCGCCTAAGTCCATCAGCTCACGCCTACGAAGTAGCAACCAACCAGGCAGACGTTACCGGCGGAGCGGCTATTTTGACGATGCCAGGATCCGGTCTTACGGCCACCTATGATCAATCCGGACTGACTGACCTCGTGGGGCAGTCAACGATGGGTAGCCGTGGATTTGTGGCCTCTGATTTCTCACAAAACATAGGGACCGGGGCCCCGGCTGTTGAATTCGCAACGAACGCGGTCAATAATTGCGCGGCAACCGGTCCCTGCAGCGGCTTGGGGACGGTCACGATCGCGTTTAGCCAGCCCGTGAGGAATCCTGTGCTCAACATCGCTGGCATCGGTGGAAACGTGACTTGGTACGAAAACAAGAAAGGACCTGTCGACCGCCAGTCCCAGCTCCACGCCGTGTTGAATCTCGCAACCACGGGTTTGACCATGACCAAGCTCTCGGGCGGGAATCTTAGTGTGTCGGGAAATGCCATTACGGCCACTAACGACAACGCGGGTACTCGGTGCGAGACGACCACCCAAACGGACAATCCTCAGCCCGTGAATGCCCAAGCGACTGCGGCCTGTGGATCGGTCCGTATCAATGGCATTGTGACCTCGTTGACGTTCGATATCAGCGCGATCTTCGTCCAGACCACCAGCGCGCTTCCGCCATACACGATCAACGACGCCCAAGATCCAAACCATAACGCGGACAACTTCGTCATGGCGATGACCGTCCCGCAGGATTTCGGTGATGCGCCTCCTACTTATGATCAGGGCAATGCTGCGCGGGCGGATCTGTCGGATGTGACGTTGGGTGCGAATGTCACGGAGGACAACGCGACTGTGGCCAACGGCACGGTTTCGCCGAACGCCGGTGCCACGGCGTTGCTGGACCTGATGGACGACGGCGTGGTTCTGGCTCCGATGACACTGGGTGCTACCAGCTACTCCACGACCGTGGCCATCAGTGGCGCCAGCAAGCCCGGTACCACCTGCGGGTGGATTGATCTGAACAAGAACGGGATGTTCGACAACACTGCTGAGCGGGCCTGTGCCACGTTCGCCGCCGGCGCCACCACCGCCACGCTGACCTGGGTTGTCCCTACCGGGGTGACAGCAGGGACGACGTATGCGCGGTTCCGGATCGGTTACACCACCGCCCAGGTCCAGGTCCCGATCGGTGCATCCAATTCCGGGGAAGTGGAAGACTACATCTTCACCGTTGCTCCTGCCGCCGCTCCGGCCATCACCCTGGTCAAGACGGTGAACAAGACCACCCTGGTGGCCGGTGAAACGGCCACGTATACGTTCGTTGCCAAGAACACGGGAAACGTGACCTTGTCCGGCGTGGTCATCACCGAGACGCAGTTCTCCGGGACGGGCACGATGTCGGCGCTGTCCTATGCCTGGCCTGGCCTTCCGGGCATCCTTTTGCCGGGGCAGTCAGTGACCGCGACCGCGACGTATGTGGTCACGGCGCCGGATGTCACCACGGGGTTGCTGACCAACACGGCGAAGGTCACCGGGAACCCGCCCCTGGGTTTGCCCGTCTCGGCGAGCGACGACGCGCAGGTCACCGCACCTGCTGGGTGGAAGATCAAGAAGAGCGCCACGTTCAACGGGTCGGTTCCCGCGGACCAGTCCGTCAGCCCGGGCCAAACCATCGTGTACACGGTGACGGCGAGCAGTATCAGCGGCACCATCACCGGGGTCGTGCTGAAGGACAACCTGGCAGAGGTCCTCGATGATGCGACGTTCGTGTCCGGTTCAGCAACCCTGACAATCGGCGCGGGAACACCCGTTGCTGTCGCGAATCCGGTGCCGCCGTCCACCCTGTTGACCACGCAGGCCTTCACCTTACCGGCCGGCCAGACGGCCACGTTGAAGTACAGCGTGGTGGTCAAGTCCGGCGCGTGGAACGCGCAGCTGGTGAACGTGGTGACGGGCACCTCCACCACCACGCCACCGCAGACCTGCGCACCAAGCTCCAGCGGGCCCGGTCCTGATTGCACCACCACCCACCACACCCCGGCGAAGGTCCTGATCGAGAAGATCGGCGAATCGTCTGGATCCACCTGGGTTCCCATGGCGGGATCGACGTGGGCAGTACATGCCGACAGCAGCGGCACCCCCGGCACCGTCCTGGCCAGCCCGGCCGTCACCGCCGTGACGGGACAAATCGGCCGGTTCCAACTCGAAGGAATCCAACCCGGAACGTACTGGCTCGAAGAAACCACGGCCCCGGACGGATTCAGCCTCCTGGCCGAACCGGTGCAATTCACCATCGCCACCACCGGCGCCGTGACCCTGGACCAAGGCTCCCTGGGACAAGGCACCGGGGGTGGGGTAGTTACCAGCACCGACGCCGACGGTGACGGGATCTACCTCCTCACGGTCCGGGACGTGCCGGCCCTGAAGCTTCCGGAGTCCGGCGGCATTGGCTGGTGGCCGTTCACCACCGCAGGATCAGCCCTGCTGCTGGGCGCCCTCGCACTTGCCTTGGTCGCCAACCGCCGCCGGCACGAGACCACTACTACCCGGCACGAATCCACCACTACCGGGCACGAATCCACCACTACCGGGCACGAATCCACCACTACCGGGCACGAGTCGATCACTACCTAGAAGAGTTCCCCCAGGCCCCGTGCGTGTTGCGGGGCCCCGGGCGGTGCATGTCCATGTCCGAGCACCACCACGATGAAAAACCATCACTATGAAAGAGGAAAACACTGTGAGTCATCACAATTCCGGGCGGCTTTGGAAGACCGCCGCCGCCACGATCGCGGGGGCGGTGTTGGCGATGTCCTTCTCCGTGGCCCCGGCTTCGGCCGCGCCCCTGGTCGACGGGGACACGACCGGTTCCATCACGGTCCACAAGTTCGAACGCCCCGCCACCCCCACGGGCCTGCCGAACAACGGCACGTCCGTGGACACCACCGGCCTGACAGCGTTGGCCGGTGTCGAGTTCACCATCGAGCAGGTCAACACCATTGACCTGTCCACCAACGCCGGCTGGGACGCGGCGCACAACCTCTCCAGCATCTTCGACCCGGCCAACCCCGAAGCCTCGATCACCGGCGCCGGCTACACCCTGGGCACTGCCCAGGCGAAGACCACCGATACTGCCGGGACCGCCGGTTTCACCGGACTGCCCGTGGGCCTGTACCTGGTGACGGAAACGAACTACCCGGCCGGTGTGACACCCTCGGCCCCGTTCCTGGTCTCCGTGCCGTTGACGGACCCGGATAACAAGGACAACTGGATCTACGACGTCCACGTCTACCCGAAGAACTCCATCACGGGTGCTGAAAAGACCGTCACGGACGCCCCGGACGTCAAGCTCGGGGACCAGATCGACTTCACCATCACCGGTGACATCCCCAACGAAACCACCATCGATGGTTACAAGATCGTGGACGTCCTGGACCAGAAACTGACCTACATCGGCGCGTCCGCGACCCTCGTTGACGGCACGCCCATCACGGCGGGCACGGACTACACCGTGAACTTCGACGCCGCGACCAACACCGTCTCGGTCATCTTCACCGACGCCGGCCGCACCAAACTGGCAGCACACACCGGCACCCGCGTGCAGGTGGTGGTGAACACCAAGGTCAACACCATCGGTGAAATCGAAAACGAAGCCCTCGTCTACCCGAACGCTTCCAGCTTCACCATCGCACCGGGCCAGCCCGGCGGCCCGACGGTCACGCCCCCGGTCGTGACCAAGTGGGGCGAAATGACCCTGCAGAAAGTCAACGAAAACGGTGCAGCCCTGGCCGGTGCCGCGTTCTCCGTCTACACCAACGAAGCCGACGCCAACGCCGGAACGAACCCTGTAGACCTCAACGGCCAGACGGTCTTCACCGTCGCCGCTGACGGCACGCTCACGATCTCGGGACTGCGGTACTCCGACTGGGCCAACGGCGCCGCCGTGGCACCCGGAAGCCCGGACTACCGCACGTACTACCTGGTGGAGACCACCGCCCCGGCAGGCTATGAACTGCTCGCCGAGCCGGTGTCCTTCCTGATCAACAGCACTACCACCACGGTCGGGATCGACCTGGAAGTGAAGAATATCCCCTCCAACAGCGGCTTCGAACTGCCCCTGACCGGTGGCGTCGGAACCGGCATCCTCTACGCAGCCGGTGCCCTCCTCGTCGTCGGCGCAGCCCTGATGTTCCTCCGCAACCGCCGCACCAGCAACAACTAACACCAGCACCAACCGGTACACACCACCAACCGGTACACAACACTGCGGGGGCCGCTACCCGCGGCCCCCGCAGCAAACCCAAGTGGGGAAGAACGCCAACCACGCGCTCTTCCCCACTTGCATTCCCCATTTCAGTCTTCAGAACTGCCGCCGCCTGGTCGATGGTCAACTGCTGCTTTGCCGTGGTCCGGTCAGCGCCCAGAGCGGCGTCACGAACCTGTCTCCCTTTGCACAGCAACAGCATGAAGGAATCAAAGGAAGCCGAAGACGTCAAACCCGATTTCGAAGAGCTGGCCACGACGTCGCCCATCCTCGCGGCAAAGCTCGCCCGCCTGCCGGCTGAACAGGCGGCCATGATCTTCGGGGAACGGCCCACCGAAGGTTGGATTAGCGCTGCCAGGGCAGGCACGCCTGGCAGCTGAGGGGAATTCTGTCGGTGCTCTATGTCAGAGTCTTTATATGACAGCTCCACTTCTTGCCCACGCTACCGACTACGGACGAATGTACGCCCGCTCCACAACGGAGCAATTCTCTGTCCCCTCCATCACCACGGTGATAGGGCAGCAGGCGCACTCCCTGGACGGATGGTTCAGTTATATGGGAGCAAGCAGCTTGGCCGCAGATCCCGAACTTCCAGCCTTGCTTGGCAGCCCTGCGAAGATCCGGCAGGCGGTCAACAAGGCCTCCAAAGCAGCGGAGGCCTACAGGGACCAGGCTGCGGCAAGAGGCGATCGCGTCCACAATTACTGCGAGCAGGTAGCCTTGCGCGCCCTGGGTCGTCCGCATCGGATGCAGGAATGCCGCGATGAGCTTGCCTCCCATGGTGAGCAGGCCTTTGCAGCCCGCTTCGACGAATGGTGGGAGCTGTACAGGGTGGAGCCGCTGGCTCCGGAAATCACTGTCTGGAACAAGACCGTTGGCTATGCCGGCACGCTGGACCTCGTTGCGCGGATTAACGGGCGCATCTGCCTGATCGATTACAAGACCAAGGGCACCACCCGCGATGGCACGGTCAAAGCCCTCGATGACAAAGTCGTGATGCAGCTCGTGGCCGGGATGAAGGCAGAAGAAAGCCTCGTGGACCCGGTAGCGGGGGAGTGGGAGCCATGGAAGTTTGGTCAGAATCCAATGCTGCTCGCCGTCGCCATCGGAGAAACGGAAGTTAGGCCTCAACGAGCCAACCCGGACGTCCTTAAGCATCATTGGTGGAAGTTCTGTGCTCTGAGGCGCGTCTGGGAGATGTCAGCCGATGTAACTGCGGCTGGGCAGGCACTCATGCCCGTCCCGCCGCCGTCGTTCGTGTCACCGTCAGTGGAGTCCGCGTCGCTGGTGCCGGCAGGCGCTGGGGCCGGGGACAGCGGCAGCAGCCTGCACTCAACTAAACTGGCTTAGGCTCCGCAACAGCCGGACCAGAGTGTGACGATCGTGAGGACTGACAGCAGATGGCAATTTTGAGTATCCGAATCATTGGGGATCCGGTGTTGCGCACCGTAGCCGATCCCGTCACTGAATTCGGTCCGGAGCTCGCCAAGCTGGTAGCAGACATGATGGAAACCATGGAGGACGTGGAAGGAGCTGGCCTTGCCGCTCCCCAGGTGGGCGTCAGTAAGCGCGTCTTCACCTATCGCATTGGTGGTGAAGAGGGACACATCATTAACCCGGTCCTGGAAAACAGTGAAGACTTCCAACCGGACGAAGTTGAGGGCTGCCTCTCCATACCCGGCCTTGGTTTCCCCGTGCGCCGTCGCCGCGCAACGCGCGCCACGGGTGTGGATCTCAATGGCAATCCTGTGGAGGTTGAGGCCGAAGGTATGTTGGCACGTTGCTTCCAGCACGAGAATGATCACCTGGACGGCGTCCTCTATACAGACAGGCTTGAGGGCGAAGACCGAAAAGCCGCGCTGCGTGCCATCCGAAACGCCAACTACCACGCTGTGACTGAGCAGACCACATCCAAGCGGGCAAGCTCTGTTGGTTCCAGCTTTGGTGGCGGCAGTTTCGGGGCTCCCGAGTGAGGGTCCTCTTTGCAGGAACTCCGGCAGTCGCCGTCCCATCCTTGGACGCCTTGGTGAAGGCCGGGTTCGACGTCGTTGCAGTCCTGACCCGCCCGGACGCACCGTTGGGACGCAAACGTGTCCTCACACCCTCACCGGTTGCCGCCCGAGCAGAAGAACTTGGTATCGAGGTCATTCGCGCTGCCAAGGTGGATGCTGACACTACGGCTCGAATTGCTGAAATTGCTCCAGATGTAGCCGCCATCGTTGCTTATGGAGGGATCGTGCCTCGCGCTGCCCTGGGCGTTCCGCGGCATGGCTGGGTCAATCTCCACTTCTCGCTTCTGCCCGCATGGCGTGGCGCTGCGCCCGTGCAGCGCTCCATCATCGCAGGTGACGACGTCACTGGGGCGGCTACCTTCCAGCTGGAAGAAGGGCTGGATACCGGCCCGGTTTTTGGAACGCTAACCGAAACCGTGCGGCCGGATGACACTGCTGGCGATCTTCTGGAGCGTCTCTCACTGAGCGGCGCCGTCCTGCTCAGCCAGACGCTTTCCGCCGTCGACGCCGGTCAGGCGGCACCGCAGCCGCAGACCGGCGAGGTTTCCTTGGCCCCTAAGCTGTCGCTCGAGGACGGACGGTTGGACTGGCAGCAGCCGGCCCTTGCCCTGAATCGAAGGGCGCGTGGCGTTACGCCCGAGCCCGGCGCCTGGACAACGCTGGAGGGTCAAAGGATCAAGCTTGAACCCGTGGGGCTCCGGCCCGACGTCAAGGACATTGCTCCCGGAGCCATCCGCGTGGATGGAAAATCAGTGCTGGTAGGCACCGGTTCCCATGCAGTGGAATTGGGGCGGATTCAACCCGCCGGCAAAAAGATGATGTCGCCGGCCGACTGGGCCCGCGGCTTGGCTGCACCTGAGAAAGTGGTATTTCAATGAGCGAGTCCGGCCGGCGAGGCCCCAACAACAGCGGGAGCCGGGACGGTGGCGGACACGCCAATCGTGGAGGCCGCAGCGACAGCAAGCGCAATGCCCAGGGCAGGGAACGAAACAGGGGCCCCCAGAGGGGCTACTCCAACAACGCTCCATCCCAACGCACGCGGCGTGCTGATCCTGCACGCTTGGTAGCTTACGAAGTCCTCCGTGCAGTCGCATCGGAAGACGCGTACGCGAATCTTGTCCTGCCCGCCAGAATCCGGGAACACCGGCTGGACCGCCGCGACGCCGGTTTTGCAACCGAGCTGAGCTACGGTGCTTTGCGAGGACAGGGCACTTACGATGCCATCCTGGCCCGCTGCGTGGACAGGCCCCTCGAGCAACTCGATCCGGCGATCCTTGATGCCCTACGCATCGGCGCACATCAGCTGCTTTCCATGCGCGTTCCGGCCCATGCTGCGCTGGACCAAACCGTGGGCCTCGCCCGCGCGGTCATCGGCGCTGGGCCGTCGGCGCTCATCAACGCCGTCCTGCGCAAAGTCACCGCGCACACCATGGTTGAGTGGCTGGACATCCTGCTGGAGCAGGAGACTGACGAGACCAGGATTGCTGCGCTGCGTCACGCCCACCCGGAATGGATCGTCCGCGCACTGCGCCAGTCGCTGGTGAACCATGGGAGATCCAAAACCGAGATTGACGCCCTGCTGGAGGCAGACAACGCCGCGCCTGTGGTTAATCTGGTGGCTCTGCCAGGGCTGGGGAACCTTGATGAAGCTTTCGAGAACGGGGCTACAGCCGGAGAGCTGGTAGAGGACTCCGCGCTGTCGGCCGGTGGCGACCTTGGCCGGCTCGAGTCCGTCCGGAAGGGCACCACCCGCGTTCAGGATGTTGGCTCCCAACTCGTAGCCCGCGCCGTTGCAAGCGTCGATCTCGGCGCCCCTGCCCGGGACGGAGAGCGCTGGCTGGACTTGTGCGCAGGTCCGGGAGGTAAAGCTGCGTTGCTTGCCGCGTTGGCTCACCGCGATGGTGCCACCTTGGTGGCCAACGAGCCCGCCCCGCACCGCGCCAAGCTGGTCCAGCAGGCGCTGTCTGCGGTGCCTGGCGAATCCTGGACGGTGCGGACCGGTGATGGACGGGAGCTTGGCGGCGAACAGCCCGAATCCTTTGACCGTGTATTGGTGGACGTCCCCTGCAGTGGTCTTGGTGCCTTGCGCAGGCGTCCCGAATCGCGGTGGCGCCGGGCACCTAAGGACATCGCGGACCTCGGTCCGCTGCAGCGTGAACTGCTGACGTCCGCCATCGATGCCGTCAAGCCCGGTGGCGTGGTGGCATACGTGACGTGCTCACCGCACCCGGCGGAAACCACGGCCGTTGTGGGTGACGTCATGGGAAAGCGTGATGACCTTGAGATGCTCGACGCCGGTCAGGCGCTGGACGCTGTCAGCCTCACCGGAGGCCTGGGGGCCGGGCACGAGCTTACGGCCCAGCTTTGGCCGCACGTGCACCACACGGATGCCATGTTCATGGCGCTCATCCGCAAAAAGTCCTAGATCCACAAAAAGTCCTGGCTCCGCCAAAATTCCCGGGTCCCAAAAAGTCCTGGCTCCGCAAAAGTCCTAGCCCGCCGCCACCTCGTTTGACCACAATCGATAAACAACTGACCCAAAGGGGCTGCCTTGTCTCAGTGCTGTATCAACCCGAGCATCCTGTCCGCAGACTTCGTCAACCTTGAGGCGGAGCTGCGGCGCATCGGCAATGCCGATGCCGTGCACGTGGATGTCATGGACAACCACTTCGTTCCCAACCTGACGCTTGGCTTGCCGGTGGTGCAGCGGATCCAAGCTGTCAGCCCGGTTCCCTTGGACGCACACTTGATGATTTCAGACGCTGACCGGTGGGCACCTGCCTATGCGGACGCAGGCCTCGCGTCGGTGACGTTTCATGTCGAGGCTGCCATGGCGCCTGTCAAGCTTGCCCGTGAACTGCGGGCCCGCGGTTCAAAAGCGGGTATGGCATTGCGGCCCGCCACTCCGATTGAGCCGTATTTGGACATGCTCAGCGAACTGGACATGCTCCTGATCATGACCGTTGAGCCGGGCTTTGGGGGCCAGTCCTTCCTGGACATCACCTTGCCCAAGATCCGCCGCGCCCGCGCAGCCATTGACGGATCCGGAATCGGCGTGGCCATTCAGGTGGATGGCGGGATCACTGAGGAAACCATCCTTCGCGCAGCTGAAGCCGGCGCGAATGTCTTCGTGGCAGGCTCAGCTGTGTACGGGGATGAAGACCCTGCCGCGGCAATCGATCGGCTCCGTGCGGCCGGGTCCAAGGCCGCAATGGCGGACGGCTCGGCCAAACCGTGACGACCGTCATCAGATGTTACGAAGATTGCGGGGAATAGCTCAGGCATTTCCGCAGTTGTGGCAGAATAGCAACACACATACGTGCTCCGGGGTCGGTGTAAGTCCGAACCGGCGGTTATAGTCCGCGACCCGCGCGCCTTGGGATCCAAATAATTGGAAACCGCTGGCAAACGGTTGAACCGGTGGAATTCCGGTACCGACAGTTAAAGTCTGGATGGGAGAAGCACGTACAGTCATGCTGTGTGCGTCCTTAGGGATCCGCGCAGTGCGCTGTCGTACACCCCCGGAGCCATCGCGGCTTACTGGGAAGGAACGGCATGGACTTTCTGCGATGGCTCTTCGAAGCACAGATTCCCGTTGGAGGATCTGCGCTTGTTTTACGCGAAGTGCTTGGCAACATCTTTGGGCTCGCCAGCGCCCTCGGCGGAATGCGCCGCAAAGTCTGGGCGTGGCCTGTCGGCATCGTGGGGAATATCCTCCTGCTCACGGTCTTCCTTGGCAACGTTTTCGGCGCAGCCGCCCCCGCAACCCTATGGGGACAGGCCGCACGGCAGATCATGTTCATAGCCGTCGCCGTCTACGGTTGGTTCCGCTGGCAGCAAGGCCGCCAGGGCAGCACCCAGGGACGCGCAATCGTCCCGGGCTGGGCCAGTAACAAAGTCCGCATCGCCCTCCTTGCGGCAATGGTGGCTGGAACGGCCGCCCTGACACCTCTCTTCGACGCGCTGGGTTCCTACCCGCCCGTATGGGCTGATGCTTGGACATTCACAGGTTCCCTGCTGGCGACCTACGGTATGGCCCGGGGATGGACGGAGTTCTGGCTCATCTGGGTAGCCGTTGACATTGTTGGCGTCCCATTGCTCTTCAGCGCCGGATACTATGCCAGTGCCGTCATGTACCTCTTCTATGGCTTCTTTACGTTGACCGGTTTCTTCGTGTGGTGGCGCGCAGAGAAGCGCGAACGTGCCTCGGCCAGCCCTGCTCCGGCTGTTGTAGGAGTCGCTCCGTGACCCTGAACCCCAAATTCTTCAATGCCGCCGAGACTGCGGCTATGGATGTGGCCCTTGCAGCGGCGTTGGGCGGGCCGCGTGGAGCCAACCCGTTGGTGGGCGCCGTTGTACTCAGTCCCGGTGGAGAACAGCTCGCCGTTGGCTACCATCGGGGAGCCGGCACAGCCCACGCCGAGGCAGATGCCATTCTTGAGGCACGCCGTCAGGGCGTGGATCTCGCAGGAACCACTATGGTGGTCACCCTGGAGCCCTGCAACCACGTGGGCCGCACCGGTCCCTGCGCACAGGCCATCATTGAGGCCGGGATCTCCAAGGTGATTTACGCCGTCGATGATCCCCACGATCCCGCAGCGGGCGGCGCCCGTACCCTGCAAGCAGCGGGAGTCGACGTCGAATCCGGGCTCGCCGCCGACCAAGCGCTTAATCTCAACAGAGAATGGTTCGACGCCGTCGCAACCAAACGTCCGTTCGTGACCTTGCACATCGCCCAGACGCTGGACAGCCGCATCGCTGCAGTGGACGGTACCAGCCAGTGGATCTCCAGTCCCGAGTCCCTCGCGGACAATCACGGATTGCGTGGCCTCATCGATGCCATCCTGGTGGGCACTGGCACGGTACTTATCGACGACCCCCGTCTGACGGCCCGGGCATCCGACGGCAGCCTGGCTGAGCGCCAGCCACTCCGCGCCGTCATGGGTTTGAGGGATGTTCCCGAAGATGCGGCGGTACGCGGAACCGACGGCCTTTTTGTTCACCTCAAAACCAGGGATCCGGCGGAAGCGCTCAGCCAACTGTTCCACCAAGGCGTCAGGCACGTCATGGTGGAAGGCGGCTCCAGCATCCTCAGTACGTTCCTTGCTGCTGGATTGGTGGACGAACTGATTGTCTATCTAGCTCCGACCCTTTTAGGATCCGGAACGCCTGCGCTGAACGACCTCGGCATTACCACGTTGGCCGATGCCCAACACTGGGCCTGGGACGAGGCTGGTGGCGGGGCTGTACAGAACCTCGGCAACGACCTTCGGCTGCACTTGCGGTCAATGCGATCAGCGGCCACTACACCAGCGGCCAGCACAACCAAGAATTCCATTCCGCGCAGTGAAGCTGCGGAATACGTCACAGGAGGACACTGATGTTTACCGGAATCGTTGCCGAACAGGGCACCGTCCTGGGTATTGCCCGCGACGGCGATGCCAGCGCGACGTTGCGGCTGAAAGCCCCGACCAGCACCGAGGGCCTAGCCTTGGGAGGCTCCATCGCAGTCAATGGAGTCTGCCTCACCGCAACCCGGATTGACGGCCAGGATTTCAGCGTCGACGTCATGGGGGAGACCCTGGTCCGAACCACCATCGGCGAATTGGCCGAGGGCGATACCGTAAACCTTGAGCGGTGCGTCCCTGCTGGTGGGCGCCTCGACGGCCACGTGGTCCAAGGACATGTTGACGGCGTGGGTGAGCTGCTGGAACGTGAGCCGCTGGGCAACTGGGACCGTTTGCGGTTTGGCGTCCCTGGGCCGCTTGCACGCTACATCGCCGAGAAGGGGTCGATCGCCGTCGACGGTGTTTCACTGACCGTGACGGCCGTGAGCGCCGCAACTGAAGCGTCGCCCTGGTTCGAAGTAGGCCTCATCCCTACGACTCTGGAGGAGACAGGCCTGGGGGCGAAGCCTGTTGGTGCACGGGTGAACCTGGAAGTGGATGTACTTGCCAAGTACACCGAGAGGCTCCTGTCCTTCGCTCCGCAGGGCTCCCCGGCGCACCGCGCCAGCGTGGAAAAGGCCAGCGACGAAACGTCCGGAAACCAGGAGGCTGCGCGATGAGCACCCCAACCAAGACGGTCTCGACGGCGACGGGTCGTACAGGCCTGGATCCCGTGGAAGCTGCAATCGCGGCGATGGCTGCCGGCCAGGCGGTCATCGTTGTGGACAACGAAGACCGCGAGAACGAAGGCGACATCATTTTCGCTGCCGAACATGCCACTCCCGCCCTCATGGGGTGGACCATCCGGTATTCATCGGGCGTCATATGCGTTCCGCTTGAAGCGGAACGCGCGGATGCCCTGGCGCTTCCGCCCATGGTGGCAGTCAATGAGGACGCCAAAGGCACTGCCTACACTGTTTCCTGCGATGCCGCCATCGGAGTGAGCACTGGTATTTCGGCCACGGACCGCGCATTGACGGCCCGGATCCTCGCCGATCCGCAGAGCACTCCGTCCTCGATCACCCGCCCCGGGCATATTTTCCCGCTGCGGGCGGTTAAGGGAGGAGTGCGTGAACGCCCGGGACACACGGAAGCAGCCGTGGATCTGTGTCGGCTTGCCGGACTTGCTCCGGTGGGTGTGATCGCTGAGTTGGTACATGACGATGGTGAAATGATGCGCTTGGACAGCCTGCGCGATTTCGCCGCGGAACACGGATGCCCCCTTATCTCCATTGAGGATCTGGTGGCATACGTTGACGCGGTAGAGTCCCAGACGGCACACGTTTCAGTCGCAGACGAGGAGAAGCGATGACCGCATCGACAACGCGCAGCAGCGACGACACCGAGCCCACACCCCACCCGGTGAGCGGCGGCCCGATTGTCCAGCTGCCCACCGCCTTTGGGGACTTTGTAGCCCAGGCTTGGACGGATCACGTCACGGGCGTGGAACATCTTGCCGTCAGTTCCCCCAACCCGCCCAAGGATGGCCAGGCACCACTGGTTCGCCTGCATTCCGAATGCCTTACCGGCGACGTCTTCGGATCCTATCGTTGCGATTGCGGCGAGCAATTGGCCTTTGCCCTGGAGCTCATCCACGCTGAAGGTGGGACGCTCCTGTACTTGCGGGGCCAGGAAGGGCGCGGCATTGGCTTGGCCAACAAAATCAAGGCTTACGCGCTGCAGGAAGCCGGTTTCGACACGGTTGAGGCCAACGAACAGCTTGGCTTGCCGGTAGACGCACGCTCCTACAGTGCCGCGGGTCAGATTCTGGCCGAGATGGGCCTGCATGAGGTTCGGCTGCTCAGCAACAATCCGGACAAGCAGAACCGCCTGGCCCAGGCCGGCGTCTCGGTGGTGGAAATGGTTCCCACCGAGGTTCCTTCGCGTGAACAGAACCTTCGCTACCTGCAGACCAAGAAAGACCGGATGGATCACCGTCTGACGCTCGAAACCGAGCCCGTCGGCAACGGAAAGACCCCATCCCGAAGCCCCTTTGACAACGAACAAGACTGAACGGAATCCCAGCAAACAATGAGCGGACACGGCGCACCCACTATCGACCTCACCACCCTTAAGCCCGAGGAAACCTCGCAGCTCAAGCTCGCCATTGTGGCAGCGAGCTGGCATACCCAGATCATGGATGGACTGGTTGATGGTGCACTCCGCGCGGCCAAGGAAGCCGGCATCGCCGAGCCCACCCTGCTGCGCGTCCCTGGCAGCTTCGAACTCCCGGTTGCCGCGGCCCGCCTCGCACCGCACTTCGACGCCGTCGTGGCCCTCGGTGTTGTTATCCGCGGCGGAACGCCGCACTTCGACTACGTATGCCAGGCCGCGACGTCGGGACTCACCGATGTCAGCGTCCGCACCGGCGTTCCGGTCGGGTTCGGCGTCCTGACCTGCGATACGGAGCAGCAGGGCTTGGACCGCGCAGGCCTCCCGGGTTCCAACGAAGACAAGGGGCACGAGGCAGTCACCGCGGCCCTTGCCACGGCAGTGACGCTGAAGCAGTACAGCTGACGCTGAAGCGGTACAGCTGACACTGGGTCAGCAGGCGTTGAAGGGGATGTGGGTGTGTCTTCACTCACATCCCCTTCGTCATGCAACGCCCCAACAAGCGGTGCCAGCCCCTAAGCAAGTAGTCTGTAGGGCGTGAAGAATTTCGAGACGCTGTTCGCAGAACTGAGTGAGAAAGCAGCGACCCGCCCGGCAGGCTCGCGTACGGTTGCCGAACTGGACTCCGGAATCCATGGCATCGGTAAGAAAGTGGTCGAAGAGGCCGCCGAAGTCTGGATGGCCGCCGAGTACGAATCCGATGAAGCCGCTGCTGAGGAAATCTCCCAGTTGCTGTACCACCTGCAGGTCCTCATGCTCGCCAAGGGCCTCAGCCTGGAAGACGTTTACAAGCATCTCTAGCCACGCCACTCCGTCTTCAATAAGGAGCCAGCTGCGTGGCCGAAGTGCCTGAAAACCTCCATTCCAAACAGAAAGTCTCCCCATGCTCCGTGTAGCAGTCCCCAACAAGGGATCCCTGTCAGAAGCCGCCTCTGCAAT
Source organism: Paenarthrobacter aromaticivorans (assembly GCF_019038615.1). NCBI lineage: Bacteria > Bacillati > Actinomycetota > Actinomycetes > Micrococcales > Micrococcaceae > Paenarthrobacter > Paenarthrobacter aromaticivorans. The sequence continues at coordinate 210,796 of NZ_JAHOPC010000002.1, forward strand.
GTTGTCCGAGGCCGGCTACCGCCAGCGCCGCGACACCCGCGAACTGGTCATGGTCGATCCCGACAATGACATTGAGTTCTTCTTCCTGCGCCCCCGCGACATCGCGGTGTATGTGGGCCAGGGAACCCTGGACGTCGGAATCACCGGACGCGACCTCCTGCTGGACGCAAAGGTGGAAGCCGAAGAACTGCTTCCCTTGGGCTTTGCCCCTTCTACCTTCCGTTTCGCCGGCCCCGTAGGTGACTTCACCGGCGTCGAACAGCTCGAAGGCAAGCGCCTCGCCACCAGCTACGACGGGCTCCTGCGCGATTACCTCGCGGATCGGGGCGTGAACGCCAAGGTGGTCCGGCTGGACGGCGCCGTCGAGTCATCAGTGCGACTCGGCGTCGCGGACGCCATCGCCGATGTCGTCGAGACGGGCAACACCCTCAAGGCAGCCGGAATGGAGATCTTCGGCGATCCCATTCTTAAGTCCGAGGCCGTGCTGATCAAGCGCACTGGTCCCGGTGGTGCCGCGAATGGCACGGCCAAGGAAATCGACGTCCTCATCCGTCGCCTGCAGGGCGTCCTTGTGGCGCGGCAGTACGTGCTGATGGATTACGACATCCGCAAGGACCTGGTGGAGGACGCTGCGGCGCTCACCCCCGGACTTGAATCACCCACTGTTTCCCCGCTGCGGGATTCGGAATGGGTGGCCGTGCGTTCCATGGTCCCCAAGAAGGAAACCAACCGCATCATGGATGAGCTGTACGATCTTGGCGCCCGCGCCATCCTGGTCAGCAGCATCCACGCTTGCCGTATCTGACCGGATCGCCTGAGCAGCGAACCGCAGAATTCGTGAGCAGCGCACAGCAGAATTAAGGAGCAGCAGATGGCTGTAGCCGTACGCGTTATTCCCTGCCTGGACGTCGATGCCGGCCGCGTGGTCAAAGGCGTCAACTTCGAGGGACTAAGGGACGCCGGAGACCCAGTGGAACTTGCCCACCGCTACGACAATGGCGGTGCCGATGAACTGACGTTCCTGGATGTCACAGCATCATCGGGCAACCGTGAAACCACGTTCGATGTTGTTCGCCGCACGGCCGAGGAAGTCTTTATCCCTCTGACCGTGGGTGGCGGCGTCCGGGGCGTAGCGGAGGTCGATAAGCTCCTGCGCTTCGGCGCTGACAAGGCATCGATCAACACCGCCGCTGTGGCCCGGCCTGAGGTCATCGATGAAATCACGCGCCATTTCGGCTCCCAGGTCCTGGTGCTCTCCGTGGATGCACGCCGAACCCGCGAAGGCGACGCCCCGACGTCGTCCGGTTTTGAAGTCACCACCCACGGTGGCAGGACCGGGACGGGAATCGACGCCATCGCCTGGGCCAAGGAAGCCGCGGACCGGGGTGTGGGAGAAATCCTGCTGAATTCGATCGACGCTGACGGCACCAAGGACGGATTCGACCTTGAACTGATCCGCCTTGTCCGTGGGGCCGTCAATATTCCGATCATTGCCTCCGGTGGTGCCGGAAAGCCCGCACATTTCCCTCCAGCCGTGGAAGCCGGAGCCGATGCCGTGCTGGCAGCTTCGGTGTTCCACTTCGGTCCGGATGACATGATCGCCCAAGTCAAAGCGGCTATTCGCGAGGCTGGCTTCGAAGTCCGGTAGCTCCGCCAAAAGCAACGCGGGGTCACTTAGAGCCCATCACCGCAAGGATGATGGGCCGTAAGTGACCCCGTGTTGGCTGGTTTAAAGTCCGATGTCGGCAGTTTGCAGAAGCGCGACGGCGTCCGGCTGGCCTTCGAAGGTGACGAGGGCTTGGCTTGTGCGCCCATGGGCATGCATCAGCAGCTCGCCGGGCTCGCCGACAATCGCTACCGACACTGGAGCGCGTTTGGCCACGTGCCGGGGACCCGAAGGCCGCACCAGAACGATGCCGAGGTCCACGCCGCGGTAAAGGAAAGCCGCCCGCTTGATCAGTTCATCCCACAATGCATCCGAGTACGCTTCGTCAAGGGCCCGGGGCGCCCAACGGTCGCCTGCGCGGCGAATGTCCTCGGTGTGGACGAAATATTCGATGAGATTCGACGTTTCGTCCAGCGCCTTGATCTTCAAAGGGGAAAGGGCTGGGGGACCTGCGCGGAACGTTTTGACGAGTTCCGCGTAGTCGTCAGTGGTCTTGAGCTTGGCGGCAAGTTTGGCCGTCGCTTTGTCCGAAGCCTTGCCGAGGCTGGGGATCAGGAGGCCAATGCCCACGGCCGCTTTACGCTCGCGCAGGTAAAGGTGCGCCGCAAGATCCCGGGTGAGCCACCCTTGGCAGAGCGTGGGGGAGTCAGGTCCGGCCGCCAGCAGGGTTTCGGCCAGTACTTCTCGGGAAGGATCGACGAAATGCATCACTTGTGAAACTAGCACGATCAGGGCAAGGTTGCGCAGTGGAACCGCCGCAGAATACGGCTCCCATCAAAGGCACTAGACTTGATCTGATGTCAGAGCAGTCCGCCCCCAGTCCATCTCCCGCCGTGGAGCTCTCCAGCGACCCCGCGGACACCCTGCCGCAGGAGATCGCCAGTGCCCTTAAACGCGACTCCGCAGGCCTTGTAGCCGCCATCATCCAGCAGCACGATACCCACGAGGTCCTCATGCTGGGCTGGATGGATGACGAGGCACTCCGCCGCACCATGACCACGGGACGAGTGACCTTCTACTCGCGCTCCCGCCAGGAATACTGGCGTAAGGGCGACACTTCCGGGCACGTACAGTTCGTGAAGTCAGTCGCCCTTGACTGCGACGGCGATGCCCTCCTGGTCCGTGTGGACCAGATCGGCGCAGCCTGCCACACCGGTACCCGGACCTGCTTCGACGGGCGCGACCTTTCGGTCGTAACGGGCCACCGCGATTAAGGCATCCCCTAGTTTCCCTGACGCACCACCTAAGACCAAAGGCGGAGAACAATAGCCATGCAGGACCTTGGAATCATCAGCCCGGGCCTGGAAGAGTTCCGCGAACTCGCCGTCCACAGCCGTGTCATCCCTGTCCGACTCAAAGTCCTGGCCGACGCCGAGACCCCCATCGGCCTGTACCGTAAGCTCGCCAAGGGCCAGCCCGGAACGTTCCTCCTTGAGTCGGCAGCCGTTGGCGGGGCCTGGTCGCGCTATTCCTTCATTGGTGCCAAGTCCCGCGCCACGCTGACCACCAAGGATGGCCAGGCACACTGGATCGGTGAGCCACCAGTCGGCGTGCCAGTGGCTGGCAATCCGGTGGAAGCAGTCCGTGACACCATCGCAGCCCTGCAAACAGATCGTTTTGAAGGGCTGCCGCCCTTTACTTCCGGCCTCGTCGGTTTCCTGGGCTGGGAAGCCGTGCGCCATTGGGAAAAGCTGACGGCACCGCCGGAAGACGACCTCCAATTGCCTGAGATGGCACTGAACCTGGTCACCGACATGGCAGTGCACGACAATGTGGACGGTACTGTCCTCCTGATTGCCAACGCGATCAACTTCGACAACAGTTCGGAGCGTGTGGATGACGCCTGGCACGACGCCGTGGCGCGGGTTAAAGCGCTGCTGGACCAGGTCAGTACACCTGTTGCCCAGCCGGTCTCGGTGCTGGAGCCGGCCGCACTGGATTTTGCGTCGAGCGTGCAGGAGCGCTGGGACGAGGCCAAGTACCTGGAAGCCATCGATCGCGGCAAGGAGGCGATCGTCGATGGCGAGGTCTTCCAGGTAGTTATTTCGCGCCGCTTCGAAATGGAGTGCAAGGCAGACCCCCTGGACGTTTACCGCGTGCTGCGCAACACCAACCCGAGCCCGTACATGTACATCTTCAGCCTCGAAGATGCGGACGGTCGCGAGTACTCGATCGTGGGTTCCTCGCCGGAAGCGCTGGTGACGGTAACGGGTGGGGAAGTCATTACGCACCCCATCGCCGGATCGCGTCCCCGTGGCAAGACTGTTGAAGCTGACAAAGCCCTGGCCACGGAACTGTTGGCCGACCAGAAGGAACGGGCCGAGCACCTCATGCTGGTTGACCTTTCACGCAACGACCTCTCCAAGGTGTGCGTGGCCGGCACGGTTGACGTCACCCAGTTCATGGAGGTGGAGCGGTTCAGCCACATCATGCACTTGGTGTCCACCGTGGTGGGAGAATTGGCTCCGCATGCCAAAGCCTACGACGTCCTCAAGGCAACGTTCCCCGCGGGTACCCTTTCCGGTGCCCCGAAACCTCGGGCCTTGCGTCTCCTGGACGAACTCGAACCCCACCGCCGTGGTATCTACGGTGGCGTCGTGGGCTACTTGGACTTTGCCGGTGACATGGACATGGCGATTGCCATCCGTTCTGCGTTGCTGCGGGAAGGCCGTGCCTACGTGCAGGCCGGAGGCGGGATTGTTGCTGACTCACACAAGCCGTCGGAAGCACTTGAAACTGTGAACAAAGCCGCCGCGCCGCTTCGGGCCGTGCACACGGCCGGTTCACTGCAGAACATTTCCGCCGAGACGGTGCCGGATGCAGGAATCCTCGACGGCGGGACTCCCGCCTCATGACCGCTGAAGCACCGGGACCCACGGCGACCACATCGCCGCGCTGGGCACGGAAGTCAACCCTTGTTCTGGCCACGGCGCTCCTGGCACTCGCCGTCTTTGGAACCACCACCCAGACCTGGATCGAGGTCCGTCTTGATCCCACGGCTGCCTCCAACAGCGACCTCCACGTTCAGGGCAGCAAGGCAGCCACGGCAGTTACTGCACTGGCACTTGTAGCGCTTGCCGGCGGGTTGGCGGCTTCCATCGCAGGACGGATCGCCCGCTGGATCATCGCGGGCCTCCTGGGCCTGTCCGCTGCCGGGATAATCCTGGCAGCCGCCACGGTCCTGTCCGATCCTCTCGGCGCAGCCCAGGGTTCCATCGCTGCGGCAACTGGCATCTCGGGAGGTCAGGCGAGCGTGGCCACAACGGTCTTCCCTGTCCTGGCAATCGTGGCCGGTGCCCTGCTCGCCGTCTGTGCGGTGGTCTTGCCGCTGGCGGGACGGCATTGGAAAACCCGGACCAAGTACGACGCCGCTGCCGTCAAGGAACGCGGTAGCGGACCAGTGGACGAGATCGACAGTTGGGACAGTCTTTCCCGGGGTGAAGACCCAACCTAGGCCGTCCAGCAATCTTTCGGGCCGGTCTGGCGCAACATAAGTGCCGGCGCCGGTCCTGACGTCGGACGATGTCCCGGCCGCCGTCAATAAATGGCAGAATGTAAGCAGTATTCATCCTGAGGAGATTCCACATGAGCAAAACCACAGTGTCCGCAAACCAAGCTACCTCCACCATGGCCAGCCACGCTGATGCCATCGGCCACGGTAACAGCCCGGCTGCCTGGACCTGCGTGATTGTGATGCTGGTCGGCGCCCTGATTTCCTCCATTGCTTTCGTCATCGCCAGCACCCCCATCTTCATCGGTGGCGTTGTGGTCATGGTGGCCGGCCTCATCGTAGGTTGGGCCATGCGTAAGGCCGGCTATGGAGTGGGTGGCAGCAAGCTGCAGAACAACGGCCACTAATCGTGACCGTTCTTGACGACATCATCGTCGGTGTCAAGGAGGACATGGAGGCCCGCCGTCGGCTTGTGTCCTTCGTTGAGCTGAAGGACCGCGTTGCAGGCGCAGCGCCCGCGCGCGACGCTTGGGCCGCCTTGGGTGGTCCCTCCTCGAATCGTGACGATCTCAAGGTCATCGCTGAAATCAAGCGTCGTAGCCCCTCCAAGGGCGACCTCGCACCTATCGACGATCCCGCGTCCCTCGCGGTGCAGTACGCAGACGGCGGAGCTTCGGTCATCAGCGTCCTTACCGAAAAACGACGTTTCGGCGGATCGCTGGCAGATCTCGATGCCGTACGTGCCGCCGTCGATATTCCCTTGCTGCGCAAGGACTTCACGGTGGACGAGTACCAGATCTGGGAAGCCCGCGCCCATGGTGCGGATCTCATTCTGCTGATCGTTGCGGCCTTGTCTGACTCGGAGCTGGCTGACTTCAGCGCACTCAGCCAGGAGCTTGGCATGAACGTGCTGGTGGAGACGCACACCGAAGAGGAGATTGAGCGCGCTGTTGCAGCGCAAGCCAAGATCATCGGTGTCAACGTCCGTAACCTGAAGACGCTCGACGTCGACCGCTCAGTTTTCGGTTCACTGGCCGGTTTGATTCCGGCTGAGGCAGTGGTTGTTGCGGAGTCAGGCGTGCGGACGGCTGAGGACGTCACGCATTATGCCGCGAGCGGCGCCAACGCCATTTTGGTGGGGGAGGCGCTGGTTAGCGACTCAACCCCGCGCGAACGCATCACCGAATTCAAGGCAGCTGGAGCTGCCGCCATCGCCGTCAGGAACTGAGGCAGTACCTGAAGCAAGGCGACAGCCATGAGGCAGCCCTGGCATGTGCCTGCGGCTGCCTTGTGGCACGTGGAACTACCCGATGAACTAACTGGAACAGGACGGTGAGACTGATGGTGGACGCGCCAACAGCCAGCTCGGAAGAGAATGCGGCCGACGCATTCCTGCAAGGTGGCCATTCGCTGCGCAACGCAAGCGGGCCGTACTTCGGTAATTACGGTGGCCGTTGGATGCCTGAGTCACTTATCGCCGCACTCGACGAAGTCCAGGACACGTTCGAGAAAGCCAAGGCCGATCCCGATTTCCTCGCGGAGTTGAAGGACCTCAACAAGAACTACTCCGGACGTCCGTCGCTGCTGACAGAGGCCAAGCGCTTCTCCAAGCATGCTGGCGGCGCGAGGATATTCCTCAAGCGTGAAGACCTCAACCACACGGGTTCCCACAAGATCAACAACGTCCTGGGGCAAGCGCTCCTGGCCAAGCGCATGGGCAAGACCCGGGTTATTGCGGAAACCGGCGCAGGCCAGCACGGCGTTGCCAGTGCCACCGCAGCAGCGCTTCTGGGCCTCGATTGCGTGGTCTACATGGGTGCCGAGGACTGCCGCCGCCAGGCTTTGAACGTTGCCCGCATGCAACTGCTCGGCGCCACTGTTGTTCCCGTCACCAACGGTTCGCAGACACTCAAGGACGCCATCAACGACGCCCTCCGGGATTGGGTTTCCAACGTGGAGACCACCCACTACCTGCTGGGTACGGCTGCCGGAGCACACCCGTTCCCTGCCATGGTCCGCTTCTTCCACGAAGTGATTGGCGAGGAAGCCCGTGCCCAGATCCTGGACCAGACCGGGAAGCTGCCCGACGCCATCTGTGCATGCATTGGTGGTGGATCCAATGCCATCGGCCTGTTCCACAGCTTCCTGGACGACGCTTCCGTGAAGATCTACGGCTTTGAAGCCGGCGGCGACGGCGTTGAGACCGGGCGTCACGCTGCAGCAATCTCCTTGGGACGTCCCGGTGTGCTGCATGGTGCCCGTTCCTACCTGATGCAGGACGAAGACGGCCAGACCATCGAATCCCACTCGATCTCCGCGGGACTGGACTACCCCAGCGTGGGACCCGAGCACTCGTACCTGGCGGACATCGGACGCGTGACGTACGAGCCCATCACTGACACTGAAGCGATGGACGCCTTCAGCCTCCTGTGCCGGACCGAGGGCATCATCCCCGCAATCGAGTCCGCACACGCCCTTGCCGGTGCCATCAAGGTGGGCAAGCGCCTCACCGAGGGCAAAGAGGATCCGTCGGAGATCTCCGTGATCGTGAACCTGTCGGGTCGCGGGGACAAGGATGTGGAAACGGCAGCCGCTTGGTTCAACATGTTGGACGAAGAAGGTCACGTCAAGGGCACCACGCTGTCCACCCGTAAGCCCAAAGGTCCTGCAGAGCGCACCTCCGAAGCAGCCGTGGACGTAAACGAGGACCAGAACTGATGACTGAACAATTCGCAAGCAAATCCGCTGCCGCCATCGACCGCGCCAAGGCCGAGGGCCGGGCAGCGCTTGTCGGATACCTCCCGGCGGGCTACCCCACGGTCCAGGACAGCATCGATGCAGGCATTGCCCTGGCACGGAACGGTGCGGACCTCATCGAGATCGGTATTCCCTACTCCGATCCCGTGATGGACGGACCTGTCATCCAGGCTGCTACTACGGAAGCGATCAACAACGGTTTCCGGGTGGCCAATGTCTTCGACGTCGTTGCAGGGATCACTGCCGCTACTGACGCCGCCGTGTTGGTCATGACCTATTGGAACCCCGTCATGCGCATGGGCGTGGATGAGTTCTCCCGCCGCCTCGCTGAATCCGGCGGAGCAGGCCTTATTACCCCGGACCTCATCCCGGATGAAGCCAGTGAGTGGTTCGAGGCTTCGGACAAGTACGGACTGGACAGGGTCTTCCTGGTGGCTCCGTCGTCAACGCCCGAACGCCTGGATATGACTGTCAAGGCCAGCCGGGGCTTCGTGTATGCCGTCTCCATCATGGGCGTGACCGGTACACGCCAGTCCGTCAGCAGCACAGCCGAAGACGTCGTGGCACGTGCCCACGCTGCAGGTGCTGAACGGGTTTGCGTTGGCCTTGGTGTTTCCAACCCGGATCATGTCCGCGAGATAGCTGAGTACGCGGACGGCGTGATCGTCGGCACCGCTCTCGTGGCGGCCCTCCGCGACGGCGGCGTTGACGCCGTCGGCCAACTCACCAAGAACCTCAGCGCCGGCTTGGGCCGCGCAGCTGCAGACGCCTAGGAAAAAGGAAACAGCGAAGCCCAATGCAGACCGTCCTCCACGCAGCGGCAATGGTTCCACTGAGCATCCCGAGCCCATCGTGGTCCGGTTTCGACATTCCGCTGCCGTGGGGGACGCTGCGTATCCACGCTTACGCCCTCTGCATCCTGGCGGGCATCATCATCGGCCTTTGGCTGACGTCTGTCCGATGGAAGCGCCGTGGAGCCCCCGAGGGGAGCCTGTGGGATATCGCCATCTGGGCGATTCCTTTCGGCATCATCGGGGGCCGCCTGTACCACGTGTTTTCGTCTCCGGATGCGTACTTTGGCCCTGGGTTCGACGGCACAGGTGACCTCTCCCTGATTCCGCAGATACAGAGAGGCGGCCTCGGCATCTGGGGGGCCGTGCTGCTGGGTGCCGTGGGCGCCTGGATAGGTTGTCGTCGTGCAGGCGTCAAGCTCACGGCGTTCCTGGATGCCGCGGCTCCCGGTTTGTTGCTTGCCCAGGCGATCGGCCGTTGGGGCAACTGGTTCAACCAGGAACTGTTCGGCGCCCCCACCACGTTGCCGTGGGGACTCCAGATTGACCCTGCCAACGCCAACTTCCCAGCGGGCATGCCCGCGGACACGCTCTTCCACCCGACGTTCCTGTATGAATTCCTGTGGAACATCTTGGGCGTTGCCATACTTCTTCTACTGGACCGGAAGTTCCGCTTCCGCCGCGGGCGCCTGTTCTGGCTCTACGCGATGTATTACACGCTTGGCCGCGTGTGGATCGAAGCCCTCAGGATTGACGATGCCGAGCAAATCAGCCTTTTCGGGATCACCACCAGGCTGAATGTATGGACCAGCATCTTCGTCTTTGTTGCGGCGCTGGTTATCTTCGTTGTTCTCGGCAGGGGAGGGCGGCCACAGCCGGACACCCCTTATTTGCCGGGCCGGGAACCTGAAGCGACGCCGGCCAAAGATGAGGCATCCGTGACGAGCGTCACCAGTCATGATGTGGACCCATCTGTCTCAGATAGTGGTTCCCGTGGTAATCTCCCAGATAACCAAAGCGATCCGGGCCACGTTGACGAGCCGCAGGAAGCTGCAGGAGATTCCGCAAAGGACACACCGTCCAAGGCGGAGTCGGAATCTGCTGCGACTGCCGCAAGGAAGGCCCCCGGATCCTCGCTGGAAGCTGACGACACCAAGTAGTCGCTTCCGGCAAAGGGGCAACAGAGTCACCGCTCGTAGGGCCCAGTCCACAGCGTCGTGGCACCCCGGAAACCGGATCGCAGCATACCGATGTTCACTGGTCAAGCCGGGGCCAGCGGTCTGCGTAACTGTTAGTTGCGCTTGATTGGCTGGCCTACAATTCCAATAACTAGCGCTTTGTTGTGCCCATCACAAGGGCATGCAAGGTGGGGCCAACGTTGTCCCTTCCATACGCACGATCACGAGGAAGGACGTCTCCCATGACCCATCTTCATAACCCCGGTTGGTCCGAAAATATCGAACCGCAGGGTGCCATGTCTCCATTCAAGCGCTTTGCTGCGCTTCCGGAGGCCCGGGGTCTTTACAACCCGGACAAGGAGAAGGACGCCTGCGGCCTGGCAATTATTGCCACGCTCCGCGGGGAACCGGGATACGACATCGTGGAAGCGGCTCTGACTGCCCTCCGCAATCTCGAACACCGCGGCGCCGTGGGCGCCGATGAAGGTACTGGCGACGGTGCGGGCCTGCTGATGCAGGTTCCGGACGAGTTCTTCCGGGCCGTCACCGAATTCGAATTGCCCGCTCCGGGTCAGTACGTAGTGGGCACCGCCTTCCTTCCTGCTGAATCGCGCGAAGCAGCTACGGCCAAGGCCGGGATCGAGGCACTGGCAGCGGACGAGGGCCTCACGGTCCTTGGCTGGCGCGAAGTGCCCGTGGTCGCAGACCTCGTCGGTGCCATGGCACGGGCATGTATGCCGTACTTCTCGCAGCCCTTCTTTGCATCCGCTACCGGCGAGCAGCTTGAGCGCAACGAACTTGACTCCCGCGCATGGCGGATCCGGAAGCGCGCCCAGAACAAGTACGGCGTTTACTTCCCGTCGCTCTCCTCGCGCACCATTGTGTACAAGGGCATGCTGACGACGGCCCAGTTGGAGCCGTTCTACCCGGACCTTTCGGACAAGCGCTTCAAGACGAAGCTGGCCATTGTCCACTCACGCTTTTCCACGAACACTTTTCCGTCGTGGCCCTTGGCGCAGCCGTTCCGCACCATCGCCCACAACGGCGAAATCAACACGGTCAAGGGCAACCGCAACTGGATGCGTGCACGCCAGTCGCAGTTGGCCAGCCCGTTGCTTGGCGACACCCCTGAAGAGCTCTACCCGATCTGCACCCCGGGTGCCTCGGACTCTGCCTCCTTCGATGAAGTAGCCGAGCTCCTCTGGCTCTCCGGTCGGCCGATCACGCACTCGATCATGATGATGATCCCCGAGGCGTGGGAGAACCACGCCACCATGGATCCGGCACGCCGCGCCTTCTACGAGTACCACTCGCTGCTCATGGAGCCGTGGGATGGTCCCGCCGCCGTCTCCTTCACTGACGGCAACCTCGTTGGCGCAACGCTTGACCGCAATGGCCTGCGCCCGGGACGCTACTGGATCACTGAAGACGGCTTGATCGTCTTTGCCTCGGAAGTGGGCGTCATCGAGGTCGAGCCTTCCAATGTGGTCAAGAAGGGTCGCGTTGCCCCGGGCAAGATGTTCCTGGTGGACACCGAAGCCGGCCGCATCATCGACGACGCCGAGGTCAAGGCCGAGGTCGCAGCAGCCAACCCGTGGGCCGAATGGCTCAAGGACAACCTGATCGACATCAACGAGCTCCCCGAGCGTGAGCACGTACGCCACACCGCTGCATCGGTGAACATCCGCCAGCGGACCTTCGGTTACACCACTGAAGAACTGAAGATCCTGCTCGGCCCCATGTCCCGTACGGGCGCAGAGCCCTTGGGCGCCATGGGTTCCGATACTCCGGTCGCCGTGCTGTCCAAGCGTCCGCGCCTGCTGTTCGACTACTTCGTGCAGTCCTTCGCCCAGGTCACCAACCCCCCGCTGGACGCCATCCGCGAAGAGCTGGTGACGTCGCTAAAGTGCGCCATCGGACCCAACGGCAACCTCTTGGATGGCAAGCAGGTCCGCCAGCCGCAGATCTCCCTGCCGTTCCCCGTGATCAACAACGATCAACTCGCCAAGATCTCGAATATCGAAAACGCCGACGGCGACCGCATCGCCATGAAGGTACGCGGCCTTTACCGCCCGGAGGGTGGGGAAGCGGCACTGCGTGCCCGCCTGACCGAGATCTGCGAGCAGGTTTCCGGCGCGATCAACCGTGGCGTGCAGTATGTTGTGCTCTCCGACCGTGACTCGAACGCGCAATGGGCACCCATTCCGTCGCTGCTGCTGGTCAGCGCTGTCCACCACCACTTGCTCCGCAGTGCCAACCGCACTAAGACGGCACTCGTGGTTGAGGCTGGCGACGTCCGCGAGACGCACCATGTCGCCGTGCTCATTGGCTATGGCGCATCGGCAGTGAACCCCTACCTCGCCATGGAGTCGGTGGAGCAGCTGATCTCCAACGGCGACGTTGAGGGCGTGACTCCGGAAGACGGCGTTTATAACCTCATCAAGGGCCTCGGTAAGGGTGTCCTGAAGATCATGTCCAAGATGGGCATCTCCACTGTTGCTTCCTACACCGGCGCCCAGACTTTCGAGGCACTGGGCCTTTCGCAGGAACTCGTTGACGAATTCTTCTCGGGTACGCACTCCCAACTGGGTGGCGTGGGCCTGGACGTTATTGCGGCGGAAGTTTCGGCACGGCACCAGATGGCGTACCCCGAGGGCGGCATCGAGCACCCGCACCGTCCGCTCCTGGGTGGCGGCGAGTACCAGTGGCGCCGTGACGGTGAACCGCACCTCTTCAACCCGGAGACGGTGTTCCGCCTGCAGCACGCTACCCGTGAGCGTCGCTATGACATCTTCAAGGCCTACACCAAGGGCGTTGACGACCAGTCCGAGAACCTGATGACCCTGCGTGGGTTGCTGAAGTTCAAGAGCGACGTCCGTCCGGCCGTGCCGCTTGAGGAAGTGGAGCCCGTCTCCAGCATCGTCAAGCGTTTCTCTACCGGCGCGATGAGCTACGGCTCCATCTCCAAGGAAGCCCACGAGACCCTCGCCATCGCCATGAACCGTCTGGGCGCAAAGTCCAACACGGGTGAAGGTGGCGAAGACGTTGACCGCCTGCTGGATCCGGAGCGCCGCTCTGCCATCAAGCAGATCGCTTCCGGCCGCTTCGGTGTCACCAGCCTCTACCTGACCAACGCTGACGACATCCAGATCAAGATGGCCCAGGGCGCCAAGCCCGGCGAGGGTGGCCAGCTGATGGCCCAGAAGGTCTACCCATGGGTAGCCCGGACGCGCCACTCCACGCCCGGCGTCGGACTCATTTCCCCGCCCCCGCACCACGACATCTACTCGATCGAAGACCTCGCGCAGCTCATCTACGATGCCAAGCGTGCCAACCCTTCGGCCCGTGTACATGTGAAGCTGGTTTCGGAAGTCGGGATCGGCACCGTGGCCTCCGGCGTGACCAAGGCGAAGGCCGACGTCGTGCTTGTTTCAGGTCACGACGGCGGTACCGGCGCCTCGCCGCTGAACTCGCTGAAGCACGCAGGCGTGCCGTGGGAACTTGGCCTGGCCGAGACCCAGCAAACGCTCATGCTCAACGGACTCCGCGACCGCGTGGTGGTTCAGGTGGACGGCCAGCTCAAGACCGGCCGTGACGTGGTCATTGCAGCCCTGCTGGGTGGCGAAGAGTACGGTTTCGCAACGGCTCCGCTGGTTGTCTCCGGCTGCATCATGATGCGTGTTTGCCACCTGGACACCTGCCCCGTTGGTGTTGCCACCCAGAACCCGGAACTGCGTTCGCGGTTCAACGGCAAGCCGGAGTTCGTGGTCAACTTCTTCGAGTTCCTCGCAGAAGAAGTCCGCGAAATCCTGGCAGAGCTCGGGTTCCGCAGCCTCGAAGAGGCGATCGGCCACGCCGAGGTATTGGACACCCGCGAAGCGATCGACCACTGGAAGGCAGAGGGCCTGGACCTGGATCCGATCCTGCACGGCCTTGAGTTTGACGACGACGTGCCGCTGCGCAACATGACCACCCAGAACCACGAGCTGGACAAGCACTTCGACCAGCGGCTCATCACCATGGCCGCCGAAGCGCTCAGCGACCGCATGCCCGTCAAGATCACCCTGGACGTCATCAACACGGACCGTTCCGTGGGCACGATGCTCGGCCATGTGGTGACCAAGACGTTCGGCACCGACGTGCTCGCGACGGACACGATCGACATCACGCTCAACGGCACCGCCGGCCAGTCACTTGGCGCCTTCCTGCCTGCCGGCATCACGCTGCGCATGTACGGAGACTCCAACGACTACGTTGGCAAGGGCCTCTCCGGCGGACGCATCATTGTCCGCCCGGACCGTACCAATGTGTTCCAGGCCGAGCGCAACGTCATCGCCGGCAACGTCATCGGTTACGGTGCAACGAGCGGCGAGATGTTCCTCCGTGGCCAGGTTGGTGAACGCTTCCTGGTGCGTAACTCGGGTGCGACAGCCGTCGTCGAAGGTATTGGCGATCACGGATGCGAGTACATGACCGGTGGCCAAACACTGATCATTGGCCGTACCGGACGCAACTTCGGTGCCGGCATGTCCGGTGGCACCGCTTACGTGCTGGACCTGCAGCATGAGCGCGTCAACAAGGATGCACTGGACTCCGGCGAACTTCAGCTCCTGGAGCTGGACGCCGAGGACCGCGACATCGTCCATGGCCTGCTCACCAAGCACGCCGAGGAAACCGAATCCGTCCTGGCCGGCCGTTTGCTCGAGAACTTCGACGACACCGCCGCCCGCATCACCAAAGTACTGCCACGCGACTACGCTGCAGTCCTGCAAACCCGTCTCGACGCCATCGAAGAGGGCCTTGACCCCGACGGCGAAGAAGTATGGTCTCGAATCCTGGAGGTAACCGGTGGCTGATCCACGCGGATTTCTGAAAGTCCGGCAGCGCGAGACGCAGCCACGCCGTCCCGTTCCTGTCCGCATCATGGACTGGAAGGAAGTGTACGAAGCCCAGGAAAAGGGCGTCCTGAAGAGCCAGGCCGGCCGCTGCATGGACTGTGGCGTGCCGTTCTGCCACCAGGGCTGCCCGCTGGGCAACCTCATTCCTGAATGGAACGACCTCGTGTGGCGGGACAAGGGCGAGGAAGCGATTGAGCGCCTCCACGCCACGAACAACTTCCCGGAGTTCACCGGCCGTCTGTGCCCGGCACCCTGCGAAGCGTCCTGCGTGCTTGGCATCAACCAGCCTGCTGTGACCATCAAGCAGGTTGAGGTTTCCATCATCGATGAAGCCTTCGACAACGACTGGGTCCACCCCCTTCCGCCGACGCGCCTCACAGGCAAGACGGTCGCCGTGGTGGGCTCCGGTCCTGCAGGTCTCGCAGTTGCCCAGCAGCTGACGCGCGTTGGTCACACAGTTGCCGTGTACGAACGCGACGACAAGATCGGCGGCCTGCTCCGCTACGGCATTCCCGACTTCAAGATGGAGAAGGACCAGGTTGACCGCCGCCTGGAGCAGATGAAGGCCGAAGGTACCCGCTTCCGCACCGGCGTCGCAGTCGGTACGGACGTGACTTGGGAACAGCTGCGCCGCCGTTACGACGCCGTGGTGATTGCTACCGGGGCCACAGTTCCGCGCGATCTGCCCATTCCGGGCCGTGACCTCGAAGGCGTTCATTTCGCCATGGACTACCTCGTTCCTTCCAACCGCGTCGTGGCGGGGGAGAGCCCCGAAAACCACATCGACGCTCGGGGCAAGCACGTGGTCATTCTCGGTGGCGGCGATACCGGTGCAGACTGCATCGGTACAGCGCACCGTCACCAGGCCGCCTCGGTCACGACACTCGCGATCGGCAAGCAGCCGCCTCTCGAGCGCGCAGGCCACCAGCCCTGGCCGACGTTCCCCACACTCTTCGAGGTCGCCAGCGCCCACGAAGAAGGTGGCGAACGCACGTACCTGGCGTCCACCGTGGAATTTGTTGGCGAGAATGGCAAGCTCACCGGGGTCAAGGTTGCCGAGACGGAGTTCGTGGATGGCAAGCGCCTCCCGAAGGCCGGCACCGAGCGGATCATTCCCGCCGACCTCGTCTTCCTGAGCCTCGGCTTCACCGGTGCTGAACCGGCCGGTATCACCGAGCAGGTCAGTGCAGAATTCGACGGTCGGGGCAACGTAGCCCGCGACGGCTACTACATGACGAACACCGAGGGTGTGTTTGTTGCCGGTGACGCCGGACGTGGCCAGTCCCTGATTGTGTGGGCCATTGCCGAAGGCCGTGCGTGCGCGGCGGCAGTGGACAAGTTCCTTATGGGAAGCACAATCCTTCCGGCACCGGTCGCCCCCACCGATCGGGCAATCGCGGTCTTATAGCGCCGGTAGGAATGATCTTTAACTCAATCAGCAGCACACTACTTAGGGTAGGTATATGAGACGCGCGAAAATTGTGGCAACTTTCGGTCCGGCAATCTCCAGCTACGACAACACTCTCGCAGTGCTGGAAGCCGGCGTTGACGTTGCCCGCATGAACATGAGCCACGGCGATTACTCCGTGCACGACAACACCTACGAGAATGTCCGCAAGGCTGCGGCGCAGCTGCACAAGCCCGTGGCCATCATGGCTGACCTCCAGGGTCCCAAGATCCGCCTTGGCCGTTTTGTCGACGGCCCGCACGAGCTGGCTGTCGGCGACACATTCACCATCACCACCGAAGATGTCCCCGGCACCAAGGACATCTGCTCCACCACCCTGAAGAGCCTCACCGAAGACGTCAACGTAGGCGATGCACTGTTGATTGACGACGGCAAGGTTGCCCTTCGCGCCATTGAGGTAGACGACGTCAAGGTTGTCGCCACCGTTACCGTCGGCGGCAAGGTGTCCAACAACAAGGGCATCAACCTGCCCGGTGTCGCCGTCAACGTCCCCGCTCTGAGCGAAAAGGACGAGGACGACCTCCGTTGGGCCCTCAAGCGTGGCGCGGACCTGGTTGCCTTGTCCTTCGTCCGTGACGCCTCGGACATCAAGCGCGTCCACGAGATCATGGACGAAGAAGGCCGCCGCGTTCCGGTGATCGCCAAGATCGAAAAGCCCCAGGCCGTGGACCAGCTTCACGAAATCATCGACGCGTTCGACGCCATCATGGTTGCCCGTGGCGACCTCGGTGTTGAGCTCCCGCTCGAAGAGGTGCCGATCGTGCAGAAGCGCGCCATTGAACTGGCACGCCGCTGGGCCAAGCCGGTCATCGTGGCAACGCAGGTCCTGGAATCCATGATCGACAACCCGCGTCCGACGCGTGCCGAGGCTTCTGACTGCGCAAACGCAGTTCTCGACGGTGCCGACGCAGTAATGCTGTCCGGCGAAACCTCCGTTGGCCAGTACCCCATCGAAACCGTCAAGGTCATGGCCCGGATCATCGAGTCCACCGAAGAACACGGCCTCGAGCGCGTCCCCCCGCTGGGCACCAAGCCCAAGACCCGTGGTGGCGCCATCACCCGTGCCGCCGTCGAAATCGCCGACCAGCTGGACGCAAAGTACATCTGTACCTTCACCCAGTCCGGTGACTCGGCACGCCGTTTGTCGCGTCTGCGTCCGGTCAAGCCGGTCTTCGCGTTCACGCCTGTTGAGCACGTGTGGAACCAGCTGGCCCTCACCTGGGGTATCCAGCCGGTTCTGGTTCCCTCCGTGGGCCACACCGACGAAATGACCGCACAGGTGGACCGCAGCCTCCTGGACATGAAGATCGTCGATGAAGGCGACCTCGTTGTCATCGCTGCCGGTTCCCCTCCAGGACAGGCCGGTTCGACGAACTCGCTGAAGGTCCACAAGGTGGGCGACCTCGCCGACACGTCCAAGGTTGATGCTTCGCGCAAGGAACCTGTGGGTCCGTGGCCGGAAAAGAAGAGCAAGACCAGGGATTAAGTTCCTCGGTTTGAAAGCGGGCCCCGCCGTTTGGCGGGGCCCGCTTTGTTTTGGGTTGTTTCGTCACTTGGACGGGCACGACGGCGGCCGGCCACCTTTCGCGCTTGGGTGACCGGCCGCCGTCGTTTATTGCCTGGTGCTAGTTGACCTGGTTGATGATCGTTTCGGCAACTTCACGCATGCTCAGGCGACGGTCCATGGACGTCTTCTGGATCCAGCGGAAAGCTTCCGGCTCAGTCAGGCCCATCTTGGTGGTCAGGAGGCTCTTGGCGCGTTCTACGAGCTTGCGCGTGGCGAACTGCTCCTGAAGGTCGGAAACCTCGTTTTCGAGCGCCTTGATCTCCTCGTGGCGGGACAGAGCGATCTCAATGGCCGGGATGAGGTCCGCCGGCGTAAACGGCTTCACAACGTAGGCCATGGCACCGGCATCGCGGGCACGCTCCACGAGTTCCTTCTGGCTGAAAGCAGTCAACAGGACAACGGGGGCGATGCGGGCCTTGACGATCTTCTCTGCCGCTGAGATGCCATCCATGACGGGCATCTTCACATCCATCAGGACGAGGTCCGGCTTCAGCTCTTCGGCCAACTGCACGGCCTTCTCGCCGTTATCTGCCTCGCCGACGACGTCGTACCCTTCGCCCTTCAGGATCTCGATAATGTCCAAGCGGATGAGGGTCTCATCCTCGGCTACGACAACGCGTCGGGCCGGCTGGGCTGCGGGTGTGGACTCCGTCTGTTCGGTCACGGGATCTCCTTGAAAAGGTTCGGCGGGTTCATGTCCATCTTAGTGTGGACCGCTGCGGCACATGATTTTGTTGCACTCGCGCGCCCGGTTCTTTGATTTAGCCTATCTGCATGTAGAGTAGTTTCGCGTGCTGGGAACGGATCGCGTTGCTCACAGAAATGAGGGCAGTCAGCGAGAATTAACTTCCCGGTAATCCGCGCCCGAGTGGCGGAATTGGCAGACGCGCCGCACTCAAAATGCGGTATCGAAAGGTGTGTGGGTTCGAGTCCCACCTCGGGCACCGTGTTGTCGCAGGTCAGGGGCCTATATGGCCCCTGACTGTGTACAAAACCCCTAAAAGTGTGTACAGCGGCGTAGCGTTTTATGCATGGCCAGCATCTCTACACGCACCAAAAAGGACGGTTCTCAGTCCTTCATGGTGCGTTGGCGGGAGCCCAAGACTGGCAAGGCCCAGGGGCTCACTTTCGTCTCTCATTCTGAAGCCGAGACCCTCAAACGGTTGCTCGACGCCAACGGCCAGAACTTCGAAGTGGCACAGCACGCGATCCTCGAAAACGCCAAGCGAGTGCCGACCGTCGCCGAGGTGATCCAGGAGCACATCGACCTCTTGGTTCGACCTTCCAGCGGCACCGTGAAGACCTACCAAACAATGCTCGACCTTCACGTAAAGAAGGTCATCGGTGGGCTGCCCGTGGACAAGCTTGATTACCGGGCGATTGCGTTCTGGGTGAAATCCATGATGGCCAAGGGCCGTTCACCAAAGACGATCAAGAACGTGCATGGACTGATCTCCGCGTCGATGAACACTGCAGAGATGCTCGGGTACATCACGCGCAATCCTTGCCGCGGGGTGCAACTGCCGAGCGTGGAGAAGGCCGAGGACGAGATGATGTTCCTCACTCATGCAGAGTTTGGCCTGATCATGGAGAACATGGGGAAGCGGTACCGAGACTTTACGAACTTTCTGGTGATGACCGGAACGCGGTTTGGTGAAGCAACGGCGCTGACCGTGGCGGACATTGATCTGCTAGGAAAGCCGGCGACAGCCCGCATCAACAAGGCGTGGAAGCGGGATGGGCAGAACCAGTTCTACATCGGGCCGACTAAGACTGGGGCGGGTAAGAGGACGATCGGTCTGAACCCGGCGCTGGTTGAACTGCTGATCCCGTTGGTGGCTGGCCGTCCAAGCAGTGATCTGCTGTTCACGACGCCCAAGGGGGAGCGGATCGTGCACAAGCTGTACTGGCACCACTTCTGGGTGCCGGCGGTGAAGGCAGCCCAGCTTCGGGGCTTGCGGAAGGACCCGCGGATTCACGATCTTCGGCACACGCACGCGTCCTGGCTGATTCAGGATGGGGTGCCGATCTTTACGATCTCGCGGCGCCTTGGCCACGCTTCCATCAAGACCACTGAGCAGGTCTATGGCCACCTCATGCCGGAAGCGCTGCAGGTTGGGGCTGATGCGATGGAGCGGCAGGTCGCGGCGTTCATGCGGTGAAGCTGTTCTGGCCTATCAGGAGACTAGGCGGTTACGTGCCCGCGTGCCGATGAGCCTGGTGCCGGGATTGGCGCCGTGGTCTGTTCTCAAAGGATGGGTGGCCGGGAGGATCTCGCTGAGCCTGGCTATCTCCGCGATGTGCTCCGAAGTGAAGACGATCTTGCCTTTGCCCCAACACGCGTGGGGGAAGCGGCCGGCGGCTGCACCGTCGCGGAGCCAGCCTTCGCTGCAGCGCATGAGGGCTGCGGCCTCCGAGGGTTCGAAGAACTCCAAGTCCATCTCAGTCCGATCACAATTGGTCTAGTGTCGACAATTCATTGTCTTTCCTGATCACGAGGACATGACGAGATTCACGCAAACTTGGTTTTTTCTGATGCTAGGCGCGCGCCCTGCCATCGGATAATGATTGAACAAGTTGGCGTCGTTAGGTTCTTCGACGCTCGAAGGTCCTGCAGTTCTCACGACAACATGTGTTGCTGACATTTGGTGCAGGGTGACTATCGGACAATCTGGGGAGGCGTCGAATTTAGGGTCTACCACGCTGAATCGTCAAGTAGACGGACGTTACAGCCCCTGCTCGGAGCGCCGATTCAGGTAATTGGCCGGTATCCACGGATCATTGCAGAGTGGACTTTCTCGAAACGTTGAAGCTGGTGGGCGCATTCCTGGCTGCCCTGATTGCCTCCCGGACTATCTTTGCCGGAGTGCGCGCCTGGTATCTCAACGGCTGGGGGAGCCGCCTTGTGTGGCGGAAGAAGCTCAACCTGCTTAGCAACTGGGCTGACGACGACTACATCAAGGACCTACTTGGTACACCGGTCTTCCGCCATGAAGGCCAGCTTGGCGGAGTGAAGGCAAACGACGAGCTGTCATGGGTAGATCGAATTTACTCAACACCCCATGCATGGGTGGTAACCCGCAGTATCAGGCAGCGTGTTGAATGCTGGTCAGTGACAATCACTGATCCGAAGTTCTGGTGGGATGTCGAGGATGCCACCTTCAACATGCTGAAAGGCCAGCTAGGCAGGGCAACCTTCGCTTCACTCGTGAAGAGACCGTCTGGACGATTCGAGCAGCGTGGTTCCAGAAGGTACGAGTATGGCGAGAGTACCTCCTTTGGTAATCCCGGCGCCTACCAGAACTTCGTCTTCCTGTACCACCCCGGCGGTGTCGGGAGTCCGCATCCGAGCGGTCAGGATGTCGTCATGACCGGTGACTTTACTCGCGACAGGGAGCACGGAGAGATCACGCCGTCGCTGGATGAGACGCGCATGAACACGACGGTCAACACCATAATCGTCTTGTCGCCTTCCATCAGCGTGGCCGACCTTATGAAACAGTCTTTGCCCGTAGCTGATGGGGATGTGACGCGCCTCTTTCAGCCTTACCGGAAGTTGCGAACCCGCAGGGGTTTACGACAGAGGGCCCGGAGTCTACGGAAATGGAAGTAGAAGGATCTTACTTGTCGGGCTGCGGCGCGCGATCCATCGAGTCCTGGATGATGTGCTGGCATGTAGTTTCGACCCAGAGACTGGCTTCGCGATCAATCTGCACTCTCTAGACACTCTCCGTTGGTACGCTTATTTGAGTAATTCAAAAATGAACGGGATGTGTCTTGAAGGTTTTTATTAGCTGGTCTGGCAACACAAAAGCAGTGGCCCAGGCCATCTACAAGTGTCTTCCCAGTCTCTTTGACAATGCTAAGCCGTGGATCAGCACGGAGAACCGTTCCGGTTCCATTTGGCTCCCCGAAATAGACAAGCAGCTTAGCGATACGGATTTCGGCATCGTCTGTGTATCAAAGCAGAATCAAGGTGCGCCCTGGCTCAACTACGAGGCGGGAGCATTGTCCCGCAAGGTAGATGCCAAGCGTGAACTCATGCCGGTGCTGCTCGTCGACTTTGATGACACCGTAGAGGTCACAGGTCCTGTGACTGGCTTCCAGATGAAGTTCGCCAACCTCGAAGACTTCTTCGTCATCATGAAGGACCTCAACGAGAGCGAGCTGGGGCCTGGGATCGATGCTGACATCCTCAGAATGCGGGTCGAACTGATCTGGCCCAGCATTGAAGCTGAAGTCAAAAAGGTGAAAAGTAGTCATGACTCTCAGGATGTAAAGAAGCGCACTGATGACGATAAGTACGAAGAACTACTTGTCACCGTTCGCGATATTGCTGAGACGACGGCGATACTTGCCCACCAGCGATGGGGCGGTCCAGGTCAGGACTTCAGACTCTCTGACCACGACATGCGAGTTGTGGCGAAGGCCGTTGGTGATGTCGGCCGGGCTACCGGCTTGGGTGAGATGTCCATAACCTTCCCTGACAAGAAGCGGGCGCGAGTTGGCTCGGAGAATCCGGTGAACGATGTCATTGCAGGCAAGATGGCAAACGCTGTTGCGGAGATTCTCGAACACGACATCGAAATTTCTTACTATCCCATGGACAAATCAGAGATAGAAGATCTGCGAGCCATGCTTGCTATGAGAAATCTGGTATCTCATCCGGAGGCCTAAATCGAACGGCGCTTGTTAAGGCTGGTGATGGCCGTCAGGGCGGGTTGAGGTTTAGGGCTCGTTCATCTACCTCTTTTTAGTTGCCAGACTGCCCAAAGCTCTTGAGTTCACCGCTATCCTAAATCAGGACTCTTCTGCTCTGGACATGTCCAGAGCCTGAGGGTTCAATGGATTTGAGGGTTCGACGTTGGTCTGCCGCATCTTAGTAGGTGTTGGGCCGCGGACGTACCGAGCGTGATCACGTCACAGGGGACGCCATGGACAGAGACTCATACTCCTCGGGACAATCGCCGGCAGAGAGCGCAGCGAGGGCCTTCGATTCGTTGGTGCTTCCTGCTCACTTGAGCTTGGAACGCCTTATCAGGGTGGTCGAGCGAGTGCGGTATCGGCCTATCGAAATCGAAGCCTCTGAAGCGCTGAACGGTGGCAGTGTCTGCGGATTATGGCTTTCCACGGATAATGTCGAGATCATCCTGCATGCTCTCAGCCCATCCGGTGTTCACCGACAACAGTTCGTCCTTCACGAGTTGGGGCACATGGTTTTGCGGCACGATGAACTGGTTGTACCCCTCGATTACATCGAAGTGCTCTTTCCGAACCTCCCGCCGGCTCTGGTCCGTCGCGCCCTGGCCCGCAGCAGTTTCACTGATGAGCTAGAGGCGGCCGCGGAATCTCTCGCGGATCTCTTCGCCGCAGCGATCAGGAACAGTGCGAGGGAGCCAAGGTCCTTCGAGAAGGTTTTCGGATGATCCAGGTTGTCGCCGCGGTCTTGATGTGGCTTCTCGTGATTTCTCTATTGCCAGGAACTCGACGGCGGGACCACAGTGTTTTGACTGCCGCCATCACGATTGCGGTGGCAATGACCCTCAACATCGACCCGGTCTATACGAGCCTTGACGAGGCCTTTGCCGCACGCAACTACGTTGACCTGCTGGCCAATGTCTCCATGGTGGTGGGCATCTACTTTCTCTCGAAGGCGATTATCCGAGCAGCAACCCCAGAAGATGCTGGAGAGGGACGAGACGCGATCGGCGCCGTAGTCCTGGGCGTTGTGATCCTTGGACTAGTTTCCAGCTTTAGCTTCATCACCACGCACGGAAGCTCGACGCGTTTCATGCTGGACTACGGCGATCAGTTCCCAGCTGCCTTGTACTCAGCCATCCAGTTCGTTTACATCGGTTATGTGGTCAGTATCACCGGAGCTACGTGCTTCCGGTTCCGACCCGGCATGTCGAGGCCCTACTACCGTCTGGCATTCACGTTCATCGGTATCGGCTGCGCGCTAGCGGTTCTGCTCGTATCGCTAGTGCTGGTAATGGACACCCTGCATCTGCAGGGGCGGCTCGACGCCATGCGCGCAGTATCGCCTGCTTACGACGTGACCGTGGTTGCAGCACTGGCCTTCCTGTGTGTGGGCCTGGCAATCCCTCCTGTTGCGCGGCGCATTCTTCGCCTTAAGGACGCGGCGACTGAGGACGATTTGGTTCGTGGCCTCCGAGTAGTCTGGGACAAGACCGCCGGGATGCGGCAGGACGTTCGTCTACAGCTTGGAGTTGAAGACCTAGCACAGCAGGCTCCGGCACTAAAACTCCATCGGATGCTAGTGGAGGTGCAGGACGCTCTCCTCGTGGAGCCAGGATTAGCCAGTTCTTTGGATATCCGCGAGCTTAGAGTATTGAGTGCTGCGGAGAATTATCTGGCTGGACCAATTGAGCGGGGAACAAAGGCGCGTAAGCAAAGAGGGGAGCGGGCGCTATGACGGAGGGTGCCAACGTCTCCGAGTCGCCGCAGTCAAGGTTGGCCCGCAAGCTCAACTTGCTCCTAGATCTTTACGAAGCAGGTGGAGAAGGGGCTCTGACCTATCCAAAGATCAGTCGGCATATGAGTCAGCGGGGGACCCCGCTGTCGCGATCCCGTTGGGCGTACATGCGCAGCGGCGATAGTTCACTGGCTACTGATGCCGCGTTGCTAAGAAATCTAGCTGAGTTCTTCGGTGTGGACCGAGACTACCTCCTTGACGATGCCGGGGAGATTCCGCGGCTAGTGGATGCGCAGTTGGAGCTTCTTCGGGCCTTGCGTGAGTCCCGTGTGCGCAATTTTGCCGCCCGACAGCTGCAGGGGATCTCTCCAGAAACGCTGGAGAAGCTCCGTGAGGTGATTGACGACCGGAAGAAGCAGAAGGGCGGGAACGGTGTCGCTGGCTTATAGGCGTCTGGCTGTCGACGCCGGGCTGACCGTGGGCTTGGTCGCGTTGCTGGCGGGTCTTTGCGGATCTGCGTACTTTGCGCGCCGAGTAGTCGTGCCCAAATTCAGCCGTCTCGAGGACCTTTCCATTCGGTCCGTGTACCCCGGCAGAGATGGGCAACTTCTCATTGAACTGCCGGCAACCACGCACACCAAGGCCGCTGGACGGCACAGTCTATGGTTTGCGAAGGGGACCGGGCATGCGTGTTTGGGACCAGTGGTTGAATTGAGCCCGGACAGAGGCTCACTCACCCGCGTGGTGGAGCGCGTGGACTCCGGAAACCTTGCACAAGCGGCGGCAGGGATCTGGAGTGGTTACGTCTACTCCGAA
Source organism: Paenarthrobacter aromaticivorans (assembly GCF_019038615.1). Lineage (NCBI taxonomy): Bacteria > Bacillati > Actinomycetota > Actinomycetes > Micrococcales > Micrococcaceae > Paenarthrobacter > Paenarthrobacter aromaticivorans. The sequence goes on from NZ_JAHOPC010000002.1 coordinate 235,824, forward strand.
CCCGAACAACTAGGCCTGCCATACCGAAACGTTGAGATTACCGTCGACTACGGCGTGGCTCCGGCCTGGAGGTTCGACTCGACTCCTTCTCACAGGGCTCGGACGTGGGCGATCCATATCCACGGAATGGGGGGCAGGAGAGCTGGTTGTCTTCGAGGCATACCAGTCGCCAGACGTCTGGGACTGACCTCGCTGGTGGTCTCGTTCCGAAACGACGGCGACGCACCGCCGTCGTCCGATAAGCGGTACCGACTCGGCGAAACCGAGTGGTGCGACGTCGAAGCGGCTATCAATTATGCCGTTGCCGAAGGCGCTGAGCGCATCGTGATCTTCGGGTGGTCATTGGGCGCGGCCTTAGCCCTACAAGCGGCAGCCCTTTCAGCGTACGCTCCTCGAATAGTGGGGATGGTTCTCGACGCCCCCGTCTTTGACTGGCGTTCAACGTTGCGCGCGAACGCCAAGGCCGCCGGGCTGCCGCGTCCGCTCGTGCAGTTGGGGTTCGCCATCCTTCAGTCGAAAGCGCTTCGGTGGGTGACCGGTCTCGCCGAACCGATACACCTGGATGCCCTGGATTGGCTAGCGCGGGCGGGGGAGCTGAGGAAGCCGATCCTGATCCTCCACGGCAGGAAGGATGACACCACCCCGTTTGAAGCATCCAAAAGGGCTGCGACGGTGCGGCCCGACCTCGTCAGCATGGTGGAGTTTGAGTCCGTGGGCCACTCCCTCGAGTGGAATTTCGACCCCGAAAAGTGGGAGCACTCCGTTGAGGACTGGTTCCACGGCCTCGCGTTGGCTGACGCTAGCCCTGGACAAGCGGTGGCGTCGTAGGAGGCATTTGCAGGGAGTATTGGTCGGCCAAGTCGATGAGCTGGCTCTCAATAAGCGCGGGCCGAGCAGCGAAGCGCTCACCGTCCAAGTCATGGACGAGGCCGGCTAACTCGAGGAGCATGAGATGACGTCGAATGGTGGCCTTCGAAGTCTGGAGCTCTGAAGCCAAAATGGTACGGGTGGCCGGCCCTCTCCTTATCAAGAAGCGGAGTATTTGGGTGCGTGTTCGGTTCATCAGAATGGATGTCGACATGCAAACCACGGCTCGGGGTGAGTAGGCTGAAAGCTGTAGACGGGTCTACAAGAACAGGATACGCCCTGCGGTCATCCGCACAACAGATTCAAACTGCAAATGATTGTGTCGGTACGGCACTCGCGGAATACTGATGGCGAAGGAGCCGTGGTCACGGTCAGACAGGCAATCGAAAGGTGGAGCATGCCGGCGAAAGACGCTAGCCGCAACGGCGAGCTACCGCAGGCAACGCTCGCGCGGCGATTGAACCTCCTGTTGGACGTGGTTGTTGCGGAGAGGGGATCGCCGGTTACTTTCAGGGAAGTTGAGGCCGGGCTCCAGGCTCGGGGTGTCAAGATTTCTCGCGCCAGGTGGTTCTACATGAAGGATGGAACTGGACGTCTGGTCAGCGATCCTCAGCTGCTCACCGCCATCTGTGAGATGTTCGACGTCGATCCTTCCTATCTGCTCAACGGCGTGGAAGGCGACATTCCAGAACGCATCGATTCACAGCTGGAGTTTGTGAAGTCGTTGAGGGCGGCCAGAGTGAAGTCGTTTGCCATCAGGACGCTGGGGGATGTCTCCCCGGAGACGTTGCGCGCTATCTCCGAGTATCTAAACCAGGACATCGACCTCCACCCACCTGGAGGAAGGGCAGCAGCTATTCCTTCAGGACATAGCGAAGGTGAGCGTCCAGCAGCTCCTTGATGCGAGCGGGATTTGCTGAGTACCGCGGAGAACGGCCGTGGCGGCGACCGGCTGGAACGTCGACGACGATCGCCCCTACTTGCTCCAGGGCGACGAGATGCTTTGCGACACTTGGCTCGCCAGCGCTGACGGAATCCACAATGTCGCCGCGCGTTGCAGGGCCGAAAGCCGTGAGGAACCTTAGTATTTCGTTCCTTGCCCTGTTTCCAAAGGTAGTCACGGCTGCCTCGACGTCAGGTGACCAGGCGTCGTCGTGAGGCTGCGTAATCCGTGGCATGGTTCAATTCTTGCCGAACAACATAAAAAAAGTAAGAAGCGCACTCTTGACGATACTTAAACTATCTTTGACAATAAATTTTAGATGCTTTGGTTTGTGGCTGAGTCGGCTCGGCCGCGTCAATGCCGCCACTTCGCGGCGAACGTTAGAGAACAGTAGCTATTCGAAGCGGTGAGGGCGATGAGCCTAAACGACAAGATTGAGCAGGCCGAACAACTGCAGTCACGTCCCGGAACGGTGGACATCTCGCTTACTGGTCCGCCGGAGCCGATGTTGTCCGTGTCCGTTGATCAGATGATGGGAGCGGTTGAAGGGGTGCGGCGCTATGTCGCTTCTCATTTGGCTCATATCGGACGCGCATGCGATGTTGACGACGTTCTGCAGGACATCCGTGTGGCTGTCTGGAATGGCGTAGCTCGGGGGAGCTACCGCGCGTTGCCTGGTGTCCCCTTTGAAGCATGGGTACAGGGCGTGACGTCGAACATCTGCGCCGCCCACACCCGCCGAGAGCTGAACCACAAGACGCTGCCTCTGTTGCTCGACCCCACGGGCGACGAGGTTTCGGGTTCATGGGGACGCCTCTCAGCGATCCTCATAGCGCAGGACAATCCCGAAAACCAAGAGATCATCGACCGTGAGTGGGCGGTTATGGTCCTGCAGTTGACTAGAGAAGCTGTGCCGGCACCGACGTGGCGGATGGCCATTGAAAGCCTCACCGCGCCGCGCCAATATGCGCTTCCAACGCGGCACGACCGCCGTCGTTGGAACGCCGTGACTGCAGTGCGCCAAACCGCGAAGACAGTCAGCCTGGCACTCGATGTCACCCCTGGCAGCATTGGCGATATCGGCCAACTCTGTCAGCGTGCGGTTGCGTGCCTCCCCAGTGCCCTCCTACGTGAGGTCGCCAATGCGATAGTTCTTCCCGACATTCACGGATCGGAACGGCAAGCAGCGATTGCTCGACTCGCCCGGGAACTTGGCGTCACCGATCGCTATGTTGCTGTGCAGATCGGCACAGCACGTCGCCTCTACCAAACCGCTTGGCGCGTAGCGCGCAGGGCGGCCTCCTTCTAGTCGGCGGATGCCTTTGCTCCGCACCTGACAACCAATGCCTCTGAGGTGGTGATCATGAGCATTCGCAAGGCAAACGGGTTTCGGACACGTTTAGGACGGTGGGTCTTTGGACTGACGGTCCTTCTCATGGTTGGCTCAGTAGCTCTGCTAATCGCACTGCCGTCCAAGGGGCCAGCCACGGGGGCGCCGCCGGCGGCTGGTCCTGTAGCTTCGGCTCCTGCTCCGATCGCATCTGCATCCGCGCCGCGGCCCTCAGCAAAACCTTCGGGAATGGCCAAACCGTCGGCTGTATCGCCTGTGCCCGGGCCGACGGACTTTCGCGCAGTTGCCTCTGCCGCTGCCGAGGCTATCTACACGTGGGATACGAGGACCTCGTCCTATTCAGAGGTCTACGGCAGGATGCGCGATCTTTGGATTTTGCTTCCGGACGGTTCGAATCCATGGACCGTTCTGGTTCAGCAGTTTGAGGCTACGGGCGTAAACGCAGGATCGTTCGTGAATCTGGCAGGCCAAGGGGCTTTTCGTGAGGCGAAGTCGGAGTCATTGACGTGTGACGAGCAACTGGTCAAGGTGCGCGAGCGGCCCGCTCCGTGGCCAGGGCTGCATGTCTGCACTGTGCGACTCTCTGTCCTGGACCACACTTTGGCAAGTACCAACTCGTACTCCGCACCCGTCAGTGTGATGGTGAACTGTCCTCCGGCGCCGAGCGCACCTGCTGATCGTTGCGTGATGGTCGCGTTCTACGCGTCATCCGACCGAATCGTTTACTGATGCCTCATCCTGGACTTGCTGTCGTTCTCGTGCGACGGCGCACCCTTTTCAGGTTGCTCGGAGCTTTCGTTGCGGTAGTTGCTCTCGCATTTGCTGTCGTTGCCAGTTCGGTGGCGGTTGTACTGGTGGGGGACCGTCCCACCGCGGCTATCGCCTGTGTACCTGGCGCTGATGTGGATTCAGATAGCGCCGCCGAAGTACTCGATCTGCCAGCCGGCGTTGGCGTCGTTGGGTTGTCGGCGGCACAGACGGATGTCGCCAAGGGGTACGTCTCGGTGGGCAAAGGGCTCGGCCTGCCTCGTGAGGCGCTGGTCATTGCCATCATGATGGCGCTGCAAGAGTCCAGTCTCCGAATGCTTGCCAATACCAACGTCCCCGATTCCTTCAACTACCCGCACGACGGAATTGGTAGTGATCACGACTCCGTCGGGTCGGCCCAGCAGCGTCCTGCCGCAGGGTGGGGGAGTGTCCAAGAGCTGATGGACGTCACCTACAACGCTAGAGCGTTTTACGGAGGGACGTCGGGGCCGAATCACGGAAGCCCGCGCGGATTGTTGGATGTACCGGGGTGGGCCTCTTTGAGCAAGGGACAGGCGGTGCAAGCGGTGCAAGTTTCGGCCTTTCCGGAGTTATACGACCGATGGGAACCGCAAGCGTCTGCAATTGTGGATGCCCTTAGCGGGATTGCGCCAGCTCCTGCATGTACGGACGCTCCCGCCGCGAGCTCTGGTGTCGTCTCAGTCGAAGGGCTGAGCCAGATCCGTCAGGACATCCTTCGCTTCACCAAGATGGGTCTCGGCGGCGCCTACGTTTGGGGCGGCACGGCGTTCAAGGCGTGGGACTGTTCTGGGTTCGTTCAGTGGATCTACCGGCAGGCCGGAATTGAGCTGCCGCGCGTGGAGCAGTGGCGAGTTGGAACGATGACCGACAACCCGCAGATCGGCGATTTGGTGGTGCAGAATCCGCAAGGTCCATACAACTGGGGCCACGTAGGCATCTACGCCGGCAACGGAATGATGTATAGCGCGCTCAACCCGTCTGCCGGAACATTAATGCATCCCATCGACTGGAACCCCGGAACCGCCTACTTCGACCTAATTGGCTAGATAGAAAACGAGTTGTATGCCCCTCAGCTGGTTCGAACAGAAGCTGCCCGTAGTGGTCACAATAAGTCATCCAGCAACCAGTCGGTTGGGATGAATGCGACGCCGTTCCGCCAGTTTTCCACGACCGCTTCTTGAAACCAGTTGTCCGCCAGGTTGGCATGGTCGCAAACGATGATTTGGAAATTTCCATTGAGTTCAGTTGCGACGTCGCGCATAAGTGTGAACTGGCGACGCACAGCTTCCCAGTCAGCGTTCTCATCATCGGCAGCATCCACGACCTCCTCTGGGAAAAAAGCCTGAGTTGGCTGATCAACCATAATGAAACGTGGAACAGGGCAGTTGTTTGTTGTGAACCAGTGATGAAGGGCCAAATGTGCAGCCAGATGATAGCCAACCCAGTTTTCCGCGCTACCCATGCGGGTGAGTGGAATCCGAGTTCCAGACCGCATCACGGCGACGGTAAGCTCGACCGGGTCAAGCCGCACGTAATGTTCAGAGTTTTCTAACTCCAAGTGGCGGGCATAATCTGTCATCAGGTTGGACACGGCATCAATGGCGCCTTTGAGCGCGACGGCTGGGTCGTCGCGATCGCTGGCTTCCTCTAGCTTTGCAAGTTGTCCCCGGTAACGGCGCTCTGCGTTCTTGAGGGTGGCTACGTCTTGGGCAATGTCGACACCTCGTTCAAGTTCTTGGCTGACCCTCCCCTGAAGAAATGAAATTCGTTCGTGCCGTTCTCGACCCAGAATGATTGCCGTTTCTTGCTGCGCGAGTGCGTCGAGTTCAACGACGTTATCCTGTAGAGCCTCGAGTAGGGGTAAACGGCTCTCCCTGAGCCGATCGATCGTCCCGGCCCGACGCGCAGAAATGCCTTTGGATGATGCCAGCCTGGTCTCGAGACCATGGAGCAGCGAACGCAGTTCGTCAACAGTCTCATCCGGATGCTGAAGAGTTTGATCGCAGAGTGGGCAAAGGCTTTCGTCGCCGTCGGTCACAGCAGACTTAGGGAGAAGGAAGTCGAGTGCCCGCAATCTATCTCGCTGATACTGTGCTTCGGTTGCTGAGTCACCTTGTTCCCCTTGTAGCCTGCCGAGGAGCTCTACCTGGGCATCGATTTCCCGAATCTTCGTTCGAATTGCACGACCTTCTTCCACCAAGTTTTCCCTGCGGCGTGCCCCTTCGGTGTCGCTCGAGCCCGAGGCATCGGGCCGATAGGCCAGTATCGACTCGAGTAGGGCGTGCACGTTGGTCCTTGCGTCTACGCCGGCGTCGGAGGAAAGCATGTCCAGGCTGACTGCGGATTCTACGAGATGAGTGATTCTGTCGCCCTGATGACCAACGTCGGTTTCTGCCGCACGAAGGCTGTTCCGAGTGCGCTGCAGGGTCCTTCTTGTGGCTATGATCTGACGTCGGATTGCCCCTTGCTCAGGAGTGGCTGCCCCCAGGAAATAAGGCAGAGTTTCGCGAATCAGGTTCTTGATTTCGCCGTCTATCTGCCTGTGAAACAGCACATCGCGGCTAGCCACTTCTCCTTGATTCTGGAAACAGTAAAACAGAGCGTGTCTCACCGAAATGTCGAACGGCTGCCTGAGAGAACCACTTTCGGGGTCCACGGTAAAAGATTCAATTCCTAGGCGCTCTGTGAGTGCCTCTCTAAGAACGTCGGTATCAGCGTTCACCTCAAGGTCATCGTAGGAAGGGGGTCCCATGGTCAGATCGCCGGTTCGAAGCATAGCTTGCTGAGTACTAGCTGTTTCGGGGTTGGGTCTGCAAATCAGCAAGCGCTCGTCTGAGAACTGCACGATGATGTAGTACCAGGATGCGTTGTCGCTGATCACCCCGCTCGGGATAGTTACCGTATTCCGTCCTAGGCAGTACTCGACGACATCGAGAATTGCCGACTTGCCGGTTTTAGACTTGCCGGTAAGTATGTTTAGAGCACCGGTTTGGAAGAATACATCGCGGCGCTTGCCTGTCTTGTTAAAGACGCCCAATGAGACGATCTGCATGATCAATCACCAATCCCCAATAGTTCGTAAGCCATGTGAGTCTCCACTGCATTAAACCACTGCCCACAAAAGCGTGCAGCCTTTACGGAGTCACGCAACTCGGCTGGCCACTTTGAAGTCGGGTTCCTGGGCTTTTCCAAAGCGATCAAATCCGTGCCCTCGAGCCCCAACCGCTTATTGCGCAAACCATTCCGGATTGCCCTCTTCGTTGGCAGTGCCATATTTGCTACGCGATATTCCATATCAGCTAGAAGGTCAGAATGTCGTATTGCCCAGCGCGCCAGAGCGATACGACGATCGCGGGGAAGGCTCGAACGCGTCTCCGGATGCAGGGTCAGTGGCAGGATGAGAAAGGCTGCAGGCCATGACAAGCCAGCTGCTCCATTCTGCGATTTGGACCAGCAGGCATTAACCAACAGCTCGGTCGTTAAGGCGGTGTTGAATAGGGCCACCGCTTCGGGGGACCGGAAGCTGCGCCTCACGGGAGCTTCAGGTAGTTGTGACATTGCTAAGCATTTCCTCTAGTTTGGTTTCAAAGTCGGGGTGCCAACCGATGCGATAGCCTAACTCGCCGTCGGCCAAGGCATGAAACATTCCTCGGTTGAACCAGGGTTCGTCGAAGCGGTTCCGGAGGCGAGCACGCGACTCTCTCGCGAGTTGCTCCAGGATTTCTTGCCCTACTATGTCGGAATCCTCGCGCTGCTTTCGCTTCATCGCCGCTACGCTCGCATCGAATAATTGTTCCCATTCGTCAAACAGCTTGAAAGCAAACCGGTCCAACTCTGTTTCACTCAACAACTGATGTCGCAGCCAGAATGATCGCTGTGCGTAAGAACGGTGATAGTCTCGAATTGCCTTCCACAGTCGGTTATTTTCAAACGCGATCCAAAGGAGCTGTTGCACAAAAGGTCTATCTTTATACAATTCAGAAATTGATTCATCTAAGGCCTGCATAACATCCGGATCAACCGGGAGTGTGTCGCTTCTCAGTTGATCAGTTATCTCCGCAACTTGCAGAATTAGGTCATCTCCGCTGACGGATTCCAGGGTTCTGCTCAGGAGCTGAACCGATATTCCAGACCACCATCCTTTGAGCAGATGTAGGAAGACCTGCTCATGACCGGGGGGATAAGAATATCGGAAAATCTTGACCAAATCTTCGTCGATGCGATCCGCAGTCAGTGAGCCGTCTTCGATAGTGATTCGATCCACAAGCTCAAATTGAGACTCTTCGTCGAGCTCCTTGAATTTTTGCCGCCACGGCTCGGTTGTTTTGTTCCGAGACGTCTCTGCGGCTTGCAATAGGTCGTCGAGCGCCGCTGAGGTGTTTCTGGTACCCCCACGACGAAGCGTAACCAACCCGGAAGTATCGCTAAGGTTCTGGGTAGTAACCAGGTGGAGTTCAAAGAAGTCGGATGAAGGGAGATCCATCCAGACGTTTAGCGTTCTCCAGAGGTCAACGCTACTTGCTGTGATTGGAGAGCTTTGTCCCACGTGGTGCTTTGTCTGAAGTAGTTCACTGGCCGTTCCCGAATTCTCGAACTCGACATCGTCGAGCGCTTCCAAACGTAACTGGGTGGCGGGATCGACGTTAGCTCGCTTGCCGAGTTCAACCAGGGCCCACATGCACTGATGCACGTATCCGAGAGCCTGCCCGGAGGCGCTGTGTAGTGAATCCTGCGTCACAATGTTCACCCTTGAAGTACTTTTGCCTTGATGAACTGACCATATCTTCCGGTGGTGACCAGATGCCCATATGACGCGCAGACAAGACACTTTCAGCCCAAATCGGAAGTTGGAGCTCATGCCGTGTCCAGCTGCGTGGTGTTGATCATGTCGGTGTCCCGCTCCCCATCCATGAAGTTGTGAGCTCAATCAGCTCATTCCATTGGAAGACGACTGGATGGAGCACCAGATGTTTCTGGCAGCGGTGGATCCTGGGATCACACCAAACGCGAATTTCCCTTTTCTTGAGTCGTTGAAGCAGATCGGCGGCGGCATCCTCGTCGGTGCCTTCATCGTCATCGCCATCGTGGCCATCATCGGAGCCGCGATGCTCTTAGCCGGCAAACTGAGCCAGTCCTCGCGACTGGCTTCCGGCGGTGGCGTGATTCTGCTGTGGACCGGTCCTGTCGCGGCCATCCTCGGCGGCATCAACGGCTACATTCTCTGGTCGCAGACGGCATTTCCGCTCGGTTTTTGAGTTGTCATGCCAGTCGACTGCGACCTCAACGGCTGGTGGCCGCCAGGATGCGGACTCGTTTCCCAAGCGAACGACGGAATCCAAGGTTCCATCACATCCATCTTCGCCAACGTCCTGCAGAACATCGCCTCGTGGATGTGGGGCTTCATCACGGGCGCCTTCACGGTCTCCGACGTCGATGACTCTCAATGGACCGCCATCGGAGGACTGACTAATTGGTGGGTAGTCGTCATGATGACACCGCTGGTCGTGGTGATGATCATCCAACTTCTGTCTGGTCTGCTCAGCCAACAGCCTCGGCGACTCTTGCGTGCCCTGATCGGGGGAGCAGCAGCCGTTCCGCTTGTGGCGGCCGCGGTGTACGTCGTTCGGCAGCTCACCCGAGCCAGCGACCAAGCTTCAGCCGCGCTCCTGGAGTCGATCGGTACAGACCCTTACGTCGTGTTCATGCGCCTGTTCGGATTCGAACGAGCCGCCGCTGGCTCTGACCGGGAATGGAACGTCGTTTCCCTCGCGCCGGGTAACCAGGGCGGCGCGGTTGGTGGAGCCGTCGTGACGGCGATGGCCGTGGTCGTGGTTTGGATCCTGGCATTCATCCTCATGTGCTCGATGATTTTCCGGACGTTCGCCCTTGCAGTCCTCGCCGCGGTGGCACCCGTTGCTCTCATGATGCTTCCCTGGGAGAAATCCAAAGTGTGGGCCGGACGCTGGTGTGAAATCGTCGTCGCCCTTCTCCTTGCGAAACCGCTCGCGGCGACAGTCCTGGCCACCGCGATCAAGCTGTTTGCCGATTCGAAATCCTTCGCCGGTCTGGCTGCAGGAACTGTCGGCATGGTCCTGGCCTGCGGAGCGCCACTAATGGCGCTTCGTCTAGTCAGCTTCGCGGGTGGAGAGTTGGCCGCAGCGGCTCAAACCGCGGGCGGCGGACACGTTCTGTCGCGGAGCAACAGCGTTGCAACGCGACAACTCAGTCGGCAACTTGGCGGTCGTCTGACGATCGCGTCCATGATGGCCCGATCCTCAATTGCACGGCCTATTCCGTCGAGCCGCCGAGACATTCCCACACGAGCATTGCCGCCTTCCGTTCCGCTGCCTCGGAGTCTCACAAGCACGACGCCGGTACACCATTCGGGCGGCGACGTCGCACTCGTGGGCGGGTCGTCGTCGGGCAATTCAAACTCGAGCACCTCAGTCCTACGGGGGCAGGTGATCACTGACCGCGACGTCAGCACGAGCACGAGCACGAACACGAACCGTGCTGGAGCTGGCCCGGGCAGGGTAGCGCCCCCAGGCGCCCAACCAACGACGCGGGCACCTGAAGTCCGGGCCCCGGACAGTGCCTTGCCATCGTCCGAACTGCCGCCGATCAAGCACAAGGACATCTACAGGCCACTACCTCCGGACAAGTCCAATGAGTGATGAATCGCGGGCACTGGAACCCGTCAAATTTCCCAGGTATGAACGCCGCGGAATCTTCATGGGATTGAAGTGGTATCAGCTCGTGCTGGTAGCCACAGGCGTTCTCGTAGCGATTATTGCCTCAGCTGCCGGCGGTCCGGGCGGCCTGATAGTGACAGCACCTATGTGGGTGTCGTTGGTCCTGTTCGGAGTGCTCCAGTACTCGCGGATTCCGTATCCCATTTGGGGCAGTCTCATCGTCCTGTTCTTCGTGCGCAGTCTTCTAGGGCAGACTCGCTACTTGGCTCGGCCAGAGCGCCCGGTAAGGGCTGGAAAGCTTGCCCTTCCCGGCGGTTTAGGAAACCTCAAGGTTCAGCCACTTTCCCGTGGGGAATGTGTGATCCTCGACGCCCCGGGCAAAGAAGCCATCGTCGTGCTTCGGTGCAGCACGCGCTCTTTCGCATTGCTGGACGACGATGACAAAGCTTGGGCCGCGAAGGCGTGGTCCAGGGTGCAAGCGGGGCTCGCCCAACGATCGGACATCGCCAGGATCGCTGTCCAGGACTACACGGTCCCGTACCCATCGTCAGCGCTGCAGGACTTCTACGATCGAACGGTCACCATTGACGACGGCGAGCGCGGCACATGGGGGCAGGTGGCCTACCAGGATCTGATCTCTGCGGCTGGGTCGGCGATGAGCCATGACGTGTTGCTGTCGCTTGTGGTCGATACGTCCAAGTCGCGACGGCGGATCAAGGAATCGGGCGGTGGAAGGACCGGGCTCGAACGCTTGCTGCGTCTTGAGGTTGGTGCGATCACGACATCGCTGGCAACCCACGGTGTCAGGGTTGATGAATGGTTGTCTGAGTCGAGGCTCCTCGACGTTTTTCGCGGAGCATTCGATCCTGAGGCTCTCGCGCGCGGATCCTCCGACTCGGCGCGACAGCCAAGGGACGAGAAGCAGCCGCCTCGTCAGAGCTCAGGCCCAATGGCCATCGATGAGCACTGGACCTATCTTCGAAGCGACTCCGGCTTCCATCAAACGTTCTGGGTCGCCGAGTGGCCGCGCCAGAAGGTCTACCCGGGCTTCCTGCATCCGCTCGTCTACGTCGGCGACTTCAGGCACACGGTTACCCAAGTCATTCGCACTGTGCCGACCATCGAAGCCCTACGCGACATACGCTCCGCCCAAGAAGCCCACGAAACACGACGGCGGATCAATGCACGTTTCGATCGACCGACGACGCGAGAACAGCGTGCTGAGGAAGAAGAGGTTTCCCAGCGGGAAGAGGAGATCGTTGCGGGGCACGGCGATGTCAGACCCACGGCCTTCGTCACCATCACCGCCGATTCCTTGGAAGACCTGGCTCGTCATCGACATGAACTCGAGTCTGCGGCTGCTGGTGCATTCGTTGAGCTGCGATTGCTTGCAGGCCAGCAGTGGGCCGCGTTCATCGCCGGTGGTCTCCCACTGGGGAGGGGACTGCGATGAGTCTCAAGAACCAAGAGGTGACCTATACGCCGTCGGGCACTCGCGCCGAGCGGAAGGACGCCAAACGAGCGGCCGCGAGGGACGCGACACTACCGAGAAGACGTCTGTTCCATGGCGATGAGGACAAGACGGCGGAACAGCCGGACCCCGAGCGCCTTCGTGGTGACTGGGGTAGCCACGAAGCCAACTCCTTGTGGGGTCCCCACCGCTTGCGGCCAGCTCCGCATCGCGCATCGACCATGACGTTTGCTGCCGCCTACCCGTTCATCACGGAGTCAGGCTTGGGCCACGAAGGAACGTACATCGGAACGGACGTCTTTGGCTCCGGCGCCTTCTCGTATGATCCGTGGATTCTTTACGACAAGGGGATCATCAGCGGCCCGTCGATTGTCGTCATCGGCACGGTCGGAACTGGAAAGTCGATGTGCGGCAAGTCGCTGGTTGCGAGATCCATAACCTTGGGAAGAAAGGCGGCTGTTGCCTCCGATCCCAAGGGTGAGTGGGTATCTGTCGCGAATGCTGTGGGCGGCAAGGTCATTTCCGTTGGCCCGGGTAGTTCGGCGCGTGTAAACCCGCTCGATGCCGGACCGCGGCCGAGCTTGCTGACGGACACTCAGTGGAAGGCAGTCGTTAGGCAGCGGCGCCGGCAACTGCTCGTGGCGCTCGTATCCCTCATGCGACAGGGCACTCCGCTGCATCCGGTTGAACACACGGCCATGGACATGGCGCTGATGGAAACGACGGCGGAGAACTCGACCCCGACACTCCCCATGGTGCTGGACCACCTGCTCAATCCATCCCCGGAAACCTTGGCTTTGGTTGGTAGGGATGGAGGCGTGGCTGTTAGCCACTCGCTGCGGAGGACCGTATCGGGCGACCTGGAAGGAATGTTCGATGCTCCGTCCACCGTGGCCTTTGATGCAGACGCGCCAATGATGGTTATGGACACATCGGCCCTGATTGGCGCTTCCGAGCAAGCGCTGTCTTTGGCTGCCGCCTGCAGCGCCACCTGGCTTGAGGCCGCGGTGACAAACCCCGACGGCGGTAAGCGACTTGTGGTGTACGACGAGGGTTGGCGGATGCTCGCCGATCCGTACATGCTGGCGAAGATGAGCGAGCAGTGGAGGCTCGCCCGCACGTACGGGATCGCCAACCTGCTGATCATGCACAAGGTCGCCGACCTCAACGAGATCGGTGACAGCACCAGCGGTCACCGACAGAAGGCGCTTGGGCTACTGACCGAGGCGGACACTCGCATCATCTACCGGCAGAAGCACGACGCCATGAGGCTGACCAAGGAGGCTCTGGGACTAACTGAAGCTGAGTGTGATCACGTTGAGAATCTTCCGAAGGGCGTCGGGCTGTGGAAGGTAGGGAACCGCTCGTTCATCGTTGCTAACCGGGTGACCACCGATGAGCTCGAGGTCTTCGGAACCGATGACCGGATGCACCTGTGAGGACGCGATCAGGAAGTACCAATCCGATGGTGTCGGTAGGTCTTTGGGGGATTGCTGGCTATGTGGTCTTTTGCTTTCTCGTTCAGGCCGCTGCCTCTGTGGTGACGCCTCGGCAGTGTGGCGGCAGGCCGCCGTCGTTCTTCAATCCCGTGGCCGGCGTCGGACTGTTGGTTGGCCGCGCTGACTGGATCTCGCGAGAGTGTGCGCCTGACCTGGCTGCAGTCTGGTGGATCGTGGGTGGCTTGCTCGCCCTGGTCGCTGCGCTCGCCGTCGGGGGAGTGCTCGGCTGGAGGATGTGGAAACAATCAGGCGCATGGCTCCGTCGAGACATCCTCAGCCGGGATGGTGTGGCGGGCCGGGCGGAGATCGTTCGTGACTTTGGCTCCCGAGCCGTCCGGCGTCGCGGTCTGTACACGCGTCCCGAGCTGAGTCGGCCGAGCATTCAGGACGTCTCGTGGACTCTCGGGCGCTCGCGGGGAGTGACCATCCACGTCTCAACGGAAGAGTCGATGGTTATTCAAGGTGCACCTCGGTCGGGCAAGGGCCTGTACGTGGTCATCAATGCAATCCTCGACGCGCCAGGGGCGGTGGTCACAACGTCAACCCGTGCCGACAACCTGGTAGTGGCAATGCGGGCCCGGATGAGTGACGGGCGACCTGTGACTGTGTTTGATCCGCAAGGTATGTCGGGGCTGCCGTCCACGCTTCGATGGTCGCCAGTCCGTGGGTGCGGCGATCCAGATATCGCAACCCGTCGAGCCCTGGTGATCACGGCAGATACTGAGATGAAGGGTGAGAACGCGGCGTGGCAGAAGCGCTCGCTGATCGTGTTGCAGTGTCTTCTCCACGCGGCGGCTCTGTCGGGCGAGGGCATTGGTGCTTTCCGCCGTTGGTCCTCCAGCCCGGTCCTGGCACGCGAGGCCTTGGACGTCCTCGGCCGAACGGGAGCCGCGCTCGGTTGGCAGGCAGACTTGATGGGGATACTGGAGGACGATCCGCGCAATACCTCGAACTCGTGGATCGGAGTCTCTGCCGCTGTCGCACCGTTGTCCTCGCCACGCGTATTGGCGGCGTTGAGTCCGCAGGACGAAGCCCAGGAGTTCGACCCGAAGGCATTCATCAGACAGCGGGGGACTTTGTATCTGATTGGAACGCGATCCGGTGCGGCGGCCGCAGGGCCGTACCTTTCCGCGCTCATCGACGACATAGACAACGCGGCCCGCGAGATGGCGTTCGTCTCTGCCGGCGGGCGACTGGATCCACCGTTGTCACTGATCCTCGACGAGATCGCCAACCTTTCTCCTTGGCCCGGGCTTCCAGTGGTGCTCTCTGATGGCGGAGGGATTGGGATTTCCACTCTGGTGGTGCTTCAGTCTTTGTCCCAAGCCCGCAGTGGATGGTCGATCGAGGAGGCAGCGACAATTTGGGACTCAGCCATCATCAAAGTCATCTTCGGCGGCGGGTCTGACGAACGTGACCTGCGCTCGCTGGCAGGGCTGCTGGGGGAGCGCAGCCTCATCATGAACACCCGGTCCTGGTCCGCTCAAGGGCGCCAGGACGGCGAACAGATCCGGGACACTCCCGTGATCCGCCTTGACGAGATCCGGCGCCTTCCGGTTGGTACTGCTCTCATGCTTGGCCGAAGAACCCGACCCATACTTCTTGACCTGCGGGACTGGCATAAGCGGAAAGACGCTGCTGAACTGGGCCGGTCGAAACTTGAGACAGAACGGGAGCTGGCTGCCGGTCACCTGACCCGACAGGAATCGAACACTGAGGCTGAAACGTGAGCACGCAGGCCGACGACTCTGACTTCGAAGTCGGCCGCGTCTCTGACCTGGACGACGAACTGACGGCTGAATTGTTCCGCTCGTCGTTTCAGCCCTCGCCCCGCACCGTGGGCGTTACGCGCCGGTGGCGGGACATGTCACCGGAACAGGCTGAAGTCGTGTGGCAGAGCCTCTTTGAATGGGTTCGATGGTTCGTCGCCACCTACCAGCTGACCACCTCCGTTGTTCCGGATTGCTGGTGGCGGCATTCGGAAGTGGTGGCCGAGCTCTACGCGCTGCAGCGAGCCGAGATCGCTTCTTTCACTCCCGATGACTCGGGCTTCGGTCCGTTGGCCTTCCACGAAAGGCTCCCACACGCCGTCGAGCGTCTCCGAGCCCACACGAGAACCGCAGGTTGCGTCGCGCTGCAGAGCCACAAGGAGACGGTCACCAGGGTTGTACCAGTGGAACCGGCCTTCGACGACTGGAAATTGAGCGCTCATCAGTTTGGGTCCTGAGCAAGTCATGGCGTCCTGGCTCGGGCCGGACATGGATAGGTGATCCCTTCTCGGGGCTGACTCAGAAGTACGAAGGATGGCTGTCGTGGCCGCTGCACCTGAATCGAACGCTCACCTGCCTGGTGGGACGGACGACGTCGGCCTTCCGCCGAGCGTTCGAATGTCACCTGAAGAGCGCATCGCCAGTCTCACCGAAGGGCTCCATACTGCCCTCGAGCAAGCTATTGAGTCGCCGGCTCGATGGCAGGTGTTGCTCGACGCCTCAGCCACTTTGTGGCGTTATTCAGGGGGCAACGTGGCCCTGCTAATGGCGCAGATGGCACAGCGTGGTACTGAGGAGCCGACGCTGGTGGCCGGCTACAAAGAGTGGGCGCGTCATGGGCGGACGGTGCTGCGGGGCGAGCACGCGCTCTGGGTGATCGCACCGCGGACTGCGTCAATGCAGGAGCTGAAAATGGCCGATGGTCAGCGGAAGCTATTGCCCGTGGCCCAGGCAGCGCCGGTCGATGCGATCAGTCTTGGCAAGAAGAACGTCGTCACGGGTTGGCGCGGACAGGCAGTCTTTGACGTTACCCAAACGGAAGGAACACCGATCCTGGTGCCGCGCGGGGGCGTTGAATCCGGCGAGAACCTGGATGACCTGTGGCGTTCCCTGTGTGATGTTGCGAAGGAACGCAGCTTCCGGGTGGAGGTGTCAGGTGTCCAGTATGGCTATACGAGTGGCTACACCGACTTCGATGCTCGTCGAATCCAAGTTGGCCTTTGGATGAACGCCGAAGAGCAGGTCGCCGTGCTTGCCCACGAACTTGGTCACGTCTTGTTGCACGGGCCGGACGACAGTGTTGGTCGGCTGTACGGCAGCAGCGCGAATCACCGCGGTTTGGCTGAAGTGGAGGCCGAATCGGTTGCTTACACCGTCCTCAGGGCTCATGGCATTGATCGTGGGCCACAGTCGGCCACTTACTTGGCTGGGTGGGCTGACGCGGTCATCAGAACCGAAAAGGAACTGCAGGAGGGGCGTGCTCCGACGTCGCGCGTGGACATCGCCAAGTCCGTGCTGGGGCGGGTAACGGCGGCAACCAAAGGCATTCTCGCCATTTCGGATCCTCCTGGGTTTGGTGGGAAGTTCGCTGCTGTCAGCGCTTCGCCCGCTGTCACGGCTTCCTCTACATACGCTGGCGTGCCCGGCCCGGGCGCCTCGATGCCTGGCCCTGAGTTGGCAGGTCCCTGATCCGTTCAGATGTCCGATGGGAAAGGCCCGTTGGCGAAGAAAGGTAACCGACCATGAACACGAAAATTCCCATCACCATTGCGGGAAATCTTGTCGCGGACCCTGAGCTCACGATCGGGGAGTCCGGAACGCCGCATGCGAAGATTCGGGTCGCTGTGAACCAGCGGATTCAAAACCCGGACGGTACGTGGAGGGACGGGGAACCGGTCTTCCACAACGTCTCGGCCTTCCGGATGCTTGCGGAGAACGCCGCTACGTCGTTGAAGAAAGGGGATCCGGTGACCGTGTCGGGTGAACTGGAATTCCGGTCGTACGACAAGGACGGCGAGCGACGCGAGGCTCGACGCATCATTGCTGACACGATTGGCCCTGATCTTCGGTTTGGGACCGCCACCTACCAGCGTTCTGCCCGTGCCGTCACGGAACCAGAGACCGCGGTGGAGGCAACCGGTCCGGAGGCAACGACCGCGTCTGGCTGGCCCGTATACAACGTGACGACCAAAAGCCCGGTGGTGTCGTCCCCTTTCGGCGGAGCGCGGACTGACATGTCGATCTGATCCGCTCCTGCAACTCGCTGCCCACGTCGCACGTTGGTGTCGTGGGCAGCTGTCTGTCTGGCGTCGAAGCGCTATTCGAATATATGTTCTAATCTTGTTTCTATGAGACCGAAGCAAGACTCCATCGCTTTCGCACGCATGATGGCCCAGATCGAGGCCGACGACAACCACCCCAAACCGGACGACGGCAAGATCATTGAGCTTGACCTTGGAAAGCAGCCGTTGGTTCGCGTGGGTGAAATCTATGGGCGGGCGATTAAGTACACGAGGTCGTTTGGGCTGGTGGAGTGGGTGGATGACCGGCGGGTCTACCATGTGGAGTGGTTCCCGGCTGGGCAGATCAAGAGGGTGGATCGGGACTCGTGGCGGGGACGGCCGCTTTGATCACTTCATATGTAAGCGGCTAAATGGCGTGAGTTCTCATCAACTACCGACGCGACGCCTTTGACTTCATGGGTAGACGGGTACCTGTAGCCGCTCGCGTAGGTTCTCAATTCGATCCTTGACGTCGGTTTGTCTTAGAGTCAGTTTATGGATCCGCAGACCTCAGATAACAAAGCACCGTATAGCGATCTGAGCTTTTATGACGACAATGTTGGACTCTACGAGAGGCTCAAAGGCGAAGTAGTCTTTGCCCTTGAGCAGGCAATTGACATCCCGGTCCACAGTATCGCTGGGAGAGTCAAGGATAGGAAAAGCCTCTTCGGCAAGATCCTGCGAAAGTCCTATGATTCCCCAGAACGTGAGGTCGAGGATATCGTCGGTGTGCGGGTAATTTGTCTATACCGTTCCGATTTGGAAGCCATCGAGGCGGCAATTCGGCGGGTCTTCGATGTTGTCGTCCGAGAAGACAAGACTGTGGGTGCTAGCCAAGGGAACTTCGGTTACATGGCTGTCCACTACGTGTGCACACTCCAGCCAACCGATTCTGGTCCTCGGTATGATCGACTAAGAGGTCTCAAGTTTGAGCTCCAGGTGCGGACTATCCTGATGGACGCGTGGGCAAATGTTTCTCACCATTTGTCCTATAAGCGTGACGAAGACACCTCCGGCGAGAATCAACAAGCCTTTGACGAATTGGCCGAGACCCTCTATTTGGCGGATGGTCGTTTTCAAGATCTTGCCGCCGCGGTGGCGCAGCCTGCCGATTCTCTTGAGGCACTCGACGCCGTCACTGTCGCGGCGCTTTTGGAAGTGCTTCTGCCGGACCGAGTCGATCACCTTGTTCCTCCCGACGGGATTCCAGTACCTACCGACGAAGACGTGCGGCGGCCGCTCCTGCATCTAGTGGAGGACCTTCTAAACGCTGGGTACGAGACAGTTGGGCAGCTCCGAAGCGACCTACTGACCTACCTTCCGGCTGCTTTGGATTGGGAAAAACATCACCCCGGTCCGGGAGAGGGAGGTAAGTATTTCCGGGTCGGCATAGCCCGACATGCCGTGGCGTACGGAAACGCCAAGTTCGTCTCCATCATCTATGAAAGGACCTACGGTAAGGGCTAGACATATGGGAGGCCCGACGTTTTCCGTAGTCCTGAAATTCGCGGTGCCCACCCCAATACTTCTTTGCCTGAAATGCTGTAGGTCGGGGGCCACGGCATGCCGGGTCGGATCTGAGCAGGATCCGGTCGGATCAGCAGCACGGAGCCGGGCCAGATGGGCTCTGATAGCGCTTCGATCCATGCGGGCTGTAAGTAGTCGAAGCGGTTCCAGCGGATGGTGATCCAGGCTCCAGTCGGCTGAGGTGAGTCAACACTGACGACTGTCACCTCCGTGGTGGTCCCAGTGGACCGCTTCAACGATTCCAGCAGTTCCCACTGCGCACGACTCGCGGTCTGCCACACTCGGTAGTCACGGATTCTCCCGTACCAGATGAAGGACAGCACGAGTCCTACAGCCACGACTAAGACCAGAGCCCAGCCGGCAACGGGAAACGTAAAGGTCGTCGCAGCCAACATGAGAGCAAGTGCCAGCGTCACCGCGCTTGTGACGATCAGAGCGGGTGTAGCGACTTTCGGTTTGAGGACAGGATTTGCTTGCACGTTTTGCTCCTCTTCCCAGCTTAAAGCTGCCAACCCGTGTTGGTAAGGCTTAGCTGGGCTTGCATTCCGTTGAAGTCCACGAAGTCTGGCGCCTCGAGGAGTGGCCGGGCCGCTCTTTGGACTGCCCCTTGGAGGTGCTCCCATTGCGTGCGCTGTTCCCACTCCCAGTTGGCTGGAGCTGCACCGAGAGCGAGAGGGGAGTCGTGGATACCCCATCGGTCTCTATAGACGGCAACTTGGCGAATCAGGGCCGCGATCGCGAACGAATCCACTTGCGCCCCGAGTTCATCGAAGAGGGCTGTCTTCCATTCAGGTTCCTCAAGTAGTGCAGCCCTGATGACATGGTCGGTACGGTTCCCAATCCGCCGTCGTACTTGATCCAGGGTCTCTTTCACATCGTCGCGTTCGACGGCGATCTGTTCTGACAGGGGATCGATGGGTGTACGGGGCATCGCGGAACAGTAGCGGCGAAGGCGTGAGCGGATCAATGCAGTGAGGTCATTGGCCGTGGCGCCTGACCCTAGGGATTCGGAGAGTACGCGATGCGCCCCTGGGCGATTGGTGTTTGTCGCCTGGCGCCATGCAGCTACTGCCGCTCCCCATGCGGGGGAGGCTCGTAGTGTGTCAGCCAGACCGGGTGAATGGGGCTCGAGAGTTCTTGCCAACTCGGCGGACGCTGCTATCTGAGCTAGATAGTCATACTCGCGGTTTAGCCGCTCAAGGCGGTCCGCGTGGGATCGTTCACGGTCGCGGACCTCGTGGGCCGTTCGCTCTGCGCCTTCGGCTGCGAGGACTTCGCCAAGTATCGCCCGCCACCCCGATCGAGCGCTCGGGTCAAGGATCTCGTCTTCGTCGGGGTCGTTCTCACTGACATAGGCCGTGTTGGAGAGTCGTCCACGGGTCATGCTGACGTACAGGAGCTCACGGGTGAGTCGCCCCGGAGTGACCACGACGTGGGCAGAGTCCACCGTGATGCCCTGAGATCGGTGGGCCGTGGTGGCGTATCCGAGCTCAACGGACGACTCCAGATACGATGCGCCGAGTTCGACCGTCGCACCGGTATCCGTTCGGCGTGCCTTGAGCGAATCCGGCCGGACGCTGACACTCAGGACTTCAAGCAGAGTTCCATTCCGAATGAAGGCACCCTGGTCGTCCACAATCGATCGCTCATTCCGACGGGCAATGACGATGTCGCCGCGACCCGCCCGCAGCCCATCCCTGAGCACGAGTGCATGTTCTGCATCAGCGACGCCCAGGATCACCCTGTCAGCTTGGGCCCGCTGGTTGAGCATGCCGACCGTCTCGTTGTCAGGAGCGATCAGGACCGAAGCCTGCCCTGAAAGGACGTCGGAGTGCCAAGCGGCATACGCACGGTCCATCATGTCCAGATAGGTGCCGTGACTGATCCGCCCATGTTGCTCGTACTCAGCGAGCACGGAGATGTCACCTGCACGGAGACCCATAGAAGCCGAAGCCTCCCATGCGTGCTGGAAGCGCCAGATCGAACTCAGCCTTGCGGCCTTTCCCAGCCTGTCGAGCCAGCCAAGAACGCCGCCAGCGTCTATTGAATCAAGCTGAGCCGGATCGCCAACCAACAGGACCTTCGCCTGGGCCTGTTGGGCTTGCGCCACGATGGCCGCAAGCTGCTGGGTGGAAACCATAGACGCTTCATCGACCACGACGAGCTGATTCGCCCTGAAGGTCCATTGAGTCTGCTCCGCCGCCAACCGGGTGATCTGTTGCTCGAGAAGAGACTTCGCAGCGTTCGTAGTCCCGTTTGAGGTGAGCCGAGACTCTGCATCAAAGAAGGCCGAACTCCTTTGCGCTGCTCCGCTACCCACGGACTCGTAAAGCCACTTAGAGACATTCTCAGCAACCATGGCCAACTCCGAGCCAAGAACCTCGGCGCTCGCAGCCGCCGGAGCCAATCCGACAACGCTGCCTGGACCGAACTGCGCTTCCCAAGCTGCTTTGATCGCCCCGAGGGTTGTGGTCTTGCCCGTACCGGCCGGGCCAACGATGGCGTCCAGTCGATGGAGGCTAAGCAGGACTTCGACAGCGGCAGCCTGCTGGTCTTCGTGCAGCTCCGACGTGCCCCCTTTTCTGTAAGAGGCGAGTAATGCCATGGCGACATTCGCGCTGACAGCCGGGCCGCCGTCGTCGTTCCTTGCCGCGAGAATCTGGTCCTCGAAGGCGAGAGCCGCCTCATCCGTGTACAGGCGCGATCCGTGAAAGTCGAAGACGCTCCGGTTCGCGAAACGGAGATCGCCTTCAGCCTCGGCAGGGAGGCTGTAGCGGTATTCGTTGAGCGGCACCGACTGGAGCTCCGCAGCTGTGGCGACGGCGTCGATCATCGCGTTCCGGTCCTCCGGCGAGGCGCAACGAATCTCGGCGCACACGCGCTCGGCTTCTGCAATCAGGTTCCAGCGATTCCAGGTGGACCGCTTTGCGGCGACGCGCTGACGGGTGACATGCCCGACGGCGGCAATCCAATCAGGGGCGAAGTCGCCTATGCGGAAGGGCTGGTTGCGGGAGCGCCGAATGGTGGATGAGACGACTCGCTCGGGATCAAAGCCTTTGCTTCGTGAGCGATCGCGCCAAGTGGCCGAGAGCTCGCGGAGGGGAGTCGGAGTTAGATCCTTGGGGGATCGGGTTGAGAGAGTTGCCTGCTGGCGAAGCTTGACAACGGTGGTGGCTGACGGACGGTTGCCGTGTTCGGTGATCCATTCGTCAACGAGCCTGTCGGTTTCGACATCGATGAGCCTGGAGCGGTTGGAGAATTCGCGAATGAGGGCGTCGTCGATGCCGGTGAGTTGTTGGCTCGGATTGTGAGTGTTCTGTGCCGGAGCCCGGATGTCCGTGTCGGTCCCGAGATTCTTTTTCAGGGCATCGAAAAGGAGCCCGTTGTAGTGTTCGCTGGCGGCGACGACGGCCCTATAAAGACTTCGCGAATCCAGCGTGACCCAGGCGTTGTCCGTGATGCGCTGAACGCGGTTAGCGATGACGACATGGGTGTGGAGTTGTGGGTCGCCGGCCCGTGATTCCCAGTGGTCGAAAGCGGCGGCAATGACTCCCCGTGTGCCGAGGTGCGCGATGCCGTTGCGTCCGGCGCGGGTGCTAATGACGAGGTCCTCGAGCCATTGGAGTGTCATTTCGACGGCTTCGTGGTGGGTTTGGAGAATCAGTTCCTGGAGTTCTCGTGGGCTGACCGCCCATATCACGGAGACTGACTTTGGGACGCTGAAGGTGAGGTCGAACCCGGCGACGGCATGGTGGTTGGTGGTTTGTTCGTGGTTCTTTTGGGCAATGGTGACTTCGCCGTAAGGGCGGCCGAGAGGCGCTGCTGTGTCAGGGTGTTGGGCGTCCTCGAAGATTGATCTTGCGTCGGATTCCGTTACTGTCTGGCCGGGTGTTCGGTTAATGCCGTCGAGTCCGCGACCCATCCAGCGGCCCTGGGGTGTTCCCGTGGCCAGGTAGTAGCTGATGGTGTCCTCGGGAGTGGGGCGGACGTCGTCGAGCATTGTCGACTTGAAGAGGTACTTCAGCCCGGACTTCACGGACAGTCGGGCGATGGACATAGTCATGCACGAAGCGCCCCGGTTCTGCTCTTGCTGGTCAGCCAGCCTCTACGGCGGAGGATGCCAACTGTCGTGGGATCCAGGGCAACGCCCTTCACTTTCGACACGTGGACCAGGGCTGCGGCCACGTGTGCGAGGTCCTGGACGTTCGTGCGCTGCGCTCTTTTGAGTCGGAGGACTTCGTTGTGGAGGAGCGCATTCCGTGTGTCGAGTTCGTCGTAGATGGCGTGGAGGCGTTCGAGTTCTGTCGATTGGGATCTCAGTTCGGTGGTGAGGCGGTCAACGCGGTCCTGGCAGGCGTCCCTGCTTGTCTTTTCGGTTGCTGCCGAATTCTTCTTGTTCACGAACGTTCATGGTGGAGACAACGACCGCGTGCATGACGTTTCGAATCAAATTCGGAGCGCCGGGGCCTTGGATGCCAGAGGTGTGAGACGAAGAACGGCTTGCAGGCGCAGGAGATGAGTGTAGGTGGTTGGGCGGTGACGTCCAGCTTACGGCTGAGCGGGGGTTGTGCCTGATTCTGTGGCGGACGAGGCTGGAAGCATTGTCAGCTTTGGGTCTAGAACTTCGGTAGCAGCTGTCAGGTATTGGAGGGTCCCGCTCCCGGGCAGTGCCGTGTCGGAACAGCTGCCGGCTGCACGCGTCCTTAGGGCAGTCGGTGCCGCTGTCAGCGAAGCGCGTCGGACGCAGCTGCCCGACGTGGACGGACTCCGTCCGCGGATCCTGGGCATAAACGAGCACCGGTTCCGGTCCGTGCGCTATTTCCAGGAACCGTCAACGAAGGCATGGACCGGGTTCGAGCCCTGGATGAGGACCATCGTAAATCTGCACACCGGTAAGGGTCCCGAGTATACTTGGCCGCCGGGACCGCATCGGGTGTGGCTCCCCGCCCATTGTCGTGGTCGGCCACTTCCATCTGGTCTCGTTTGGCGAATCAGACCATGACCGGAATCCGACAGAACCTCCCCAAGCAGGTCAATGATCCATGTGGCCAGGCGATCGGCAAGGCCTGGCCCACCACCGCATGCTTCTGCTGTGCTGCGGTGGTCGCTCAGCTGCAGGGCCTCCCGGCGGCTCAAAGAAGTGTTCGTAGTCAAGGATCCGACCGACACCCTTCTAGCCGACCCTTACGGGCTTGTGGGCCCAGGGACGTATGTAGGCTCGTCATACCGGGTGCGTAGTAGACCGCGACAGAAGTGGGCGTTTCCCTCGATTGAGATTCGTGTTGCCTTGGCGAACCTTATCTGAACTGCCAAGTCGGTGGTGTCCCAGCGGGAACCATCGGCGTTGACGAGGAGGAATGCGTTGTCGTCGATGCTGATCCCGAGATCGCTTCGGCGCCTCACTAGCGCTTCTCGTTCCTGCGTCGGCGGCACATCCTTGAGCCTAATTGACGGTAGCAATTCTGGGACGACCGCATAAATGGATACGAGTATAGCGATCACGCGCTCAAGGGATGCGAGGTGAGCCTTCGATCGGAAGATGGTGCGAAGGTCATCCAGGCCGCTTGATGCTTCGTCCGGGTAGGCGTCGGCAAATCCGACTCCCGCTGCGACAGCAGAGTTGATGCGCTCGGAGTCAGCATTACCCTCGAGCTCAACCCGAGTGGACATTTCGGGAAACTCCGCCCGCAAGGCATCAGCGGAATCGGCCGCCATCATGAACGCGAAGTTAGGAGAGCAGAAGGCCGTCGGTAGTCTCAGCGTGGCTGTGACGACCCTGCCGTCCGTCTCTACCCTCCCGACGAATCCGAGGGTCGTAAGTGGCTCATCCAATTCCGGGTCAGTGACGGTGGAAAGTGCCCGCCATGCTCGGTCTTCGATCAAGCCAAAACGCGTGCTTGTCGCGGTCATTTTTCCAGCGCGCCTACGGGTTCGGCTTCGGTCGCTGCGGGATTCAAGCGGAGGTGCTCGGGCACCTCTATGTGCGGATAGAGTGCGGCGGCGTTGAGGCCCAGGATCTTCTTCTTTTGTGCCACAGTGATCTCGCCGTATTCGCCCTGCATATCCTCGGGAATCTGGAAGTCCACGAACTTCTCCACCAGCCACTTGGGCTGCCAAAGGGCATAGTCGGAACCGAACAGGATCTTGTCCTCACCGATCCAGTAGAGCAGCTCACCGATGATCTGAGCCCAGTACCGCGGTCGGGTATGGATGAAGGGCATAGCGACTGCGAGTCCTCCGTAGACATTGGTCTCCTGCGTCGCTATCCAACAGAAATCCTCGAGTCGGGGAAGGCCAACGTGCTCGACGATGAAGTTCAGGTCCGGGAAGTCGGTAGCGCAGTAGTCGATGTCAGCGACGTCGAACGAGTCACGGTCGAGTGGCTTAATCGTCGGTCCCTTATGTACGTGGATGTTCTTGATCCCGAGCTCCTGGCACTTCTCCAGATAGCGGTAGGTTTCGCGGTCGCTCATCTTGAACCCGCGGCTCTCTCCGTGCCATTCCGCCGTATAGATCTTGACACCCTTTAGTCCGAACTCGTGCGCGGCGTCCTCCAAACGGCGAAGCCCGGCCTCGCCAAATCGAGGATCGAAATTATGGTTGTAGGTGAGGCGCTCCGGCGACCGGCGAGCCATGTCCTGAGCAAGGTCGCGACTGAATCCGTTCTTGTAGAACGCTGGGAGCGCCGCAGGGTTGAAAATCGCGTGATCGACGTAACCGTTTTCGAAGATGTCTGTCATGAAATTCTGTTCGGTGTACTTCTGATACTTGCGGAAATCCCACACGTACTCCTCGGGAGAGAGGTTTCGGTGGTATGCGTAGAAACACTCAATGAACTCCGCTCCGTGAATGTTCCGCTGGTTCTCGTCCGAGCCATCCCACATGTGGACATGGGAGTCCACTACGAAATAATCTTCCCCGTCTTTGGAGTACATCTCGACCCTCGTTCTCTATTCCGCGACAGCGGCGTCGCGATGTTGAATGCTGCATTTCAAGGGCAATCTACCAATCATATGTTTGAGATCGCAAGGCACGTCTCGCGACTTGTCCGGCCAACGCCTGAAATGTGGCCCTGAATTGGTTCCGAACTAGGCCCGTCGGGGGGCACATTGCTCCTGACGGGCGGGTGGCCAACTTGCGCTGGTCAACCAAGCACTTGTTTGTTAGCGTGGTCACCACGTGATCGACAGTGAGGTAGGAAAATGAAGGCGCTTCGTCTCCACAGATATCAGCAAGCACCCTCGATGGATGAGATCGACGAGCCAAAGGTCTCTGGTCCCTGGGATGTGATCGTCGAGATTGGGGCGGCTGGCGTCTGCCGCACGGATCTACACATCATCGAGGGTCAATGGGCGGAGATTCAGAAGCCCGATCTGCCATACACCCTCGGGCATGAGAACGCCGGTTGGGTTCGGGAGGTAGGCAGCGCCGTCGACAATGTAAAGCCGGGTGACCTGGTGATTCTGCATCCGCTCGTCACCTGCGGGCTCTGCGGCCCATGCCGCATCGGACAGGACTCGCATTGCGAGCGTGCAAGCTTCCCCGGAATCAACGCAGACGGCGGTATGGCTGAGCTGATCCTGACAAACGCCCGGGCAGTGGTCAAGTTGGACCCTTCGCTCGCCCCCAGCAAGGTGGCGGCCTTGGCTGACGCCGGCCTAACTGCTTACCACGCGGTGAGAAAAGCCGCATCCGGGCTATTCCCCGGCTCGCACGCCGTTGTGTTCGGCGCCGGAGGGCTGGGCCACATTGGGGTGCAGGCTCTGGCTGCGATCACTAGCGCCGAGATCACAGTAGTGGATCGGAGCGAATCGGCTCTTGAGCTGGCGAGGACACTGGGGGCCCACCATACAATCCTTGCCACAACGGACGACGCGGTGAGGAAGGGCGTGCGGGATATCACCGAGGGCGGGGCGCATGTCGTGTTCGACTACGTCGGGGAGTTGGGCGCAGAGAAGATTTCTCCTCAGCTGCTGCGTAACCGGGGATCGCATTACGTGATCGGCTACGGCGGGGCAATCGAGCTACCGACCATCGAGGTTATCTCGAAGGAAATCAGCGTGGTAGGGAATCTGGTCGGCACCTATACCGACCTGGTCGAGCTGATGACTCTTACGGCCAAGGGTCAGGTCACCCTTCACACGTCGGAGTATCCGCTCGATGCCGCTCTTGATGCGCTGGACGATCTTCACCGCGGGCGGGTCGTTGGACGCGCCATCCTCGTGCCCTAGACGACTGCGGGTATGCCGGGCGCGCCGAGTGCATAGCTGGGGTGTCTGCTCTTGACGGTTCATTAAGTCCGGGAGCTAAGGCGTTCGACGAGATCCGGCCTGGCTTTCAATACGGTGGGTCATCGCGGTTTAGGCCGGCCGGCATAAGATTTCGGTGGTTGGGCGGCCGGAGGTATGTGCTGGTTTTTGGTGTTGTAGTTTGCTACTGCTGTTGCTGGCGGTAGCCCCCGCCGTTGTAGTTGGTGTGGGGCAGCGGTTATAGACGACCTCGGAAGTAGCGCGGGGTCGCCCTCGGGCGGCCTGGCGGCTGGCGAGGCTATATTCCCTGCGGGAAGTGGCATCAGCATCAGAGGTCAGGTGTTCCTGGCTATTTCAGCGCGTGCTGGCGAGGGAGGCACGCTGGTGGTCGGTCATAGTCCAGCCGATGACCATGTGGGTGTACAGGTCGATGACAGTCGTCAGATAGCGTCAGCCCTCGCGGGTGCGCGGTTAGGTGAGGGTCCCGATGGGCTTCGTGCCGGCGGCATCAGAGGCAAGGGGTGAAGTCCTGGCGAGGTTGGTCCAGAAGGCGTTTTCCGGGTCCGATGGCCCGTGCGGTGGCTGAAGATCCCATGGGAGGAATCGTGCATCGCCTTGACCATTCCTGTCAGTTCCCGGTGCCGGTCAGCGGTCGGTGATGCGGCCCGTTCCAGCCATCGGCAGATGTTGAAGATGGTAGACTGCCCCAGGCGCCCGTTGAAGTTTTCGGACTGCTTCCGCACGAATCGGGTTTCAGCGATGCTGACCGGTGGAGATCCACCGGTCAGCATTTTCGTCGAAGACCGCGTTCGTGTACTGGATGGGTTCGCAGGCGTCCTGGGCTGTTCCCGCGATCGCACGTCTGATGGCGGGTCCCTGCGGCTGCGAAGGAGACCGCGGCGCCGGCTTTGGCCGTGGTGCGCCCTGGGAACGCCAAATCGGGACGGACGAGGTTACCAGAACCGGGAGCCAACGGCGTCCAGTTGGCGGAAGCGCCCGAAAGTCAAGGATCCCAGGAACGACCCCGACGGTGAGAGCGCATCACGGGACTGGACGGGCCTGCGCACGTCGCCGTCGTCGGAATTACACCCGCGATGGTCCTGACAGAGCGGCCCTGAGCCCGAATAGTTCGAAGCAAAGCAAACGTCTCGGAAAGTCCCCTAGGCGGTTTGGTGTCGGAGATCGACTTGGTCCGTGTGGCCAAAGGGGACTGCACTGCTGAAAGCGACAATGAAGTGCCCATCGCCAAGCCGGGTCAGTAGGATGCCATGCGTCCGTTGCCCCTTGGCGCTGTCGATCATCCGGTCGACCGCAGCGGCGAGGCAACGGTCCATTGAGGCCCTGTCGTGGACTCTAATTTCGATGGGTACCAGCTCTTGGACGGTCATTCCTGGTCTCCTTAGTGGTTGGTAGCAGCTGCAGGCGATACTGGGCCAGCATTGTGCCCCATGAGGTGTGCCCCATCGCGGGAAATGCAGTCCCGCTCTAGGAACCGCCCCGTCTGCCCGAGAGAACCGTTGCGGGGTTCACATGCGTCATCTGGTACAGATCGTGGTCAGAGATTCCCGCTTCCTTCAGGTGATCGATAACGGTGTTCGGCACGTACGCCAAGTTCCAATCCGGAAGATGCTCGGCGAAGTAGTCACCTGAGATGACATCGCTCCAGGTGACTGAATCACTGGAAAGCACCATCTTGGATGCGTAGCCGAGGCGACAGAGCTCGGCCACAACCTCTACGCGTTGGGAGGTTGTCAAGGTGGCACGTCCTGGCATGGTGTAGCCGAACCTGTCCATCCCGAGATACGAGCCCCGGTCTGCAAGAGCTGTGAGATAACTCAGGTCCGTGCTGTCGCCGCAGTGTCCGATTATCACGTGACGGAGATCGACACCTGCGTTGGCAAAGACGTCCTGTTGCTGGAGACCCACCTGGTTGCCCGCGTGAGTGTGGGTACAGATCGGAGCACCCGTGCGCAGATGAGCGCGCGCCGCCGCCAACAAAAGCCGTGTGTTGTTTTCGTCCACAACTGGGTCGGAGCCGGTCTTGATGATTCCCGCTTTGATCTCGGTTCCATCCATGCCCACTTCGATGTCGTGAACGAACAGATCGGCCAGCCGGTCTGGATCGATACCATCCGCAGCATCTCCCACCACTCCCTGCAGATAGAGCGGCAGCGGTTCGTGAGGGTGCGCCCCGGTAGCGGCGACGATGTTCACATCGGTGAGGCGGGCAACTTCCGTCAACAGCGACAGATCCCTTCCCATGTTGGGCGTTGTCATGTCCACGATCGTCTTCACACCGAGACTTTTCGCCCGAGAGACCTTGGCTGCAACGGCCGCGACGGCAGCATCGCGGTCAAGGAGGTGCGGCCATCGCTCGTACATGCCCACTGACAGCATGAAAAGATGTTCATGCATGAGGGTGAAGCCAATTGATGCTTCCTCGGCGGTACCGCTTACCGTGTGGATGCTCATGACAGCCCGAACGACTGGGATTCGGGGGAGGGGCAGAGCCGGGTCCGGTCGACGCGGGAACTGAGTCTTAGAGCTGTGATGAACACTGCTATACCTTTCTGTTCTGTCCAATATTGCGGGTGCAGGGGTTGGAGAGCGAACCAATGCCGTCGATGGTGGAGGTGAGACGCTGGCCCGCTTCCAAGAAACGGGCGGGATTGCGCGCAGCTCCGATTCCACCGGGTGTTCCCGTAGCGATAACATCACCGGGGACGAGCGTAATGAATTGACTGATGTATGACACGATCTCTGCGGGGTTGAAAATCAGCTTTGAGGTGCTCGACTTCTGCACGACATCCCCGTCGACGTCACATCGCACTTCCAAGTCGCGTGCGTGGTCGATTTCGTCCGGCGATACGAGGTGTGGTCCGATCGGAGTCGACGACTCGAAAGTCTTGCCCTGAAGATACTGCGACGTTCGAACTTGCCAGTCGCGCATAGAGACGTCGTTGACGACTGTATACCCGGCGATGGCATCCCAACTCTTTTCCGGGGTGGCACTGCGTACCTGCCGGCCAACGACGATGCCGAGCTCAATTTCCCAGTCGACCGCGTCGGAAGCATCGGGAAGCACCAGCTCATCGAACGCGCCAATGAGGCTCCGCGAGTACTTGGCGAATAGGGTGGGGAATTCCGGGATCATTTGTCCAGTCTCGGCTGCGTGGTCTTGATAGTTCAGGCCGACGCAGATGATCTTCTCCGGATTCGGTACAACAGGCGCGAGATCCACCTGGTGTTCATCGAGCACGAGACCTATGTCGGTCTCTGCGGTCTTCCGCCAGTCCCCGCTCGATTCCAGGACGCTTCGAACGTCCGAGTACGGGAGTACGTAATATAGCCCGTTCTCTACTCGAGCTGCCGCGGTGCGGCCTTCTAGCCTGATCGTTGCAAGTCGCATTACTGCTCTCCTCATGATTGTCGCAAGCCAGCACCAGGGCTGACATACGGGGTGGACCGCTCAGGCAGAGGCCAGCCGAACGCGTGTCAGCTGCTCGGGGGTCGCCGTCAGGTTATGTTGTTAGTGCTGGTTTCTACCGGAGCCGATGGCGCATGACCTTCCCGCCAACATTTCGGGGGAGAGTCGACGTGAACTCGATTCGACTTGGCTGCTTGTAGGAGGCGAGCTGCCGTCTGCAAACAGCCTCGAGCTCGCCCAGAGACGGCGATACGTCCGAAGCCCGAACGACGTATGCGACGGGTGTTGAACCCCACTTCTCGTGGTGGACGCCGACGACGGCGCATTCGATGACGCCCGGAATCTGAAGCAGGACACGCTCGATCTCGCTCGGATAAATGTTCATGCCGCCGGAGATGATGAGATCGGTGCGACGGTCCAGGACTTCGATGTACCCCTCCTCGTCTATTCTGCCGACGTCGCCAGTGTGATACCAGCCATTGCGAAATGCCTTCGCTGACGCCTCTTCGTTGTTCCAGTACCCGTCAGCAAGAGAGCCGGAGCGGACGATCAGCTGACCGACGGAACTGCCGTCGTGAGGGAGCTTGTTTCCGTGTTCGTCGATGAGTCGGACGACGGTCTCCGGTACGGATCGGCCGGTCGATGAGAAGATTCCTGGTCGGCGCTCCGAGTAGTCCAACGCCGATGTGGCAGCCACGAGTCCTCCCGAGTTTTCCGTCATGCCCCACCCCTCGACCAAGCGGGGGCCGATGGCGTCCACGAGGAGTTCCAGGTGTTCCTCTGGTGCCTTGGCCGTGCCGTGGAGCAGACTCTGCAGCGATGGCAGCGTGAGCCCTTGCTCGCGAACAATGGTGCAGAAGTCGACGATCGGCGGACCAGGCAGAGTGGTGAAAGTCGCGTGGTGCCGATCGATCGCATCAACGAGTCGCGGCGTGTCGAAATTGCTCATGAGGATCGTCGTGCCACCTACTGCCAGATGGGGCAACACATGGGCGGGAATACCCGCGGATGACGATAGTGACAGCGCAAATATCTGGGTGCTGCCGATGCTGTAGCGGTTTGCCACTTGATTAGTTTGGACGATCGAGCGAAGTGAACGATGGGTCAACCTGGCTCCCTTTGCGAGACCTGTGGTGCCGCTTGTGTAGGCCAGAACAGCCAGGTCGTCGGGAGCAGGGCTGATTGGCGTTGGAGGGGTTGGCTGTCCGGAAGCGCTAAATTCCTCGTACCCGCGTGTGGCGACATCGCGATTGGCCCCTGTCGTCACCGTCAGCCGAATGGAGTCGCGGTTTTCGAGTGCCTCGACCCGCTCTGCCGTACTGTCGTCGATGAAGAGAGCGACTGCTCCGGAATCGTCGAGCATGTGTTGTGCCTCGAAGGATGTGTGCCGCACATTGCATTGGACGACCACCATACCGGCCTTCAGGCAGGCCAAATATGCCTCCATATAGCGGATGTCATTTTCCATCCAGATCGCTACACGATCCCCGGACGAAATGCCCGCGCCCAGCATCGCGTTCGCAATGCGGTTGGTGTTGTCATCGAGCTCGGCGTAAGTGACGCCGATTCCATCCAGCATGCGGATCGCAATGCGGTTAGGCGCTCGTTGAGCACCAATTCGCACGAGAGAGCCGAGGTTGTATGCGGCGGGGTTAAGGAGTGTCTGTGTGGTGGTCATCGTTGCCCTCCGAGCATTGGTCCTGGTGTGAAAGCGATCGAACGAATGCGATGATCCGATTTCCGCGTCAAGCAGCATGTTGGTCGAATGCAACCATCATGTACCCCGATCGCCTCCCGATCGAAGATAAAGTCCGCCCACTTGCCAGCTTGGGCCTGCAATACGGTATGCTACCAAACAAACGATCGATTTGTAGAGCTCGCGAGTAACCAAGTGTTCGCGGGCCTGGCTGTAAGCGAAAGGTGGCACCATGACGACCGTGAATAATGATGTTTGTGCAGGCGACGCGGACTTAAGCGATTTTGCGCTGCGTGCCGAGGAATGGCTGCAGACTGCGGTGCCCGTTGAGTGGCGGGAGTCCCGAGGTGCTCTCAGCGGCGAGGAATCAGATGCAATCCGGCGCGAGTGGGACCTTCAGCTGTGGCGCGGCGGATTTGCGGGGATAGCTTTTCCCAAAGATTTTGGTGGCCAGGGCCTAGGTCTGGCCGAGGACGTGATATTTCACGTGCTTGCAGCCAAGGCGCAGGCTCCCGACGGCTTCTCGCGCGTTGGCAAAACGCTTGTTGCCCCCATGGTGGTTCGTAGCGGAACCGACTGGCAGAAGGAACGCTATCTTCCGCCCTTGTTGCGCGGGGAGGAATTGTGGTGCCAAGGCTTCTCCGAGCCGGACGCCGGATCTGACCTTGCTGGCGTGAGGACCCGCGCAGTGCGAGACGGTGACGGCTATCGAATCACCGGGCGCAAGACCTGGACCACGTTTGCCCAGCACGCCGACCGAATATTTGTTCTGGCAGTCACTGATCCCGATGCACCGCGCTACAAGAACCTGAGCATGTTCCTTGTGGACATGCGCGCACCGGGCGTCTCCATCAACGACATCCGGCAGATTTCCGGCGCCATCCACTTCGCAGAGACACACTTCGACGGCGTATTTGTTGCGGAACGAGATCGTGTGGGGAATGAAGGTGACGGGTGGAAGATAGCCATGGAGTTGCTCGGTGATGAACGGGGTGGCTCCGAGGCTGCTGCCCGGTATGTCGAAATCAGATCCGATTTGGACCTGCTGTTCCGCACCTGCGGCGATCGGCCGGAGTTGGCGAACGCACTGCAGGAACTGGACGAGCGCACCGAGACTCTACGCTGGCATCTTGCCAAGGTGATTGATCTTGAGGGCATGGGTGGTGAGGCATTCGCGCGGGCAGTATCAGTCCTCAAGGTTCTATGGAGCGAGCTATGGCAAGTCGTGGCGCGGGTGGGTTTCGAGGCTCACGTTCCTGCCGACAGGGAGCATTGGCGCTACCAGTTTTTCGAGTCGAAGGCTGTATCAATTTACTCAGGCACGAATGAGATTCAGCGTAACCTCATTTCGGAACGAGTTTTGGGGCTGCCGCGATGAACGTTCTCATTGATACAAAGGCCAGAGAAATTGGCGAGCTTGCGGCTGAGGCGATAAGCGACATCATCGAACGGGCCACCGCTGGAACAAGCATCACCGCCTACGCCGAAGGCGAATCGCCTTTGTCGTGGAACGCGCTTGAGGAAGGGGGGTGGGACCTCGTTGGGATCCTTGACGATGGGGAAGGAGCTCAACTGCGAGATATTGTCGCCATCGCTCAAGTATGGGGAACTCGCCTGATCCCCTTACCGTACCTGGAAACTGTGATGGCTAAACGTCACTCGGAGATAGCCCGAAGTTGGGACGGTCCCGTGTCCTTCGCGTTACCCACTTCGACCCTCGGGCCTGGAAAGCAGCGGTATATCCCATTTGGACAGTTCGCAGGCCTGCGTGTGGTTACTGCCCTTGGCGGCGATTCTGGTCAACTCATTGAAATTCCGGAAGGTCGCCCAGCCGGACTGGATCTTTGTGCTCGTGGTGTGGAAGTGGATGTGATCCTGACTGATTTCTCGGAAACTGCAGCTCGGGAGCTCGCCGTCGTCTACGCAGCAAGCTCAGTCGGAGCTGCGAGGCGAATGCTTGAACTCGGTGTCACCTTCGCGAAGGAACGCCAGCAGTTCGGTCGACCTATCGGCTCGTTCCAGGCAGTCAAACATCATCTGGCAGATGCGTTGATCGCCGTAGAAGAGGCTGACACCGCAGTCATTCGAGCAAGTCGGACCACTGAAGGCGTACGGCAGACTACGGAGTTCGTCGTCAAGCGCTGTATTGATGCGGCCGAACTCGTCCTCCAAGTGCACGGTGCACTGGGGTTCACCTGGGAGATGGGTCTGCACTACTACCTGCGCCATATGCTCACGGCACAAGAGATTGTCGGTGGGTTACGCAACTGTCCGTGAACTACGCGTTCGGGGTTGCTGAATCCACGAGCGACCCCGAACAGACCCCGAACGCTAATCTCCGTAGGCCTTCGTGGCAGGACCCGGACCGTTGACGGTCAAGCATTACCTTTTTACGATAATACCAATCGGTTGTTTGATTCGTTCTTAATGCCGATGAACTGTGAACCTGAAGGGTGTAATTCTTGTTCCCCTTCTTACTGCCTGTTGTGGCCACCCTGGCCCGACTCCGACTGGCTCTATTATGCGACTCAGTCAAGGGCACCATCTCAACCCGGAGACGGGTTCCGACCTTTGCGAGTCACCTGTGTCATATGAATGCATACTTCTAGAGCACGATGGCCCAGTTGCGTGGATCACACTCAACCGGCCGCAACGTCTCAACGCGATGAACGATCAACTGTTGACCGATCTCGACAGTGCGCTGCAGAGCCTGCGGGGTACGAAGAATCGGGTAGTGGTCATACGCGGCGCCGGACGTGCCTTCTGCGCCGGCTACGACGTGTCCCCAGATTCCGAAGAGATAGGCTACGCCTCAGCACGCGGGCCGGTGGGTGACCGCGACAGGCTGCTGTCCAATATCGAATTATGGACTCGAATCTGGCGCCACGAGCAGCCGGTCATCGCGGCAATCCACGGGCACTGCATTGGCGGCGGCACCCAATTGGCATCCTTATGCGACATAACGATCGTCGCCGATGACGCATCGATTCAGTCATCTCCCTCCCTGCCGATCGGTGGCGGATATCTTTCCCCTCTCTGGGTGCACCTGGTGGGGCCGAAACGCGCGAAGCTGATGTCCTTCGATGCAGGTCGACGCATCTCGGGCACGCAGGCCGTGGATTGGGGTTGGGCCACCGAGGCAGTCCCCGCCGTTCAACTCGAGACTTACGTGCGCGAGTTGGCCTATTCGATTGCAAGGACGCCGGGTAACCTCCTCCGGCTAAAAAAGGAGGCGATCAATCGAGCGGCCGAAATGGACGGACTGTTGAGCTATGCGCGGACGGGTGCTGAGACCGATGCACTGCTTCACCTCACTCCGGAGGTGGCTCTCGCCCAAGCCTGGATCAAAGAACTTGGTCTCAAGGGCGCGATCCAGCGGTTCCGTGACGACGGTCTGCCTGATATCGAAGACGCGCAGTGAACATACTGCCACCCTATTCGGACCTTCCGAAACTTGGGGGACTCGACGTCAGGCATTCCTGGGACGTTTTGTCCTCGCCCATGGGGACGCTTTCGTTCGTTGAACCGGAGGACATCGTACGGGCGGGCAAGCTCGTCTCGGCCGGCGCTACAATCCCTCTGAACCTCCCCATCAACGCCTTCGATCCACCGCTGTTCGGGCGGGCGCCTATTGGCCATACAGTGCTGCAGCCGACCGGTAATGAGGCCGAGGACCTGATTGATTCGTTCAACCCGCAAGCCTCTTCCCAACTCGACGGCCTTGCGCATGTTCGTGCCCGTGAGTTCGGGTACTTCGGCGGACTCCTTGAACTCGCAGAAGCCCGCGAGCGAATCGGTATCCAGCATGTCGCATCCCGAGGTATCGCAGCTCGCGGTGTTCTACTGGATATCGCTGAACGCGATGGCGGGGAAGGCCTCACACCATTCGACGGGCGTATGTACGACACCAAATTGCTCAACGACGTGGCCGATGCGCAGGGGGTCGAGATCCAATCAGGCGATGTTCTGCTCATTCGGACGGGGTGGGCGCCAGGGTATCTGCAGCTGCCGGCGTCCAACCGGAGGCCCCCCTCGAGCTGGAACGGCCTGAGAGCAGATGAGACCATGGCTGCGTGGCTGTGGGATCACCGAATCGCCGCGGTGGGAGCAGACAACCCCGCTGTGGAGTGCGCGCCCGGCGCCCGTGATATTGGTTCTCTGCACCGTCGTCTGCTGCCCGCACTCGGAATGTCAATGTTCGAGCTACTTGACTTGGAAACGCTTAGCGAAATGTGCAAGCGCCTGGGGCGATGGGAATTCCTCTTCGTCTCTGTACCCCTGCATCTCAGCGGAGGGGTCAGTTCGCCTGCGAATGCGATGGCGATCCTCTGATTGAGTTGAACTCCCTAGCCCGCGGCAGATCTGCACGGTGCTCAACATCTGGAAAGTACATCATGCCCGTTGAAACCTCATGGTCTGGGTCGACAGCGATCCTGACACTAAATAATCCGCCCGTGAATACTGGAGACGCAAATCTCCGCCGCGACCTTCGGGACGCTCTTCTCAGCGCTGCGGCTGTTGCGGACCTCGACGGCGTGGTAATTGAATCGTCGGGACGCCACTTCTATGCGGGGTCAGACATCAGTGAGCTTGATCATCCAATCGAGGAACCGCAGCTGACGGCTGTTATCACCCTTATCGAGGCGATGCCGGTGCCCGTTGTCGCGTCAATCAACGGGTTTGCACTTGGCGGAGGGCTCGAGCTCGCGCTCGCCTGTGACGCACGCATAGGGGACACCAGTGCGATAGTGGGATTCCCCGAGGTGACACTCGGCATAATCCCCGGAGCTGGAGGTACCGTCCGGGCTGGACGTCTCATCGGGCCTGCCTCTGCGATTGATCTCGTCGGATCTGGGCGGCGGGTTGACGCCAGGGAGGCAAAAGAACTGGGTATCCTCGACCGGGTCGTAGAGCCTCGCAGGCTGCGCGATACCGCCATCGAATATGCATCCACCATGGGCACTAAGCGGCGGGTTCGAGACCTACCTGTTCCCGCGTTCGATCCGGCGGTGATAGAAGACGCGGCTCAACGCGCTGCAACGCGCGCACGGCCGAATGTGCTCGAAGCCATCGCCATGGTGCGCCGCGGCCTAACTCTGGGACCGGACGAGGCGCTTTTGGAAGAGCGTACGATTTTCGACAGACTTCGACGTACTGATGAGGCAGCGAATCTTCGCTACTTGTTCTTCGCCAAGCGGACGGCCGTCAGGAGCCTGCGCGCCTCGACGAGTGAACGGAGAATCGATCGAATCGCAGTGGCCGGGGCAGGCACTATGGGTGCGGCGGTTGCGCGGCTCCTTAACGCTTGCGGATTTTCCGTTATCGTTTTCGATCTAAATACGACTGCCCTGGAGCGAGTTGGTGCAACGAGCGCGATTGTGACTACGGACCAGCTGCAGGATCTCGCCGATTCGGACGTCGTTATTGATGCGATCTTCGAGGACATGCAAGTTAAGCGGCAGTTCTTCACGGATCTGGAACCACTGGTATCCGATGAAGCTATATTCGCCAGTAATACGTCCTATCTCGACCTCGATCAGATTGCCAGTGTTCTCAATCGTCCGGAGCGGTTCGCCGGGTTCCATTTCTTCAACCCGGCTGATCGTAACCCGTTGATCGAGGTGGTGCGCACGGCGTCGTCGAGTGCGGAGACCATCGAAGTACTCGCGGGGTTGGCGCTCAAACTAGGAAAGACGGCGATTCCAGCGCGTGTGGGTGACGGGTTCGTTGCCAATCGCGTGTATGCAGACTACCGCTGTCAAGTCGAGTTCTTGATGGAGGAAGGCGCGAATCCGGAGGAAATCGATGCAGCGATGCGCGACTTTGGCCTCCCGATAGGTCCTTTCGCGGTTGGCGATATGTCCGGCCTTGATATCGCCTGGGCGCGCCGGAAGCGCCTCGCGGCGACCCGCGACCCTCTTCAGCGCTATGTCGTAGTTCCCGATACACTCTGCGAACTCGGCCGCTTCGGCAAGAAGACGGGTGCAGGGTGGTATAGCTATGCGGACGATGCGGCTCGAGGGACCCCTGATCCACAAGTCGTGGCCATCATAGATGCGGCTCGTGCTGAAAAGGGAATTACTCCGCGTGCGATAGCTGCCCGGGACATCCAGTTGCGGGTGCTCGGATCTATGGTGTGCGCGGCGGCGGTCGTGCTGCGGGCCGGCGTCGCTGAGCGGGCCAGCGATATCGACATCGCTTTAACGGAAGGATTCGGATTCCCGCGTTGGCTGGGTGGCCCGCTCCGCTACTTTTCCAGCTTCAAGGACGACGACGTCGTTCGTGTCCTCAAAGCGGTCTTTGAATCCGACCCCATTGTGTTCGCAATTGCCGCACCCGCACTTCTGGGCGAGGTGCCACAGGATATTCGCGTTGCTCTGGACGCTGTCCGGGCTCCGAATCGCTGATTTCTACGCCGCTGAGGCTTAGCCACACGATGCTGGAATCGGGAGGGAAGTTGCGCGGCGAAGAAGTATAGGGCCATATAAAGGCCAAAGGTCGGCAAAGTATGGAACTGTCGCAATTTTGATGCTAATCTAACAACCAGTCGTTTGATGAGCCGGTATTTCCCGCTCTCGCGAAACTACAAAAGACATCGGCGTCTAGCTCCGTGGAGGAAGCGCACATATGGAAACCTTTGACGTAATCGTCTCTGGCTACGGTCCGACCGGGCAGGCTTTTGCATCTTTGCTCTCTCGGCTTGGTCATCGTGTTTGTGTCATAGAAAGGTGGCCCTCCCTGTATGGCCTTCCCCGGCTATGCACCATCGATGGCGAGTCCGCGAGGATCGTCCAGGCTGCCGGCAACATCGATGAGGCACTTCGTGACTCGCACCAACTTAGGCGCACCCTGCTCCTGAACGAGGACGAGCAACTCATTTTGAAGATGGATCACGATCGCATCACCACCAGCGGTTACCCGAGCCATATTTCCATGTATCAGCCGCATATCGAGGACGCCATGGACGCGGCGGCCCGTGAGCACGGCGCTACCGTCTACCAAGGATGGGAAGTGCAGTCTTGGACCCAAAGCGAAGATGGTGTCACGGTCGAAGCGCGGCAGACCGGGTCCAATGATCCCGCAGACACCATGACTCTCCAGGCAAAATACCTTATCGGCGCGGACGGAGCACGAAGCGCCGTCCGGGAATCCGCCGGCATCGCGAGGGACGGCTCCGATTTTCGCAGTGCCTGGATCTGCGTCGACGCCGTGCGAAAACGTACTCTGCCGAAATTCTGGGGCCTGTCGGAAGACATGCGGGAGTCGGTTATCATGGCGGCACCCGAGGGCCGGGCGTTCGCGGTTATCCCCATTGGTGACCGACGGCTTCGATTCGAGTTCTACGCCGACCCGGCGAGCGCGCACGACGAGCGGATGGGCTTCGATGCTGGCTATGAGGTGCTTGAGCGCGTGCATGGATTGACGCGGGACGATGTCGAGATCTACCGGACGGTGCTCTTTCCCTTTGAGAGCAGACTCGCCCGCACGTGGCGGAAGGGGCGGGTTCTGCTGGCGGGGGACGCCGCCCACACCATGACGCCGTTCCTTGCCCAGGGAGCCTGTTCCGGATTGCGCGACGCGGTGAATCTTTCGTGGAAACTTGATCTTGTTCTGCGCGGCGCGAGCGATCCTTCATTGCTAGACATGTACTTCGTCGAGCGCTTTCCGCAGGTCAGCGAGGTGGTTGCCGTATCCGAGCAAATCGGAGCTTGGGCGATGGAATTGGATCCGGTGAAGGCTCGAAAACGTGACAAGGACTTGCTTGATGGAGCTGTGTTGCCGCCGCCGCCACCAGCCGCCGACATCGATGAGGGAATCCTCTTCAAGCATGACATTGAACCGGCAGTGGGCCAGCTCGCCCCTCAAGGACGTGTGTCCTTTGGTGGGCGTGAAGGAAAATTTGACGACGTCTTTGGCTGGGGGTTCCAACTCATCGTGCGGGACGCGGACGTGTCCAGAAGCTTCTCGGACGAGGACCGTGCGTTTCTCGAGGCGATTAACTGCTCCGTCGTCGGTGTCGGTGACGTAGAGAGAAACGGCGTGGCAGTCGACGTCGACAGATCGTATGCCGCCTACTTCGACGAACACCGCATCGTGGGAATTCTCGCTCGGCCGGATTTCTACGTCTTCGGAGTTATGCACGAGATCGAGGACGCGGCTGTCGTCGTCGGCGAGCTGCGCCGGCAGCTGAGTGGATCGCACGAACAAGCGGTGCACGAAGCAGCGCACGCCGGCTAGCCGCCAAAAGTTATTCGACACTACGAAGGAGACAAAAGCTTATGTCCAATCTGAAGTCTGCGCTCTACTACGATCCGACCGCGATGTTCGAAGTCGACAGCCGCGACGTCGAATACCTCAATGTGGACGGAGTGACCCTCGTCGCTACGGTCTTCCAGCCGCGGGGCCAGGGTCCGTTTCCCATGCTCATCGACGTCCACGGCGGCGGGTGGCGTCTTTTCAGTCGCACGCGACAGCGTCCTATCGATCTCGAACTCGCCTCGCACGGCATCGTGGTCGTATCGCTCGATTTCCGCCAAGCGCCCCCGACGTCGACATTCACCCGCGTCGACGGTCCTCATGCCCCCTATCCGGCTACGTTCAGCGACGTCAATTACGGCATCCGATGGTTCAAGGCACACGCCGCAGAGTTCAACGCAAATGCCGAGGGTGTCGGTGCCCTGGGGGTCTCCAGCGGTGCACACAACGTTCTTGTCAACGCAATGTTGGGGCACGAGGCACCCTTTACGGCAACGACTCTTCCCAATGCGGTTTCGGTCGATGCCAGTCTCGCGTACATCGTCTGCTCCGGATCCCCGGTCGACCTGGTCGACATGATGGTGGACGCGAATGTCACCGAAGCTGCTCCCGGTATCGAGGTGGGTGAACCTGACTTCTACGGCTTGCACGAATACTTCGGAGGCGTGAAGGAGGTCACTGCGCTGAGTCCGTTGCACATCGTCTCTTCGCGCACGGACATCGCAACTCCGCCATTGCTTCTCATTCATGGCGATGCCGACGATATGGGAGGCGTTTCGACAGACCGTCAAGTAGCCTTCGCTGGCGCTTACGCCAAAGCTGGCGGGATCGTGGAACTCGCGATCTACCCCGACGCGCCGCATATCTTCCTCAATCGGGGTCTCGCTCCCGAGAGCGAAAACCTCGTCAGGGCCCTCGCTGGGATAGCAGGATTCATCCAGCGCCAACTGGCCTACACCGACCAACCATTCAACCCTGTCGCCGGTTCGGCTACGGATACCGTCTAAAACCAATAGGAGTAACTGCTCATGCTTATCGCCGACATCGGACATATCGCCTTCCGCGTCCCGGACGTCGATGTCTCTGTCAAATACGTCACGGAAGTACTCGGGATGCTCGAAGTTGAGCGGATCGGAGATACCGCGTACGTAACTCAAGGAAGCCCCTACCCCTCCGTTTGGCCGCAGTGCAACCACCACATCATGGAGTTCATTGGCGGATCCGAGGGACCGGAGTTCGACCACATCGGTCTCATCGCC
The DNA here is from genome assembly GCF_019038615.1 of Paenarthrobacter aromaticivorans. Classification (NCBI taxonomy): domain Bacteria; kingdom Bacillati; phylum Actinomycetota; class Actinomycetes; order Micrococcales; family Micrococcaceae; genus Paenarthrobacter; species Paenarthrobacter aromaticivorans. The sequence goes on from NZ_JAHOPC010000002.1 coordinate 277,901, forward strand.
CAGGATCAAGCTGCACTGGACGAGATCCGTGCGCGAGCCATCGCGATCGGCGCGACGATTGACTCTTCTGTTACCAGTGAGCCCGGAATTCCGGAACTTCTGCGTATTATCGCACCCACTGGACACGTCATCGACACCTATGTGGAGATGGAACAGGTCGAACGCGACTACCAACCCAAGGGGGTCATGACACACCGGCTGGCACACGCGTTCATGTGGACCCAGGATGTTAAAGGGCTGGTCGAATTCCTTATCGACGTATTCGGATTCAAGGCGTCCGACTGGATCGGGACACCCGAAGATCCCTACATCGGCTTCCTGCGGTGCCACCTTGAGCATCACACGATTGCGGTTGGACGCGGACCGATCGAGGGCGTTCACCACTACGCCATGGAAGTACCCGGCACGGCTGACCTCGGACGCTTGGGCGACCAACTCGCGCGCTCGGGTCTCGGATACATGTGGGGACTTGGACGGCATGGTGGTGGGGACAACATCGCGAGCTACCATGTAGCACCCGATGGGTTGCTCGTAGAGGTATACGCGGACATGCAGAAGATCGCCGGAGATGGATGGAAGCCACGCCACTGGAGCGTCGAGGACCCTCGCGGCGGTAACCTCTGGGGTGAAATGCCCGGGGATTTTCAGAAGCTCATGGCCCCGCACGCACCGATCGCCAAGCGCTAGCCTTGCCGGTCAGGGGGCGAAGCCGGATGAATGAAACTACGACCCGATATGGGGGCCATGTCGTCGACGAACTCGGGGTGGCTCCGGGATGGTCTTGGACGCACGTCGCTCCTCCAAGCTCGCTGGTCGGTGCAAATGGACTGGTGTTCGGGCCGGATGGAGACCTCTATGTCGCTGAAGGGCATGGAAGCGAGATAAGTGCGATCGACACTCGTGACGGAAGTGTGCGGAACATCAGTCGTTCTGACGACCCCATCGAGTGTCCCGACGACCTCGCGTTCGACGCAGACGGCACGATGTACGTCACCGAGTTTGCTCTCGGAAGGGTCAGCATGCGGCATCCAGGCGGTGAGATTAGCGTTCTGGATGCCGACGTGCCGTCGGCCAACGGCGTGACGACTCACGGGGACAGGGTATTCGTCGATGAGTTTCGTCCGGGCGGACGCATCATGGAACTCTACCCCGACGGACGTGAGCGAAGGGTGATCGCCGAGGGCGTCGATTGGCCCAACGGCTTAGCGGTGGGACCCGACGACCACCTTTACTACCCATCGGTCTTCGCAGGGGAGCTGTGGAAAGTTGGCATCGACGCAGGTTCACCCGAGCGCGTAGCCTCCGGATTAAGCAGTCCCACCGCGGTCAAGTTCAGCCCTGAGGGCGAGCTCTATGCATCACTGGCTGGAGGCGATGTGTTGCGGGTGGACCCGCGGTCGGGTTCTACCGTCGTCGTGGCATCCCTGCCGCAAGGATCCGACAACTTGGCGTTCCGCAGGGACGGCTGGCTGTTCGTATCCAATCAGCTCAACGGGAGCATCGTCGGAATAGACCACGACGGCGCGTCGACGGTCCTTATCAGTCCTGGTCTCGTGGGTCCGTTCGGGATCGACGTCGCACCAGACGGCACAATCTGTGCTGCAGACGCTCTGAGTTACGCGGTCTTGAGCCAAGATGGTGTCATCGATCGACCAGGATCTGTAAGTATCCCCGGTTTTCCAGGGGTCTTGCGTTCAGTCACGTATCTCAGTGACGGACGGCTCGCCCTCGGAACGACAGCCGGCGGCATAGCGGTCTACCGTCCGGGAAGCGACGCGCAGTTTCTGGCAGAAGGAATCAATGGGCTGATGGGAATCATCAGCACCCGAGACGGTGAGATAATCGCCGCGGCATCGGAGAGCGGTGAAATCCTGCGAGTCGATACTACTGGCGTGGCCGTTCTCGCAACGGGCCTTGCGCGCCCCATGGGCGTCGCGGTGACTGCGGATGGGGGAGTGATTGTGTCCGAGTCAGGGTCAGGACAACTACGATATTTCCATCCGGACGGGTCCTCGAAATTGCTGCTAACGGGCCTTGGTGAACCTCACGGCGTCGCCGCTTCCGGCGACGACGCATACGTGATCGATCGCCAAACGCGGGAGCTGCATCATGTAGCGCTCAGTGGTCGTATACCGAGCTCGGTAATCGCGAAGAACGTCCCTGTGGGACCCGCCGCTGGAGTGGGGGAGACCATTGTCGCCGGACTCCCGGGGCTCGCACCCGGTCCATGGCTTCCCTTCGCCGACCTGGCCATTGCTCCGGACGGTTCCGTCGTGGTGGGTTGCGACGGGTCCGGCGGCATCATCGCAGTCAAACGCGAACCATGAAATGTCCACCAGAGCACTAGTGGAATGCGTGTGCTGTCCAGTGCTAGATCTTCGTGACCAGCGATCTGTTGGAGGCACGAGTGTCGATTGAAATGAATGGAGAAGTTATGACGTCGAACCTGCTGACTGGACGAGTTGCGCTCGTCACCGGCGCGGGTGAGGGAATCGGGCGCGCTTCCATGCTCGCATTGGTAAAGCACGGAGCGAACCTGGTGGGCTGCGACGTGGACGAGGACGCGCTCGCGGAAACTTGTCGCCTGGCTAACATCATTCGGCCGGGCTCGTCCCGATATATGCGAGGAGATGTAACCAATCCTGACGACGTCCGGGCGGTTGTTGCCTTCGCTGTCGCCGAGTTCGGAAAACTTGACGTCGTTCATGCGAACGCTGGCATTTCCCAACCTGCCTCAGTTGCTGGCGATATCCCTTTGAATCTGTGGAGACGTGTGCTCGAGGTAAACCTGACAGGTCTGTTCGTGACATTTCAGGCGGCGGTACCCGAACTCGTGAAATCCGGAAAAGCGTCCTTCATTGCCACGGCCTCGGGACTTGGCGTAGTAGGCGCACCGGGGCTCGCCGCCTATGTCGCTAGCAAGCATGCTGTGCTTGGATTCGTCAAGTCTGCCGCTCTCGACTACGCCCAGAGTGGGGTTCGCGTCAACGCCGTAGCACCTGGCATGACCGACACCCCGATGCTCTCGGTGTCTACCACCGCCGAAGTACGATCTGAGATGGCTGCATCCATCCCTGCTGGCCGATTCGGAACGCCGGATGAGATCGCAAACGTTGTCGTCTGGCTAGCATCCGAGCTTTCCAGTTACGTCGTCGGTACCACGATTGTTGCCGACGGGGGAAACTCGATCTCCTGAACCAGTTCGCCATGTTTGCTTAGCAAACAAGCGTTTGGTAGACTATATTTCTAGCCAAAGTTGGGAGCGCATATGAAGATCGTCGTCTTGGTCAAGGACGTCCCGGATACCTATGGGGATCGAAAGCTGCATTTGGAGACGGGACTGGCTGATCGTGACTCAGTGGAAATGGTCATGGACGAAGTCTGTGAGCGTTCTCTCGAGGTCGCGTTGAGCTATGCAAGAAAGAATGCAGGGACTGAGGTAGTGGTGCTTTCCATGACTCCGTCGAGAGCAACCGCCACGGTGCGGAAGGCTTTGGCGATGGGGGCGGCCTCCGCAGTCCAGGTGGTTGACGACGCGCTAACTGGGGCCGACTTGGGGTTGACGGCTGAGGTACTCGCGGCCGCACTCACCCGCATCGGGTTCGATCTGGTGATCGCGGGAAATCAGTCTACAGATGGTTCGGGTGGCGTGATTGCTGCCATGATTGCCGAGTTGTTGGATGCGCCACAGCTCTCGTCGTTGAGCTCGGTTGCCATATCAGAAGGTGCGGTGTCCGGCCTGCGTGCCTCAGACGGCGCGTCCCTCCAGGTGTCTGCCGAATTGCCGGCGGTAATCTCTATCACTGAAGCCCTGCCGGAGGCGCGATTCCCGAGCTTCAAGGACATCATGTCTGCGAAGAAGAAGCCCATCGAGACGTTGTCGCTGGAGGATCTGGGCGTAAATGCGGAAGATCCTGAAGCATCCCGGTCGATTGTCATTGCCCTATCGGAGAAGCCTCCGCGCGCCGGGGGCACGAAGATTGTCGACGTGGGCGACGCGGGCGAGCAGCTCGCGGACTTTCTCATCCAGAACCAGCTGACTTAAGGAGATCGATATGGTTGCATACGCGGAAGATGCGATCCTGGTGTATCTCGATGTGACGCCGACGGGCGAGCTCGCCCGATCCAGTGCAGCGTTGCTTGGGGCCGCCGCCGATATCGGCACCCCGATAGCACTGATTGTGGCCAACGGGACTGAGCTTGCCTCGGACGCCGCGGCGTTGGGCGCGGCTTCGGTCTTGGTCGCCCCTCTTGGCGCCGGACTCACCGTACCCCTGGTCGATGCACTGGCCGCCGCGGCGAGCCTGGTTCGTCCCGATGCCATCCTCGTGTCCAATTCGATTGAAGGACGCGATGTAGCCGCCCGATATGCAGCACGCACCCGGTCGACGATCGCGGTGGATGCAGTCGGTATTGCACGAGACGCCGAGGGGATCGTCATTCACCATTCGGTGTATGGTGGCGCCTACAACGTCGAGTCTGCGGCCACTTGGGGCACGCCTGTAGTTACGGTACGCGTAGGCGCCATCGAGTCGCGGGCCGCGGCAATGCCGGCGGTTGCGGAGCAATTAGTGGTGAAGCCTTCGGGGCGGCGCTCGTCGTCGATCGGTTCGGTGGACATCGCGGTGGTCGCCACGTCCCGTCCGGAATTACGGGGGGCCGTCTCCGTAGTGTCGGGTGGTCGGGGATTGGGTTCGAAGGAACAGTTTGTGCTCGTGGATCAGCTGGCCGACGCCCTTGGTGCCGCAGTCGGCGCGTCGCGGGCCGCTGTTGACGCGGGTTACGTACCGCAAACACATCAAGTGGGCCAGACCGGCGTTTCGGTGTCGCCGCAGCTCTATGTCGCACTGGGCATATCGGGGGCAGTCCAGCACAAGGCGGGAATGCAGACAGCGAAGACTATCATCGCGATCAACAAGGATGAGGAGGCGCCGATTTTCGAGATTGCGGATTTCGGTGTCGTCGGCGACGTATTCACCGTAGTGCCGCAATTGATCGCGGCTTTGCAAGCGCGGAAGGCTTAGGTCCCGTGGGGACGTATAGGGGCGTTACACGCCGTGGTCTGCCACGGCGCCTCGGTGATGAGCCCTGGCCTACCTCTGTGTCGGCTCCTGAGTGCGAGCAGGCCGAGGGGTACGCGGCGACTGCAGAGCCCGTAAAACGCCCGGCGGCGGGTTCCGCGGCGTTGGTAGACTCCCCCTTCGATATTTCATCGACCGCAGGCAAACCGGCACCGAAACCTTTTTCGGCAGTCGAGGCCGTCCAGGGGTCAGTCACTGAACCGGTCGCCCGTCCGACACCGGTGCGTCGTGGGCTCCCGCGAGCTGTCGCCGGCGAGCCCGCGGTGGAATCGGCACCGAAGCCAAATGCCTCGCCCCAGCCGGCCGCCCAAAAGCCGTCGACCGTCTACGACCACCCTGCAGCGGCTCCAATAGAATCCGTCGATGCCGCGGCAGCGGTACCGCTCAAGCTGGCGAAACCTACCGCGGGAGTGTTGCCGGCGCAATCGTCGAGCAGTAAAACCCCGCCATCCGAGCCGAAGCGCCGCAGATCACGCACAGGCGTTGAGTGGTGGCGGTCGGGCCTTCTCGGCGGCGGAGGGATGCTTGTTGCCATGGCAGCGCTCGTGCTTGCAGCACGATGGTTCGTCTCCCTTGATGATGTACAGGATTTCCTGGCAACTTATCCGGGGGAGTCGCGGCTGCCGGATACCGCGTCGGTGGGGATTCCCGGTTGGCTGGGTTGGCAGCATTACTTCAATACGTTCTTCATGGTGCTGATCATCCGTACCGGATGGCAGGTTCGCACCGATAAGCGTCCACGCGTGTTCTGGACGCCTCGATGGTCCAAGAATGGCGGCGGCAAGGTCAGCCTTTCGCTGTGGTTTCATCAATCCCTTGACCTCTTGTGGCTGATCAACGGCCTTGTCTTCGTCGTCCTGCTCTTCGCAACTGGCCAGTGGATGCGGGTTGTTCCCACCGGCTGGGATGTCTTTCCCAACGCTGGCTCGGCAGCGCTACAGTACATATCCTTGGACTGGCCGACCGAGAACGGATGGGTCAACTACAACAGCCTGCAGGTGCTCGCCTACTTCCTGACTATCTTCATTGCTGCACCTCTGGCCGCGATCACCGGTGTACGCATGTCAGGCTTCTGGCCCAAGAACGCTTCCAGATTGAATGAGTTCTACCCACTCGAATGGGCGCGGGCGGTGCATTTCCCAGTGATGCTCTACTTCGTAGTTTTCATTGTCGTGCACGTCACATTGGTCATGGCGACGGGTGCCCTTCGCAACCTTAACCACATGTACGGCGGGCAGGATGCCGTGAACTGGTTTGGGTTCTGGGTATTCTTCGGTGGTCTCGTGCTGATCGTTGTCGGATGGTTCGCCGCCCGGCCCCCCGTGCTGGCGCCCGTAGCCCAACTCTTCGGCAAAGTCAGCGGGCGCTAAGCGCGTCACAGAATTGCAAAATCAAATCGGCGGGGGCGTGATCGCATATGGCTGGTTCTTCCTGGCGACCGGCCTGAGACCGGTGCCGCTCGTTGTGGTCGAGGAACGAACCAACTGCATCTCGCTAGGACCTTCACGCATCAGTTTTAGCGAAAGTCATTAGACGCGAACCGTTGTCGGTGCGTCTGCACGGCATGGGCTGTGCCCGAAATATAAGGAGAGAATGATGAAAGCTTGGCGCTTTAGCGATACGGATGCCCCCCTGGAATTGGTCGATCTACCGAACCCCGAGCCCAAAGCGGGGGAGGTGCTCATCGCCGTGGGTGCCTGTGGTATTTGCCACTCCGATGTCGGGCTGTTCGAAGACAGCAAATGGCTCGGCATGATGAATGTGCCCGTCGTCCCCGGCCATGAGATCGCGGGTAACGTTATCGCTCTCGGTTCAGATGTCACGGGGTTCTCCAAGGGGGACCGCGTGGTGGTGTGGTCGATTGGGGAGCTCCACGGCTACCTGAGGAATGGTGGATTCGGACAGTATGTTGTGGCCCGCGCCGAGAATCTGGTTCGCATTCCCGATGTCGTTGCGCTGGAGCGAGCTGTGTTCGCGGAACCTGGGATGACCGCCCACGCGGGCATTGTCGGAGCCGGCCAGGTTAAGAGTGGGCTACGCGTCGGGATCATCGGTTTCGGGGCCCTTGGACGGATGGGTGCGCGCATCGCTGTGCTAAGCGGTGCAGAGATTTACGTCGCAGAGGTAAATCAGGACGTGTGGGAGGATGCTCGAGAGATCGGTGCGCAACGAGTGGTGCGCGACGTGTCCGAATTGGCGGACCTGGAGTTGGACGTCATCGTCGACTTCGCTGGGTTCGGGTCTACTACGTCAGGTGCGATCGGTGCTGTCCGTGAGCGCGGACGAGTTGTCTTGATCGGAATGGGCCGTTTGGAAGCGACGATCGACACCTATCAACTGGTATCGAAGAACGTCACCCTTGTGGGCAGCGGTGGAGGCAGCAAAAGGGATATGGAAGCTGTGCTCGCTTGGATCGCTTCCGGTGACATCGAGCCAGTAATCTCCCCCACCGACTTCGAAGGTATCCCGGACGGGATACGCCGGCTCGCCAAGGGGGAAGTTACGGGCCGCCTCGTCGCGGTGTACTGAGCTCCGAACCGTGAGTCTCTGGGCACAACGACCGGCACTTTGTGAGATGGCCGCCAAACGTACGGTAGAAAAGATACTCATTGAGGCTCTCGGCTTCCCAAAGTCATAGCTCCTGGAAGTGCAATCACATTCTGAAAGGGAAAGAATAATGAACCCAGATCGACAAAAAGAGCGCATCCGCGAGTTCATCGCAGCACTCGACCGAAATGCTACTGCAGACTTGGCCGACATGATCGCAGCAGATTTTCAATTCGAAATCGTCACCTCTGCACCCGGTAGCTCGCAAAAAGTGGACAGGAATCAATTTCTCGAAGTAATGCCTGGCGTGCTGCGCGAAATGTTCCCCAACGGTTTCAACTACACCTGCGGCCAAGCATTGGCTGACGGCACCCACGCGTCGATGCAGGGCTCATGTGAAACGGTGACAGGGGCGGGAAAGCGCTACTCCAATCGCTATCACTGGTACTTTCGCTTCCAGGGTGACAAAATCAATCTCTTCCGCGAGCATTTGGATAGCTACGCAGCCTTTGAAGCCTTCCAGTCATAAGGCCATGACTACTGGATTCACGATGTCGCCGGTCCGAGACAAATTCGGGGTGCATTGCATCCTGCTACCTGGCCCTGCGGCGGCTGGCTTCCGCGCTCTTGGCCTTGCTGCCGGGCAGCACGTTTCTGTCTGCTGTCCGGTACGCAGTCATCTCAACGCTCATGGGACCAGCCCCTAGTAATTCGATCGTTTGTTTGACAGGAGATTGCCGCTTCTGTAAAATTTTGAATTGTACATCCTGTTCGGGAAAACGTCGAGAGGAGAAGGGCTTGGATGATATCCAGCGGCTGATCGCAGTGGAAGAAATCAAAAGACTCAAGTCGCGGTACTTTCGAGCGCTCGACAAAAAGGACTGGGACGCGTTTGCAGCGAACTTCACTGACGACATCATCTTCGACTTTACGGAGTCGGATACTGGCCAGGATGTCGACGAACTGGTTCAGCATGTTTACCGGGTTGAAGGCGCCAAGGAAGCAGCGGCGTGGGCCAGGGATGCCCTCGGTGACGCCGTAACGTCGCACCATGGCCACATGCCGGACATCGATGTTTTGGATGATGAGTCAGCCATCGGTACGTGGTCTTTGAACGATCAGATTTGGTTTCCACCCGGCTCGGAATTTCGCTTCTCCAAACTGGAGGGCTACGGTCATTACGAGGAGACCTACAAAAGGGTGGACGGGGCTTGGAAGGTCGCTAGCGCCAAATTCATTCGCCACCATGCGGTCTGGACCGTGAGGGGAGATGACTAGCTGGAGTTTCAACCCGCACCTCGTCGCGGCTGTCTCGTAACTGACAACCGGAGGTAATAACACTTCGTTTGTTGTTCCTGGCGAGTCAACTTGCAGCCATAATCTTGACAAATCTCCGCGCAGCCAGTCGCGTGGAGCTGATCCTAGGAGGAAAATGCCGACCGCCAAGACTACCCAAGGCGTGCCAGTTAAAGCCGCAAAAACCCGCGAACGCTTTAACCGGGACGACAATGTGATCGCTGCAGCCATCTCGGTCATGTCCGATAAAGGATACGCATCGACGTCGATCCAGGAGGTCGCGGAACGGGTCGGCGTTCTTAAGGGCAGCCTCTACCACTATTTCAGTTCCAAGGAAGAGCTTCTCTACCGCATCCTGGAAGAGTCCCATGAACAGTCGAGGGAAATTCACCGTGAAGTGATCGAACTCGACTTGCCGCCGCTGGAAACCCTCCTGCTCTACGTTCGCAGGCTAAGTGTGTGGTACTTGGCGAACGTCGAGCGTGCGAACATCTTCTTCACGGAGATGAAGCATTTGACCGGAGATCGGCAGGTGGCAGCTGCTGGGTGGGGCCGCGCGTTCGAGCGTGACATCAGCGATCAGGTGGTCGCTGGTCAAGCCGACAGAAGTATCCGCGACGACATTGATCAGCGCCTGCTGACGCGCTTTATACTCGGCGCTGTAAACAACGTCAGGTTTTGGCCCAGCCGGCGTTCGAGCCGTCAGTTTGACCACGATGCCATCGTTGATGCGCTCGTCGCTCTTGTCGGTGACTCTATCCGAGCCTCTTAGCTGCGGGAGTCCCGGCATTCACCTTTAGTCTTAGGGCGGCTGCCCGTCTTCAGCAACTCTGTGAAACCGCGACGGCTCACACCCTCTTTTCAAACAACTGTAGGGTAGAGTTTCGCCTTAGCGTACGCTGAATGGGCTTCATTACCTTGGCTGTTGAGAGGACCTGTCGGGATGAGTAGCGTAAAGGATTTGGTGGACTTCGCAGTCGCTCGAGGTGACGATGGCTACGAGGAAGCACGTCAGGGGATTGTGTGGCAGGAGAACGTCCCTGACCGTTTTCCTGATGTGATCGTGAAAGTCAAGAATCAACTGGAGGTTGCCCAGGTAGTCCAATGGGCCGCAGCCAACAATTTGAAGGTTTCCGCGCGCTCTGGTGGCCACGCCTGGGCCGCCTCGAGTCTGCGTGACGGTGGCGTGCTCGTCGATCTCTCTGCTTTGGACTCGATTGAAGTAGATGTTGAATCACATCTGGCCCGTGTAGGGCCGGGAACCAAGGGTGAGCAGCTGAACGGCGCTTTGGCTCCCCATGATCTTTTCTTTCCCACCGGTCACTGCCCTTCGGTGGGTCTGGGCGGTTTCCTGCTGGGTGGCGGCTACGGCGTGGCAGGGGGTAAGCGCGAGTCGTGCATGAGCGTACGCGCGGTCGACGTCGTCACTCCACAGGGCGAACTAATTCGCGCTGACGAGACCCGGAACGTTGACTATTACTGGGCAGCACGCGGTTCGGGCGCCGGATTCTTTGGCGTTGTTACAAGCTTCCATCTTGAGGTCTATCCACGGCCCAATGTGGGGATGAACTTGTCCGTCACGTTTCCCTTGTCGCGCTGGGAGGAGGCGCTGCGCTGGAGCCTGACCATCTCGGACAAGCTTGACAACGATGTCGAGTTGTACCTGCTGATCGGCGGCTACCCCGACAGTGAGGACCCTTCGGTTATTAACCTTGGAGTACTGGTCGCGGCAACCATATTTGCCGACAGCGAAGAGGCCGCTCTTGCCGCTCTTCAGCCACTCAAGGATTGCCCGGTGGCGGAGGCCGCCATTGGTGAAGCCGTGCCTACGACTATCGAGGAGATCTACGCGCTGAATGACCTCATCGACCCCCCTGGTTACAGGTACGCCGTCGATAACATGTGGACAAGTGCGGGAATCGATGACCTTATTCCTCAACTTGCGCCTATCATCGACAACCTGCCGTCTCCAAGGTCGTATCTTCTGTGGTGGCTGTGGACCGCTGACGACGAGGAGACCGCTGCCGTTTCCTCTCCTGGGCCCTCGTTCTATTCCGCGTACGCGATCTACGAAGATGCTGCGGACGATGAGAGAGCCATTTCGTGGGTAACGGAGAACATGCGGGCTCTTGAGCCTTGGTCCAATGGGGTGCAACTCAACGACGAGAACCTCGGGCGTCGCTATTTCCGACCGCTTTCAGATCCGAAGCTCAAGAAGCTTGAAGAACTCCGCGACAAGCACGACGGGTCGAGGCGGTTCTTCAGTTTTCCTGGGCTTGAGTAGCCAATACCGTACTACGTCGTCGCCATCGTGACCATGCCCAGTCCATGCCATCCGCCTAATGGCGGATTTCGTCCCAAGGGAGTGTCTCCTAAATCCGGGAGTGCTGGTCAGGAAAACTTGAAGGGTGTCTCGTACTGCTGTTTTGACTGATGGGCAGTGGGCCCGCATTCAGGCGTTGCTGCCGTCCTCTGTTGGTCGCGGGCTTCGTCCGTATCGGGACGATCGCCGGGTGGTGGAGGGCATCATCTACCGGTATCGGTGCGGGATTGCCTGGCGGGATGTGCCGGCCGAGTTCGGTCCGTGGCAGACGATATGGAAGCGTCACCGCCGCTACAGCGGTGACGGAACGGGGGACAGAATCCTGGCCGGGCTGGTGACGGTCGCAGATGCCCGCGGGGAAGTGGGCTGGTCGAACTCCGTTGACGTGACGGTGAACCGGCCCCAGCACGGGACCAACCTTCCCCACCGGGGCTCATCGAATGACATGAATTCGTTTGATGCGCCGGACGATGATGCGGTTGGCCGTTCCCGCGGTGGTTTGAGCACCAAATCCACGCCCTCGTCGACGGCAAAGGCAGGCCATTGGTGCTGCTGGTCGCCCCCGGACAGGGCGGCGATGCGCCAATGTTCCCTCACTTGATGGAGCAGCTGAAGATCAACCGGGCCGGTCCGGGAAGGCCACGAACCCGCCCGGACCGCGTTCGCGGAGACAAGGCGTACTCGTCCAAAGCGATCCGAACCCACCTTCGCGACCGCGGCGTCGTGGCGGAGACGCGCTCTAGACCGGTGAGGCGGAAACTACCGCAACCACCACCACTTTAACCCGTGTTGAGCATGAAGCTGGATGCCTGGCGGGTGAATGAATAAACGATTTCGCATGAGTGCTCAGGAGTAGAGTTCCAGAATCTGTCTCAAGATTTAACTACCGTACGATTGTTTGATAGGTCTTTCGATGCTAGCTTGTGCAAAGAGCCTGGCAGGACCCAACAGCAAGGGAGCTGGAAATGTCCTCGACTCTGATGTGAATGACAGCAACCCCGCAGGCCGTCTGCTTCACAAGGGCGAACACAGGCATACGGACGCGCTGGCGCCGCCCGTAGTACCAAGTCAGGCTTGCGGAAGGCATCACAAAACCGAGGCGGGCTGGAACCGGGGCGAAAGTGGCTCCGGGCCGCACCTTCCCACGGCAACTTTAACTACTCATGGATTGGAAGCAAGATGAGATTCACGAAAGCACGGAGGATGTCTGCGGCAATCGCAGTGATGGGCGTGCTGGCCATGCTGGTGGTGGGCTGCTCGTCAGTCTCACCTGAGGCCGCAACTATCGGTTCATCCTCCGCCGGCGGCGCCGGCACTGCTGACTTTCCGTCGCTCGCCGAACTCTACAAGGGGACTTCTGCAGAGCCGCCATCTGACGGGCCGGCGGCCGCGAAGGGCAAGTCGGTATGGGTCATCAATTGCGGGTCACCCTGCAACTCGGGTGCGGAGGCTGCCGAAGAAGCCGCCAAAGCCCTGGGTTGGGACTACCACTACGCGGACGGCAACCTGAACATCGCCGGCGGGTATGCCACCGCGATTCGCACAGCGTTGGCATCCCACCCTAATGCCCTCTACATCCAAGGCTTCAGCTGCACTGTCGCGCAGCAGCCGTTGCAAGAAGCGAAAGACCAAGGTGTCCCTGTCATCAGCGTTGACGGCGTGAACTGCAATGGCGCCGACGGAACCTCCTTGTTCACTGTCCCAAACGCCGTCAATAAGTCCGTCGGTGACAACATAGAGGAATTTTGGAAGGACAACGGTCGGCGGGCGGCCTGGTATCTCATTGCAGCAACGAACGGAAATCTACGAGCTATCTCAACTGATGGGCCGGATCCGCTGGAACATGCGATCGCCGAAGGGTTCCAGGAAGAGATCGCAAAGTGCTCGGGATGCAAGATTCTTCAGTCGATCAATTCCCCAGGCACAGACCTCATCCCAAACGGTCCGTGGATCCAAAACTTCCGGACCTCACTCGTGACCAACCCCGACGCCAACGGCGTGTTCCTGCCGTTTGACTTCATGTACGGCACGCTTGGCGGGGCCGCGGCGATGAACGAAGCGGGCAGTAAGGCAACGATGGCCGGAGGGCTCGGCATCGCCGAGGCGACCGAACTTGTCAGCAACGGAAAACTAACGTGGCCCGGTGCAGCAGACGACACTTTCAAGGGGTGGGCCGCGATGGACAACCTCAACCGGTACTTCAATGGGGTGGCTGCGGCCCCTCAGGGCGTCGGGCAGGCGGCCGTGAACACAGATAACCCGGACGCCATTCCGCCAGCGGGCAAGCCGTATCACGTGCCGTTTGATTACAAAGCTATCTATAGGTCGGTTTGGGCCGGGAATTAGACAAATCATGATCCAGGGTGGACGAGTGCTACCCGTTGGTAATTATACGTCCGGTTTATTGCCGGCAAGGAGTCCCAGGCAATTGACCTGGGGTCGGGCTGCAACGCAGCGGAAGGGATGGTCTGGGCATGGGCCGCACGTATGTAGTCACTGGGGCCGGTTCGGGCATAGGTAGGGCCACCGCGGACCGCTTGCTTACACAGGGAGCGACCGTCGTGGGAGTGGATCTGCGGGGCGCTGATATCCAGGGGGATCTGTCAACAGCTACCGGCCGAAGGGCTGCAGTGAAGGCTGCCGTCGATGCGGCGTCGGGCTCCGTGGACGCGGTCATCGCCTGTGCGGGAATCGCGTTACCGAAGCCATTGACGGCTTCTGTGAACTATTTCGGTATGACGGAGTTCCTTACCTTGATTCGCCCCGTTTTGGCGCAGGCGCCAGCCCCGCGTGCCGCACTCGTCTCCTCCGTGTCGTGTATCCACCCGAATCACCCGCAATTGGTGGACGCGCTGGTGGCTGATGATGAGGGCGCTGCGCTCAAGATTGCATCCAACATGGCGCTGGATGAGGGCTCGGCGAATCTCGTTTATCAGTCCACCAAACGTGCGATATCTCTGTGGCTACGTCGCGAGGCCCCAACCGCTGTCTGGGCAGGCGCCGGCATTCCGCTTAACGCCGTGGCACCTGGACTGGTAACGACCCCGATGACGGCAGAGTTGCTTGGTACGGCTGATGGCGCGTCGATGATGAACGCCATAGTGCCGACGCCGCTGAACGGCCACCAGTCGCCAGAATCAATTGCGGATCTGTTGATCTGGCTGACGTCTGAGCAGAACAGCCATATGTGCGGGCAAACCCTCTACTGCGACGGCGGCGCGGAGGTGGTGTTGCGCGGAACAGATGCGTACAGCTGGGCAGACGCAGCAATGAGCACAACCTTTGCAGAAATCTCCGCGAAGGTGTCTCCCTGACTAGCGTGTCCTCTATTCAGATACTGGTTCTTCAATCCAACAAACAATTGATGGGAACACTATGTTGCAGATGCCATATCACGCGGGATTCATCGTTGCCGACATCCGCGAGGGCATCCGAGATCTCGAAGAACGTCTCGGATACCGGTTCAATGAACCCACCCAGGTGAAAGCGCAGGACATGGAGGACCGCGTTAGCGGATCCAGAGGCCCGATGGATCTGTGGATCGCCTATACGATCGACTCTCCGTTCCGGCTGGAGGTTATAGAAAGTACGGGCGTGGGCATCTATGGGAAGGACTTCCTTGGGTTGCATCACTTGGGAATTTGGGAGCCCGACCCCACTGGGCGCTTACGAGCATTGGAGGAAGCCGGCGATCCCGTGGATGCTGTCTTCCGCGAGGAGGACGGTTCTGTATCCATCATCTATGCGCGGTCGGCAAGCGTGCCCGGGGCGCGCGTCGAATACGTCGCCGATGCTCAACGGGCTTCCTTTGAGCACTGGTTCGATACAGGAAGCTTTGCATGAACCTGTTCTTATCATTTTGTCGCAGGTAGCGGTGGGCTGCCAGGGGACGTATCAAGAAGAATCCGGCCAAGGTGCTTGCGCTTAACGACAAGCGAATCTACCATACAGTTGGTAGATGAAACCTCGCGAAAGTGGCTGAGGCGATTCAATTTGGATTACAGCGCTTGGTAGCCAGTCTCAGAGAGGAGACATTGTGTTCGACGCAAACTTTGATTTCGTGGTGATCGGTTCGGGGGCTGGAGCCTTCGCCGCAGCCATTGCAGCCCGCAAGCAGGGAATGAAGACGCTGATCCTGGAAAAGACCGATAAGGTCGGTGGCACTTCCGCCATTTCAGGTGGTGCTGTGTGGATTCCGAATAACCACTTACTCCACCGTGCAGGACAGGGCGATAGCCGCCAGGACGCGCTCACCTATATGAACGCTGCAGTCGGGCCGGAGACGCCGGCGACGAGCATGGACCTTCGGTTGGCATTCCTCGATAGTGGTCCGGAAATGGTCCAGTTCCTCGAAACCGAGGGCATGCGCTGGCGGGTTATGATTCCGTATCCCGAGTACTATTCATCGTTGCCGAAGGGCGATGTCAAGGGGCGCTCTTTGGAGGTGGACAGCTTCGATATGAGGACGCTTGGGCCTTGGGAGCAGCGTGTCCGCGGAGCCCAAGGCATGCCAGGGCTTGTGTTGTACAACACCGAAGCCCGGGACTTTCTGATGATTCGGCGAACAATTCGGGGCTTCTATACAGCCGGCAAGGTTGGCCTTCGGTCGTTCATTCAGAAGATCATCGGCCGACACACGGCTGCCGTGGGACAGTCGCTCATCGGTCAACTGCTGAAGATCACGTTGGACCGGGGGGTTCAGGTCTGGCCCTCCAGCCCTGTAGGCGAGCTGATCGTCGAAGGCGGGAACGTCGTCGGGGTCGTAGCGGACCATAATGGCAAGAAGATGCGGATCGGCGCCAGCCGGGGTGTACTGATTGCTTCAGGAGGCTTCTCGCGGAACACGGGCATGCGCCAGGAGTTCCAGCAGGGCCCCGTTGACCTCAACTGGAGCCTCGTTCCTGAAGGTGCCGACGGAGATTTCTACCAGTGGGTGACCGAATTGGGTGCGGAGACGGCGCAGATGGACCTCGCTTGGTGGATGCCGACGATGATCGATGACAAGGGTGTGACGCGGTTCAATATCTGGGAACGATCGCATCCCCACGCGATCGTTGTCGATTCGACCGCTCAGCGTTTCGTGAGTGAATCCACCGGATACCTTGAGTTCGGGGCAGCGATGGAGGAGCGCAACAAGACAGTTCCTGCCCTGCCGTCGTGGCAGATCATCGATAGTCAGCATCGCCGCTCATACCCATTCGCTTATATGCCCCCCGGTGTGACTCCGCAGTCGGCGATCGATGGAGGTTTCCTGATTCGCGCGGACACTATCGAGGAGCTTGCCAACAAAATTGGTCTCGATCCTCGGGCCCTCCGCACTACTGTTGATCGTTTTAACGGGTTTGCCAAGACCGGCATCGACGAGGACTTCAACCGCGGCTACAGCGCCTTTGAGCGCCACTATAGTGATCCGCGTCAGAAGCCGAACCCAACGCTCGGGACGATAGAGTCTGCGCCGTTCTACGCCATTAAGATCGGGCTAGGGGACCTCGGGACAAAGGGTGGCGCGATCACCGACTGCGACGGCAGGGTGCTGCGTGAAGACGGCACGACGATCCCGGGACTCTATGCGGTTGGCAATGCCACGGCGTCCATGCTCGGGGACTCCTATCCTGCGGCCGGCGCAACCATTGGAGCAGCAATGGTGTTCGGTTATCGGGCTGCCCTCGCGGCGGCAAATTCGGCGCCGTAAGCCAAAAGTGGCGCGTGCAGGTGGTCCGGTCGCGCCGAGCGACCACCTCCAAGGACTCCCTTAGCCAGTAATTCATAAGAAAAATACCCATCAGCCGGTGTCAAACGGTCGGTCGGTTGGTAGTATTAGTGGACGTTAGTCGGGCCTGTGCGGGCGACGGAATGACGTCCAGACAACAGGCCGGGCAATGCCGCCCGGCATACGAAAGGATTCCGATACTCATGACCTCAGATCAAAACGTCTCCACCCGAGGACTCGGCACGGCCGTCGTCATCGGTGCAAGCATCGCGGGCTCCAGCGCCGCGGCGGCGCTCTCGACCAGGTTCGGAGAGGTGATCGTCATCGATCGCGACACTCTTCCAGCCGAAGCCACTAAACGACGGGGCGTACCCCACTCGGGTCAATTCCACATTCTTAGCGCGGGCGGCAGGCTGGACCTTGAAGCGATATTTCCCGGTCTAACCGATGATCTGACAGCAGTCGGTGTGCCGTATGCCGATCCGACCGCGGTGTTCCGATACGGGTCGAAGTTTGGCTGGTTTCCGAGGCACTCTTCCGACATGCGCATCCTGCTTGGCACGCGACGCTACCTTGAGTGGTATCTCCGGGGCCGCGCTGCCAAACTAGGCAACGTGACGTACATACAGCGTACGCCCGCGAAGGGCCTCATCATCGAGGACGGCAGGGCTGTAGGCGTCGAAGTTGAGGACCTCGACACCAAAGAGCTCCGAGTCATTCGCGCCGACCTCTTCGTGGACGCGAGCGGGCGCCCGTCAATCGCCCCCGAATGGTTTGCTGAGGCCGGTTACGCGAAGCCTGTCGAGACGGTCATCAACGCACGGTGGGGCTATGCCACTACCTATGTGCGCGTACCGGAGGGATTTGACCCGGGGTGGACTGCCCTTTACGTCGGGCCCACAGTCAGCGGCGAAGGCTATGCGGCAACGCGCGGCGCATCCATGTGGCGCCAGGAGGATAACCTCATGGTCGTCACAGCGCAGGGGTGCGCCGGCGACTTGCCGCCGAGCGACGTCGAGGGTTTCCTTGACTTCATCTCCAGTTTTGGTTCGTCAGAGTTCCGAGATCTGATCGAGCAGTACGGCCGGGTGAGCGGCATCGAGGCCTGGCAGAACACCTCCAACCGGCTCCGTGACTGGTCGAACCTTAAAGAGCGTCCCGAGAACTTCGTAGTCGTCGGTGATGCGGCGGCAGCTTTCAACCCCATTTACGGACAGGGGATGACCGTCGCGGCACGCGGCGCACGAACGCTGGATTCTTCGCTCACGGGCTTCCTTCAAGATTCCGCGCCGGAATCGGGTCTGGATGGTTTCGCCGAGCGCTTCCAGAAGGATCTTCAGGCCGTGATTGAGCCGTCCTGGATGTTCTCAACTACGTCTGATTACGGCATCCCGGGGGTGGAAATCAACGGTGTAACCCAGGAGTCGTCCAAGTCACCGGAATCCGAGTACGCCGACCGCGTGATCGCCCTCGCAACAGAGGACGAGTCGATTTCGCTCAAGTTCATGGAGACGATCAACATGGTGCGGTCTACAGAATGGCTGGGCGACGAGGCTCTCCGGGATCGAGTGCTCGGGGACTGGGATCGTCTCGGATCCCTTCGCCGCTCTGATGTTTCAACCAACGTTTGAGATGGGACAGTGATGATGGAGTTCCGACCCTTTAGTGTCGACGTTTCCGACGAGGTCCTTGCTGATCTGGATCGTCGCCTCGCAGGCACCCGCTGGCCCGACGCTATCCCCGGCTCCGGCTGGACCTACGGCGCGGATCTCGGCTACCTGCGGGAACTCGTGACGTATTGGAAGGACCATTTCGATTGGCGCGCCTTCGAGAAGCGGTTCAACGCCTTCCCGCAGTTCACCACGATCATCGATGGGCAGCATGTCCACTTTCTTCATGTGAAGTCGCCGGAAGCTGAAGCTAAGCCACTGTTGCTACTGCACGGCTGGCCCAGTTCTCCGCTCGAGTTCCTGAAGGTAATAGGACCACTAAGCAATCCGGTTGCGCACGGCGGGCGTGCCGAGGACGCTTTCGATCTTGTCATCCCGTCGGTTCCGGGTTTTGCCTTCAGCGGGCCGACGACTGAGGCCGGCTGGCATCCGGGCAGGATCGCCGACGCGTTCGCTGAACTCATGACGGGACTCGGCTATGACACGTTCTTTGCCCATGGCGGCGATTTCGGCTCGGTGCTCGCGGGTCAGCTATCACTTCGCCATCCCGACCGGATTGCTGGACTGCATGTCACGTTCCTGGTTACGGGTGGACTTCGGCCGGAGGATGGCGAGCCGACGGCGGAAGAAGCGCAACTGGCTGCCGACCAAGCCGTATACAACATGGTAGAAACGGGCTATTTGGCACTGCAGGCGACCAAGCCACAGACTATCGCCTTTTCGCTGGTCGACTCCCCGGTTGGACTCGCGGCATGGATCGTCGAGAAGCTCAACACCTGGACTGACAATGGCGGCGTCCTTGAGTCAGTACTCAGCAAGGATGAGATCCTGGCCAATATCATGACGTACTGGGTCACCGCGACCGGTGGGTCGTCGGGCCGACTCTACTTCGAGACCGGCGCCGCAGGGATGATGGGTCCCTCATCAGAGCGGGTGGAGTCGCCCGTTGCCGTTGCAATCTTTCCGCACGAGCTATATCGCGCAACGCGGCGGGTGGCGGAGCATCATTACAACGTTGTGCGGTGGACTCCGCAAGCGAAGGGCGGTCACTTCCCGGCGTTGGAACAGCCAGACCTCCTGACGTCCGATATTCAAGAGTCGCTCCGCGCAATGTCAGGCCTGCCTGCTGTCGAGAGGAGCGTCGGATAGGCGGAAGTCTGTCCCTGCTATATGTAGTATTTCGTGCGGAACAGCGGCGGGGAGCGATCAGCTCCGCGCCGCTGTTCTTTCAGGGACCGGCCACCGTGATGTAGGTCCGCGACGAGCTGGATCACCCAGGGGTCGGCAAGCCCACGGGCCGGCGGGGGCCTTCAGCTTTGGGCCTTCTGATCGTGCGGCATTGTGGGATTCTTGGCGGCGCCGTCCGCTCTCAAGAGAAATCTCAAGCCAGGTTTTATAGCTGGCTTTCGGGACTAGCCACGGTGACCGACTGCCGCCAATCCCTTCGCGGGCCAAAGGCCTAATCAACCAAATGAATGGTAGACTAAAGTTACTCAAGCGCAAGCAATTGCGTGACCCCACCGCCAGTTCGCCGGGACGTGCTCGCCTCCAGGCGAGCCAGAGAACGTGCGACGGCCCGAACGATGAGGACATAACAATGACGCAGATCACGTATGTGTCAGTCGATGACACCGAACACACAGTAAACGCCACGGACGGTGAATCCCTCATGCGGGCGGCCCTCCAAAACGACGTGCCTGGGATCGTTGGAGAATGCGGCGGGGAACTCACCTGCGGAACGTGCCACATATACGTTTCCAGCGAGTGGAGCGACCGGGTCGCCCCGCAATCGGAGGGCGAGCGTGAGTTGCTTTCCATGATGGATGATGTGAGGCCCGAGAGCCGGCTTGCGTGCCAGATTCGCGTCCACGCCGACATGCACGGCTTTACCTCGCGAATCTCTGATCACCAATGAGCGGGGAGTCTTCTGTTGGCGAACTGGGGTCATACGACGTGCTCATCGTCGGTGCCGGGCAAGCCGGAGTGCAGACAGCAATGTCTCTTCGCCAGGGTGGATTCAGCGGTTCCATAGCAATTGTGGATGCCGAGAACGAATTGCCATATGAGCGACCGCCGCTTTCGAAGGCGTACCTCCGCGGCGATGCGGAGGTGGGAGAGTTCCGCTTCAGGTCCGCCGATTACTGGGCAAAGAACTCAATCGACTTAATCTCCGGTACGACTGTTGAATCCGTCGATGTCGAAGCGCACGAGGTCCTAACCGGTATGGGTCTACGGATCGGCTACTCGCACCTCGTCTGGGCCGCCGGCGGGCGAGCGCGGAGGCTCACAGTCCCGGGAGCAGACCTTTCCGGCGTCTTTAGCTTGCGCAATCACGCTGACGCTGAGCGGCTGCGGGGAAGTCTCGCTGGTGCACGGAACGCCGTCATCATCGGTGGAGGTTACATTGGCCTGGAAGCTGCGGCAGCGCTCGTTCAGCGAGCTGTTAGCGTGACTGTTATCGAAGTGCAGGAACGCCTGCTGGCCCGTGTAACCTGCGCTGCGGTCTCTGACTTCTACTCAGACCTCCACCGGGCTTCCGGCACCACAGTTCTGCTTAGCTCAGGCGTTGAACAGATTCTGGGCGAACGCGGCCACGTAGTCGGGGTGCAACTCAGCGACGGACAGATCTTGCCTGCCGACTTGGTCATCGTAGGTGTCGGACTGATTCCGAATGTCGAGCCGCTTGCCGCGGCCGGCGTCGTCTGCACTAACGGCGTCGAGGTAGATGGCGACTGCCGCACCTCGGTTGCTCACATCTTCGCTGTCGGGGACTGCGCCAACTACAAGAGTCCGTTCGCCGGTGGGATGCGCGTTCGTCTGGAATCCGTGCCCAACGCCGTCGAGCACGGTAAGGCCGTTGCGAGCGCGATACTATCGACGCCTAACGAGGGTATGACTCCACCGTGGTTCTGGTCGCATCAATTCGATACCCGGCTGCAGACGGTGGGTCTGCAGGCTGGCCATGACGAGGCAATCCTTCGAGGCGAGCCCGGGCAGTCTAAATTCAGTATCGTCTACCTTCGCGGTGGCAGGGTCATCGCTCTGGACTGTATCAATTCAATAGCGGACTTCGCGCAGGGCAAGCTCCTGGTAGCGCAAGGCACGCCAGCGACCGCCGAGGAGCTTGCCGACACCTCGATCCAGCTCAAAAGCTTGGCAACCAAAGTGCCGTAGACGTGTTGGGGAAGGCGCAGAATGTCCAGCGGAGTGTTCCAGCGCCGGGATCATAATTCGGCCCAGATTCGCTAGCGGGTGGAGGGAGCCTGTACAGCGGTATGCCGGTGTGGCGCGCAGAGTGCCGGGCCGGCGTTCCGCCAACGGCGCATTGGGGGGCGAGGAATCTGGGGTACGTGTGTTTGAAGTCAATGGGGCCATGGCGCTGGCGGGATGAGTATTTGTTTCGCATTCAATGTGGAGCAGCACTAGGAATCTTGAGCGAGCCTACCGGGGTCGCAGCGGAAGCTGCGGCCCTCCTTTTTCGTCTGCCCGGCTACGCCTGACCTCCACCACCGTCACTGCCGGTGGGCGGCAGGTCACCCCGTGGCTCTGCGACATTCCCGTTGCGGGGCCGGCGGAGGTGGTGTTGGTAAGCACCGTTTGGTACTGCGAGGAGCGGGGGTGCGAGAAACTCCGTCAACGGATCCTGGATATTATCGGCGCCGGTTCTGGTTCGTGCGCTATTTCCAGGACCCATCAACGAAGGCATTGGCCCGGTTCGAGTCCTGGTCACTATCGTCCGGGACCTGGACGCCGGCCAGGCCACGAATCTCTCCCACCAGTTCAATGGCCGGGCCGTAGACAAAGCCGGACCCACCACATGATCCTGACGCGAGTCAGAGGGGAGTTCGGCAGCGCGACATCAAACACATCAGAAGCACCGCCGCGGCGAGCGCAACCCAGCTAACGACATAGCCGCTCGTCTTGAGGTCCCAGGAAGCGCTCCGATTGTGCTGTGGGTAGGATGCCAGAGATCCAGTTCCCGTTGTCGCCGTTAGGTCGTCTCGTTTCGGGCGAAGACGGTCTGGGGGGTCAGGGATGACTGACAGGAGGGAGCGGGGACCGTCCCACTGCTGCTGGTACCCCTATGAGGAGCGTTTTCATCGGCTTGCCCCATAGGCTGCGCGTTCGGCGCTTGAAGCTGGGTTTTGTGCTCTGTGGTCCTGGTTGAAGGTTTTAGCACTGCCGCTGGCTTACTGCCCGTGTGGGTGCTGGCGTGGGGTCAGGAGAGAGCCTCTGGAGAGGCAGCAGCCGCTAAGTGGCCTTCGCAGACTGACCGGCAGCGACCGTTTGTGCTGACATTTTGTCCATAAAGAAGCCCTCAATAATCCCGGCTGCCCACTCGATGGCGAGGTCATCACCGATGCTCCAGTCGCTCGCGTCGTGGTGGCAGACGTCACCGAAGCGTTCGGCGCCCAACTCGGCGAGCAAGCTGTCGATGATCACACTGCCTTGTGCGAATGTCTTGAGGTACGTCTTGTCGCCGCGGCCGAATACGGCGTATTTCAGGCCCTTTAGATCGGGCCGCCCGGATTCGAGGGCGTCGTGGAACGGTTGCGCACCCATGGGGAGTTCGCCCTCCCCGTATGTTGAGCAAATGACGAAGAGGAAGGCTCCGTCGGTCAGAGTTGCCACATCCACGTCAGCCATGCTTTCGATTCGCGCCTGGAACCCTTCGGGAAGCGACTCCGCTATGTCTTCGGCGGTAAGTTCGCCACCACCCGATTCCGATCCAAAGATAATGCGAATGTCATTAGTGGTCTCGGTCATCATTAGTTCTTCTTTGCTCTCGGCGTGGCTATTAACAGGGGGTTATGTACGATTTGGACCGCATCAAGAGGCTCACCCGCGGGGTACACACCGCCGAAGACCTGGACGCCAGAGGACGCCAACGTGGCATCGTAAGAAATTGAGCCGTCCGCTTCGATCCGCTCAACAAGTTCGGCGACGACCGTTGGGCTTCCTGCAGATCCGGAGTATTGTCCCGTGAGGGCACTCAGAAAGATCTGGTCGTCGCCGCGTTGAATACGCGGGTCCGCGAGTATGACGTTAAGCAAACCGCCGTGGGCAATGAACTGAACGTCGCCCTCAAACTTCATTTCGCCAGGCCCTGTGGGCGGGAGAAGATCGACTCCGACTGCCGCAGGGAACAGGAACTCACTACGTGCGGTGATCGCGGCTCCACCGCCAACGGTGGCCTCCGCACCAGGCTGCATGGCGAGATACCGCCTGAAGCTTGCTTTGATGCCCCACAGGCAAGCGAGCGAATCCACAGCGACACCTTTCGACGGTGGCAAATGTCAACGTCCCTGTACCAAGGACCATGACGATAACTCTCTGATTATTTCAACCAACCGACCGTTTGTCAACGAGCGAATATGGTGCTTTCATCTTCTCGTCAATCACTGGCATATCGGGGCTATTTTCTACCCTTTGCCGTGAATGCCAGCATACGTTATATACCGTCCAGTTGTTTGATTGGCTGCTTGATGCTAGCTTTCTAAACAGGCGTCAGAAGTCGCTGCACGGTGGTCCTGTGATCAGGCGAAGCGACCCTCATGTGACGTCACGCCGCTCATAGTGCGTAGATAGGAGTCTTAGTGTTTGGTGTTGATATCCCCTCCGCTCCGGCTGGAAGCGGAGCGCTCGACGGCGTGACGTTATCCGCCGTCTTAGTAGGTATGCCATGACTATTGTCATCGCCGGAGGAGCCCTTGCCGGCCTTCGAACGGCCGAGAACCTCCGCTCCGGAGGGTGGACCGGCCGCATCGTCGTTGCTTCTGACGAACAGGAGATGCCCTACAACCGACCGCCCCTCTCGAAGGAATTGCTCTGGGGGACGATGGAACGCGAGGACTTGACTTTCGCCCTGAGCGACAGCGTGGCCGATGTCGACTGGTTACTAGGGTCTCCTGTGGTGAAGGCTGACCTCGAGTCCCATGTCCTGACGCTGGCCACGGGTACTGAGCTCAGCTTCAGCGGCCTCGTGGCCGCAACCGGAGTTTCCTCGCGACGTTTGTCGGCACCGGGCCCGGTTCAGGGGCGAACCGTACTTCGCACGCTCGCAGATGCAGCTGCCCTTCGAAGTGCCTTGGTCCCTGGTGCCCACGTTGTCATCTTGGGAGCGGGCTTCATCGGATGTGAGGTTGCGGCGACGGCCCGCAAACTCGGCTGTGAGGTCGACGTGGTGGCAATGGACCCCTGCGCGATGTTCGTTCCTTTGGGAGAAATGGTAGGCGGCGAAGTTCAGCGTAGACACGAGGCGCTCGGTGTGCGTTTCCATATGTCCCGGACGATTTTAGCGACTGAGGGCAACGGGCGGGTTGAGGGTGTGGTGCTCGACAACGGCCAACATCTTCCCGCTGACATTCTCCTCGAAACGATCGGATCCGTACCTAACGCTGGCTGGCTCGATGGAAACGGACTTGACCTCACCAATGGAATTCTCTGCGATGCTCAGATGCGTGCAGGAGGCAGACCAGGCGTCGTTGCCGTAGGCGATGCAGCGCGCTTCGCGAATCCGGTGTTCAATGCCCCTCCACTTCGTATCGAGCACTGGCAGACAGCCATTGACACTGCCGGATTCGCAGCACGAACCCTTCTCTACGACCTCGGAGTCACCCAGGACATTCCGCCGGCAGTCGCCCTTATGCCTTGGTTCTGGTCGGATCAAGGCGATGTGCGCCTGACGTCCTACGGAATGCTCGGGCTCGCTGACGAAGTCGAGATTCTCGAGGGTGACCTCTCCGCCGAATGCGCCGTTGCCTATAGACGAGGTGGTGCACCCGTGGGTGTTGTCCTTATCGGCATGAAGGAACGAGCGGCGCGTTTCAAGCGTTGGCTGAGCGACGAGCGTAAGGCGGTCTCAATGTCGGCATAACGCCTTGCATTAGTGGCTATAGAGTCCACGTAGCGCCAAATAGCGGGGCCCGGACCTTTTAGGCCGCTTTGCCGGAGGCGCGAACATCCAATGCGTTCTTTTGCGGCGGTACCTCAGCGGGGGAGATCCACACTGAGGTACCGCCCTTTGCGTCCAACCAGGCCGGGAACGCCGAGTTGATGCAGCGAATTGGTAGCGCGTACCAGTTCCTGGGCACTAGGAGCGCTTGAGATGCTCCCTCGAAGCTGCGGGCCACTTGCTCGCGCACGGACCCTAGTCGTTCCAGTTGAAGAAGCCCTTGCCGGTTTTGCGGCCTAGTTCGCCGCGTTCTACTTTGTCCCGGAGGATCTGCGGCGGGGCGAAACGCTCACCCAGGGTGGAGTGCAGGTATTCGGCGATGCCCAGCCGGACGTCCAGGCCCACAATGTCCGTGGTCTTCAGGGGTCCGGTGGGGTGTTTGTAGCCGAGGACCATGGCGGCGTCGATGTCTTCGGCGGACGCGACGCCTTCTTCAACCATGCGCATCGCCTCCAGCGCAATCGCTACGCCCAGGCGGGAGGACGCGAAGCCGGGCGCATCATTGACGACGACGGCGGTCTTGCCGAGTGCCTCGGTCCATCTTTTCGCCGCAACAGCGAGTTCGGGTGAGGTTTGGTTGCCCAGCACCACCTCAATGAGGGTGGACGCGGGCACCGGGTTGAAGAAGTGCAGTCCCACGAAGTTGGCGGGACGGCGGAGTTCGTTGGCGAGCCCTGTGACCGACAACGATGACGTGTTGGATGCGAGGAAGGCCTCGGCGGAGAGGTGCTCTTCCACAGCTTTCAGTGCCGTGACTTTGAGCTCGTAATCCTCGGGCACGGCTTCCACCACCAGGCCGCAGTGGATGAAGGATTGGTAGTCCGTGGAGGTGCTGAAGCGGGCCATGGCTTCTTCGGTCGTCCCGCTCAGTGTGCCGCGGGCGGCTGATTTCGCGACGGCTTCTGCGACCCGTCCCTGTGCCCCGGCTGCTGCCTCATGGTCACGTTCGACCACGACCACCGTTGCGCCCTTAGTGAGGAACGCGTGCGCTATGCCGGCACCCATCCGGCCACCGCCCAGGACTCCGACTACGTGCGGGATAGCGGGAACTTCTGTCATTTCTGGGTCCTGTCTTGCGTGGGAGCGGCCGTGTCTTGCGGAGCTTTCGCCGATTTCTTATCCAGGAAGGCCTGCATCCGTTGGAATTTGGCCTCGGACTCAAAAAGGATCCCCTGGGCAAGCGTATCGATCAGGGGGTGAGCTTCTGCCGGGGCGTGAAACACGGATTTGGTGATGCGTACCGCGAGGGGGTCCTGGCGGCCGATCCGGTCGGCCAGCTTGTGGGCTGCATCCATGAGGTCCGGGGCCTCATGGATCTCGGTGATCAAGCTGATCCGAAGCGCTTCTTCTGCCCGCAGCACGGCACCGGCAAGGAGAATCTCCTTGGCTTTCGGCTCTCCAACCAACTCTTTGAGCCGCCAGGTAGCGCCAGCCGCGGCGAGGATTCCGAGGCCAGTCTCCGGGTTTCCAATGCGGACACTCGGAGTGCCGATCCGGAAATCAGCAGCATAAGCAAGTTCAGCACCACCACCCAGGCAGTAACCATCCAATGCGGCGATGACGGGCATGGGCAGCTTTGCGATCCGGACTAAGATCGTGGAGTTGATGCCCTGCAAAGCGTCGTCCCGGCGGCGTTCGCGCAACTGCCCAATGTCAGCGCCGGAAGCGAACACCCCATCGGTTCCTGCAATGATCAGTACCTTCGGGTTGCGTTCAAGCTCCGCACAAACGAGATGGAGTTCATCCACCATCGTCTGGTCTATCGCGTTGCGGACCTCGGGTCGGTTCAACAACACGGTCAGGCGGTCGTCCCGTTCCTCAATGAGGAGTGTGGTGAAATCTTCCGGGTTCACTGCCATTACACGCCTTCCAGCAGCATCGCAGTGCCCTGTCCGACACCGATGCACATCGTCGCCAAGCCGACCTTCGGTCCCGTTACGGATACGAGCTCGCGCTCCATACGCCCCAGCAGCGTGATCGCTATACGTGATCCGCTGGAACCCAGCGGGTGCCCCAAACTGATGGCACCGCCGTCGTTGTTCACGATGTCCGGATCAAAGCCCAAGCGACGCATGCTGGCCAGGGATTGTGTGGCGAAGGCTTCGTTCAGTTCTACGGCGCCGAGCTGGTCCACGCTGAGACCCGTGCGCGCAAGGATCTTCTGCGTGGCGGGGACCGGCCCGATGCCCATGATTTCCGGTGCGCACCCTGCGGAGGCGCCGTCGACGATGCGTGCGCGGGGTGTCAGTCCGAACTTCTTGATGGCTGCTTCAGAGGCGACGATGATGGCGGACGCGCCATCGTTGAGAGTCGAGGAGTTGCCGGCTGTGACTACTGATCCGCCGGGGACAACGGGGCGCAGTCCTGCCAGGACATCCATGGTGGTGCCCTCGCGTGGGCCCTCATCAGTGTCCACCACGGTTTCGGACTTACGGGTCTTGACCGTGACCGGAACAATCTCGTCCTTGAAACGGCCCCCGGCAATGGCCGCCAGAGCGCGTTCGTGGGACCGGACGGCGAAAGCGTCGGCATCCTCGCGGGAGATCTTGTCTACGCGGCCTACTTCCTCGGCCGTTTCCGGCATTGAGTAGGTCATCTTGCCGTCGCGGGAGAGCTCACCCTTGGTAAAGAGCGGGTTGGCAAAGCGCCAGCCGATGGAGGTATCAAATATCTGGCCAGGCTTGGCGAATGCTGTCGTCGGCTTTTCCTGCACCCAGGGGGCACGGCTCATGGACTCGACGCCACCGGCCACAATAATGTCCGCGGCGCCGGACTTGATCATGTGGCTGGCCATGATGATGGCGCTCAGGCCGGAGGCGCACAGGCGGTTGACCGTGATGCCGGGGATGTGGAGGGGAAGTCCTGCCAGGATGGTGGCCATGCGGGCGACGTTACGGTTTTCCTCACCTGCGCCGTTGGCGTTACCGAGAATGACCTCGTCAATGGAATCAGGATCGACGCCGGCACGCGCCACTGCTTCGAGGACCACCAATGCAGCGAGGTCATCGGGGCGGACCGAGGACAGTGCCCCACCGTAGCGACCTACAGGCGTACGTGCGCCGCCAACAAGAAAAGCCTCGACCATGAGAACATCCTTCGCGAAAGTGAGTGAGGGTCAGAAGCCAATTACTGACCGTTCGTTCTATAAAGATTACACGGGGGCCGCGCACGGTCAATGTAATATTGCGTCACGGCCGCTGGGCCTCCCATGCTGTGCGGAAATCCAGGCGCTCCATGTCGTGGCGCCGTTGAGTGACCAAAATGGTTTCTGGTACCTCGCGAGTTGGCTGGGCAGGATGCTGGCTGCCGCCACAGTGGAGGCTTGACCCACAAGTCCTCGGGAGGGGGATCGCTGGCGTAGGCTCCATCTCGCTGACCGGGCCGGATTAGGGCAAGGCTCTGGCGGCAGCCGAGCGTACGGCCTGGGATAAGGAGGTTGCCTGCCGTCCAATCAGCCTGCGAAGGTCACCGCCGGTAACCAAGAGGTCTCCGCGCGCGATGCCCAGGTCGGAATCGGCAAGGATATGCGCGAACGACTCCGGTACGCCAACACCCGTCAGCAGGCCAATGTAGTCGTCGACAGGAAGATCCTTGTAGATAATCGTCTGGCCCGAGACCGCGGTGATCTCGGCTGCCAGGTCGTTCATGGTGAAAGATTCATCTCCACCAAGTTCATACACCTTGCCCGCTTGGTCTTCTGCCAACAGGACGGCAGCGGCAGCGTTTGCGTAGTCGGCGCGGGAGGCAGCGCTGACCTTGCCATTTCCAGCGCTGCCCGCCAGTGCCCCCTGGGCCAGCGTTACCGACAATTGGCCGGTGTAGTTCTCCAAGTACCAGCTATTCCGTAGGAGTGCGAAGGGGACTCCGGATTCCACGAGAATTGACTCTGTAGCCTGGTGTTCTGCGGCGAGCTTCATGCCAGTTGTGTCGGCGTTCGCGATGCTCGTGTAGGCAAGCAGCTCCACGCCCTCGTCCCTGGCCGCTTCGATAACAGTGCGGTGTTGCTCCACACGCTGGCCGACCTCACTGCTGGAGATCAGCAATATTCTGCTGGCCCCTTTCAACGCTCTGGCGACAGAGGCGGCGTCTTCGTAGTCCATTGATATGACCTTGACTCTGTGACCGGCGAGATCTGCCAGCTTCCCAATGGAGCGGCCCGCGGCAACGATCCCCCCGGCGGGAACACCGCGGTCCAATAGGGCCTCGATGACGAGGCGACCCAGCTGGCCCGTTGCCCCAGTGATAACGATGCTCATGCGGTTGTTCGTTTCACCACGTGACCGGGAGCGTGCGTGTGGCGTAAAGCAGGTCATCTTTGAGCCACTCAAGGTCATCAATGTCCTCTGCGAGTCGAAGTCCAGGGTAGCGATCGAAGAGCTTGCTCACGAGAATGCTGACTTCAAGGCGCG
The DNA here is from genome assembly GCF_019038615.1 of Paenarthrobacter aromaticivorans. Taxonomy (NCBI): domain Bacteria; kingdom Bacillati; phylum Actinomycetota; class Actinomycetes; order Micrococcales; family Micrococcaceae; genus Paenarthrobacter; species Paenarthrobacter aromaticivorans. The sequence continues at coordinate 307,892 of NZ_JAHOPC010000002.1, forward strand.
CGAGGTGCTGCCCTGGGCACTGGTGCATACCGTAGCCAAACGCAACATGCGGTATGGGCTTGCGTCGGAGATCGAGTTCCGGATGGTCGCCCACCAGTTCCGGATCCCAGTTGGCCGCCAGGAGTGAAACTTGCACGCGTTCGCCAGCTTTCAATGACTTCTCGCCAATCTCGAGGTCCTCCGTAATGTATCGCCATTGCGCGGCCGGGGCGGGGGAGAGATAGCGAATGAGCTCGTCGATGTTCGCTTCGGATATCCCGCCTGCTTCCTGCATGATGGCCCGTTGCTCTGCGTTTCGCAGCAGCGTCAAGATGACGAGCGTGCTGAACCTCGCAGTCGTATCGAGGGACGCGGTGATGATGCTAAAGACGAGGCCGCCAGACTCCTCGTCACTGAGAACGTCGGTGTGATCGTGGACCAACGCGCTGAGAAGGTCGTTGCCTGGATTTTCCCGAGCCTTAGTCACCTTCTCGGCGGTATACGCCTTCAACTCGCTTATTGCGGTCTGAACTTCCCCGGCACTGACTGTCTGGTCTGACTGTTTCCGCGTCCAGTGGTCAATCTTGCTGGCTTCCTCGTACGGTATGCCAAGTAGGTGCGAAACCATCAGGGCCGGAAGCTGGGACGTGTACTCCGCGACGAGATCTATTGGACTGGGTTGTGTTGCAAGTCGGTCCAGCAGTTCGTCGACGATACGCTCAAGCTCGGGCCTCAATTCCTGTACCCGTCTCGGGTTGAGGTGTCTTACGAGCACGGACTTTGCCCGCCTATGCTCCTCGCCTTCTCCGACGAGAAGCATGCCCGGCATTTTTAGCGACTCTTCTTCCGCATGGACGACGATACCCAACCGCGTTCCCGGAGCTCGCAGTACTTCGCGTACTTCCGCGTATCGCGTGATGGCCTTCGCATCTTGGACGCCAGAGCCACCGACCATCGGATCGATGAAGTCGAAAGACGGCCACTCTCCGCTCCGACGAGCCTCGGCGAGCTTGGATGACGGTGCCACTCGGTCGACGGGGTCGCGTTCAATCGGTAGCCGCGGTGGAAACTGTGCTCCCTGACGGGATGCTTTAGTCGCGTTCTTCATGCGCTTCCTTTTCTGGTGGTCTCGATCCCGAAGCACTGAATTGCTGCAGCACTTCGATCGCACTGCATTGTGCCACCGCGATTCTATTCGACCAACCGATCGATTGTCTACGCGAGTGAGCCGACGAAGCTACCCGACGGTTGTTTGATTAGAAAATGGGTGCTAACCTGCACGGAGCTTGGTAGGACACAACAGCAAAGGAGCTGCAATGTCACTCAACTGTTATTTCCGCGGCGGTGCTGCCTCGTGGCGGTGGCGTCGCATGCAGCGGCGAAGAGGCCTACCTTGGTCTATGCCGGGAGCCATGTCAACCGATCACTTGGTTGCTTTCGAAGGGGTGGCATGATGCACGACGGCGAAACACTCCTGTCAGTGCGCGGGGTATCTAAGATGTATCCGGGCACCCGCGCACTCGATGGTGTCAACCTCGACGTACGCGGAGGGGAGATTCACGCCTTGGTCGGGGGCAACGGATGCGGCAAGTCGACACTCATCAAGATTCTCAGCGGCATCGTCCAGGCTGACGCGGGTGAGGTGCACATTGCAGGTCACACGATGGAGGCGGCCCGAATGCACCCCCGGTTCGCTCACGACCTCGGCATTAGGGTCGTCCACCAAGACCTTGCAGTGTTTCCGGACCTCAGCGTCGCCGAGAATCTGCGACTCGGCACAGATTACCCGGCAACAAGGTTGGGTCAGGTTCGTTGGCGCGAACTGCATCAGGGAGCTCGCGATGCAATAAGGAAGCTGGACATCGCTGCTCGTCCCACTGACCTTATTCGCGACCTTCCCGTTGCTGTCCGGGCGCAGATCGCGGCGGCACGGGCGATGCGCGGCATGGATGGGCGCCACGGAATCATCATCCTCGATGAACCCACTGCTTCACTGCCCAGGCACGAGGTACACGTCCTCTTCAAAGCAGTGAGACGAATGGCCGCAGAGGGTCATGCGGTAGTTTTCGTGAGCCACCGACTGGACGAGGTTCTCGAACTCACGCAGCGCGTCACCGTAATGCGCGATGGAATGGTTGTCGGCGAGCATGCAACTGCCAGCCTCACCGAGCAAGACCTCATCGGGTCAATTCTTGGTGAGCGGTCAACGATGGATCGAACCGAACGGCAGGTAGCCGCAGACCGCCTCGAAATCCACGGTCCCGGGCACGCTCCCGGACCCCTTGTTCTGAAGGTTGCCGATCTCGACGCCGGCCCGCTGCGGAATGTAGACCTTGAACTTCGCCCTGGGGAGGTTGTAGGGGTGGCGGGTCTGCTCGGATCCGGCCGGACGGAGCTTTTGCGTGCTCTGTATGGGGACCTGCGGCTGGCATCTGGTCGAGTTGAGTTGAACGGACGACACGTTGCCTTCCGCAACCCGGGTCAGGCCATCGCTGCCGGCGTGATCATGGTCCCGGAGGATCGTGTCAACGGTGGCATATTTCCGAATCTCACTGTCGATGAAAACATGTCGGTGAGCGTACTCGGCAAATATTGGCGTGGCGGTTGGTTCCGTCGAGCCGCCATCGAACGTGACGCCGGCGTCCTCCGAAAGCGATTCAGGGTGAAGACGCCATCCGGGGACGTAGCGATCCGGTCACTGTCTGGAGGGAATCAGCAAAAGATTGTGATGGGTCGGTGGCTTCGCCTCGGCCCAAGCCTGCTACTTCTTGACGAGCCGACCCAAGGTGTCGACGTCGGAGCGAGAGCGGACATCTATTCGGCAGTCCGTGAGGTGGTTGCTGCCGGCGGCGCGGCGCTGATCGTCACATCTGACTTGGAGGAACTCGCACAGGTCGTTGATCGGGCGATCGTGCTGCATGAGGGCCGGATTGTCGCCGAGGTACGGGCGCCTGAGCTGAGCGCGCAGGGGCTGAACGAAGTGATCTACCAACGGGGAGAGGAATCCAGTGTTGTTGTCTGAAGAGGTTGAAGCAAGAAAAGATCCCAAGGCTTTGGACCGGGCCCGAAGGAGCCCCGTCAACCTTGCTGAAAGATACGGCCTGGGTGGGCTGCTCGTTCTGATGATCCTGGTGTTCGGGTTGGTAGCTCCAACCTCGAGGCTTTTCTTCTCGGCACCCAACATCCAGAATATTCTCGCCAACCAATCCGTGGCAGGTCTCATTGCCCTGGCCATGGTCATCACGCTCGTTGCAGGATACTTCGACATCTCCGTCGCTGCCATTGCGGGGATTTCCAGCGTGACGATGGCCTCCCTACTCGCCTCCAATCAGGTACCCCTCTGGATGGCAATCCTGGTGTCCGTATTCTTTGCTCTGGTTGCTGGCGTGATAAACGCCGCGCTCATCACAGCCCTGGATCTGGATCCGTTCATCGTGACTCTCGGGACGTACGTTCTGATTAACGGGATTCTTCTCGCTTTCACAGGAGGCAGGGTGGTTCAGGGTGTCGCTGCGGAGATCGGAACCTGGGGTGCTGGACAGTGGCTCGGGATCGCCCGCCCCTTCTGGCTGCTTCTACTTGCCGCAGCGATCGTCTGGTACTTGCTGAATCAGACCCCGTTTGGCCGAAGGCTCGCCGCCATCGGCTCCAACAGGAGTGCCGCGGGGCTCGCGGGTATCGGCGTCAAACGGCACGTCTTCATCGCCTACATGCTAGGTGCCCTGGTGGCTGGTTTCGCTGGAGTCTTACTGACTGTGAGATCGGGTTCTGCCGATGCCGCTTCAGCACCCAGCTTTCTATTCCCGGCCCTGGCTGCTGTATTCCTTGGCCAGACCACCATCAAGCCCGGATATCCGAACGTCGTCGGTACGATGATCGGCGTCTTTTTCGTCGCCATCGCAGTCAACGGCTTCACGCTCCTCGGCGCCCAGAACTGGATCACTCAGGTATTTAATGGCGGCGTTCTCGTACTTGCTGTCGTTTTCTCGAAAGTCATGGTGAGGGTACGCGATAGAAACGCAAAGAAGCGAAACGGAGCGTCTACCTGATTCCGATGGACGGCTCCTAAGGCCGAGGCTGTAGCGATGGAATGTCCAAAAAGTCACTAGCAAGAGAACAGATTGGAAGCACAATGCGATTCACAAGGACACGAACAGAAGTGGTTTGCTCATCTCGGGAGGTAGATTCGGCCTGGGATAACACATCAGGATTCGCGAGAGAGGCCTATCCGAGACAGCTAGCTGTCTCCCCCTGGGTAGGAATGCACTATGCAGATGAATACTGTTCGAAGCGCAGCCCGAATGACCACGTTGTAGCCCAAAAGCCCACCCCTGCACGATGAGGTGACATGGTCAAACCGTAACCTGGCTATTCGATACCCGGGGCACCGGACATTCGCCAAGGAAGCGCTCGGTCCGTTCAGCGGCACCATACCGCAGCCGGGCGCGCGCGGCTTTCATAGCCGTCGTTCGGATATCAGCACGTAAATTGTAAGAATTCGCAAAACCAGGGCGTCGAGCCCTCGGCTCCCGGAGTCACCGGACAGCTGTTCATGTCTTACTGAAGTGCACGAGGAGTAAACGGTGGAACTTCACCTGCAACCGGATTGGCAACGCACTGTTGGGCAGCGTGTAGAAATTTGGAAGGGCGGCAAAATGGTCCGCAAAGGTACGGTCGAGGCCGTGATGCCGGACGATTCGTTTCTTTGGATTTCTACAGAAGGTGCCTCACTGAGGCAGATAGTGTTCCGTCTTGACGGATACGAGGTTTTCTCGAACTGTCTGCCCCCGCGTGCCCCTGTCAGCGACAGCGAATATTTCGGGAGTGAAATCCCATCTGCCGCCGCGAGGCCACGAAGGTCGTAGGAAACTACCGGAGGCAACGGTCTTCGGGGTCAACCGTGATCATGATGCGGCGGCTGAGCTCGGTAAGGCGCTTCAGTTGGGCCTTAGTGAGGGGGTCGAATACGAGCCGGCGTACTTCTTCAACATGTCCGGGCGCTGTTTCAACCACCTTGTCCCACCCTTCGTCAGTGAGGGAAGCCAGAGTGGAACGTCCGTCGGTGGGATCAGCTGTTCGTGTAACCCAGCCCCTCTTTTCGAGTCGTCCAACGACTTGGGATAGGCGGGGCAGGCCAGATTCGGCCATGACAGCCAGGCTACCCATCCTAAGTGTGCGCCCCGGCGATTCGGAGAGGGTGGACATGACGATGTAGTCGAAATGACTGATGCCGGCTTGGCGTTGCAGCTGGGCATCCAGTGCTCCGGGAAGCCGCAGAAGGACGCTGGCGAAAGTAAACCATGTGGTGCGTTCCTCCTCATTCAGCCAGCGGGGCGCGGATGGTGGACTGCCCCCGGCTCCGGGATCGGGCACTCTAGTAATGGCTGACGTTTCCATAGCCCAAACTGTACCAACCCATGGGTCCAGCCTTGAACAAAAAATTTGAAATTTACTTGCATATTGAAGCAATTCTATTTAACGTTTACTTCAAGCGTGAAGAGAATTGACCAAGTGCGGAAGGTCACGCCGCCGCCACACCCGCAGCAAAAGGATACCCATCGTGAACATCACCCTCTGGATTGTCGCTTCCCTCCTGGCTCTGGCCTTCCTTGCGGCCGGTGGCGTGAAAATATTCCAGCCGCAGAAAAAGCTGGCCGCCTCGGGCATGGGCTGGACCGAGGACTCAAAACCCGCCGCGATCAAGGCCATCGGGGTCACCGAAATTCTGGGGGCCGCGGGCATGATACTTCCCGCGGTCACCGGTATCGCAAGTTACCTGGTTCCTTTGGCTGCGACGGGGTTGGCCATCGTGATGGTCGGCGCAGCCATCACCCACCTCAAACGGGGCGAGAAGTCGATGGCACTTGTCAGTGTTGTCCTCGCCGTTCTTGCCCTGGTTGTGGCCGTTGGACGCTTTGGTGCTTGGGCCTTCTAGCCCCACCACCCCCGGCAGTACGGGGCCGTCCCCCGCCAGTACCCGCGCACCCAAGCCGCGCATCCGTGAAGGAAACCCTTGTCATGACCAACACCACTGACCTGTTCAACCCGGCTGTTCCGGCCGGTGCTTACGATGACCTGCTTAAACGTGTCCTGCCCTTGGCTAAGGCGCAGAAATCGTGGCAGCCCGACGACGGGCCGCTCCCGTCGCTGTTCGTCAGTCACGGCGCCCCTCCAACCCTGGACGACCCGGAATGGCTCAACGACCTCTTCACCTGGTCCCAGAGTATGCCCAAGCCCCGCGCGATCGTCATCGTCTCCGCACACTGGGAAAACGCGCCTATGGCCATCACCGGTGCCGCGGCCGGCACGCCCCTGTATTACGACTTCGGCGGTTTTCACCCCCGCTATTACACGTTGAAGTACGCCACCCCGGACGCAACCGCGCTGGCCCGGCGTATTTCTGCAACATTGTCCGACACGACGACCATCCATCACTACGGTAACCGCGGACTGGACCACGGAGCGTTTGTTCCGCTTATGGCCATGTACCCGGCCGCTGACGTCCCGGTCGTGCAGCTCAGCATGCCCAGCCTCGCCCCCGAAGCCCTCCTCAAGCTCGGCCAGCGACTCAAACATCTTCGTGAAGAAGGTGTCCTGATCATAGGGTCCGGTTTCATGACCCATAGCTTCGAGGCCATGCGTCGGCCTGCCCTCGTCGGGTACATGGAGGCGTTCGACGAGTGGGCAAACACCGCCCTCACGAGCGGGGACGTTGACGCGCTCACCGACTACGCCAAGAAGGGGCCCGGTGCCCGGATCGCGCACCCGACGGCGGACCATTTCGTCCCATTGCTCCTGACGCTCGGAGCCGCGACCGACCCAACGAGCGTCACCACCACCATCGACCGCATGCGCTTCGGGAACTCCATACGCTCGCTTCAAGTCGCATGAAACGGAGCTTCAAACCTTTTGACCAGGGTCGGGCGCTGCCTAGCCCGTCCCCGACAGCAATCACAACCAGACACTCAAAGAGTGCGGATACCAAGAGGAGATCATCATGACGAGCATCAGCATTCTCGGAACCGGCAACATGGGCAAGGCCATCGCGGCCATAGCCGAAAAGGGCGGCAACACCGTCCAAGCCCTCAACAGCAAGGACACAGATCAGCCCGTCACCGGCGACATCGTCATCCTCGCCGTGCCCTATCCCGCGATCAATGAAGTCCTTGCAGTGCGCGCCGGACAGCTCTCCGGCCGCACCGTCGTCGACATTACCAACCCGGTGAATTTCGAGACCTTCGACTCCCTCACGGTCCCCGCAGACTCCTCCGCAGCTGCGGAACTTGCCGCAGCACTCCCGCAGTCCAGAGTCCTGAAGGCCTTCAACACCATCTTGGCCCCCACCCTGGCTTTTGGCAGGGTCGGGGACCAGCCCACCACAGTGCTCATAGCAGGAGACGATGCCGACGCCAAGACTGTCCTCGCCGACGTCGTCACCGCCGGCGGCCTCCAGAGCGTAGACGCAGGTTCCCTGCGACGTGCGCGCGAACTTGAAGCCCTCGGCTTTCTGCAGATCACCTTGGCAGTTTCCGAGCAGGTGGGTTGGACCGGCGGCTTTGCTGTTTTCAAGTAGCACCCAGTGTTCCCGAATTGGCCCCATTGGAGTAGGACACAGGTACGGCCACCAAACGGAGAAAAGAGAGTCAATATGCCACCGCCCCTGGACCCGGAGACGGCGACCGTAGCTGCAGTAGCACGTTCGAGCACCTTTGTCCCACATCGGGGCACCTTCGAAGCGACGCCTGAAGCGAGGAATAGCGCCGAACATAGAGATCAAAACCTGAATGCCAAACCAGGCGTTCGCCGACGAGTTGACGATTGGACTTCCGTTGACGGCGCCGCAGCTGAAGTCCTGCAAAAGGGGCAAACATTGGCGCGCGGCGTCGTCGACGGTGTCACAAGCGATGGTGCCATTGCGTGGGTTCACGACGACACGGGGAGACGGAGACTGTATGAACGGAGCGAGTCTTTCGAAATATGGGTAACTCTTGAAGATGTGGGCCTGAACTACAAAGTCAATCAGGCGATCATGTACCTGCCAGTGCCCTACTGAACCCGGACAGACGAGCCCCTTCCGAAATTGAGAACGGTCCCCGCCCAAGTGTCGGCGTGCCCGAAGTGGAGGACCGCTGCTATGCCTTTCGGCGCCGTTCCACTAGATCGGCCACCCATGGCCGGATGCCGTGGTGGAAGACCATCCCTTGCGGCAACCCCTCAATAGTAGCCGTGGAACCGGAAATGTCGATGGTGATGCGACTGCCGGCCATTGGTGCGTTGGTGATATGCAGTCCACCGTAGGATTCCGGGAGCACGGGATCCATCCACAGACTGCCGCGGGCAACATCTGCGTAGTAGCCCATGAGGCTCTTCAACAGAAGAATTGGGGTTGTGGCGGCCCAGGCCTGCGGCGAGCACGCGGTGGGATAGGGTACTGGTTTGTTAATGACCTCGCGGCTGAAGCCGCAGAACAGTTCCGGAAGTCTTCCCTCTGAGTATTGTGCTGCCTCCAGCAGCGCTGTGGAGATGCGCTGCGCCTGTTCCACAAAGCCATATCGGAGAAGACCGGCCGCGATTATCGCATTGTCGTGGGGCCAGACCGACCCGTTGTGGTAGCTTGCGGGGTTATAGGCGCCCATGTCGGTTGCCAAGGTACGCACCCCCCAGCCGCTGAACATTTCGGGGGACATTAGACGTTCGGCTACCAGTGGTGCTTTATCCTTGTCGACGATGCCGAACCAAAGGCATTGCCCCATGTTGGACGCGCACGCATCGACCGGTCGCTTTCGGCCGTCCAGTGCGATGGCAAAGTAACCGCGATCGGGCAGCCAGAACTGTTCGTTAAACTGCCGCTTCAGCCGCGCCGCCCGCTCGCGATACTCTTCGGCCAGTGCCATGTCACCGGCGTCGTAGGCGATCATGGAGCGACTCAGATATGCGCTAAAGACGTAAGCCTGCACCTCGCACAGCGCGATAGGTGGCTCGGCCAGACTGCCGTCAGCGAAGTTGATACCGTCCCAGGAGTCTTTCCATCCTTGGTTGATGAGTCCCCGGTCATTGAGCCGCGAATACTCGACGAAACCGTCACCGTCTTTGTCGCCGTAGTCGCGGATCCACTCCAGTGCCCGGTCGGCATGTGGCAGAAGGGCGGAAATGGTCTCCGCGGCAAAACCCCAGCGGCCAACTTCCCCCAGCACTGTCACGAAGAGCGGGGTGGCGTCCACGCTGCCGTAGTAGGCGGATTTCCCGCCCAGAGCCAGTCCGCTGGAGACATCGAGCCTGACCTCGTGCAGGATCTTGCCGGGTTCTTCCTCGCTTATTGGGTCCACGACGCGACCTTGACGGTCGGCCAGCGTCTGGATGGTACCAAGGGCCAAGGACGGATCAACAGGTAGTGCCATAAGGGAGGCCAAAAGTGCGTCCCGTCCGAACAACGCCATGAACCAGGGGGCGCCTGCAGCTACCACGTTCCGATCAGGGTGGTCAGGGTCCTCAATGCGAAGTGCGCCCAGATCGTCATAGCTTCGCCGCAGGGTCTGTTCGATGGAGCTGTTGCCAATGCGCAGCACGGGAATCTTCGATACCCACTCGTGTCGGCGCACGTCTTGCGGGGACATTTCACCCTCATGCGGACGAACGAACGGTGCCATCGGGCCGGTCTCGTCGGAGGTAGGTGCCACCCTCACGGTCGTGCTCCATTCCCCATGCGGCGGGACAACGGAATGATAGCTAAGACCTTCGTGTGCCACGTCGGCTCCACTGGCCGACACTACGACGCCCTTCCTCACGTCCTGCCAGAGGGCGCGGATGGTCAGCAATCCGGGACATACTTCGCGGGATTCGCTCCAGCGGCGCTGGGTTTTGGCCTCCTTTACCTCGAAAAGGTCCGCGAAGTCCGCTTCGACCCAGAGGGAAACCACGCAATCAACACTGATGTTTCCGTAGTTTCGGACAGTGATTTGCTCCAGAATCCCGACACCTACCTCGCGAAGCCGTTCAACGATCAACGGGCTGTCGGAGTACCCGCCCGATCGGACTACGCGACCGACAAACAGGGCCCGGTATGGCTCAGGCGTATTCGCGGCCAGTGGCTCCAAGGGTTGATTGTTCACGGTCAGGTTCCAGCGGGACAGGATGCGGGTGTCCTCGAAGAAAACCCCGTGCGGGTAGTCCGGATGGATGTCCCCGTTCGCCGTGGAGATACAGAAAGACGAGCCCTCCACCAAAGTGATTGTGCCGGGCCCCAGAGGCCCAGCAACGGTGTCCACATTCCATCCAGTCATCCCAAGCTCCTAAAGGGACATAACGGCTCACTACGGAACTGCACAAGGTACCGCGTCAACGCGACGTTGCCGCCGTCGATTGTCCAATCGACGCTACGCCTGTGTGCTCATTGATGCCAGCAAAGCAGAACGCTTTCGGCTCGTTTTTACGTCAATGAGCCTGAGCTACGACTGACCTGCGACAGCAAATGGACGGACTGTGCCATCCATCCGTTTCTACTCGTCCTGCCCAGTGGGCCTTGCCGTGGGTATCGCCGCAGGTGTTAGGGATCCGCGACATCGGGAACCGTCACCGGCAACGACTGCCTGAGCCTAAAGGCGCAGAGTCTGTCAGCGCAGAACCCAGGGGACCTGACAGTGACACCGTCCAAGGTGATGTGTACCGGGTCAGCGACGATGAGGTGTACGGGGCGGTAGATGCCTCCGCCGGTGTACCAGCGGGAGTCCAGGTGTGCTCGGGCTTCGACCGTGAGGGTGTTTTCTGCACCGTAGCGTAGGTGGGTGTCCAGGTTTACGATGAAGCTGGTGTAGCCGTTGGCGTGTTCGGCGATGCGTGCACCGTTGAGGAATATGGTGGCGGAGCGGTAGACCCCCTCGAAGTCGAGAAGGACGGTTTTGCTGCGCCATTCGACGGGGAAGTCGAATCTTTTGATGTATTCCCAGACTCCTCCTTGGAAAAGCCGGTGGGGGCGCCGCTTGGTGCTGCGGGGTCGCGGTGTGGGGCGATGACCGCGTCGTGGGGTAAGCGCACCGGGACTTTTGTGTTGGTGTTGCCCAGTTCGGCGAACTCATTCTGTTTGGGGCCGAAGGTCCAGTCGGTATTGAAGGGTGTACGGATCATGATTGCGGTTCCTGCTTATGGTCTGTGTGTCGAAACGGGCGGGTAAGGGGGGCTGGGTATCCCCTCGACAACTCTGGCTACTGGACAGTTTCTGCAGTGGTTGCGGACCTTTCATGCAGCCAATTGGTCACGGCTGTGATGCCCACACGAAAGGAAGGTGAGTGAGGGCGATCCAAAAATCCATGGGCGGAGTCGGAAATTACATTGTGGATAACTTCGACGCCCGCGGTGGATAGCTCTGTCGCGAAAGTTTCGCCTGATGCCCTTAGGATATCTCGATCGGCATCAATCAGGAGTGTCGAAGGGAGGCCTGTTAGATCGTGGCTACCCGGAAAGGCATGTGATTCCTCCATGGCTTCTGTTGATCCGGCGTAGTTCAGGTTCATCCGTCGAACTGTCTCCGGGCGGAACTGGACAATGCCATGAAGACCACGTGTCCGTCGCCGAACGATGGGTGAGAGGGGCGGAAGTGCTGCGTGAAACGTCCCGTACGCGAGAATTAGCCCGTGGGGCTGTTTGCTTCCCTCATCGCGGAGTCTCACGGTTGCGGCGGCTGAAAGGCACGCTCCGGCACTCGCACCGCCGAGCAGCACTTTGCCCTGAGAGGCTTTTGTTGGGCGGCGGTGGCGATGAACGTCAGTCCTTCGTGTAAACCTGCGGCTCTCTCAATTGGTGAGTACGTGTCGCGACATGCGCGGCTGAATCAACCCGGCGTACGGCCTCCGAGACTGCCTTGCGGACACGCCGAAGGCGTCATTGTGACGGGTTCTGTCAGCTACAACTACTCGTCCCACTTGAGCGCCATTAGCCGATGTTCCGCCAGCTTGCGCCAACGCCGCTTTGAACCAGGGACCGCGCGGCACCTCGTGTCTGCGAGATGGGAGGACCCCACCTCCATCAGGGCATGTCGGGGGTGTTTTTGTAGGCTGTGGTTTTGTTGGTGTTCCAGCCTGCGATGATGCCGGCTCCGAGCATGTGGTCGGTGAGGCGTGCGAAGCGGTAGCCGGGGTCAGTGTCGAGAGCGAGTTGGAGGTATTGGTGTGCCTTAGATCCTCTGCCTTCCCACCAGTTGATGTAGCCGATGGTGGTCAGGATGGGTGCTGCGTGTTCTGGGCTAGTGAGGGTGTAGGCGTGGGTGAGGAGTTGTTTGGCCCATTCGATACGTGACCAGTCCGGTGCCTGGGTGGTTTGGGCGAACAGGATGTGTTCGGGTGGTTCTATGATGCCGGGGATATCGGCCATGAGCCGGTCGCGGATGTGCGGGAACTGGTAGTAGGCGATGAGCTTCAGGACGTTGTCGTCGGTGGGGTAATCCTTGGCCCCCAGCATCCTCGTCCATAGTTCGTGGGCTTCCTGGGTGGCTGCGGCTGGAGGGCCGTTGAGGATGGTTTCCCTGTGGTGTTCGACGGCGGTGGCATGCTCTCGCTTGTCCGTCGCCGCAGGGAGGGTCACTTGGTTGGTGGGTGCGATAGTGCTGCCGCGGTAGATGAATTCGGCGTTGACTCGTGAGTACTCGGTAGTGCTGAGTGGGATCGCGATGTTGCTACCTGGCACCGCGTCGTAGGGGGAGTAGGTGGTGCTAGTGACGTAGATGCCGTCGCGGATGGTGATGCCTTCCCGCGCGAGGACGCCCGTGAGGGCTGCGATGGTCGCCCGGTGCGGCCTGGCTTCTCCTGGTTCTGGTGGTTCTGTGGTGTACAGGGCGAAGACGATGCCGTTGGCTTGTTCATCGGAGGTCAGGTAGGCGGCGACGGTTTGGGCGAAGTGGACCTCGTAGCCTGGCTGCTTGGGGAGGTCGATGCGGAGGGTTGCGCCGACTTTGTCCTTGTTCAGGGTGATGCAGACGAGGCTCTCTTGTGGCCAGAACCCGAGGGTGTGGCCGATGAAACTGAGCAGGTCTGGCGGGTCCTTGATAGTGAGCTCGTTCATGGTCATGTCTCCTCGTCGACTCTCGCTGTGGCTGAGGGCCCCCTTCTGCTGGGGCTTAGCCATTCATGGGCGCTTGACGTTCCCTGCACCATGACGGGACCCCGCCTGCTTCGGGAATCCTGCGCGGGCACGCGGTTAATCGTGCGGGTGCCGCGGATGCAGCGAATCGATTGAGCTACAGCGCAGTCTTCGTGGCTTCTTTGAGTGGCGCTTGGACGCGGTCCCTGGCACGGACGCGTCCAGAAAGTTGCTAGCGAACGCCTTTGCCCCCGGGCCTTAACGGACAGCCGGGATCGGGGGAGTGGAGGATTCGAACATATGCGCCGTTATCGGTTTCACTTCCCTCGGTGGAGGATGTCTTAATCCCGGCCCGCTAGGGTACCGTTTTGGTACCATGGGTTTCATGGCTATGAATCTTCGGGTCCCTGAGGATCTTGACCGACGGCTGGAGAAGTTGGCTGCCGAGGAACACACGTCAAAGTCCGCACTCCTATTGCAGGGGGCCGAGTTGGTTCTGCAGCGGCACACGCGCCGGCGTGAAATCAGTGAGGGCCTTGATTTTGTGATGAGTCATGACGCTGAGCTGCTGACGCGCCTTGAGGACGCGTGACGGCTTACCTTGACATTGAGGATGCGCTTCAAGTTATTGATCGCTACGGCTTCCATATCCGCGACGTCGGCTTGTTGGCGTCGGCATTGGCCAGGCCCGCGACAACGGTCATGGGCGCTGAAGCTTATCCGGAACTAGCGATGAAGGCGGCTGCCTTACTTGAGTCGGTCGCGCGGTTCCATCCACTCCTTGATGGGAACAAGCGGACTGCTTGGACGCTCATGGTGCTGCTGTTGTGGATCAACGGCTACCGTCATGACTTCACCACTGACGAGGGCTTCGGACTGGTCGTCGGGGTCGCCGCTGGGGACGTGGAAGTACAGGACTCTGCCGCTGTGATCTCGAATCATTTGGTGCCGCGTTAACTCGCCCTTTTCCCCAAGAGGAAAGTGTGGACAATGTCCACACTTTCCGCCTCGGACTCGCCCGTACTTCCGCCGGACTGGCCCGGATTCCGCAGGTTCCCGCGGGATCCCAGCAATGACTAGGCTAAGAATCGCGTTCGAGTCCCACCTCGGGCACGGCATAACCCCTCGTCAGGGAGGTTTTTGCTCTCAAGTGTGTACAAAGCTTGACGGTTGAGACCTAGGGTTCCGGGCGCAACAGACAGCCTGTACCGGGTTGTAGCGGATCAAGCCAATGTAGCGTCCGGATCCTTCAGTCATGCCGAGCAGTTCTCCTTGCTCGACTTGTCGTGCATTAGGTGTCGGGTGAACCATTGCAGGGCTGCACCCGAGGTTGCTGCGAATTCCCCGAGGTAGGCGTCAAAGTGTCCTCCCGGGAAGAGCAGCAGCTCTTTGGGCTCGAGGGCACGCTGGTAGGCCTGCAGTGCCAAGTCAGTGGGGGTCACGCGATCGTTGTCCCCGACGATCATCAGAAGAGGTGTCGGTGAGACGCGTTCGATATAGATCCCAGGCTCATATGCCCGGGCCGCTCTTGTTGAGCGTACCGTGACGTTGTTCTCCCAGAGCCCGTCAGGGATTGGCTGCAGGTAGAACGATACGGCTTCCGGATCGGTGTAGCTTGCCGGGACGGACCCGTCGGAGACCAAGGCAATACGGTGCGGTTCCTCGCCTGCGAGTTGTGCCTGGTCATCGGCCGCGAACGAGGCCTCCAATGCTGCCCGTTTTTCCGGGGTCACCCGCCGGAGCCCTTGCTGATAGCCGCTGATGGTAGGCACTTGCGAGACGATCGCCTTCAGCCGGGGCTCGGTTGCGCCGAGGACGAAGGCATGGCCCCCTGCATAGCTTGAGCCCCACAGACCGATCCGTTCCGGATCCGCTTCCGGCCGCGATTCGAGGAAGGTGATGGCCCTGCGCCAATCCTCGATTTGCCGCCAGGGATTGATGTCCTGACGGGGTATTCCACCGCTTTCCCCGAATCCCCGGTGATCGTGGAAGAGCACAACGAAACCGGCGCTGGCAAAGGCTTCAGCATAGGGGAGGGCGCCCTGCTCCTTGACCCCGCCATACCCCATACCCAACGTCAGTGCCGGATACGGGCCATCACCAGTGGTGGGAATATAAAGGTTGCCCCGAAGCTCAACGTTGCCGTCGGCACGAAAGCCGACCCGTTCGATCGTGTATTTGTCCTCGGTTTTCGACCGAAGAGTTTGGTCCTGGCCATTGGACATGGCTGACTCCTTTGTCATTAGCAGTGCAGTTGTTGGATTGGGGAATCTATGTAGGGAGTTTTTAAAAACTAGTTCTAACGCTTGCGGCTCAGAAGTCCTACTGCTCCGTACCAAACGGACCCTGTGTTCATTCGCAGGGGCCCCGGAAATAAAAGTGATCGCCAAGGGTGAGGAAACTATCGCTTCGCCGCTGGCAAGTCGCTGCTCCCTGGCGTCCGGAGCGCCCTCCAGCACCAAGACTTCATAGGACAGAGTCGCCATGCATTGTTGTTCCGTCCCTATCAGGGGGTCCTAACTCAATGTTGTAAAAGAGCACCTGGGTGATGCCTCCAACACAAGTCTTCGAGCCTAGTCATATCGCTCCTCAAGAAGACGCCGCAACCGTACCGATGCTCTGTCTGTAATGTTCGACGGCCCAACGCTGAGGGAATCGGCCTTCCCGCTACGACCACCATCACTACGAGGCCATCAGGCCGCCGTCGACGAGCAGGATGTGTCCGGTCACAAAATCAGAGGCGCGCGATGACAGGAAAATCACGGGCCCGATCATGTCCTCGACATCACCGATGCGCCCGAGCGGAGAGAGTCCTTCGAAGAACTTCACCTGGTCCGGTTGATCCGTTAGTGCTTTGATGAACGGTGTGCGCACCAGGGACGGCGCGATAGCGTTGACGCGGACGTTCTGCGGCCCCCATTCAACCGCCAGCGACCGCGTCATGTTCACGACAGCACCCTTGGCGGCCTGGTAAGCCAGGTTCGGGTACCACCCGCCAGACAGCCCCAGCGCCGAGGCAGTATTGACGATCCTGCCACCGCCACCGGTGAACATAATCGCGGCGGCGGCGCGGGCGGCGAGCATCGATCCAGTCATGTTCACCGCGATCACCAACTGCCAGTCCGCCATGGTGAGCTCAGTGGTCTTCACGCGCCGGTTGACGCC
The DNA here is from genome assembly GCF_019038615.1 of Paenarthrobacter aromaticivorans. Lineage (NCBI taxonomy): Bacteria > Bacillati > Actinomycetota > Actinomycetes > Micrococcales > Micrococcaceae > Paenarthrobacter > Paenarthrobacter aromaticivorans. Next base: position 324,104 of record NZ_JAHOPC010000002.1, read on the forward strand.
GGCGTTGTTGAAGAGCACGTCGAGTTTGCCGTGCTCGTCGGCGATCCGAGCGAAACCGTCGGTTACGGATGCCTCGTTCGTGACATCGATAGCGACCGCAGTTGCGCCATGACCGACTTCGGCGGCGGCCGATTCGGCGGCTTCCTCGTTGGCGTCGGTGATGATGACGGTCGCGCCGACACCGGCATATGCCGCGGCCAACGTTTTGCCGATGCCGCTCCCGCCGCCTGTGACGACGACGACGTCGCCGTCAAGGCGGAAGCGATCGGTTGTCTCGTTCATGGTGTAATTTCCTTATCGACGCGATTTAGTTGAGGGTGTTGTCGGCCAGCGCGCGCGCCTCCCGGCGGCGTGACGCGACCCCGAGCAGGATCATTGCGATCGTTCCTATGAGGAGCGGGAAGCCGATTGCGAAGAAGATCTGCCCGGTGCTCCAGCCGAAGGTGAGCATGACGCCGCCGACAATGCCGCTGACAATGGTGCCGATGCGACCGAAGCCGTGCATCCACGAAACGCCCGTACCTCGGGCCCTTGTTGGGTAGACAAGCGCGGCAAGCGCGTTGACGCCCGTGTTCGTCGCTGGGAGGAAGAGTCCCCACGCGAAGGCGGCCACCAAGAGGCCGGACAACCCGAGTGTGAACGCCGCGACAGCCCAGATTGAGAGGGAACCGAGGCTAAACATGACACCGAGCACTCGGAAACTGCCGAGCTTGCCCATGGCGAAACCGACGAGCAGCGAGCCGACCGTGCCGCCCCAGCCGTACATTGCGACGATCACCCCCGCGTCAGCGGCGGTCAGCCCGTAGGCTTTGATAATTAGGGGCAAGTAGTTGACGAGAAGGTAGGTAACCGAAAGTCCAATGAAATAGCAGACCCATAGCAGGATGCTCGAAGCCAGGAACTGCTTGGAGAGCACGACTCGGACGCCGCCCGCCCTTACAGGCTCGGTGCGATCGATGCCGAGGTCAATGTTCTCAACGTCAGCGGAAGGCGAAATTGCCTGGAGAGTGCGCTTGACCGTCTCGGGGGAGCGTTCCTTGAGCGCCAGGAAGGTAAGCGACTCCGGAATCTTCCACGCGAGGACGGGGATGATCGCGAGCGAGAGTATCCCGGCAGTGACCAGGAGCGCCTGCCACCCGAGGGTCGGAACGATTGCAGCTGCCAAGTAGCCGCACAGGATCACACCGAAGGTGAATCCGGAGAAGGCGATGGTGATGAGAGTGGAACGTCGCGCGGCCGGCATAAACTCGGCGACCAGAGTGACGATTGTAGGCAGGACGGCGCCGAGGCCCAGGCAGGCCAACAAGCGGGCTGCGCCAACCATCTCAACAGTCTGCGATGCGGCACCGAGAAGCGTGAAGACTGTGAACCATGCGGTCCCCACCAAGATGATTGTCCGTCGTCCGAAGCGGTCGGCGAGGGGACCGCCGAGAATCGCACCAATGGCCATACCCACTACACCAAAGGTAACCACTGCGGTAATCGCGGGAAGCGGCGTCCCCCACTTGGCCACAATCTGCGGATAGACGAAACTCCACGCCTGGACGTCGATGCCGTCGAGTGTGATCACCAGGAACGCCAGGACAACGATAGCCCAGCGTCTTCTTCCGACGGGTTGCGAGTCGAGGAAGCCCTGAATGTTCTTCTTCTCGGAATTTGTATTAGCGGTAGCCACGATTGGCGAGGCTGGATCAGAGGTAGTCACGATCGGCCTTTCTTGGATCAACATTGACCCTGTAGATGTGTGTGAGGGAACGTCTAACTGGTGGGTGAGGTGCACTGCGGTTCCCTTAGAGGATGGAACGGCCGCCGTCGATCACGAGTGTTTGACCGGTGATGTAGGAGCCGGCCGGCGAGGCGAACAGCATGACAGCACCGACAACCTCTTCCGGTTCTGCGATGCGCCCGAGGGCGGTCTTGCCTGCTGCCACGGCGCCGCGTTCGTCGTCGTCCCAGACGGGAGCGGCGAATGGTGTGCGCACGATCGAGGGGGCGATGCTGTTGATTCGGATGCCGCGACTGCCCCACTCCGCGGCAATGCTTCGTACGAAGGCGTCCGTGGCCGCTTTGCCTGCGCCGTATGCGCCGAGCGAAATGCTGGCGCGGACTGAGGCAATGCTTGAAGTGGTGACGATGGAACCGCCGCCGTTGTTCGACATCATCGGCAGGAAGCCGCGCATCAGCTCGAAGTTGTTGAGGACGCCGCTGAAGAGGCGGTCAAGTTCTTCGCGGGTAGTTTGTTCGATTGGGCCCATTGGCGCAAATGGCGTGGCATGGGCAATCAGGATGTCGATGGGCCCGAATTCGTTGGTCACGGCGGCTGGGAACGAGCGCACGTTATCCGGACTTGAGAGGTCGCATGTGGTGCCCGAGACCTCGATACCGTCGCTGGCCAGCGTATCGACTGTGCTTCGAACATCTGCGGGGTCGAAGCTCGAGATGATGGTGTCTGCCCCGTGCAACGCAAAGGCTCGCGCGATTGCAAGTCCCATGCCGGAGGTTGCTCCGGTGATCACGGCGCGCTTGCCGCGGAGTTCAAAGGGGCTGCCGGACGCAACGGCCCCCTGGTCCAGTGAGTGCATCGGCACAGAGAGTTCCTGTCGTCGTTGAGGGATTGGAGCGGACTTGTGGCCGCTCGCGAAGGCTGGATATCCATTGGCGCTGGATGTTGTAAGTGAGGTGGAAGTCTCCATTGAATTCCAGTCCTGTCTAAATGGAGGAAAGTGATGGAAGGGTTTCGACCGGGGGGCCGGTCGGGGTCCGAGATGACGCGGCGACCGCCGACGACCATCAGGGTGGTGGTGCCGGGGATGTAGGCTTTTGCTGGTGCACGGAACAGCGGGGCGGCCTTACCTGCCCCTACGCTCCCAACAGCGTGTGGCTTCAATGGAGGCCACCTTGGAGGTGACTACGATGCTGCCGCTGCCGTTGGTCGCCATTCCAGGAAGGAATCCACCTATCAGGTCCAAAGTGTCCTGTACCCCAAAGGTCAAAGTTTGATGCCTTCGGCGGCAGTGTCTTCACTGCCCAGTTCCCCGACCGCGGAGTCAAGGTCCTGCTGGATGTTGGGAGATGACCGTGCGGGCGCCGCAGGCGTGAAAGCCCTTGGCGAGGGTCATTCCCATTCCCAGCGTCCGATCCGGTGACGAAGAATGTTCTCCCCGACATGTCCAAGGGGATCGGGTCACTTTAAGCCGCCGCTTTCCTGGTCCCGGAGAAACTTTAGGACATGTTCGCTGAAGGTTTGCGGGTACTGGAACAGTGAGGCGTGTCCGGAGTCGGGGTAGATGATCAGTTGGGCATTGGGAATGCGCTGGGCCATTAGGAAGGAGTTCGGGGTGGGTACCATGACGTCGTTGGAACCGTTGACGACCAGGACCGGGTGCTGGATGTTTTCCAGCTCCGGCAAGGTGGAACCGTTGCCTTCCCACCAGTCAACGATGGCTGCGCGTAGTTTCGCACCGGCCTCGGCAGTGACGTTGGCGCGTTCCGGACGCTCGGGGGTGTATATGCGTTCCAAGTAGGCGCGGGTTGCCGCAATGCCGGTCGGCTTTTTGTTGAACCACAAGGCCTGGAACGTGAGTTCCGGGTCACGTACTGAATTCACCCAGTGTTCGACGTCCGCCCCGGGGTAGGTGGCTCCGTCGCCGCCGCCAGGTCCGGTACCTACGAGGATGACGTTCCGGACCAGCTCCGGCTCGGTCAGGGCGATCCGCTGGGCGATGTACCCGCCCATTGAGAAGCCCAGCAAGTCGGCCTTCTTAGTACCAAGCGTCTTGATGAACTTGACGGCGGTCTTGGCCATCTCGGTAATGCTGGCCCCAACCTCACCGTCGCTGAATCCCACACCGGCGTTGTCGAAGGTGACCACGTGGCGCTCCCGGGAGAGCAGTTCGATGACAGCAGGATCCCAGTCGTCGATGCTTCCGCGGAACCGGCTGAATAAGACCAGCGGAACGCCCGACTGCTCTCCGAATTCGCGGTATGCCAGCTGTGTGCCGTCAACGTCGACGCAACGCACGGGGGCGGCAACGTACAGAGAAGACATGTTTTCCTTTCAGGTTGGAAATGCTTGGGGGTGCCGGGCAGATCGCTTTGGCTTCATTTCGATAGCTATTCGAATAGTCACTACGTTTTCAGTAGTCACTGGTGATGCGTGCCACATTATTTCGTCGCAGCGCGGCTGTCAATGGTTGCACATCCCGCAGGTTGGTACTTGGTAGCTAGCGGAGTGGAAGACCGCGGGAGGCGCGGCGCGGTGGCAACGGCGCCCCACACGCCACCGAGCGACAACATCCTCGATAGCGCGTTGCTGCGCGGCAGAAGCCCTCGCAGGCCCTGGCGATACGTCGGCGGCGGAGCCGCCGACGTATCCCGCCGGCCTGCACCAGATTAACGACGCCCTTGCCGCTATATCCGCGAACTTTTCTACTTATCCACCCAAGGCATCGAAAGGTCGATATCAGAAACCAGGCTACCGCCGCCGAAGCTCATGTTCTCCAGCGGAATGGCATACATAAGCAAAGTTATATCGTCTTGGTTGACACCGACCCGTTCCACTGAATAGCGCGTGACTAACTCGGCGAGCCTGCGCTTCTGCTCGGTCGTCCTACTGTCGCCGAAGGTTACGGTCACGATCAGGCTCCGGTCGGATCTTTCTTGGGCCGGGAACGTCGGGTGGATGAAGAGCTCATCCTCGCGATGCTCGCTGATGATAACAAAGCGATCATCCATGGGCGTTTCCATCGCTTCGTGAAGTGCAAGATTCAAGGCATCGGCGAGAGCTCGCTTCTCCTCGCTTGAGAATTTTTGAGCGGGAATATATGCGTGGAATATGGGCATAAAGTTTTCCTTTGTAGTTGTGCAGCTTGAATAGCTTCGACGGTGGAACGTCTGGCCAATTTACAATTGACGGGAACATGGCCTTGAGGGCGCCACTGCCGCCGAATATCGTGATTGGGAACGCTCGGGCGACACTAAACAGATAGCCGTGGCTGCATCTCGGTAGAAGCTCGAATGGTCACTACATTTTCAGTAGTCACTGGTGATGCATGCAATAGTATTCCGTGGCAGCGCGGCTGTCAACGGTTCGGGTTCACCATCCCGTAGGTTGGCTTTTGGTGCTTAGCGGAGTGGAAGACCAAGGGGGGCGGCGCAGGGGCAACGAGTTTTCCGCCGGCATCGCTCCCGATGCTCTGAGCGGAGGTCACCGCTTCCCGGCTTGGATGTCGGCACATGCCAGCACGCCACTGCCCACACCCACGGGGCGCGTTAGTACCTTGAACCAGACGGAGGTGTAGCCCGGCATTGTGATGTGGTCTGCACAGCCGAAGGACGAGTCCAGCAAGGTGCAGACCGGACTGCTGTGAACGGCGCCGATGGGGGTGGGATTCATAGGAGTAGCAAGTGAAGCCGACCTTGCCCGCTGCCGCCTCGACCAGTGTCATCTTCAGCTGTTCGCGCATGGGCAGAGGCGCCAGCTCTCTGCCGGTAATTGTCTACAGGCAGCGAGGTAGCTCATTGTCGGCAGGCTGTGCCGATGGCGGGTTCCGCCGCTCGACGAGTCGTTTACGCTCTCCTGTGCCTGTTTTTTCGTTCTGCAATGTCCAACCGCAGATGCTGTTCGGGTGCGGTGCGCCGGCTACCGGCGGGAGGCGCCTGATACTGCGGCTACAGGCTCGCTGAACCACCGGGAAATGACGCTCCGGGCATAGCCTGAGACCGCGATGGGGTCAGCGGCCTCGGGCCTGGGGGCGTGTTCGTATCCCCAGTTATCCAAAACCTTGATCAGCACCTCGAGCTCCTTGCCGGCGGAGGTCAGCTTGTACTCGAACCGCGGCGGCTTTTCGTTGTAAAGGGAGCGCTCGAAAATGCCCGAGTCCACCAGAGTGGCCAGCCTCTTAGACAGGACCGTAGGCGAGATGGAAAGACTTTCAAGGAATTCGTCGTAGCGGCTCTTATCCCTGAAGACGGCGTCCCGGATGATCAGCACGCTCCATTCGTCACCGATGGCATCGAGAGCATGGGCGACGTTGCATTTCATTCCGTCAAAGCTGCTTCGGCTGCGCATTGTCCCACCGCCTTCCGGGGTCGACTCAATCACTGATCTAACTAACTAACTCCTGATTTGATAGTCATCATACCTGAAGGGCCCGAATTCTGTCGGGAGTGAGGTTCTGCCTCAGGATGAGCCTCAATCAAAATCTCGGACCAGCGGCCGGGCGGCGCCGCACCGAGTCCGGCTCTCCGCTCATCTGCAGCCAGGTTCCTCAAGGCCCAGATTCGCAAGGTCCCTTGCGCACGAAGGATGCGCTTCCGCGCCCGCTGTCCTGCAGGGATACCCGCATCTGTAGCAAAGCAGGGCTGACCTGAGGACACGTCGGATAGGTCACGGAACGGGAGTTGTCGCAGCTACTTCTACTCCCGTCGTTTCAACACCGATAACCGATGTTCCTTCAAGCTGGTGGTTTGGTCGCTGCATCCAGAGTATGCACGGTGCCCGATCGGCCACGACGCAGCGCAATAGGGGGCTCCAGTTGGAGCCGATCCGAAACCATTCAGACGTTGCGGATCGCGAGTTCCTCATCTCAGACAGCTGGATAGATGCAGCTGTCGATGAATGTTTGCTCAAATCTTTGGGGGCATGCGTGCCAGCCCGCCCAGTGCGGCTTCCAGTTTCTGCAAGGAATGTGAAGGCGTTCCACGGCCTCGAAACCAATCGTCACTCCTGCCTGTGTCGGGCAGCAAACGAGGACTGACGCTTCAGTCCCGATCGGAACACAGCGTGTCCGTCACAGGACAGGCATGCCAATTCTTGGCGGTTGCTCTCTGTTCTTCCGGAGTAACACCTGCAAATTGTGTTGCCGTCCATTCGGTGCCGTCCAGAACGCTTTTTCCCATATACAAGGGGCCTCCTCGTGTATTGCGAAATGAAACTTCAAGTGCCCATCATGAGAACCTCTGCAGCCCTCCACCGCTCGCCGCGCGAGCGGTGGTGCCTCGCGAGGCCGTACAGGTCACCACACTGGGCACTATGGGTTTCGGTTCCTCATCTCGTACCCCGTGTGGTCCCGGATCCAATCGGATGTCCAAATGCCATGGACCCGCTGGTATCGCGCAGCGAGTCCATGACGAAACATCGGGACTGCTACTTCGAGCTGGGTCGTCCGGGGATATGGCTCAGGATGGACTTTGAGAAGCCGCCATCGACACAGATATCTTGCCCGGTGACGTAGCCCGACAAAGGGCTAACAAGAAATTCGATCACGTTTGCGATGTCCATAGGATCCCCAATTCTTGCCAGCGGGATAATATCCTCCCTTGCCTTCTTGATTTTGGGATCTTCATACATCTTTTCGGTCATCCGCGTGTGAGTCATGCCGGGGGACACGACGTTGACGCGGATGCCGTCGGGCGCCCACTCCAATGCCAGAGTCTGCGCTAACATCGTCAACGCAGCTTTGCTTGGGCTATACGCACCTGATCCCGCATGGGGTTGTTGGCCGGACATGGAGGAGGTGAAACAGGCGGCGCCATGGCTGTCCTTCAAGTGCGGGTAACTCGCTTTGGCAAGAAGCCATGGGCCGCGGAGGTTCACGGAGAACATTCCGTCCCAGTCCTCAATGGACAGGTCGCATATGGCTCCGGGGTTGGCGATTCCGGCGTTGGCTACCAACGCGTCCAGGCCACCGAATTCTGCTACAGCAGCTCCGACCAGCTGGCTTGGCACATCCGGATCCCCGAGATCACCTGCCAAGGCGATGGCAGTGCCTCCGATTGCCTGGATTGAACCAACAACCTGCTCTTGGCTGCTGTTCGGTTCGTGTCCGCATACGGCAATCATCGGGTGCACCCCACGTGCAAGAGCCGCCTCCGCGAGTCTCAGGGATGCCGCTGCGCCGATACCGCTGCTTCCGCCACTGACCAAAGCCCTCATTTGCACAAACTCCTCTTTAGGGTTGATTCGCATTGAAAATTCACTACCAACAATTTGTAGAGCTGGATGTCCGGCGGAGCTAACTCTCCAGTTCCCATCCGTGGTTCTTGAGGTCCTGCATCGCCTTCGCAAATTCGTGTACGGGGTTCTGCTCACGGATGATCTCAAGTACGACGTTGTTGACTCCGCAGGTGTCCCTGACGACGCTGCCCAGCCCGTCCCAGTCGATGACGCCTGTGCCGATAGGGTCGTGACCCCAAGTATCCGTGCCGGTATCGGAAATATGCACGAGTCCTATGGATTCGTGGTGCTCACGAAGACTGGCCACGGGATCCTCTTCGATGTAGGCGGCATTCGCCACGTCGTAGACGATCTTGACTGACGGGTCGTTAATTGTGCTGACGACACCTGCCAGGTCTTGGATGGTGGGGGTGAAGCAATACGGCGTGTTTTCAAAGAGCAGTCGTGTGCCACCCTGCTTGGCCAGTGGGATGAGACTTTCCAGGCTCTCGTACATCCATCCGTAGGTGTTTTCAAGTGAGGGTGAAATCATCGGGCGGCGCGTGCCGGGTGATATGACAACCTCGGGTACGCCCCAGTCGGCAGCCAGCTCAATCACTGACTTGATGTGGTCAATGCTTTTGCGGCGCATGTTGGCGCCGGGGCTGGCCAGGTTAATGTCATATCCGCCAGCGTTCAAGGATCTGATTTTGGCACCGTATTGGTTCAGTCTTGCTTTGATTGCCGTGCGCTCGGACTCTGGTAGTTCGTCCGGCCAGCAGTGCGGAGAGCTGACTGGAACTTCGAACGTTTTGTACCCGTTGTCGACAAGTTCGGCTATCGCATCGATTGCCTTCGCTGACCAAAGATATGAAAAGGTATTTATAATCATGCTGTTCACGTCGTATAAGTCCTCTCAGTTCCGCGCCATGTTGAAGAAGGCTTCCCTTCATAACGCACTATGAATTTTGCGCTGCGGCCGAGCCGCCACAACTCCGCCGACCGTCTATTTGGAGTGCGTGGATACGTCGACCATCGACGTCGTGCCCGAAACCAGCTGCTTGCCTTCGAGTACCTCGGGGTCAGCGAGTGCCACGGTGGAACGGTCGCCGCGGTTGCCGGTCTCCGGCAGCGTGAAGTAGGCGACGAGGCAGAGTGCAACGACGACGATCATGTAGACCGCGACGAGCATCGGCTGCCCGGCACCAACGAATGCGGCGGCGATCAGCGGCGCAGTGCCACCGAAGACGGCAATCACGATCTGGTGCGCGAAGCCGATGCCCGATACACGGACGGATGCCGGAAACAGTTCGGCCTGGATGGTTGGATACACCGACTGCCAGATACCGAGAACTACCCACCCGGACGCCGATACCAGGACGTATACCCAGAAGCCCGGCTGGTTGAGGAGCAGGAGCAAGGGGTAGAAGAGAACGATCATGCCGATGGCGCCGATGATCGGGAAGATTTTGCGTCGGCCGAGTCGATCAGAGAGCGCGCCGCAAACAGGCACGATGATCACGAGCAAGGCGAGCCCGATGACGCTCCCGGCCAGGGTGGAGGCCAGGTCCCGCCCGGAGGTCAGCTTGGCGTAAGTGGGAAGGAACGTCGCCCAGGTGTAGTAGGCCACAGCCGGCGCCGAGAGGGCTGCTGCCTGAAGCAGGGCCTTCGGGTGTTCGCGAAGCAGGTCCATCAGGCGGGCTGCAGCGGACTTCTGATCGACGAGGGCCTCGGCCTCAAACTCGGGGGTTTCTTCTGCCCGCGCCCTCAGGATTAGGCCGACGATGCCGAGGAAGCCTCCCACGACGAATGGGATGCGCCAACCCCAGGCGGCGAGGTCGGCGGTCGAGAATGATGATGTCACCATTGCTGCGGCGCCGGTCGCGGCGAGGGTCGCGAGGCCGCTCGCCATGTTGGTGAAGGAGCCGAACAGACCCCTCCGGTTCGCAGGAGCGTGTTCGACCATGAATGCGATGGCGCTCTGTCCCTCACTGCCGGCCGAGATGCCTTGGAGGATGCGTGCAACCAGAAACAGAACCGGCGCTGCGTAGCCGATGGTCGCAAACGAAGGGGTGAGGCCGATGAGGAGCGAGCCGAGGGCCATCCCGGAGATGGACAGCGTAAGAATGACCCGGCGGCCAAAGCGGTCGGCCAAAGGAGAGATGATGATTCCGCTTAGTGGGCGTACAACGAACCCGACGGCGTAAGTGAGGAGTGCGGCGATCAGGGAGGCGAATGGGGAATCGCTTGGGAATATCTGCGACGAGAATACTGCCGCGAGCAGCCCGTAAATGTACCAGTCGTACCACTCAACGAAGTGGCCGATCGTGCCTGCCACCATGTTCAGGGTGCGGCGAGGATGCTTAGGCGTTTCGGGACGCCCCGAAGTGTCGGGACTCCCGACGGCCTCTTTTGAGGTCTTCATTGAACTCTCCATGTTTTCACGTTTGGTGCTGTGGTTGTAGTGCTTGTTCTGGGCACTTGGTGTGCGGGGCCGGGCCGCCTGCAAATGGGTCCGGCCGGATACCGGATGCCGAGAGCGGCGGTCGGTGCGGCGCAGGGGGTGCTGCTTGCTTTAAAGCGGAAGATCTTCCAAAGACCTCCAGGTCCCGGAATGAGATCGGTTGCTGAGATCGGTTGCATTCAACGATAGGGATGGCATGTGATGCTTGTCAATGCCCATTCCCTGCGCATCATCCAAGCCAATGCCACTGATACCCCACCTGCGGCCGCATCAATCGGCGGGGAGGGGAGCCTCGTTATTGAGGTCCTGAAACTGCACTCCGGACCAGGCGCATTCGAGGCTGCCATAAGTGGCCCAGTAGTCATCCCAGTGTGTAAGTTTCCACTGGTCGCGCTCAAGGCCACGACGGGTGAGCCGCGAACGCAGAACGTCCTGCGGCACCCGGACCCGTATCACTGTGATCTCGGGGGAGGGCCAGTCGAAGTCGGTTGCCGCCTGGGTCAGATAGTTCGGATCGCCAAAATAGGCCCCGAAGGGGGCATCGAGGACTACGGAGCGGCCGAGGCGAAGGTTTACTCCTGCCACATCCATGAGAGTCTCGTACTCAAGGGGCAGCAGGTTGGCGCGATAGTAGTCGTTGGACTCGCGGTCGGTTGGGTCATGCCCCGTGGCAGTCAGTGCGAACTCGACAAAGCGGCCGCTCACCCGGTCCTTGTCAAGGTATGTCGCCTTATGCTTCTCAGCCGTTTGTTGGGCAATCGTCGTTTTTCCTGAGCCGGCGGGTCCAATGACGATGAAGACTTCCGGGGACATTATCGGCGGGCCTCTGCTACTGCAGCGAGGAAAGACCGGGCTGCTTCGGTGACGCGGGTAAAGTCGCCGTCCGGCTGCCATGCCTTTGTCACGTAGCTGCCCACGCCGACCCCTGCCACACCTGCGGCGAACCATTCGCCCACATTTTCCAGCGTTACACCACCTGCAGGCATGATGGGCAGATGTGCCAGTGGCGCCAGAACTGCTTTCGCATAGGCCACCCCGCCGGCTTCGGTGGGGAAGAGCTTGAGGATGTCAGCGCCTGCCTCGGCGGACTCGACGAATTCCGTCGGCGTGTACGCTCCGCTGATTGTTGGTACCTGGTATCGGTTTGCTGTGCGGATCATCGCGGGATTCAGCTGGGGGCTGACCAGGAACTCGGCGCCGGCGCGAATGCACTCGTACGCGGAGTGTTCATCGAGCACAGTCCCCGCCCCGACGGCCACGCCGCTTGGTCCGTGCTTTGCTGCCAGGCGGCGGATCACGTCTACGGCGCCGGGAATCGAAAGGGTGATTTCCAGTGCCCGGAAGCCTCCCTCGATGGCAGCCTCCGCGACCTTTTCGGCGATTTCGGCGCTCTCAAGTCGAACGATGAGGACGGCCCCGGACTCATCGATGGTCTGCAGGGTGCGAAGTTTCTTATACATGGTGGCCTCTCTCTGGCCGGGTGACGTCATTCTCTTGAGCCAACCCCGGCTCTGTTGATGTTTCGTTGACAAACTCTCCCACCATCCATAGTGTTATTGCAACCGATCTCAGCAACCGATCTCATACAAGGAGGTATCGCGGTTGACTCATGTACGAACAATCATTCTCGGCGCTTCCCATTGGCATGTTCCGCTCTGCGCACAGGCCATGGCCGAAGAGCACGAAGTCATCGCAGTAGGCGACGATGATGTCTCCCGTGTGCAGGTAAAGAGACTGGCCGACGGCTGGGGAGCGCCGGTTGAAGCTGACTGGCGGAAACTGGTGGATTTGCCCGACGTCGGGCTTGCATATGTGTTTGGTCCCCACGAGGGAATGGCAGAAAAGTGCATGGCCCTGATCGAGCGGGGCATTCCATTCGTGGTGGAAAAGCCATTGGGCACTTCGCTTGGCGAGCTTTCCACCGTGCGCCAAGCTGCCGAAGCAGCTGGTGTACCGGCCACTGTGCCCCTCGTCCAGCGCGGCGGACCCACAGAGAAGTGGTTGGCCAAGGCCGGCAGGCCCACCTACCAGCGAGCCTCATTCATTGCTGGCCCTCCGGGCCGGTATCTCGACAATGCCAATCCGTGGATGCTGGACCCGGTCAAGGCCGGGGGAGGCTGCCTCGCGAACCTGGGCCCGCATTTTGTTGACCTGTTCCTCAGAGGGTGCGAGGAGTCTGCAGCGCAGGTGGATTCCCGACTCTCATCGGTTCTTCACGGCCAAGCTATCGAGGACCATGCCAGCCTGATCATCACCACGCCGGAAGGACGCGAAGCGATTGTGGAGGTGGGCTACGCATTCCCTGGTTCGCCGCTGAAGCGGTATTGCAGCTTTACCTCGGTCGGTGACACTGGATTCGCCACCGTTGATTCCGATGGCACAGCTACTTTCACGGCCCTGGACGGAACCACGGACGTCGACAAGATCAACGTGGACAGCGACCCTCTCTACGATCCTTTTGTGCGCAGCGTCGCCCGGACACTGGAAGATGGATTCCGGGGCCTGCCAACGCTGGCCCAACTCGAAGATGTCATGCGCCCCATTTGGCAGGCCTATGACGACCAGCACGGAGGAAGAGAACATGCCTGACTTGAGTATCGACGTCGTCGCAAAAGCCGCCGGTGTCCATCGGTCGACGGTCTCCCGGGCCTTCTCACGCCCAGAGGCGGTGAAGAGCGAAACACGCGAGCACATCCTCCGGGTCGCCGAGGGGCTCGGCTACACGATGAGCCCGCTCGCACAGGCGCTGCGCCGGAAGACCAGCACCATCATTCCGCTGATCGTGCCCGATATCACCAACCCCTTCTTCGCGGAACTTGCCAAAACGATGACACAGGCAGCAGACGAGCGCGGCTACCAATTGATGCTTTGCGTCACCAACGGGGATCCGGCCAAAACCGATGGATATTTCACGGCCATGCAGGCCATGTACGCCCCGTTCGGGATCGTTGCTCCGTCGACAAAGGTAGATACCGAGGCGCTGAAGCGCTTCGCCTTCGGCCACAAGGTTGTGGTGATCGACCGCGTGGAGGGCGACACCTCCGTGCCCACCGTCACGGTTGACAGCCGCCGAGGCATCATGCTTGCACTGGAGCACCTGCATGGTCTGGGGCACACCCAGATCGGTTACGTATCCGGCATCGCGGGCACGCACACTGCTCAGGATCGGATGGACGCCTACTTGGAACTCACGGCCCAGAGCGGTAGCACACCTATAGTGCTGGACAGCGGGTCTGATCTTGATGCGGGCACCCGCGGGGCCGAGCATTTCCTGGACATGGACAATCCGCCAACGGCTATCATCGCGGCCAACGACATGGTGGCTTTTGCCGTGATCTCGGCGCTTGGTAGCCGCGGCGTGCGGGTGCCGGAAGACGTCTCGGTGGTCGGATTCGACGGTCTGGCTCTTGGTTCCCGGTTCAACCCTGCCCTGACAACGGTCCGCCAGCCGATCGCTGACATGGGGCACATTGCCATCGAACTGGCTGAAAAACAGAATCTGGACGGATCGGTGGATCATATCGTCCTCGAGCCTGAGCTTTTGGTCCGGGCTTCCACCTCGGGGCCGCGCAAATGAGCGGGGTACAGGAGCAGAGGCTCCGGCGTCTGCCGGGACTCCAGCACACAGACCACGTCGGGTTGACGGTTCCAAACCTCGAAGAAGGCATCCGCTTCTTCGTCGACGTCCTAGGAGCCGAAGAGTTATATCGCTCCGAACGCGGGCCCGACGAAGAATTCATGCCCACAAACTTCGAAGTCCCTGCAGATGCCAAGCTCACACTCGCGATGCTGCGCCTGCCACCAAACCTCAACATCGAACTTTTCGAATGGAGCAGCGCCGAACGGCGCGAAACGCCACCGCGGCACTGCGACGCCGGTGGCCACCACTTGTGCTTCGTCGTGGACGACGTAGATGAAGCGATCGCAGTGCTGCAGGAAACACCCGGGGTACGTGTGCTCGGTGAGCGCAAGGAAGTCGCCGGCGACAGCCCCCGAGTAGCCGGCAACCGCTGGACCTACTTCATCACCCCTTGGGGATTGCTGATGGAAATCGTGGATCGATCCCGCGTCACAGCCCCACCCCGGCTGGTCGGTCCTGCGGACTGGACAGCACCTCCAAACATTCCAGAAAGGACATAAACAATGCGGCTAGCCGGTCACACACTAGGCACCCCGGACCACACGGTTCCCCAAGCAATTGATCTATTCCGAGCCGCAGGGCTCGATGCCGCCGAAGTCATCTACCAGAATGACTACAAATCCGGATTGCCTTTAGGTGACCGTCGTGCCGCGATGGAGGCACTGAAAGCGGCTGAAAATGCTGGGCTTCCCATCGTAGGTCTGACGCCTTACACGACCGCCATCAATTCGCTGGACGACGCGGAATGGCGCACAGCTGTCGATGAATTCCGTGGCGCCATAGAAACCGCACACGTGCTTGGCGCTGACCGGGTCCGTGTCTATGCTGGCTCGTGGCACCCCGGGGACAACGACCACGATGCGCGGTGGGGACAACTGCGTAGGGCGTTGGAGACCCTTGCACCCGAAGCAGGCCAGGCCGGTGTTCGCCTATGCGTGGAAAACCACTTCGGCACCATGACCCAGACCGCAGCGGACACCGCTGCCCTTGTCCGGGAAATAGCCCATCCGGCCGTTCGCGTCCTCTATGATCAGGCGAACCTGACATTCACGCACGATGAAACCTACGAACAGGCCTTCGCCGTCCAAGGCGACCTTATCGGTCACGTCCACGTGAAGGATCTTGTCTTCACAGATCCCAACGCGGCCTTCCGCGCCACAGAAACAGCCAGGGTCAACGCCTCAGAGCGGGCAGTCCGTTCACGCGTCGTCGGAAGCGGCGTCGTTCCGTGGTCCCAGATCCTGGCTGCGTTGCTGCAGCACGGCTATGACGATGTGCTGAGCATCGAGCTCGAATACCGTTGGCACCCTCAAGACCTCCCCGCGCCCGAGGACGGATTCAGGGAATCCGTATCCGTTCTGCGCTCAATGCTCACCGATCTTGCTGAAGTAAGGAACGCCTGATGAACAACAACCGCCTCCGTGTCGGCGTCATCGGCGCCGGTAACATTGCCACCATCGCCCAACTGCCCACCCTCGTACAACGCGACGACGTGGAATTGGCCGCTCTGGTGTCCCGGCGCGAAGATCCGAGCAGCCTGGTCCGACGCTGGGGCTTCAACGCCGCCTACAAATCGGTGGAGGACATGCTTGCTGCGCAGGAGCTGGATGCCGTCTTCGTGCTGACGCCACGATCCGAGCATGCCCATGCCGTCCAGCTCTGCCTCAGCCGCGACGTGGACGTGTTCTGCGAGAAGCCACTGGCTCCAGCGACCGGTGAAGCAGAACGCCTGGCAGATCTCGCCGACGAGCGGGGACGGATACTGATGGTTGACTTCAACCGCCGTTATGCGCCCGTCTACACGGCCGGTCGGGAAGCTTTTGGCGACAAGGGTGCTACCTTCTGCGTTGCTCAAAAGAACCGCCCAGGATCCGAATACCGGGCGACATTCGAGAATGCAATTCACATGGTCGATCTCCTTCGCTGGTACTGCGGAGGCGAACCAGAACAGGTCGCCGCCCACGCCGCAGGTGACGACCCCTGGGAAGAAGACGGCGTCGCAGCGACCATCCGCTTCAGCACCGGCAACACCGGCGTCCTGATGGCCGCCCGTACAGCGGGGGCATGGAACGAGAAGCTGGACGCCTATGGTGACGGCAAATCCGTCGAAGTCAGGGCACCTGAAGCGGTGTCCACCACCATCAACGGCATCACGACATCGCGGGAGCTGAGCGCCGAAGCGTACGGCTGGGCCACTGCGACAGACACCCTCGGGTTCTCTGCCGCCGTTCACCACTTCCTGGACCGGGTCGCTGACAGGGCACAGCCGCTTACCTCGGGCCGCGAAGCTGTTCACACCCAGCGCCTGCTGGACCAGATTCTCGCAGCCGCCGGTTTACCGACAGAAGAACAAGCCGGGCGGGAATGGGCCAGCCACGCAGTCAACGCAAGCTAACAGCAGAGAGACGGCCATTCCGGGGGCGTCTCACTGCGCTTGCAGGCATCCTGCTGGTGGCTTTCAGCGCCAGAGAAGCGGTGTCGGCAGTGTCCCCGCTCCTTGGCCAAATAAGCGCCGACCTTCCCTTCGACGCGGTAAGCACAGGGATCCTTGGGATGCTGCCGACGGCCGCCTTCGCAGTGATGGGTTTCTTTGCGTTGCCGCTCCTGCGGCGTATCCAGCTCGAACACCTTCTACTGATTGCCATCCTGCTGACAACATGTGGTCAGGTCGGCCGCGCAGCGGGATGGAATGTGTTGGCATTCCTGGTGTTCACCTGCATCGCCATGCTCGGGATTGGCCTGGTCAATGTCGTGGCTCCGCCTGTGTTGATGAAGTACTTTCCCGACAGAATCGGGATTCTCGCAGCGCTCCATGTCACGCTCCTAGGTGTCAGCACGGCCGTGGCCGCCCAATTTGCCATTCCTTTGGGAAATCTTCATGGGTGGCGGTTCTCCACAGGAATTTGGGCTGTCCTCAGTACGCTTGCCGCGATCCCTTGGCTGATTCTTCTTCGTTTAGCCAACCGGACCGTTGCCCACTCCGGGACCTCACTAGCCAACGATAGGCCGTCGACCCCTGCGAACTTGGTCAAACCCTGGAGATCATCGATCGGCTGGGGCACTGCCTTGATCTTTGCTGGTTGCTCCAGCAATACTTTTGCGGCGCTCGCTTGGCTTCCTGTTGTTCTCGTCGACAGGGGAATGGGACAGGAAGCTGCTGGCTCCATGCTGGCCCTCTATTCGATCCTCGCGTTGCCGGTCGCCCTGACTGTGCCCCTGGTTGTCGTAAGAATGCCCCGCCCCCTACCTATGGCGATCCTGTTTGTCGTCGCCTTTGCCATGGGGTACGGGGGCATCATCTTCGCTCCGCCAGCCACTGCAGCGGTTTGGGTTGTCTTGGCGGGACTAGGCCAAGGCGCATATTCCTTTGCGTTCACCATTATCAATAAGCGAACACGCACGCAATCCGGCTCAGGAAGTTTATCCGCGTTCGCCCAAGGAGCCGGCTACGCACTCGCAAGCGCAGGCCCATTCCTTTTCGCGCTCCTGCACCGTCCAAGGGACGGCTGGCTGCCCTCGTTCGGCATGCTCGGTGCCTGGCTCGTAGTGCTTGTGGCAGGGGCAATTATGGTCAATAGGCCACGCATGCTGGAAGATCAATTGCCGGTTCCAAAGCCCGCTCCGAAAACAAAAGTAAAGGGTCTCTAACACCCCTTTCTTTACGACACCAAGATATGCCGATGGTCCATCAATCCGATCGCATTGGCTTATTGAATGCACTCAAAGGAGAGATTTCATGAGTAACTCTTTCACCCCCGGTCGGGCCTTCGCGGGGTCTGTCTCATGACGACGGCGGCACGGGCCCCGCGCGTGGCGGTGGTCGGAGCGGCGGGCTGGGCCGGGTCCCGGCATGCACGGGCATTCGCCAATGCGGGTGCCAATGTCACCCACCTCGTGGACAAGGACGAGCGTGCGTTGGCCTTGGCCCAGGAGCTCGGTGCACTCTTGGTGCCCGGTGCCCAGAAGCTCCATTCTGATCAGCTGGACCTGGTGGTTGTGGCTTTACCTACAACTCTGCAACCGGCCATCTGTGCGGATCTGCTGAACAAGGGATTCCGGGTGCTGACGGAAAAGCCGGTGGCGGCGGACGCAGAAGGTGCTGCCATTCTTGGCGCCGCCTCGGGAGTGGACGAACGACTCATGGTGGGGTACACACTCCACCAGCATCCGTGTGCTCCACTCGTCTCCCAGTGGGTCAGGGACAACAATGTGATCGCCGTCAATGTTCGATCGGTTGCCCATAAGCAGAACGTCGATTCATGGCGTCCTGATCCGAAAGAGGGAGGCGTCGCGGTAGTCAATGGCATTCACGCCATCGAACTGGTTTCATCGTGGTTTGAGGGTGCCCCGAAAGTCCTGGCCACCAGCGCCAGCAGCAGCCTCTACGGGTCTCCGGTACCGGAACATGTCGTTTCCACACTGGAATTTCCCTCTGGAGTGGTGTTCACCATGCAGAGCTATTGGTCGCCCTGGCAGGAGCCCCAGGGCCTGAATCAAGGCGATTGGAGCCTTACCATCGATGTCCTTGCCACCGCGGGGCGGTTGCTGTGGTCCAACGATTCCCTTCGCATGTGGGACCGTGACGGCGGCCAGTACGAAAAGACTTTTGCCCCCTCCGATCTATTCCTCCGGCAGGCAGAATCTGCGCTGAGGTTCTGCACGGGCGAAACGCCTGCCGTTACATTCGCCCAGGCACTCCGCGCCACAGAAATCGCCGATGCAGTCCGGGCAGGGGCAGCCTCTGGCGCCAAAGAGGTGATAAGCCCCTAGCAGCACCAAACACGAACAAACGGCAATCGCCCGGACTGAGCAATATCGAGTAAGGAAATGACAATGAAGCAAGCACCTCACGCTCCGACCATGGGAGCACCGCTGTTAAGCCGCGCCGAGAGCGGAGCGAACCGATGAGCCTCAAAGACCAGGTGGTTCTGGTAACCGGGTCAAGCGGAGGAATCGGCGACGCCGCGGTCAGCGCACTCACAGCAGCAGGAGCAATCGTTATCGGCGCCGACCGTTCCGCCAAGGAGGACCAGTCACTGGAGGCGTTCTACCCCCTGGACATCACCGCGCAAGAGCAATGCGCAGCAGTCATACAGGACATCCAAGCCAAGTACGGCCGCGTAGATGTCCTCGTCCACGCGGCCGGAGTGCTCGGCCCCACCCCGGACATCATGGACACAACCACTGAAGAGTTCGACTCCATCCTGAGGATCAACACGACGGCGACTTTCACGATGGTACGCGAGACCTCGAAATCCATGCTTGAGACAGGCACAGCCGGCGCGATCGTGGTCCTGTCCTCAGTAGCGGCCAAAGAAGCACGCCTCAACTATCTTCCCTATAACGCGAGCAAGCTCGCCGTCCTTCACATCATGTGGTCCTTTGCCGAATTGCTCGGACCCGACGGCATCTCCGTGAACGCGATCGCACCAGGGCCCGTGAACACACCCATGTGGGCACAATTCGCCCGGGACTCCGGCCCGGACGCGGCCGCCAACCGTGCGAAGCGGGCAGCACAACTGCCGATGCGTCGCTTTGCCGAGCCCGAAGAAGTTGCCCGCGCCATCCTGTTCCTGTCCGACCCCGACAACCGTTACATCACGGGAGTGTCCCTCGATGTGGCCGGCGGAGCACATTTGGGAATAGGAAGCTGACACATCATGCGACATCACCACACTGCTCTGCACGTTGCGGACCTCGAGCGCAGCGCCCGGTTCTACGAGAAAGGGCTGGGCTTTACGCGTTTGAATGAGTGGACGTCGGGCCCCTACGTCGGCGAACTTTACGGCCGTCCTAACGTCAAGGTCAAGGCAATGATGCTCACTGCCGGTGACGGATCCTTTCGGCTGGAACTCGCCCATGCTGAGCCTCTACTGCCGGCTGTCAATCCATCAGAGGCGCAACCGGGCACGGCTCACCTTGCCTTCACAGATATCGACGTGCGAGAGGTGTACGCCAGGATAACAGCGCTTGGTTACAGCGCGGTGTCCGAACCCGTTGCACCGACTTCAGGTCCCATCGCAGGCGGGTGGCTGGTTTACCTCCTCGATCCGGACGGAAATCGCGTAGAGCTGATTCAGTCACCCGACTGGCGCTCGAGCGAAGACTCATAAGTCACTCACTTCGGAATCATCAGCAACACCGCAGGCCCCGTAACCGCTGGAGGCGGTTACGGGGCCTGCTTGTTGAGTTGTCGGACCTTGCGGCTGAACGGTTGCTTCAGCTACCCCTTGACACCGCCGGACGTCATGCCGGCAACAAACCAGCGCTGGAACGCCAGGAAGATTGAGAGAACGGGGATGAACGCAACCACGATGAATGCGGCGAAGAGTCCCCAGAAGCTACCGAAGCCGGTGGTTATGTATCGCACTATGCCGTTCTGAACGGTCTTCATATCTTCTGTGGTGGCAAGGACGGTGCCCACAAGGAAGTCGTTCCAAACGAAAACGAAGATGAAGATGGCTACGGCAGCGATACCGGGGCGGATGAGTGGGAGGATGATGCGCCACAGGATCTGCAAACGGGAGCAGCCATCGATTGCCGCCGCTTCCTCGATTTCGACCGGTATGTTCTCGATGAAATTGCGCAGAAACAGGATGGTTTGTCCACAGATGATCGCTGTGTAGACGATGATCAGCATCGGGTAGGTGTTGATCAAGGCGGTCTTGACGAACATGGAGTACAGCGCGATAAATACCACGATCGCCGGGACCATGGACAGGACCAGAATCCCGGTCATCAAAGTTTCCATGCGGCGGCTCCGGTACCTCGTGGCTACATACGCCGCCGGGATACAAATGGCCAGTGCAAGGAGGATAGAGCCGCCGGCATAGATGAGGGAGTTCACGAAGAAGCGGATGTTGGTCGATGTCAGGAGACCAACATAGCCCTCGGGGGAGAAGGGGGCAGGTATCCACCTTGGTGGGAATTCCAGGGTGCCCGAAGCGGTCTTCAGCGATGTGGAGACAATCCATGCGACGGGAGGCAGAACCACAGCGGCGGAGAGAAGGATGTATGCCCAAGCAGGGACTGCCCGCATGAAACTGCCCAAGCGTCGCTGGCGGCGGGGGGTTGTGATGCTCACAGGCTTTCCTTCCGTCGGAAGCGAATGGCGACGAGAGTCAGGACGATGTTTACAGCGAAAAGCAGGATTGCCGTTGCTGAAGCTCCGGATAGATCAAACTTGTCGAACATCTGGTTGTAGACGCGCATGGACAACGTTTCCGTAGACCCGATGGGGCCTCCTCGTGTGGTGACCAGGATGATGGTGACCATCTGCACATAGAGCATGAGGAGAACTACCACGACGGAGACGATGGTGTTGCGCAAGTAGGGGAGCGTGATGTTCACAAATCCGTGCCAGGCTCCGCCACCGTCGACTTTGAGGCTTTCGCGGAGCTCTTCAGGAATCGTTTGAAGGGCGCCCAGGAAGAGGAGCATGGCTTGCGGGTACGACCACCAGGCCGTCATCAGAGTTACTGCAACAAGCGCACTGGCAGGTGATGAGAAGACATCGGTGGGACCGAACCCGAGGGACTTGGTGATGGCGGAGGCTGGACCGTAGTTGGGGTTGAGGAACCAAAGCCAGATTGTTCCGGCTGTGGCCTGTGACATCAGCCATGGCAGCAGGAAGAGGCTCCGGACGGAGCGCTTGAAGCGGTGGAGGTTGTTCAGCACGATCGCCGACAGAAGCCCGGCCGGCAAGGCAATGGCCAAGGCACCGAGCGAAAATACCAGGGTCGTCCAAATGCGGCTCGGCAGGTCGGAGTCTGAGAACAGCCGGACGAAGGAATTCAGGCCGGAGAATTTGCCGATCTGGTAATAAGTCGTCTCGTGGAGGGCCGTCCATGCTGTGTAGATGAGTGGCCCCACAAAAACAAAGAGGAAGACGGCGCTGACCGGGACCACGTAAAGCCATACCATGCGGTCCCTACGGATGCGGCGAACAGTTGGGGTGCCTGAGGGGGAAGCCGCGGTCTTGCGTGGGCTGCGGGTGGGGCTTTCTGTTGACATTATCTGTTCCTTCCCAGGGGAGCCTGATTTCTCAGGCTCCCCTGATATCGGGCGGCTATTTCTTGTTGGCCGCATCCTGCGCGGAACGGATAAAGTCGTTGCCTGATGAGCCGTTGAGAGTCAGTTTCTGCCCGGCTTGGGAGAGGCCCGTGGCAAGCGCGGTCCACGTGTTGGAATATGTGCGTGGCTCACTGTTGGTCTTGACGTAGGCTGCGATGTCGTTGACGGTCTTTGCCTCAGGGGTGGAGAAGAACGGTTGCTGGTAGGTGGCTGCGCGGGTGGGTACCTCACCACCCGTTGCCATGAGGGCACCGGCTTCCGGCCCGGTCATGTACTCGATAAACTTCCAGGCGGCCTCGGTGTTCTTGCTGCCATTGCCTATGCCCAGGGTCCACCCGATGGTGGTGCCCGTCGTGTCTCCGGTGCTTGCTTTCGGCAAGGCCGTCCACTTGAGGTCCTTGTTCTGCGTGCCGAAGGAAACCGCTCGTTCCGTGCCCAAAACCGCCATGGCGACCGTGCCGCTCGCCATACCGTCAGCTACGGTGCCGTACGTGTCTGAGACGACGTTGCTACCCAGCGCCTTTGCGTCCCTGAGCTTGGCCAGGAAGTTGCCAAACTCGTTGCCTTTGGCCGTGGCGAAATCAGCTTGTCCATCTTTGTTCCAGATTTCCTGGTCAACCTGCGACATGAAGCAATTGAAGAAAGTGCTGATGATGGCTGAGTTGTCCGTGTCCGAGAAACCGGTCCCGAAGCCGGTGTATCCAGCGGCAGCAGCCTTTTGGGCAACCTGGACAACCTGGTCGTACGTGGTGGGAACGGTCGCACCGATCTGGTCAAGGATCTTTTGGTTGTAGTAGAGGGCGCAGGTTCGGTATTCGTACGGCACCGCAACAGTCTTGCCGTCCGGACCAGCGAGAGTGTCCGTTGGACGCAGCCAGTCGGTGACCTTTGAAGCAGCATCAGGCAGCGGGGAGTAGACGCCGGCGGAGGCCATCTGGGGAACGACTGGAGTGAACATCTTGAAGACGTCAGGAGCCTGACCGGCTGCCGCAGCTTGCGGGAGCCGGTTCAACATATCGCCCAGCGAAACAACGGAGAGGTTGATCTTGATGTCCGGATTGGCCGCCTCAAACTTGGCAATGTTTTCCTTGAGAGCCTTTGAGCGTGGGTTATTTTGGCTGGGATCAAGGAAGTCCCAATAGTTCAGCGTCACGGGCCCTTTGGGCTCCGATGCTGAGGGGGAGCAGCCACTGAGGGCAAGGCCGGCTACGACGGCTGTGACGAGTGCCAAGCCCCATCGCTTGTTGATCATGAATTTCTCCTGTGGACTGAGTTGCTAATGCGGGAGCGAGCCGTGCTCAAACGACGCCTACTGGACGCGGGCCACCGTCGGTAGGGAGGAACCGGTTGGTCATCGAGTCTCTCCTTTGAGATCGGTTGCATTTATGAAAATCTATAGTGAGATCGGTTGCTGAGATCGGTTGCAACAAACTTAGAGCCGAAGGAAGGCTCTGTCAAGGAAACAAGTGCTATGGATTTTAAACGTCCAAATGTCACGGAGAACCGGGCCGTGGCAGGTGGTCGGCTGAGGAGGGTCTGGATGTAATGCTCGACGGCGGCAGCATGCTCTGTTGGGCAGGTGACGGGGGAGGGCGATCAGGTTTGGTGGTGTCGCGTCGGTCCCGGCTGCTTAGGTGCCGTGGCGTTTGGGCCTTCGTTTCCTGGCAGGAGCGATGGATTCACGCCGTATGATCTGGGTGTCCAACGCGGCGGCTAATGGCGCTTTGGGTGGGTTCCGGGTTTGTCGGATGAGGCCCATCATGCTTCTGGCACCCACGGCTGCCTGATCCATACGAACCGTGGAAAGTGACGGGACGAGGAAGGAAGACTCTTCCATGTCATCCCAGCCGACAACGCTGATGTCCTCGGGGACTTTGAAACCACTGTCATGGAGTGCCCGGATCACGCCGATTGCCATCTGGTCATTGGCGGCGACAACGGCTGTGACCTGCTCAAGGGCGGCGATGCGTTTGCCGGCCGCGTAGCCGGAACCCAGGGTCCAGTCGCCGGACTCGATGCCATGGGAGGTTACGCCAACTTCGATGATGGCCTCGGAGTAGGCGGCGGCGCGTCTACGGGCCGCGGTCCAATCGTATGGGCCAGCAACATGGAAGAAGTCGCTATGACCCAGCGAGGCAAGGTGCCGCACGATGGCTCCGATAGGTGAGCCATCGGCAAGGGTGCCTCGTGCGGGCAGTACGTCGTCATCGTCGCCGGCTACAACCAGTGGTGGTTGGCTAACTAACGGGTCGGAGACAGACCTTGGCGATGGCGCGAAGGAAAGGACTCCGGCGACGTCCCCACCGGAGAGCAACCGGCGGAATTGCGAGTCTGCAGCCTCAGGATGTCGGTCCAGGATGACAGTCTCCACGCGGTATCCATGGGCCTGCGCGGCAGCTTTTGCGCCGGAGATCATTTTGGGTGGGACATGAATCGAGTGTTCCGGAACAACGACAAATATCTTGTCGGGCTCTCCTGACCGGAGCGCACGGGCGGCGAGATTTGGAGTGTAGTGGAGCTCCGCCAATGCTTTTGCGACTCGCTCTGCAGTGGCCGGCCGGAGGGCGCTGCCGCCCTTGATGTATCGGGAAACCGTCTGGTGTGACACGCCTGCAACTGAGGCCACGTCGTATAGGGTCGGTCGCCGTTGCTTCGAATCGTGTAAGGAGGCCGGCATGGGTGACAAAATCCGTTCAGTGCTGAACCGAAATCGGCGTGGCTTGATCCACGAGTCCGGGCGCCGCGCTCGTTTTGCGGGGTACCAATTGGGGTGCAATCACGTAGTGCGCCGGTTGGGTCCTGCCTCCGATGCGCTCGAGGAGGAGCCTGGTGCTGTTGGCTCCCGTGAGCTGCCCGGATTGATCCACGGTAGTTAGCGAGATCCGACCGATGGCGGAAACGTAGATGTTGTCGTACCCGGCAACAGTGAGATCCTCCGGGACCCGAAGTCCCCGCTCTTCGGCGGCGCGCAGGACACCGAGCGCCGCGATGTCGGCTCCGGCGAAAATTGCGGTGGGGCGGTCATCTCCAGAGAACGCCTGGATCGCTGCCTCGTAGCCGCCGATTTCCGAGTAGGTGGTTTCCACGACCTTCGGGACAAGTCCGTGGCGCGTCATGGCTTGTTCGTAGCCATGCCTACGGGCAGTATGCGACAAAACGAAGGGCTCCAGCCCACCAGAAGGCATGCTCGTATGGACGATTCTTTCATGGCCGAGGGAGACTAAATGGTCAACCATCAGCCGGGCCCCCTGGTACTCGTCGTCAACGACGGTGTCAAAATTGGCGGCAGTGCCATGCCGTGCCACAACCACTGTCGGGATTTTGGCGCCCAGCTCCTCAAGCCAGTCTGCCTCCATCCAGGGGGCGACAAGAATGAGACCGTCCACCTGCCGGTCCATCAGTGCTTCTATACTTCGCTTCTGCCGGGCGGGGGAGAGCCCGCCCGCGATGAGTACCTCTTGGTAGGGCGTACCCTCAAGGGCGTCGGTAATTCCCTGAACCACTTCAGGCTGGAACGGCGAACTCATTTCCACGATCATGACCCCGATCGTGTACGACTTTCCACGCATTGCCCTGGCGCCGGCGTGCGGCCGATAACCCAGCTTGTCGATGGCAGCCGTGACGCGCTCCCGCATTTGCGGACTAACCCCGGAGGCGCCCCGGATGACTTTTGACACCGCGGAGAACGACACGCCTGCTTCGCTGGCAACGTCTTGAAGAGTTGCCCGGCGTGGTTTTTCCGGGGATGTGGTTTGTTTGGGTGTCACCCTCGACCCCTCCTGTCTGAGTTCATAGCTAGGCCAGTGTATCGCGTCGGACAACGTTGCACTATAGGCAGACAAGCTTGGCAGTCGAGGGTCGGTGCATCAGGAGGCAAAAAATCAAAAATCGGCGCCCCCAAAGGCTTCTGAAGGTATTGCTGTGAGTTGAACAACAAAAGTCTCTTGACGGTCTCAGGAGTCTGGCTTACTGTTCTTACGGACAACGTTGCACGCTTTGGGTTCCATGTCACCGACTAGAGAATTTGGCGGCCGTTGCTGGCAGCGTTCCTGCCCTCAACAACAAAGGAGTTATTCATGCGACGCACACGACGACGTGCCCTAGTCGCCCTTGCGGCACCCTTGGCCGTGGGGCTTGTAGCCTTGACGGGCTGCACGAGCGGTGGCCAGGCGGGCGGTACGAATGGAAGTTCGACCAGCAAAGACATCCTGACCCTCGGTATGACCGCTGACATTCAGGGCTGGGACCCGCATGTTCAGCCCAGCTATCAGGGGTGGAGCGCAGACGCCGTATGGGATTCCCTGCTGCGATGCGACAAGAACGGCAAGCCGGAGGCATCTCTGGCCGACAAATGGGAATTCAGCGCCGATCAGAAGACGGCTACGCTCCACGTCCGCGACGGTGTGAAATTCTCGGACGGAACCGCCGTTGATGCTGCCGCGGTGAAGGCTAACGCTGAGTACTATGCCACGGCCGGTGGAGCCTCTAGCCGCTGGGCCGGAATCACCGTCACGACCCCCGACACGCAGACTGTAGCCATCTCCTGGCCTGCCCCGAATCCGCTTCTGGCCCTGCGCATGTGCGAGTCCAAGATCGCTACCCCTGCATCCATCCAAAGCAAGAAGTTTGATGTGCCAGTCGGTTCCGGTCCCTACACCCTGGATGTTGCCAACACCACCCGCGGCTCCGTCTACACCTTCACCAAGAACGACTCGTTCTGGGACAGCAGCCGTTTCCCGTACAAGAAGCTTGTCCTGAAGGTCCTGGAAGATGAGACAGCTGCGGTCAACGCCCTGAAGACCGAGCAGATCGATGGCACTATCGTTTCCTCAGCAACGCTTGAGGAAGCAAAGGGTGCTGGTGAGAACATTCAGACGCTGAAGGGCAGCAGCACCACGCGCCTGCTGATCACCGACCACCTCGGCGAGAAGATCCCGGCACTGGGAAACCTGGATGTCCGCAAGGCCATGAACATGGTCTTCGACCGTGACGCGATCTCCCAGAAGCTTTACTTGGGGCATGCATCGCCGGCCTACCAGATCTTCCGTGAAGGAAGCGACGCGTACATCCCTGACATGAAGGACCCGTACCCTTTCAACGTTGACGAAGCCAAGAAGCTGATGGCCAAGGCCGGATACGCCGACGGGTTCACGTTGCAGATCCCAACCATGACCGGTCAGGGCCACGAGACCCTGATGCCGTACATCACCCAGCAGCTGGCACAGATCAACATCAAGGTCGAACAGGTTGCGCTGTCCGGACCGAACGCCATCTCGGAGCTTCTCAGCGGCAAGTTCCCAGTACCGCTGTGGCAGCTGGGCAACTATGGCGAATCCCTTCAGGACATCAGCGACTACATCCTTAAGGACGGCATCTGGAACGTTTCGCACCAGCCGGATGCCAAGGTTGACGCGCTTTGGAACACGGTCTTGACCGGCTCCGAAACCGAACGCAAGCAGGCTGAGCAGGACCTGAACAAGTACGTCACCGAGCAGGCCTGGTTCGTTCCTATGGCCTTCATGGACCGCTTCTACGCGTCCAATCCCAAGGTTGACGTCCAGGAGTCAAGCGACTTCTCCGGTCTGCACCCGCTCCTGCGCGACTTCAAGTAACCGAACATAAGAGACCCAGCGACCACGATGATGTTATCTCTACTCAAAAGCCTTCTCCGCTCCGCGGCGATCCTCTTCCTTGTCAGCTTTGCAGCGTTCTGTCTCATGTTTGGCAACGGCACGGGCACTGCCAGGGCTATCCTGGGCTACCAGGCAACAGAGGCTGATGTTCAACGCAAAGTGGTCGATCTTGGCCTCGATCGCCCATTGCTTGTGCAGTTCGGCGACTGGCTGGTCCATGCGGTCACCGGCAACCTCGGCGAATCGTTCTTCACGGGACAAACTGTGACGTCCGCTCTTTCGACGAGGGTGCCGGTGACGCTAACCCTGATCATTCTTACCCTGATCTTCACCTTGATTCTTAGTGTCCTTTTGGGCGTGGCAGCAGCCGTCTACGGCGGCTGGCTGGATAAGGTATTACAGTTCATCTCTGTTCTGGGTGCGGCAGTGCCGCCGTTCATCATTGCCATTGCCCTGGTTTTCACGTTCGCAATATCCGTCCGCATGTTCCCGGCGACGGGTTATGTTTCCCCTGACCGTAGCTTCACCGGGTGGATACTCTCCATAACACTCCCGGTTGTAGCCCTGCTGATAGGGTCGGTAGCCAGCGCCGCCAGCCAGTTCCGTGGCGCTGTCCTGGATGCCCTCTCCAAGGACTTCGTCCGAACGCTGCGGGCACGGGGACTCAAAGAGTCGCACGTGGTTTTCAGGCACGTTCTTAGAAACGCCGGAGGGCCGGGCCTGACCGTCCTGAGCCTTCAAACACTGGGGCTCCTCGGCGGAGCAATCTTCGTCGAACAGGTCATGGCTCTTCCCGGTATGGGGCAGATGACTGTTCAGTCCGCTCAGCAAGCTGACGTGCCCATGGTGATGGGATCTGTCGTGGTGACCATCATCATCGTGTTGTGCGTGAACTTCCTCGGCGATCTCGCCAACTCCGTGTTGAACCCGAAAGCGAGGACGCGATGAGCGCTGACGCGACCATGATAGATACTGCCGCAGCGGTTCCAGCTAAGGGCCGCTCCGTCCTGCGAAGACTGCTGACCAACCCGCAGGGCATGATCTGCATCGTCTTTCTGCTGCTGGTCATCCTGTTCGGAGTACTCAGCCCCCTGCTGGCTCCTTACCAGCCTAACCAAGCAGACCTGAACGCCGTGAACGCCGCGCCCTTCTCGGAAGGACACCTGCTCGGTGCCGACCGCGCCGGCCGTGACATCCTCTCCCAGCTCATGTGGGGGACCAATGGGACACTGCTGGGATCGGTGCTGGTCTTGGTGATATCCGTTCTACTGGGCGTTACCACCGGCCTCCTTTCCGGCTTCTACCGGGGCAGGTTCGAAGCCGTCGCCGGCTTCATCACGGACCTCATCATGTCGCTGCCCAGCATCGTCCTGCTGATTGCCCTGTTTACGCTTACCGGGCCCAACGTCATGGTTGCCATGGCAGTCTTCGGTGTCCTGGTCGCCCCGACGTATTACCGCCTGGTCCGCTCGGTCGTTCTCGGCGTCCGGACGGAGCTATACATCGATGCGGCCAAAGTTGTCGGACTCTCTGATCAACGCATCATTGGGCGTCACGTGCTGTGGGCCGTCAGGGCCCCGGTCGTCATCCAGAGTTCCTTCGTCGCAGCGGCAGGCATCGCCATACAGGCCGGGTTGGAATTCCTCGGGCTCGGCGATCCGGAACAGCCGTCCTGGGGTGGCATTCTGGATAACGCGAACAGCAACATCTACAACAACAGGTTTGGTGTGCTGTGGCCGGCTCTGCTGATCAGCCTCACCATTCTTGCCCTCGTTCTTTTGGGGAATGTGCTGCGCGATGTCCTACAATCCTCGGCCCACAATAAAACCTTGAAGAGGTCCCGCCGACGTGCACTGCTAAACGGAGCCCAGGCGGCGCGCACAACGTCCTCCCCGGCCAAATCTGAAGAAGCACTCCTATCCATCCGTGGGTTGAAGGTGGGCTACCCGGACGGCCCGGACCGCGTCCGAACAGTCGTACACGGGGTCGACCTGGACGTTCGCCGCGGTGAAATCCACGGACTCGTTGGCGAGTCAGGATCCGGGAAATCCCAGATGGCCTTCTCAACGCTCGGCATCCTCCCCAAGGAAGCCCTCGTCCTCGGCGGCAGCATCTATCTGGAGGGCGAAGACCTACTGGCGGATGACAAAGCACTCAAGAACGCGCGCGGCCGGCGCATCGGTTATATCCCGCAGGAGCCCATGTCCAATCTGGACCCCTCATTCACTATCGGCGCCCAGCTCGTCTACGGTCTCCGGGCCGTCAAGAAGATCAGCGACAAGCAAGCCAAAGCACAGCTGATCGCAATTTTGACACGCGTTGGCATCCGCAACCCCGAAAACGTCATGCGCCTCTACCCGCACGAAATATCCGGAGGGATGGCACAGCGAGTCCTGATCTGCGGTGCCGTTGCCGGGGACCCCGACCTGATCGTGGCCGATGAACCAACCACAGCCCTCGATGTCACCGTGCAGGCGGAGGTCCTTGAACTCCTCCGCGAGCTCAGCACCGAACGCGGCCTGGCCATGATCCTTGTCACCCACAACCTGGGTGTGGTCGCAGATCTTTGCGACACCGTAAGTGTCATGAAGAACGGGCGGATCGTAGAACGAAACGACGTCGAATCCTTGTTCAGCGACCCCAAACAGGATTACACAAAAGTGCTGCTGGAATCCTCGCGCAGCGTAGAACTGATGGAGGCGTAAAGCATGACTACTCCCATACTTCAGGTCGAAAATCTCGTGGTGACCTATACGGGGCGGGGCGGGCTTTCCAAGAAGGTCATCGATAATGTGAGCCTGGAACTGAACGCCGGCGAAACTTTGAGCCTGGTAGGTGAATCCGGATCAGGCAAGACAACCATCGGCCGCGCCATTCTCGGGCTCGCACCCGTCACTGAAGGTTCCATCAAGTTCCGTGGCGACACCATCAGCAACATCTCCCGCTCCCAGCGGCGGAAGGTGGCCCTCGGTATCCAAGTGGTCTTCCAAGACCCTTACTCGTCGTTGAACCCGTCCATGACGGTCGAGGACATCCTGGTGGAGCCCATGGCCGCCGCCGGTGCCGCCGGTGGCCGCCAGCGGGTGAGGGAGCTGCTCGATTCTGTTGGCTTGCCCAGCGACTCGGGCAGCCGTTACCCGAAAGAGTTCTCCGGTGGGCAGCGCCAGCGTATTGCCATCGCACGGGCACTGGCTCTGGATCCTTCTGTCATCATCTGCGACGAACCCACTAGCGCACTGGACGTTACCACTCAGGCCCGTGTTCTTACCCTGTTCAAGGAATTGCAGGAAAAGACCGGGGTTGCGTACTTGTTCATCAGCCACGACCTGGGAGTCGTGAACTCCATCAGCGACCGAATCGCCGTGCTGTATCAGGGATCGGTGGTTGAAATCGGCGAAGCTGATCAGGTTGCCCGTGCACCACGCCACGAGTACACCCGCAGCCTGCAAATGGCAGCGCCAGTGGCAGACCCGAAAAAGCAACGCGAACGCCGAGCCGCCCGCCTCCAGTTCCTTGCAGCTGAAAAAGCCGCGGAATTTCCCAGAGGCGCGCCTGCACAGCTCTGACCCTCTCGCTTAATCAGCTGACCCTTCGTCATAGGGACCAGCGCCCGATACAACACCGTCTGGAGACACTGATGGCATACGCTGCCGCTCCCCAAGGCCTTCGCTTTGAACAACGAACTGAAACCTCACCCGTTATTGGACTGGGTACAGGAACCCCGCGACTGTCTTGGTTTGTGCCTGTCGCCGATGCCGGATACACACAGTCCGCCTACGAAGTCGAGGTCACCCGCGGTGAAGGAGCAGAGGTCTACCGTGTCCAGAGCAACGACCAGGTGCTGGTCCCATGGCCTGCGCCGGAGCTGAGGTCCAGGGAGTCCGCAGTCGTTCGGGTACGCGTCAGCGATGGCGAGGATTGGAGTGACTGGAGCGAAGCCTCAACGGCCGAAACCGGTCTGCTCAATCCATCGGACTGGCGGGCTAACTTCGTCAGCCCCGTTGAAATAGGCGCGAACGGGATGCCCGCACCCATCCTCTCGGGCGTCCTGAACCTGCCTGCAGATATCACCAGGGCCCGTCTGTACGCCACGGCCCACGGTATCTACATCCCCACCGTGAACGGTCAGCGTATCGACGACACTGTGCTGGCGCCGGGCTGGACCTCGTACGAGAACCGTCTTCGCTACCAGACTTATGACGTCACGTCGCTGCTGCGCAAAGGCTCGAACAACCTGGACATGCTGCTGGGCAACGGCTGGTACCGTGGGCGGCTGGGCTTCGAAAACAAGAGCGCCATCTATGGCGAGCGCCTCGCCGTCCTGGCACAACTGGAAGTCTCCACAGCGGACGGCGGCGTCCACGTCCTGCTGTCCGACGGTTCCTGGACTGCCCACAACAGCAATATCCTCGCCGACGATCTTTACGACGGCCAGAGCACCGACCTGCGCGACCAAGCAGTCACCGTCGTTCCCCGCAGCGCTGTAGAAGTCATTTCAGCGGATCATTCTCTGCTCGTTGCCCCCGAAGGCCCGGCGATCCGTCCAACCGAGGTGCTCCCGGCAGTGTCCGTCTTCACTTCGCGTTCCGGAAAGACGCTGGTCGACTTCGGGCAGAACCTCGTTGGATGGGTCCGGCTTCGGACCCACGGCCTGCCGGAGGGCAGCGAAGTGGTCATCCAGCACGCCGAAGTTCTTGAAAACGACGAGCTCTGCACCGAGCCGTTGCGTACGGCGAAAGCCACCGACACCTTCGTAGTGGCAGGGGCTGCGGAAGAAACGCTGGAACCCTCTTTGACCCTGCACGGCTTCCGCTACGCCCAAGTCAGCGGCGTCCCGGACCTGAAAGTCGATGATATTGAGGCCGTCGTCATCGGTTCGGACCTGAAACGCATCGGCTGGTTCTCGTCCTCGAACGAGCTGCTAAATAGGTTCCACGAGAACGTCAACTGGAGCATCCGCGGAAACTTTGTCGATGTGCCAACTGACTGTCCCCAACGTGACGAAAGGCTTGGATGGACTGGCGACATCCAAATCTTCGCTCCCACAGCGTCGTTCCTTTACGACGTTGGCGGGTTCCTTGGGTCCTGGCTCCGCGACCTTGCCGCGGAGCAGCTCCCGGACGGTTCCGTACCTCACGTTGTCCCGGACGTCATCCACTCGGATTTCACGAACACCCCAACGGCTGCCTGGGGAGATGCGGCTGTACTCATTCCGTGGACGTTGTACCAAAGGACAGGCAACCGCCTGATCCTGGAACAGCAGTATTCGAGTGCATGCAAATATGTCGATAAGGTTGCCTCACTGGCCGGTGATGACATGTTGTGGACAGGTGGTTTTCAATACGGAGATTGGCTCGATCCCAGCGCCCCTCCGGAAGACGCGGCGCGGGCCAAAACGGATCCGGATGTCGTTGCTACGGCGCACTTGGCGCGTTCTGCAGAGGTACTGGCTAACACCGCCGCCGTGCTCGGTCACGACGAGGACTCCGCCAGTTATCACAAGCTCGCCGAAGAGGTGCGCGCCGCTTTTGCCCGCTCCTACGTGACCCCTTCAGGCAGGATCCTTTCCGACACCCAAACGGCGTATGCAATGGCCCTCGAATGGGCCCTGCTGCCCAGTGAAGACCAGCGTCAAGAGGCGGGGCGCCGGCTCGCGGATCTGGTTCGTGTCAGTGGATTCCGGATCAGTACCGGTTTCGTTGGCACACCGCTCGTTTGTGATGCCCTGACGGACGCCGGTGAAGTGGACGTTGCCTACCGTTTGCTCCTCCAAACCGGGTGCCCGTCCTGGCTTTACCCCGTCACGATGGGTGCCACCACCGTCTGGGAACGGTGGGACAGCCTGCGACCTGATGGCAGCGTCAATCCTGGCGGTATGACCTCGTTCAACCATTACGCGCTGGGGGCGGTGGCGGACTGGCTTCACCGGACCGTCGCCGGACTGGCACCTGCCGCGCCGGGGTACCGACGGATCATTGTCCAACCACGCGCGACGGCGGCCCTCACCTCGGCAGCTGCAAGGCACCTCACCCCTTATGGTGAAGCATCGGTTCAGTGGCGGCGGGTAGGGGGAAAACTGATCCTCGACGTTGCCGTGCCGGTCGGTACTACCGCCGTCGTTCATGTCCCCGGCACCAAGGTACCCGAGGCGGTTCCGCATGGAACCCACACGTGGACCGTTGCCGATCCCACTCCGAACATCGATGAGGGCAACGCCCTCACCATCCGCGAACTCTTGGATCGTCAACCGCTCACCTGGTCGGCCGTGGTTGACGCCGCGGTCGAAACAGGCATTGCCCCCGAGGGTGAGGCCCAGACCGCTGACAAACTCGCCAGGTATCTGGACGAACCCGTCGGCAACCTGGGATATGCTCTGGCTCCCGAACCGTGGATCAGCCGTAGCGTTCCCCTGCGCGAAAAAGTAGAGCAAATCCTGAAAGGCTCTACGTCATGACAGCTACGTCAACGCTGACGGGCGCGGACGGCAAGCAGATGACGAATTCTGCCACTCAGCCGATTCTGAGCGGGTTCTACCCGGACCCGACCATCTGCAGGGTGGGGGATGACTACTACCTGTCGACGTCCAGCTTCGAGTACTTTCCCGGTGCGCCCATCTTCCACAGCACCGACTTGGTGAACTGGACCCAGCAAGGCCACATCCTTGACCGCCGTAGCCAGTTCCGTCTGGGGGACCCGCGTCCTTCGACCGGCATCTATGGTTCCACCCTTCGGGAGCACGACGGGATTTTTTGGTTCATCACCACCAATGTCAGCGATTACGGTGCCGGGCAGGTGTTGGTCCAGGCAACAGACCCGGCAGGGCCATGGAGCGACCCGGTGTTCATCGGCGAAGCGATCGGCATCGACCCGGACCTGTGCTGGGACGAGAACGGCGACTGTTACCTGAGCTGGAAGGCCATGAGCTTCACCGAGGGTGAAATCGGTATCCTGCAAGCACGTCTTGATGCGAGCACCGGAAAGCTCCGCGATGCGCCGTATCCGATATGGCAAGGTAGCGGAATGGGTGCCGTCGAGGCCCCCCACCTCTACCGAAACGGCAGTTACTGGTACCTCCTTCTGGCGGAGGGAGGCACCGAGCGGGGCCACTGCGTAACGGCTGCACGCAGCCTGCATCCTTCGGGGCCTTTTGAAGCTTGTCCGAATAACCCGATTTTCACGCACCGCAGCTCTATCGACCCCGTCCAGAACGTCGGTCACGCTGACCTTGTCCAGACGCCCGAAGGCGCTTGGGCTGCCGTGTACCTTGGCGTCCGGCCACGCGGATCCACGCCTGGATTTCATGTCCTGGGCCGCGAAACGTTCGTCGCAGGCATCGATTGGATGGGCGGGTGGCCGGTCTTCGACGAGGATCGCTTCTGTGTCCCCGCTGTTGACACAGCCTTCTCGGATGATTTCTCTGATGCGCGCCTCCACCGGCGCTGGGTGGTTCCGTCGGGCGAGCCCGAAAGCATTGTGTCCAAAGCGCCCGACGGCGGTATTGGGCTCTCGAGGTTGGCGGACGGATCTATGGGGCTTCTTTGCGCCAGGGTGCGCGACCTGAGATGGAGTGCCGAGACCGTAATCTCCGGCTCAGGAAGCTTTCTCCTACGCATCGACGACCGCAACTGCTATGGACTGACGGTCGAAGCCGGACGCGTCAGCGGCTGGGTTCACCTTGGTGGGATCCACCACGAACTGGGCTCAACTGAAGCTCGAGCGGAAACCACCCTGCGTATTGAGAGTGCGCCGCCATTATCACCGCCAGTCCCGTTGGGGCATGGAGGTCCCGACGAGATCGTGCTGTCTGTTGTTCAAGAGGGTCGTGAGCACCTGCTGGGCCGGTTCGACGGCCGCTATTTGTCCACGGAGGTTGCGTCCGGTTTCACCGGACGCATGCTGGCCATTCAAGGCTCTCAGGGCCAGGGGACCTTCCTGTCGATGCGTTACACCCCATACACTCCACAAACGTAGGAAACTTTTCCATGCCTTTCACGAAAGAAGCACCGCTCGTAGACATCCTGGCCGATCCCAACGCCGCCCGCGTGTTGGACAACCACCTGCCGGGTTTCGCTACGTGGAACGACTGGTCCCTCAGTCCCTTGGCAACACTGGACGAAGTGGCCCATTGGGCCCGTGGAGTGGGCGAGCAGACGCCTGACCTCACCGAGCTATGGGCGGATATGGCCGCCGTCGAATCGTCTCCCCGAAGGAGCGCCGCACTTCAGCGCCCCGCGCCTCGGACTTCAACCGGGGTGCAATCAAGCCGCCATGCGCAGCATCCTGTCACGAGCCTTGCCATCCGATCCCAGCAATGGGGAGTCGCTGAGATTGTTCTGGACGGGCCCTCAACCGGAAATCCGTTCACGGACGTTGAACTGGAAGCTAGGTTCCGCTCCGGCAATGACGCAGTGCGAGTTGGAGGTTTCTACGACGGGGAAGGTCTGTATCGCATACGGTTCATGCCTCCAAGGCCTGGTCTCTGGGAATTCACTGTGCGGTCCAACGCCGATGAGCTCGACGGAGCCACGGGCACCGTCGAAGCCACGGGGCCGGAGGAAGGCAACCGGGGCCCTGTGCGGGTTCGTGACACGTTCCACTTTGCGTACGCAGACGGCACACCATATCTGCCTTTGGGAACCACCGCCTACGCCTGGACCAACCAAAGCGCGGAATTACAGGATCAAACTCTGCATACGCTTGCGGAAAGCCCTTTTACAAAAATCCGCATGTGCGTGTTCCCGAAGTCATACTCGTACAACGCGAATGAGCCCGAGAACTACGCCTTCGAGAAGAACCCTGATGGCAGCTGGGATTTCAGCCGGTTCAACCTCGCTTTCTTCCACAACCTCGAACATCGAATTAACGATCTTCAAGCGCTGGGGATAGAAGCAGACCTGATCCTCTTCCACCCTTATGACAGGTGGGGGTTCTCAGCCATGCCGTCATGGGCGGATGACCTCTACCTGCGATATGTCGTTCGACGCCTGGGAGCAACCCGCAACGTCTGGTGGTCACTGGCAAACGAGTACGACTTCATGCAAACCAAGACTGAGCAGGATTGGGAACGGTTCGCCGCAATAGTGGGGGAAGAGGACCACACCGGACATCTTCTGTCCATTCACAACGGGACCAGGTTCTACGACTATTCAAGGCCTTTGATTACCCACTGCAGCATTCAGCGAACGGACAACTACCTTACGGCCGAGAACACGGACGTGTGGCGTGAAAAGTGGGGCAAACCTGTCGTTATCGACGAGGTCGGCTATGAAGGCGACGTCGCCGAAGGATGGGGAAATATCAGCCCCCAGGAACTGATCCGTCGCTGCTGGGAAGGAGCTGTAAGGGGTGGCTACGTCAACCACGGCGAAACATACCTCGACGAGGAAGACGTTATCTGGTGGGCCAAGGGCGGCACTCTCAAAGGCCAGTCACCGGAGCGGATAGGATTTCTGCGCCGCCTCATTGCCGAAGCGCCCACCGGACGGTGGGATCCGCTGCCTGGGGACTGGGATTCCCGCACTGGCGGCGACGATGACCATCGGATCATCTACCTGGGCATGGGCCGGCCCGGCTTCCGCTCCGTCTTGCTTCCCGCGGGATGGCAGTGGCACGTCGATGTCATCGATACCTGGAACATGGAAATCACCACGATGCCCAATGCGGCTGAAGGCCGGATAAAAGTGGAGCTGCCCGGGCGCGAGTACATGGCAATCCGGATACGTCGGGCCTCAGCTACAACCAACTGAATTACGGGCCACTGATCCGCATTCTTCGCGGCAGGAAACATCAATCTTGTGAGGAAACAGGATGACTTCTTCCGTGAAACCGGACGTTACGGGCCGGCACTTACCAGCCAATTCCGGCGAACGACTACCAGTTGTTGGTCTGCTGACGCTTTCCGGGGCAATGTTCATATCGATGGCTACGGAGTTCCTGCCCAGCGGACTCATCCCGCAGATCTCGGCAGACTTCGGCCGGTCGGCATCCGACGTTGGAAATATGGTGACGGTCTTCGCCCTGACTGTCATCCTCACCGCGGCGCCGCTGGCGATCCTGACCCGCCGGATCCCACGCAAGACCATAGTGCTGATCTCCTTCGCCCTCATCGGCGCGGGAAACGTCGTCTTGGTGCTTGCGCCCAGTTTCGAGTTCCTGCTGGGCGCACGAATTCTGGGAGCGGTTGGACATGGAGCGTTCTGGACCGTCGTCGCCGCTTACCCGGCCTACCTGGTCCGGCCAACCCAGCTTGCCAAGGCCATGGCCATCACAGCGGCAGGCGGGTCAGTTGCCGGCGTCATCGGCACCCCGCTCGGCAATGCCTTGGGTCAGATCTTCGGATGGCGGTCAGCCTTCGCAGTCCTTGCAGGGCTGGTCATCGTTTTAATGCTGCTGATGGTGTGGATGCTTCCTGCCGTCCACCCGCACGGCGCTGACACGAAGCCACCAAAGACCGGCCCGGTGGGGCGTGACAAGAGCATTCCCGCTATTTTGATCATTTCCGTGCTGATCCTCATGGTGGTGTCCGCACAGATCAGCTTTGGAACGTACACCGTCGTTTGGCTGCTGGACGTTGTGAATCTCGCACCCGCGGGCGTACCCGTGATTCTCTTCGTCTCAGGGATTGCCAGCGCGGTGGGTGTGGCCGTGACTGGTGCCTTCTACAGGAAGTTCCCCACCGGGATGTTCCTGGCATCGTTAGCCACCCAAGTCGGCATTCTGTGCGCCATCCCCGTGGCCGCAACCATGAACTCCCAAATTCCCGTCTGGATCCTGATCACCGTCATGGGAGCCGTCTTTGGGGGCATCCCGGTCATGCTCCAAACCCGCATGATGCAGTCAGCATCCGTCGGCGCTCGCAATGTGGCGGCAGCCCTGCAGACCACAGCCTTCAACGTGGGTATCGGCGGCGGGGCTTTCATGGGTGGAGCCGTGATCGACCACCTCTCGCTGACAGTTTTGCCTTTCTGGGCGGCCATCTGCATGTGTGTGGCTCTAATCGCCGCAGTCATCTGGGAAATTTACATCAAACGACGCCCGAAAAAACCGGGTAAGAAAGAGAAGGAAGCCATCGATGGCGTACATGAGTGAATTCACGCAAGCCCGACTGATCTTTGACTACGAAGCGGGGAGGGCAGCGTTGTCTGAAGCCTTGCCGGATTTCGCGAGCCACCCCGAAAACTACGGTGGGGCTATTGATCTGCCCATTGGGGCTTTGGCCACGGTCTTCCGAGTAAAGGAAGCGGCACAAGAGAAGTTGTGGCTAAAGCTCTCCACCATTGAGGTACCCGATCGCGTCGAACTGCCGCCGATCGAGCCCAACCCCGGATATGAAGGGCCGGAGGTTGCCATTGCATCGGCGCGGATCATTCTTCCCGCGAGTGGGCGAGTTAACGAGACCGTTGAAATGGTCCTGGAGGGACCCTCGCATGGTAACCCGTTTACCGACGTTGAACTCCAAGCGTACTTCTCCTTGAACGGCGAAGAAATCCGTGTAGGAGGCTTCTACGACGGCAACGGTCGGTACGTTGTCCGCTTCCTCCCGGATACAGCGGGGGCGTGGCAGTTCCGGACGGAATCCACGGCACGTTCTTTGGACGGGCACACAGGTACTTTCAGCGTCGAACCAAGCCACGCACGCGGAGCCGTGCGGGTGGCAGACACGTACCACTTCTCATACGCCAACGGCGAGGTTTTCCGGCCGGTGGGGACCACTCTGTATGCATGGACCCACCAAGGCCCTGAGCTGCAAAAGAAAACCCTGGCGACGCTGTCCACTAGTCCCTTCACCAAAGTCCGCATGTGCGTCTTCCCGAAGGCGTTTATCTTCAACGACAACGAGCCCGATCTTTACCCCTTTGAGGGTGAAAGCGGGAACTGGGACACCACCCGCTTTGACCCCGCGTTCTTTCAGCACTTCGAAAACCGCATCCGCGACCTTGGAAAGCTGGGCATCGAAGCAGACGTTATCCTTTTCCACCCCTACGATCGGTGGGGTTTCCAGGATCTGGGAGCCGCAGCGGACGACCGGTATCTTCGCTATGTAGTCCGACGGCTGGCAGCACTTCCGAATGTGTGGTGGTCCCTGGCTAACGAGTACGACTTCATGACCACAAAGATGCCGGAGGACTGGGAACGCTACGCGAAGATCGTCACCGAAGAGGACCACGCAAGGCACCTGATATCCATCCACAACGGCACCCGGATCTACGACTATTCGGCTTCGTGGGCTACCCACTGCAGTCTGCAGAAGGTGGACTACTACAAGACGGCAGAATTGGTGGAAGACCTTCGGGAAAAGTGGGGCAAGCCGGTCATCCTGGACGAAATCGGCTATGAAGGCGACCTCGAATACGAATGGGGAAGCATTTCCGCTGAAGAAGTCGTTCGCCGGGTGTGGGAGACCACTCTGCGCGGCGGTTATCACACGCACGGGGAGACCTACTACCATCCCGAAGATCAACTCTGGTGGGCCAAGGGCGGCGAACTGGTAGGCAAGAGCGCAGACAGGATCGCCTTCCTCGACAAGTTGGTGGCTGAATCGCCGACCGGACGCTTGGAACCATTGCCGCTGACAAACCCCACGCCTTCCGGTGGGGTGGCAGGCGAATACGAAATTCACTACAACGGTTTTAGCCAGTACCGGTACGTCACCTTGGGAATCCCTGAAGGCCGCAAGGCAGTCATTGACGTGATCGACACGTGGGCAATGACCATCGAGACGCTGCCAGGAAACTGCTCAGGCCGAGCGCGGGTTGAGCTGCCGGTTCGTCCGTATATGGCTGTGCGCGTTCGCGTACAGCAGGAATCGCTGTGACAAACAATCGTGAACGGCTCTTTGCAGCCTCCGAGGTCCTTGAAGCAGGTGCCTGGCGGGCGGAATTGCGCCAGGATGAAATCGCTGACATCAGCTACGCCGGCGTTCCGGTGCTGCGGGGAATTCGTGCAGTAGTCCGGGACCGGGACTGGCAAACGCTGGTCCCGGTCCTGCGGGGCATTGAACGGATTCCGGCCAAGCAGGGCACTTCTTTGCTCCTGGATCTTGAATTCGACGGGTACGGCTACCGTTATTCCGGGACGTTGGGAATCGCCATTTCGGCCGATTCCCTCGAGGTGGTCTTCGACGGGGTATCGCCCGCCGATTTCCAGAGCAACCGCATAGGGTTGGTTGTGCTTCACAGGCCCGATGACGCAGGAAGGGAAGTTCTCATCGGGGGGAACTCCGGTGACCACACGCCGTCGACGTTCCCGGTGGATATCAGTCCGCACCAGCCGTTCCAGAACATTGCCACCATGCGGTGGCAGCGTGACGGAACTGACTTCAAGCTGG
Organism: Paenarthrobacter aromaticivorans; assembly: GCF_019038615.1. NCBI lineage: Bacteria > Bacillati > Actinomycetota > Actinomycetes > Micrococcales > Micrococcaceae > Paenarthrobacter > Paenarthrobacter aromaticivorans. The sequence continues at coordinate 365,177 of NZ_JAHOPC010000002.1, forward strand.
CATTTACCGGCGATATTTTCGAGACGGAAGACCAACGCAACTGGACCGACGCCTCCTTCAAAACGTACAGCCGGCCACTGGCTCTGCCATTCCCGATGGACGTCCCTGCGGGAAGCCGGCTGCACCAAAGCGTGAGGCTGACGGCACTGAGTGGTCAGTATCCCGCGCCGGAAAGCAACCTGGCTGAGGACCTGGTCATCACCGCAGACATCGAGTCCGTTGTGCCGGCGTTGTCCTTGCCTGTCGCCTCCATATCTGAACCGCATGCAGAAACCGGGTTCCTTGAAGGTGTCGAGTCCTTGCTGGTTGAACTTGTTGCTGGAGCGCCAAGAGTGGCGCAGCTTGGCAGGTATGCCACAGATATGGCCGAGGCCCTTCAAGTGCCTTTGGATGTCCGGCTCAGCGCCGAAACACCCAATGAAGTACCGGATTTGCTGCAACTTGTTCCTACCCGGAACATTGCGAGACTCGGTGTTTTCCATTCAACCCGCCACATTACGGAACCGGACCTTTGGAAAGCTCTGAAATCCGCTGCGGACGATGCAGGTTTGACCGCCTCGCTCATCGCAGGTGCCCGGTCTCATTTCACCGAGCTCAATCGCAATGCCCATATCGTGCCGGCTGATGCCGAGGCGCTGGCTTACAGCATCACCCCGCAGATGCACGCGACAGAGGTTCACCATCTGGTGGAAAGTCTTCCGATGCAGCGGCTGACGGCGCAAAATGCCCTGCGAATCTCAGGAGGCCGTCCGCTTCACGTGGGCCCGGTCACGCTCAAACCCCGGTTCAACGCGGTGGCCACTTCCACAGGCGCGGAAAGAGGCTCCACAGAAGCGCCGATAGATCCGCTTCAATTGGACCCATTTGCGGCGGCCTGGGTTCTGGGCAGCATCGCAGCTCTTAGCATTCCCGGCGTCCAAAGCATCAGTTACTTTGAATCGGAAGGACCTCGGGGCATCAGTACACCAACCGGATTGACGGACGCAGGGAAGGTCCTCGCCTCCATCGCGGCACTTCGTGGCCACAACGTCCTCAAGGTCCTGGGAGTCCGTTCGGGGCTTGTCCTGTACCCGGTCCAGGCGGACGACGAAATCGTACTCTTCGCCGCAAACCTGACACAGAAACTCATGACCGGGAAGGTGCAGCTGCCCAGCGGCAGCACCGCGGAGATTGCCCTCGAACCATGGTCAGCCATCATCCAAGACATCAAGACAGAAGGAAGAACCACATGACCAGCAACCGACTCTTCGGGAAAAAAGCTCTTGTCACCGGGGCGGGTTCCGGAATTGGACTGGCGGTCGCCCAACGATTCGCAGCAGAAGGGGCCAAGGTGTACTTCGCCGACATAAACGTTGACGCGGCAGCGAAGGCGGCGGCAGAAGCGGGGACCGATCGGGCAGTCCCGGTACGGGTGGACGTCTCGGACGAAACCAGCGTCACTGAGGCGTTCAGCCTTGCAAGTAAGGACGAGGCCCTGGACATCGTCGTAGCCAACGCCGGGGTTCAACTGTTTGGGCAAGACGCAAAGGTCGGCGATCTGGACCTTGAAGTCTGGGAACGCACCATGGCCATCAACCAGCGCGGCGCCTTTCTGACACTTAAGCACGCTGTCCGCGCCATGGAGAATCGGGGAGGATCGATCATCGTCACCGGAAGCCCGACGGCCGTTGTAGCTTGCGGTCAGACATTCACGGCATACACCAGCTCCAAAGCCGGAGTTCACGGGCTGGCGCGTGTGGTCGCAGCGGATTACGCGGCCGAGGGAATCCGGGTCAACATTGTGGTCCCGGGGTACACAGAAACTCCGCTCGTCCAGACGATCGCTGATGACCCAGAGAGTAGGGCCGGATTGGTGAACGCCACCATGCTTGGCCGGGCCGGCACGGCGGCCGACGTCGAAGGCATTATGGTTTACCTGGCCAGCGACGATTCAGCATACGCAACCGGGGGCATCTTCACTGTCGATGGAGGCTTGACAGCCCTCTGATCGGTCCCTGCAGATTTCTGAGACGGTCCTCGCCAATCCTTTGGCGGGGACCTTCAGTTTTGTCGAGGCACTAAAAGCCGACAGTCCGGAGGAAAGCGGTGCTGACCGTGCACGACTATGACCGGGGTCCAGCCAGCAGCTGTACCCCGGTCATAGTCGGGCGTCTCCTTCGGGTCAGGACCTGGGTCTCTTAACCGCCCGGCGTCACGACGACCTGGACACGGTCGAGGTTTTGGGCCAAGGCGAACGTGGCTGACGGGTCTCCGGTGCGCTCAGAAGAGACACGAAGCGCCACCAGGTAAGTGCCTGGCTTTGCGAATGTCGCGTCAGTCTGCAGCGTGACGACGTTCCCGATCTGGGTGAGTGGTGCATTGGTGTAAACGCCGTCGCCGTCCAGATCCCAATCGGCCTTCACAACCGCGCCGGCCCCTGGCGGAACCTGCGCCTTCGCGTTGAGTTTGATCGACTGGCCGGCCTTGATCGTGGTGGACTCATTTCCTTGGACCGTCAGGTCTACAGTGGGCTGAATTCCACGCCGGGCAGCTGCATTATCAGGCACAGAAACCTGGGCATCGTTGATCTTGTAGTCCGTGGATGCTGGTGGCTGCACCCCGTTTTCGGACCAAGCCGCTAGATCGCGGAGGGCTTGTTCTGCCATGCCGTACCAATTGACCAAATGCTTGGCCCGTTCCCCGGAGACAGGCGCGTTCTGGTGGTCAGCGTGATCGTTGTAGTAGATCCGATAGCTATCAGACGCGGCGTTGCCCAGGCTGGCCTCAACGCGCTTCCTGTACCAGTCTGCGTGCAGAGGCAGGGCGTCGGTGTCGTAGAGATTGTCCACCACGATGACTTTTCCATTGATGGAGCCGTCGAAGGCTGTGTTGCCCGAGACAAAGCCGTAGAAGCCTGGATCCTTCACGGGCCTCTGCGGATACAGAGGGGTGCCGTCAGCTTTGAGGAATTGCTGCAGTCCGACCCAGCCTTCGCTAGCGGGAGGTGTTTGGTAGCGGTAGTAGAAGCGGTTTGCGATGTTCCAGCGGTTGTCGACTGTGTCGCCCATCTTCGCCAGTTCAGCCCGGACCCGGACTCCCAACGGGGAGGTCTCAGTGCCCAGGTACCCCGGGGCGTTCCAGAAGTCGTTGGCGTAGCTCGGGTCGAATGACAAAGGAGCGCTGGAGTCAAGGCCATTGGGATACTGATCGGAGCGTCCGAGGAGGTAGTCGGGGAACTCCCAGCCCTTCCATGGGATCCCGAGTGCGTGGACTTCTTTCAGCATGGCCTGCTCGGCGGCATCGAGGCCGGCATACGGGTTTCCGCTGCCACCTGGGAGAAGTGCGTTGCGGATCTGCTCGGACTTGTCGCCAAGAATCAGTTCAGCGGCTGACCGGCCCAGGAAGTTGTAGCTGGTGGGTTGGGGGACACCTTGGACCATCGGTACAAATCCCTGCCACACACCGGTGCTGTTCTCCGTCGCTCCGATGGTCTGGTAGGTGCCGCCACTAGGGCCGTAAAGATATCCCGAAATCTTCCGGTCGCTTCCGTAGTATTTCGCAGCCAGTGTTTCGGCGAACTTCGCGGCCGCGGCTGTGTGCCGGTAGCCCAGAGCCAGAGACTTGTTGCCCGCCTGAACTGCGTAACCGCCGCTGGAAAGTGCGAAGCCTACGGCACGGTCATCGGCTTGGGAGGTGTCCTCCTCGGGGGTGAATGCCGTTGGGTACGTGTACTGGAAGAAGCGCCCCTCCCATTTGCCGAGATCCTGTTTGGCGTGGAAGTAGACGTTGAATTGGATGTTGGTGCCCTCGAAATGCGCGCGAATCCTGTGGTGGGCAACAGGAGCTGTTTCATCTGTTTCGCTGTCGATGACGGGTTTGGTGTAGAGAGGGTCGATGCAGTCTGCGGTGATCTGCATGGCGCCGGCAACGGTGGCGCAGTCGGGTGCGGCTGCCTTTGCCGGGATTGCGCTTCCAAGGCCGGTTCCGAGCAGCAGCGTTGCTGCCAAGAGGCCGATCCTTCCGTGACGAGCAAGAACGGGATTGATAATCATGGTCCTCCTTCATTGGGGGTCCCCAGGGTGCACGCGGACGGTCATTTTCTGCGGCGGATAGTGGGGGAAACGCACGCGATGGAACGTTTCAGAGGAGATTACCCCGACATCCCGAGGCGGTCAACCGGTTGACAACAACGAAGGTGCTGCCTTCTTTGGCAGAGGTTGGCGTCCCCGCCCGTTTACCGGGGGCAAGCGAAAGTACCGGCAACCGATTAGCGGTTGCCGGGTACCTCGGCTGTCTCGGGTGCCCCGTTTATTTGTTGCTTTCGGGACTCCAGGCGTCCTGCCACTCGATGACCGGCCGGTGGTCTTGGAACTGGATTTCGAGCCATACATGACGGGCGGACGATGTGTCAGGAGCGCCGGCCTGAACGATCTCGTTAATCTCCGGATCGGGTGTTCCACCGGCGAACTGGGCTTCCGTGGCATCCCATGCCCGCCGGATCATGTCGTCAGGCATGTCGGGAAGCCATCTGTCGGCAAGTGCGATGTGACGCCCATTTTCGAGCGTGAAGACCGAAGATATTTGGGAATGGAAGGAGGTGCCGGTTGCGTCGTTTGGGTGTGGATCCCCCAGAACGGTCCAGGGTCCGTGGTAGTCGTCGGCGACTGCGATTTCGGAACGATTGGGGAAATACCAGCTGGTTCCTGAGGTGATGAGGTAATGGCGGCCGTCATGGCGAAAATAGGCCGGCGCTTCACGGACGAAGGGAGGGTGGGGGTGCGGGAAATGGGAGCTGAAGGTCCCCGTAACGTCGGTGAGGTCGTCGGTCAGGTCCGCGCAGATGAGTTCGGAGTGGACCCGTTCAAAGAAGTAATAGCCGCGCCCCGTTTCAGGATCCACCACCAGGTCGAAGTCGCCGGCACTCATTCCTAACGGTTCGAACCCTGGTCGCACAAGGTTGTAGGGTCCCTGGAAGTGCTCAGCCTGGTACACCCAGGAGCGTTGCTTGCCGTCAGTGTGCATCACTTTCATCCAGCAGACGAAGTTTCCCGTCCTGGGGTGCCGCACGATGTGCGGCCGGTCCATCATGGCTTCCGGATGCAGTGGAGAGTCAGGTACGTCCGGCTCTGCCGGAATGATGGTCCCAACGTCGTGCCAGGTTGTTAGGTCGGAGGAGCGGTACGCCCGAACTCCGCTGTGCCATCGGCCGGTCGCTGGCGTGGACTTGGATTTATCTTCGCCATACCAGTAGTACTGTCCGTCCACGGCGATGATGGAGCCTCCATGGATATGTATTCGGTTGCCTTCGGCGTCGAACATGATTTCGCCCGGGCGGATGGTCGCGGTCATGGGAGTCACACCTTGTCTGTGAGGGGTAGTTGACTGGGTTTGCATGCTTGCGCTAGCTGGCGTAGAAGGAACGGTTCCTGCCGTCGATTAGTGCATCCGAATCTATGCATATCGAGCCCTTTAATCGGAAGTCTGCAGAAGAAGCGCCTACGAGGATGTCCACATCACCCGCTTCGACCTTCCACTGCATCTGAGCGTCGAGGAAGGCCAGCTGAGACGTCTCAACGTGAAAAACTACGTGAGTTTGCTGTCCCGGTTCCAGCGTCACCCGGCGGAAGCCGATGAGTTCCACTACAGGGCGGGAGACGGAAGCGAATCTATCACTCGCGTACAACTGAACGACTTCGGTCCCGGTTCGCTCACCCGTGTTGGTGATGGCAAAGGAAACATCGAACCCGTCATCGGCCGTGACCCGCTCCTTCGGCACCGAGAGTTCCGTGTAGTCGAAGGTCGTGTAGGACAATCCGTGTCCAAAGACGTACCGGGGCGTGTGCGGCGAGTCGACGTAGTCGGGAAACCCTATGCTTTCGCCTTGGTGCCAGGAGGAGCCATGGGGATGGTTGTAGTAAACCGGGACCTGGCCGGCGTTGCGCGCAATGCTGACTGGAAGTCGGCCACTGGGAGATTGTTCGCCAAGCAAGACATCAACGATGGCCTCCGCGCCGCCTTCTGCGGGGCTCCATGCTTCCAAAAGCGCAGCCAGGTATTTGTCCGCTGCGTCGCTCGACACCGGGCGGCCGTCCAAGTGAATCCCGACCATCGGCTTGCCCAGCTGCGACAGCTTTACAATGAGCTGTTCCTGGCAGGGCGGAAGGTTGATATTCGTAGCGTCGATTCCTTCGCCCATCGAAGCGATGGATGCCGTGCCGTGCTTGCCTCCGAGCGTTAAGAGTATGACGTCGGCTTTTGAAGCCAGGGCAAGGGCTTCCTCATGCCCGGATTCATCAGCCCCGGCAACGGGATACCCGTAAGCCCACATCACATCTGTTTCGGGCATTCGCTCAACGAGCTCTTCGAGGACGCTGCGGATTCCCGGCTTTTGCTGCTGCAGTAATTCCTCGAATGCTGGGCCGTCAGAAGCTTCGATCGTTGTACCCGGAACAGTATCGTTAATAGTCCTCAGGGCGTCGCCGCTGGTGGTCAGTCCTGCCATAGAAGCGTTGACGGCCAGCTTTCCTTCCGCCATCGAATAGTGGGTGTAACCGCCGAAGAAGAACCTTGCCGTGGTGGCATGGCAACCTATAACAGCCAGTCGTCTAACGTCCCGCCGCAGGGGAAGGGCGCCGTCATTAGTGAGCAGCACCAGTGACTCGCGTGCCGACTGGAGGGAGACCGCTATATCAGAGGCCACGCTGAATGCGGTGTCCCGTTCGGCGGGATCGGGGGCAAACGGATGCTCGAAGAGTCCCATGCGGAATTTGGCTTGGAGTACCTGATGGACGGCCCGGTCCAGCAGCGCAATGTCAGCGCGTCCCTCGGCAAACCACGCTCTAAGTTCCGGCCCGAAGCCTTGGGGTACGTGGAGCTCAACGTCCAGGCCAGCGCGCAGGGCGGCCAGCCCTGCCTCCGCCGGGGACTTTGCGACACGCTGTACGGAGAGAAGGTTCCCAACGGCGCCGTAGTCGGACACGACCAGTCCGTCGAAACCCATTTGCTCCCTCAACACCGTCTTAAGGAGCCGGACGGACGCTGTGACTGGTTCCCCGCCCACCGAGTTGTACGACGGCATCACGCCCCGCAATCCCGCTTCTGAAATAGCGGCCTGGAAAGGCTTGGCGTAGACCTCCATGAGTGTGCGGTCCGGTATATTGCAGTGCGCGCCGTGGATCCCGCCCTCGGTGTGATGCGAACCAACAAAGTGCTTTGCTACCGCCTCAGTACGCCGGCCTGCATGGTCTTGGCTCTGTATCCCTTGCGTGTAAGCGACGCCAAGTGCGGAGGCAAGGGCGGGATCTTCACCGTAGGTTTCGCCCTGCCGTCCCATTCGCGGGTCGCGGGAAATGTCCAGAACGGGCGCCAGAGTGTGGGTGATGCCCACCGCACGTTCCTGGTTGCCTACGATCTCTCCGATCCTGCGTTCCACATCAACGTTCCAGCCCGCCGCCCGTGCCAGACCGGAGGGAAAGCTCGTTGCGCCGGGCAGGTAGGCACCGCACAGGCCCTCCATATGGAAAATCGCAGGGATACCGTGCCGCGAATGCTTCATCGCCTCGGACTGTATCTGCCGCTGGAACGCGGTCACGTCGTTCAGTGAAAGTGCTGAACGGGCCTCAAGGCACGACACTTCACCAATACCAAAGGGAAATCGCCCGGCAAAGTCGTCGGTGTTGGTGATGTCAGTCGGGAAGTAGCAGGAAACTTGAGCCAGCTTCTCGTCGAGGCTTAATTGCTGAAGTAGAAGGTCAGCACGCTGCGCGGGAGAAAGCGCGCTCTCCAGCCAGGGTTTCGCGATATGTGCACTCATGGAAGTCCTCAATCCACAGTCGTTCAACCGGTTGAGGGAAACTCGGGAGCCCAACCGGACGGTGGGGTTTCCCCGCCGCGCCGGACGACAGAGCGCCGGACTTCTACGTGAAACGCTGCGCTTGCGTGCAACGTTATACGCAAGGATATAGATTCATTCATCAGAACGCAATGGAAATGTGGGCTGCGGGCACTGACGCTATGGGAGAACGGGGGCTTGGGGATTCCTGCGACCGTGATGGCTGTAGTGTGACCGCCGTCGTTGCTTCCTTCAGGCTGAGAAGCTACGCTTTAGTGCAACGTTGCACGGCTTGAACGTCGTCACATACCTAGGAGACACAAATTAGCGCTCTTGATTACTCCCAAGGCTTCGGCCCTGACGTTTCCTACAATCAGGTCCTCATGCACCCCGTCGGTCGCACGATTCTGGAGCGCTGGAATGCACTTCCTCGTGACGAGGCCGAGCGATATGAACTCGCATCAGTTCCTGTGGAGTTGGCACTAAGGACTGCGCCCGCGCTGATTAACGATCCGGACAGGCAAGTCGCTGCCCTCTCTGAACTGGCGCAAGCAACGCCGACGGACCCTTCAATGTACCGGCGGCCTGACGAGCATCCCTTAGCAGTTCCCGTGCACATCCCCGGGGTCCGTACCGCTGGCACGTTCCCGACTCGGGTTGAAACATTCGGTCGATTCGAACTGGAAGTAGAGGGGCCCCGCGACGACGTTCAACCATATTTGGAAGTTGTCTTCTCGGCTGTGATTACAGGCCCCTCCGGCCAGTCAAGCGTCGAAGGCTTCCATGACGGCAATGGCATCTACCGGCTCCGTTACATGCCCCTCGAGCCGGGAACATACAGCTTTGTTACCTTGAGCAATGCAGAGAGTCTCCGCGGCCACGAAGGGGAATTCTCCGTGACCGCCCCAGCCGCGGGCAGCCGCGGCCCAGTTAGAGCGGATGGCCGCCACTTCCGCTACGAGGATGGAACGGTATACCGCCCGGTGGGGACGACTGCCTATGCTTGGCTCCATCAAAGCCGGGAGCGGCGCGACCGCACCATGGCAACCATCCGCAACTCTGGCTTCAACAAGTTGCGTATGTGCCTCTTCCCCAAGTGGTTCGCATACAACGAAGCTGAACCAGAACGTTCCCCGTTCGAAAGAAGAAGCGACAGTACCTTCGATTTCGCCCGACCAGACATCACATTTTGGAGAGAAGTTGAGGCCCGTGTAGAAGAACTTGCCTCCCTCGGTATTGAGGCCGACCTGGTGCTATTCCACCCCTATGACCGGTGGGGTTTTGAAAACATGGGGTCGGCCAACGACGACCGTTACGTGCGTTACGCAGTTGCCCGCTTGGCCTCATACGCCAACATCTGGTGGTCCCTCGCGAACGAACACGATGTGATGGTGTTCAAAACCGCCTCGGACTGGGAGCGCTTGGGCCAATTGGTTCAGACACATGATCCAGCTCAGCACCTGCGGTCGATCCACCACTGCTTGGAATTCTACGATCACGGCCGGGAATGGATCACCCACGCAAGCATTCAGAGTGCCGAGGTTGAACGCACGGCTGAATGGCACGAGCGGTGGGGGAAACCGGTGGTCATTGATGAGTGCGGGTATGAAGGCGACCTGCAATACGCCTGGGGCGACATTACGGCCGAGGAGCTCACTCGCCGTCACTGGGCCGCTGCCATCAGAGGAGGCTACGCCGGGCATGGCGAAACATACGCCCATCCTGAGAATGAATTGTGGTGGTCCGCCGGAGGCGACCTCCGCGGCAAAAGTCCTGCCCGGATTTTCTTCCTAAAAGACATTATGGATGCTGGGCCTGACGCTGGTTGGGAACCGGCTGCTGGAGCCTGGGACTACCCAACCGCGGGCGTAGATAACACCGTGTTCATTTCGTACCTCGGCCTCACCCAAGCCAGACATCACCTTTTTCTGCTCGATCCGACACGCTCATACACTGTGGACGTCATCGACACCTGGGGCATGACATCGACGACCGTGGCCCAAGGGGCAAGGGGCCGCATTGACGTGCCTTTGCCCGGTAAACCCTACATAGCCGTCCGTTTCGTCGCTGAGCCGTGAGCAAGAACGCGTGATCGGAGTCTGGCTCTCAATGGCGGGGGCAACATGCTCTCACTCATCCAGTTTTAGAACGAGGATGCCGGCGTAGGATGCCCATATGGGACTCATCATTGCGCTCTTGGTCATTTGGCTCATTCTGTCCATCATCGGATTTGTCGTCAAAGGGCTGGTATGGCTAGCCATCATCGGGCTTATCTTGTTTGTTGCCACAGGCGTATGGGGATGGGTGAAGCGACGGGGACGGGCATAGCTCCTGCGTACATCGAAGCGACGGCGTTGCACGAAAGCAAGACTGGATCCCGGAAGAATCAGCGCGAGCTGTAAGGACTTTAAACCAAGGAGGTGCGGTGGTGTAGAAGCCACCGCACCTCCTACAAGAACTTAGTGCTTGACGGTGTCCAGCTTGAGCATTTTGGCGATGACGCCGTCCAGTTCGGAGTCGTCGAAGATCTTCTTCCAGTCGTCCTTGATGATGGTGTCCTTGCCGTACTGGATGGCGATTTCGCAGGCCTCGGAGAACGGGTTGGATCCGCGCAGGGCGTTGGTCAGCGCGATTTGTACGTGGCCGAACAGCATGGCCTTGGCGGCTTCCTCGGGGACGCCGGCGGTGTGCACGGTTTCGTGGAGTGCTTCGTTGAGCAGCGTGCCGATCATGCAGGCCACGGTCTCCACCAGGGTGGGTTCCAGGATGGCGAGCTGCTTGACGGTGACCCAGTGGACGTCGATCACCGGGGCGTAGATGGTGCGGATCACGGCTTCGGCTGTGTCGCGGGTGGCTCCGGGGGCGTCCTCATCGATGGCGGAGACGACGTTCTGCGGGGCGCCCTGGCCGCCGAAGGTATCGGCCCATTCTTCCTTGGTGGTGCGCTCCAGGAACACCGACGGGTGGCACGGGTGGGCAACGGCCTGGACCACGTCGTCGCGCTTGGCCAGCAGGCCGGCGTAGGCAGCGGCCGGGTCAAGGGTGAGGAGGATCGCGCCGGACTTCATCTGCGGGACTACGCCCTCGGAGACGATGCCCAAGACGGTGTCCGGGACGGCGAGGATGACCACGTCGGCGGTCTTGACGGCGTCGTCAGTGCCGGTGATTTCGCGGCCTTCGGCGCGGACACGTTCCTGGCCTGCGGGGGAGTTCTCGCTGTAGAAAACCTTGTGGCTGGACTTCTGGAGGTTTGCGGAAACGCGCATCCCCATCTTGCCACCGGCTCCGACAACGGCGACCGTCAATTGTTCTGCTGACATTTCATTTGCTCCTTAGGAAATCGAGGCTGTGTTGGGTCCACTGGTTTTCGAGGCGGATCGTTTCCGCTTCGGAGTCCTGCCACGGCAGCCAGTGTTCGACGATCTGGTTGATTTTTCTTTCTTTGGGCCGGATCTTCCTGACCATGTAGTCGTAGTCCAGAAGACCCTCGCCCAGCGGTGCGCCCGAGTACGTGAACCCGACCCATCCCTGCTTGCGACTGAACGCAAAGTCTTTGATGTGCATGTTCAGGACGTAAGGCTCGACGGCGTCAATCACCTCGCGCGGCATCTCCAGCGCCGCGACGGTATTGGCGGGGTCGCTGCAAATGCCGAGGTACGGGCTGTTGACGATTCTGATGACATCGAGAATCCGTTCGGTGGGGACCTGTTCGTAGGTCTCTATCGCGATCCGCACCCCGGCTGCCTCGAACTCGGGAAGGACTTCGGCGAAGACCCCTGCCGCTTCGTCAGTGTCCGGCGAGTGGCCGGGCACATTGAACATGGTCCGGAGCAGGTCTGAGCCCAGGATGCCTGCGATGTGCAGGAACTTCCGCAGGTGCTCCGGGCGGATCCCCTTGGTCCCGAGTTCCAGGGTGATCCCCAGCTCTTCCGCCGTTGCCCGGATGGCGGCGAGGTCGTCGTCGTTCATGTCTTCCAGCGGTGCGTAATCGCAGATCTGGAAGAGGTCCACGCCCAGATCTGCGGATTTCCGCAGTGTGTCATGGATGGTCAGGGGTTCGCTGACCTGGTCTGAGAGCTGCCAGAAGAACGCGTAGCTGCTTAAACCTATGCGACCAGTACCGTTGCTCATGCCGCCACCGCCTCGCTTGTGGCCAGGCGGGCCGCAGTTTCGTCCAGGATGGTCTTCAGCGCTTGTGGATCGTGGGCAAACCGGCCCAGGAACAAGCCCGCGACGGCGGGGTCCAGTTCGGTGATCAGGCCGGGTCCGGCGCTTCCGCCGTAGATGACCTGGCTGTCCGACTGGCCGGGCAAAGAGCGGAGGTGGTCGTTCAAGCCACGAACCACGGCACTGATGTATCCGGGTGTGGCTGGTTCCGGTGCGCCGATGGCCCATTGCGGCTCGTAGGCCACGATGGTTCGGCCGGTCGGACCCAGGCTTGCGGCCCTGTTGAGTGAGGCGTCGATGTCCGCGGTGCACTGTGCAATGGCTTCCTCGGGGGACCCCGCATTCAGTTCGCCAACACAGAGCACAGGGGTCAGGCCGTTGCGGTAGGCTGCGGCGGTTTTGAGGCCGATGATCCGATCGTCTTCGCCGAATATCCGGCGACGTTCGGCATGGCCTACCTCAACGTAGCGGCCGCCGAGTTCGGCTACGGTCTTGCCGCCGACTTCGCCGGTATAGGCGCCCTCGTCTTCCCAGAAGATGTCCTGCGCGCCGGTACCTACGCCGGCCGCGCCCAGAAGCCGGGTTGCCTCCGGGAGGACCGGGAGGATCGGCAGGACGAACAGCTCGATGTCACCGCTGACCACGGCCGGGTGCTTAAAGCCGATCGTGGCGACGTCGCGGCAGTAGTCGATGGAGCGCTGATAGCCGAAGTACATCTTCAGGCTCACGCCGATTACTGCTTTGCGGTGCGATGACTTAGCAGGAAGTGACACCTTCGTAGTCCTTAATCAGCGTGACTTTTTCGGCCGAGGCGGAAGCTTCGTCAAAGGTGTAGGTGAGCCATTCTTTGGCCAGTCGGCGCGCGAGCTCCAGGCCCACAACGCGCTGGCCGAAGGTAAGAACCTGGGCGTTGTTGGAAAGGACTGAACGTTCCACGGAGAAGGAATCGTGGGCGGTGACAGCACGGATGCCCGGGACCTTATTGGCGGCGATGGCCACACCGAGGCCCGTGCCGCAGACAAGAAGCGCGCGGTCGGCATTTCCGGCCGCGATCAGTTCAGCGGCAGCGATCGCCACGGACGGATAGGGAGTGTGGCTTGTAGCGTCCACTCCGACGTCGGTGACGGACTCCACCAGCTCGTTCGCCTCAAGGTCGGCTTTCAGGGCTTCCTTGTACTCGAATCCGGCGTCGTCCGATCCGATGACCAGGCGCAGTTTGGCGCTCATGCGTTCTCCTTAACAGTGTTCTTCTCGACGTCGTTTTCGACGTTGTTTTCGACGTTGTTTTCGACGAGGGTGTTGTGGATGGCCCGGACAATCAGGGCCATCGAAACGGCTCCGGCGTCGGGTGTTCCCAGGCTCTTTTCAGCGTGTGGTCTGGCTCGACCCATCAGGGGAAGCAAGTTTGCCGTGGCCTCCGCGGATTGCTCGGCGATTATCGTGGCGGCGCCCCAAGCTTGATGCAGGGAGCTCCCGCCATGCACGGCTGCGGTGAGGGCATCGCTGAACGGCGACAACACATCCACCAAGGTCTTGTCGCCCTCTTTGGCCTTGCCGAAATCCATGATGGAGCGCTTCGCTTCGGCAACACCCGCGGCCACTGTTTCTGCACTCGGACGGTCAACGTCCCCGATCGACTGCCCGACTGCGCGCAGCGCCATGCCCCACAGCGCGCCTGAGGTGCCGCCAGCCTTGTCGGCCCAGGCGTCCGCAGCCAGGTTCAAGACTGTTCCGGCACCGGCTCCACGTTCGACGGCGTCTGCCGCAGCCGCTGCTGCCGCGTGGAGTCCCCGTTCCATGCCGATGCCGTGGTCGCCGTCGCCGGCGATCGCGTCGATGCGGCCCAGTTCAGCGACACTGGCGTCCACCACGGCCTTGGCAGCTTCGAGCGCGGCGAGAACAGTGGGGGCGGTTTTGCGGGATTCGTCCGAGGCATCCGGGATCACGGACTGCACCTCCGCGGCCTGGGTGAGCTTTTCGGCGTCGAGCGCTTGGGCGCTCACTGCACCACGCCGGAAGGCCGGGGCGTCAGCGGGAGCGAGCCAGAGTTCCTCCAGCTCGGCATCCAGCCAGAAGAGAGTCAGGGAGGTTCCGGCCATGTCGAAACTCGTAACGAGTTCGCCCACCTGCGGGTCTACTGCTTCGATGCCTGCTTCGGCCAATAGTTGGGCTACGCGACGGTAGACCACGAAGAGTTCCTCGTATTTAACGCTGCCGAGTCCATTGAGGATCGGCACCACGCGTGCGCCCTGCACGGTGAGGCCGTCAGGGACCTCGCTGAGGAGGTCCTTGACCAGCAGCTCGGCGAGCTGGTCCGCCGTCGGGATGTCCGTTTCGCCGATGCCTGGTTCGCCATGGATACCCATGCCCACCGCCATGCGTCCTGCCGGGACGGTGAAGAGCGGCTGCGGTGCTCCCGGCAGCGTGCACCCGGTGAAAGCGACGCCGAAGGAGCGTGTGCGCTCGTTGGCGCGCCGGGCGGTCTCCATGACGCGGTCCATGTCGTACCCGGCCTCGGCGGCGGCCGCGGCCACTTTGAAAACGGTGAGGTCGCCGGCGATGCCCCGGCGCTTGTGCCGTTCTGCCAGGGGTGCGGAAGAGATGTCATCGGTGACGGCGATGCTGCGGCAGTCGATGCCTTCGGCGCGGAGCTTGTCCTGTGCCTGGGTGAAGTGGAGGACATCGCCGGCGTAGTTGCCGTAACCCAGGAGCACGCCACTGCCGTTGTCCGCCGCCTTGGCCACGTTGTAGACCTGCTGGGCAGAGGGGGAAGCGAAAAGGTTTCCCAATGCGGCGCCGTGGGCCAGGCCTTGGCCAACCAGACCTGCGAACGCGGGGTAGTGGCCCGATCCGCCGCCGATGACCAACGCGACCGTGCCGGGAGTGCTGCGGGTGTTGCGGGCGACACCGCCGGAGACGCGCCGTACCCAACGGCCGTGCGAGGCGACGAATCCTTCGATCATCTCGTCAGCGAAAGCTGCGGGTTCATTGAACAAACGGGTCATGCGGGGGCTCCTGGAGCTATGGATGGAAAGTCGGTGCCTTCCGGCGGGTTTGTGTACAGCAGATGCCCTGACCAGACGTCGCCAGAGGGCAACTGCCGTACACAAACTCCAAGGGGATGGTTAGGGTTCTGCGTGGTGTCCAGCGCCCTGGGGATCCAGGGCCTCGGCGGGGATGCCTTCAGAAGCCTTGCGCTGACGGCTGAGGGTGACCATAAGGATCGAGGAGAGCAACATGAAGCCTCCGACGACGAACATGGGAACCGTGTAGCCCCCTGTCAGGTCCTTGAGCCAGCCCGTGATGTAGCCGGCGCTGAAGCCTGCAAGGTTGCCCACTGTGTTGATGAGTGCGATGCCTGCCGCAGCTGCTGCACCGGTGAGGAACTGTGTTGGCACTGTCCAGAAGTTGGGTAGCGCCGCGAAGATGGACATGGCGGTGATGGTGATGACGGCGATGGTTGCTGCCGGGGATCCAGCGAACAGCGCCAGCGGGATGCTGATGCCGCCAATGAGCGCTGGGAGTGCGATGTGCCAGGTCCGCACGCCGCGCTTGGTGGCGTCCTTGGACCAGAAGTACAGCGCGAAAGCAGCCGGCAGATATGGGATGGCCGTGATCAGGCCCTTTTGGAAGACATCGAACTTGGTGCCGTAGAGGCCTTCGAAGCCGGCGATGATCGTCGGCAGGAAGAAGCCCAGCGCGTAGAGGCCGTAGATGAAGCCAAAGTAGATCAGGGAGAGCATCCAGACCCGGCCGTTGCCGAACACGGTGCGCACGCTGACGTGCTTGTTGCTGGCTGCGGTTTCCTTCTTTTCCTTTTCAAGGGCGCCGGTCAGCCAGGTCTTTTCCTCGGACGTCAGCCACTTGGCCTTGGCGGGGGAGTCGGCCAGGTAGAACCAGGCGGCGATGCCGATGACAATCGCGGGGATGGCAACGCCGAAGAACATGAACCGCCAGCCCTCAAGGCCGAAGAACACGCCGTGCTGCTGGATCAGGGCGCCTGCAAGCGGGGCGCCAATGACGGTGGTGAGGGGCTGTGCCAAGTAGAAGAGGGCAAGGATCTTGCTGCGGTGCTTCGAGGGAACCCAGAGGCTCAGGAAGAGGATGGCGCCGGGGAAGAATCCGGCTTCTGCCACGCCCAGGATGAAGCGCAGGATGTAAAGCTGCTCCACATTTCCCACCCAGGTGAAGAGGAGGGAAACGATGCCCCAGCTGACCATGATGCGGGCAAGCCAGCGGCGGGCGCCGAACTTGTGCAGGGCCAGGTTGCTGGGGACTTCAAGAAGGATGTAGCCGATAAAGAAGACTCCGGAGGCGAAGCCGAATTGGGCCGCCGAGAGGGCCAGATCGTTGTTCATGCCGTTGGGGCCGGCGAACGAGATGGCTGTGCGGTCCAGGTAGTTGATGAAGAACATCAGGGCGACGAACGGCACCAGCCGGATAGCTACCTTCTTGATTGCGGATTTTTCGACCACCGATTGTGTGGTGTCCACATTGACTCCTAGATGTTGGTATCCCTGCGGCTCCTGCATTGGATCCGCTGGGCTGATTCGTGTCCTTGCCGGGTACGGGTCGGCGTTGGGGAAGCTTGTGATTTAAACCATAGGGCGGGATCGTAAATTGGTCAACCGGTTGACATATTTCTCTTCGCATCCGTAACCGAAGGATTGGTCATCCGGTTGCTACGCTGTGAAGGTGTCAGCGAACTCCGCCGCAGCAGCGGCCCATATGACGGCGGCTCTTGCCCCCATGGAGCAAGGCTCCGTTGTTTCCGAGGTAGCGGAGCGGCTGCTCGCCTACTTCACGAGCGGCGATATCGCGCCGGGTACGCGCCTACCCGCTGAGCGCCAACTCGCGACTTCCCTTGGCGTCGGCCGTTCAGCTGTGCGCGAGGCACTGGCCGCACTGGAGATACTCGGCATCGTCGTTGTACGACCCGGTTCGGGAACGTACCTGCGCGACGGCGTCTCCGAACTGTTGCCTCGAACGCTCAGCTGGGGACTCATGCTTGGCGAGCCCAGGACCCGCGAGCTGGTCGAACTGCGCAGCGGGCTGGAGGTCCAAGCCGTCGAGCTGGCAGCATTGCGGGTCACCGATGAGGCCCTGGAGCGCATGCAGGCCGACCTCGACGCTATGGGAGAGAACCTCGATGACCTGGCAGCCTTCGTCGAAGCCGACGCCGCCTTTCACCGCGAAATAGCGGCCGCCTCGGGAAACCTCGTCCTGGAAGAACTCCTGCAAAGCATCCGTTCCCTACTTCGCATCTGGGTGGACCGTGCCCTCACCGACGAAGGCCATGCAGAAGCCGCACTCAAGGAACACGCGGCCATTCTCAAGGCACTCGAAAAGCGTGACTCTGCGGCGGTTGCAGAGACCATGCGCGCCCATATGGAAACTGCATCCAAGCGCTTGCTCGCGGGCTTCGACGCCGCTCAGTAGGACGCTGGTCCGCTATGGTTTCCTGCTGCTCCGCCTACGGCATATCCAGGTGGGCTGTGTAGGCGGTGTCTCTGTTGGTGTTCCAGCCGGCGATGATGCCAGCTCCGAGCATTTGGTCGCTGAGTCGTGCGAAGCGGTAGCCGGGGTCGGTGTCGAGGGCGAGTTGGAGGCGGTCGATGCGGAGGGTGGCGCCGACCTTGTCATTGTCGAGGGTGACGCAGACGAGGCTTTCTTGTGGCCAGAACCGGAGGGTGTGCCCGATGAAGCTAAGCAGGTCCGCGGGGTCCTTGATGGTGAGAGCATTCATGGCCCTGGCTCCTCGTGCGTTCTTGACCGTTGTTGACGGGGCCCGTTCTGCTGGGCCTCCAGACATCCATGGACGCTTGACCTGCCCTCACCATGACCGGATTGCGCCGATTTTGGGGATCGAGCGTGCGAGACGATTGTTGTGCCAGCGTCGCGGACGCAGCGTAACCATTGAGCTGCGCCATTGTCGGTTTACATCCCTCGGCGTGGGGAAGTTAGTCCGGAGCGCAAGGGGTACCGTTTTGGTACCGTGGGTTCATGGCTATGAATCTGAGCGTCCCTGATGAGCTCGATCGTCGGCTGGAGAAGCTGGCCGCTGAAGAACACACGTCCAAGTCCGCGCTTCTCTTGCAGGGGGCCGAGTTGGTTTTGCAGCGCCATGCTCGTAGGCGCGAGATTACTGAGGGTCTGGATTTTGTCATGAGCCATGATGCTGAGTTGCTCACTCGCCTTGAGGACGCGTGACCGCCTACCTGGAAATTGAAGACGCGCTTCAAGTTGTAGATCGCTATGGCTTCCAGATCCGCGACGTCGGCTTGTTGGCGTCGGCATTGACCAGGCCGGCGACAACCGTAAGGGGCGCGGAAGCTTATCCGGAACTAGCGGTGAAGGCGGCTGCTTTGCTTGAGTCGGTCGCGCGGTTCCATCCACTGCTTGATGGGAACAAACGGACTGCGTGGACGATTATGGTGCTCCTGCTATGGATCAACGGCTACCGTCATAACTTCACAACTGACGAGGGCTTCAGACTAGTGGTGGGTGTCGCCGCCGGGGACGTTGAACTACGGGATTCGGCCGCCGTGATTTCGAAACATCTGGTGTTGCGCTGAACCTTTGTAACAGGAGCGTGGTTACTGTCCACACTTTCCACCTCGGGCACGGCATAACCCCTCGTCAGAGGTGTTCTTGCCTTTAAGTGTGTACAAACCTTGACAAGTGCCTCTGATTTGGAGTGCCGGCTGGTGCCTAGCCGCCGGGTGCGGCCTGTTTAGTTTGGGTGGGGGTATGCCCACCGATCCGTTTAGATGGCGGCGTCGTTCAACCCAGAGGTCTGAATCCGATGGCTGCGGCTATCGATCGATGCGACTACGTACAAAGCCTTCTTCGAAGACATCAACCAAGGTGCCGACGGCGGCATCTAGGCGGAGCTTGTCCGGGCGCGGGGGTCTGTCCAGCGGATGGGATCCTCCGGTGTGCGTGGCCTACTCACCGTCTTCGGGACGGACGAGTCGGATCCGCTTGGCGATCAGGTTACCGGGGCTGGATTCCGATGCCTTCGCTGCGCTGTGGTGCATTCGCTGTCGCCGCGGCGGCACATCTCCACGAACGGTTCGAACAGGTCGTTTGGGGTGCAGTCCAGAATATCGCAGAGCGACGCGAAGGTCCTGGCCGGGATGCGCTCCGGCGCGGCAGTACCAGTCGGTAGACCAGGGCAGCTTCCCCGCTGAACACTAGGTTTCGAAAAGTGTCAGGGCCGGCTGCAGTTGCAACCGGCCCTGACACCACTGTTCAGTTCAACTTGTTACTTGAGGTCGAAGCGGTCCAGCTCCATGACCTTGGCCCACGCGGCCACGAAGTCGTTGACGAACTTCTCTCTGGCGTCTTCGCTGGCGTAGACCTCGGAAAGGGCGCGCAGCTGGGAGTTGGACCCGAAGACCAGGTCCACCGGGGTGGCCGTCCACTTCAGCTCGCCGGTGGCGGCGTCGGTGATCTCATAGACGTTCTCCTCCGACTCCGACGCCCTCCACTTGGTGCCCGGCAAGAGCAGGTTGACGAAGAAGTCGTTGCTCAGGACCTGTGGCTTGTCTGTCAGCATGCCGTGGCTGGAACCGCCCACGTTGGTGCCCAGCGCGCGCATGCCGCCTACCAGCGCCGTCATCTCCGGTGCGGTGAGGTCCAGCATGTAGGCCTTGTCCAGCAGGAGGCTCTCGGGCGGGAGCTTCGAGCCGGGCCGCAGGTAGTTGCGGAACCCGTCAGCTTTGGGCTGCAGGTACTGGAAAGATTCGACGTCGGTCTGCTCCTGGGCGGCATCCGTGCGTCCCGGCCGGAATGGCACGGTGATGGGGAATCCGGCGTCGGCAGCGGCCTTTTCCACCGCGGCGGCACCGCCGAGGACGATCAGGTCTGCAAGGGAGACCTTCTTGCCGCCAGCCTGCGCAGAGTTGAACTCCTCCTGCACACGTTCGAGCACCGGAAGAACGGTTGCCAGCTGCTCCGGTTCGGAGGCTTCCCAGCTGCGCTGCGGCTCCAAGCGGATCCTTGCACCGTTGGCGCCGCCGCGCCGGTCCGTTTTGCGGTAGGTGGCTGCCGAGGCCCAGGCCGTACCCGCGAGCTGCGGGATGGTCAGGCCGGAGCCCAACAGCTTGGCCTTCAGCGAAGCGATGTCGTGCTCGTCGACCAGTTCATGGTCGACGGCGGGAACGGGATCCTGCCACAGCTGGGCTTCCGGAACCCACGGGCCCAGCATGTGGGGGCCAACGGGTCCCATGTCGCGGTGCAGCAGCTTGTACCAGGCCTTGGCGAACGCCAGGGCGAACTCGTCCGGGTTCTTGAGGAAGCGGCGACCGATTTCCTCGTAGACGGGGTCGAAGCGCAGTGACAGGTCCGTCGTCAGCATCGTGGGTCGGTTCTTTTTCTCCGGGTCGTGCGCGTCCGGGATGATCTTCGGAGCATCCTTGGCAACCCACTGGTGAGCACCGCCAGGGCTCTTGACCAGTTCCCACTCGTACTCGAACAGGATCTCCAGGAAGCGGTTGCTCCACTGGGTCGGCATGTCCGTCCAGGTCACCTCGAGGCCCGAGGTGATGGTGTCCGCGCCCGTGCCACTGCCGTAGGTGCTGAGCCAGCCCAGGCCCTGCGCCTCCAGGTTGGCGGCCTCCGGCTCGGGGCCCACATGCGCATCGGCGGGGCCGGCGCCATGGGTCTTGCCGAACGTGTGGCCGCCGGCGATCAGCGCGAAGGTCTCCTCGTCGTTCATCGCCATGCGCTTGAACGTCTCCCGGATGAAGGCGGCAGCAGCTACCGGGTCCGGGTTGCCCATGGGGCCTTCGGGGTTGACGTAGATCAGGCCCATTTCAGTGGAGCCGACGTCCTCGGACATCTGGCCTTCACCCACGTAACGCTCATCACCGAGCCAGGCGTCTTCGGGGCCCCAGAAGATCTGCTCGGGCTCCCACACGTCCTCGCGGCCAAAGGCAAAGCCGAAGGTCTCGAAGCCCATCGATTCCAAGGCGACGTTGCCGGCCAGGACCAGCAGGTCGGCCCAGGAGAGCTTCTGGCCGTACTTCTGCTTGACCGGCCACAGCAGTCGCCGGGCCTTGTCCAGGTTGGCGTTGTCCGGCCAGCTGTTGAGCGGCGCGAACCGCTGGCTGCCGTCTCCCGCTCCACCGCGGCCGTCATGGACGCGGTAGGTGCCGGCCGCGTGCCAGCTCAGGCGGATCATCAGGCCACCGTAGTGGCCGAAGTCCGCCGGCCACCAATCCTGCGAGGTAGTCAGGACCTCGGTGATGTCACGCTTCAGAGCATCGAGGTCGAGCTTCTGGAATTCCTCCCGGTAGCTGAACGACGGGTCCAGCGGATTGCTTGACTTGCCGTGCGTGTGCAGCACGGAAAGGTCCAGCTGGTTGGGCCACCAATCCTGGTTGGTCCGCGGCCGGTGGCCTTTGGGCCGGGGGGAATCGATTGCCGGGTTTTCACTTTCGCTGCCCTGGTCCGTGGCACTGCCATGGGCCACCGGGCATCCGCCCTCCACCTTCGGGTTCAAGCCCTGCGCGCTCCCGGGAGTGGGGACTGGGGGATGCTCTTGGGGATCGGTCATTTTTCTTCCTTTCATCTGGCCGAGGCCGCCGTCGGCTCGGGCCGGTTCAAAGTTTCCTATTGCACCGTAAACGCGCGTCGGGGAAGAGCCCATCGGGAGGGACCGTCCGGTGCCTGCCGCACCGAGAAGTCTTGTGTGACAACGACCCCCGCGTGCTGTTCCGCAATGATCATCAAGTCTCGCCTTAGGCAACAGCGTGGGGCTAGGGTTGGTTTGTTGTCAAACATATTCTTTGCTCGTTACGGGTCTCTCGTCGAAGCTTCTTCACGTTTCCGTCACATACATGACACTGTTGCATACCAACGTTGCAGTGTCTTCTGGGCGCACCCTGGGAACTCAGGGAGCTTGGCGAGGTGTTTCATCGTTCTGCGGGGCGGAGTGTGGCCGGATTCTGGGTTGTTCGACGGATTCGTGAGAGTCATGCCCCGGAGGCTGCGCCCTCATCGAATCAGGAGGGTCCCAGCGGGCTGAAAGCGTGAGATTGAGCCGGACGATCTGCAGATGTGGCGGCACCTATTTATTGGCGCCGGCTCGAGTGTGCGGAGAACGGTTGTCTGTTCCTCCGTGGGAGATCGAGCAAAAAAGTGGTGTGGACAATGTGAACATTTTCCACCTTGGACTGGCTCGTACACCATCGTATTGGCCCGGATTCCTCATGTTCCTGCCACTTCCCAGTGTTCACGCGGGCCGGAATCCCGTTCGAGTCCACCTCGGGCACGGCATAGCCCCTCGTCAGAGGGGTTTTTGCTTTTTACGTGTGTACAAAGCTTGACATTTGTCTCTGATTTGGAGGCCCGGTTGGTGCCTGGCCGCCGGGTGCGGCCAGTTCAGTTTGGGGTGGGGGAGCCGGTTCCGGATTTCTTGCTCACACGTGCACACCAGGGTTGCATCCGGGCCATTCAGGAAGTCGATGGACGTCCGATGTTAACGAGGACGACGGCGGGAGTCACCTCCCGCCGTCGTGAGCCGTTCGGCTTGCCGCCTCGCATTGTTGGCGCGGGCGCTCAGCCTTCAAGCTTGGAATGCTCGCCCAGACGGTGCCATGAACGGTTGTGGTAGACCAGAGCGTCACCGGGTTCGCCCGCGTGGACGTCACGCATCACGCGAGACTCCAGGGCGTGAACGGCGATGATTGTGGAGGTCCCTACCTCCATACGATTGATGACGGCGCAGCGCACCCAGGCGCGGACATCGTTATACACCGCTTCGCCGGTTGCAAGGGCCGACCATCGGTGCGTCTGGTCAAAGCGGTCGACGCCGGGGGTCGCGCCAAACTTCGCCAAGTCGACGTCGTGTGCGTCCAGCAGGTGCACGACGACGGTTTCGGCGCGCGAGAGCACCACGGACGCGGAGGACAGTGCCGAGACCGAGAAAATCAGCAACGGAGGTTCCGCACTCACTGACACGACCGACGATACCGTCAGTGCCACCGGTCCTTCGCCGGCATCAGCCGTGATAACGGCGACACCTCCCGGGTGGCCACGGAACAGTGCTTTGAATTCGTCGGCCGAGAGGGAGGACGGGAAGCTTTGCTTCGGAGCCTCGAGCCAGGTGTCTGCGGGGTAGGCGTGAAACATCGTTAGGACACCCTGGGGGCGGAGCGGGCGAGTTCCTCGCGAATGATGTTCGTCCCTGCGCTGAGAGCACTCAGCTTGGCCAGTGCGACGTCCCGGGGGAACGGTGCCATGCCGCAGTTGGAGCTGGCGATGAGCTTGTCCGCATCGACGAACTGCAGGGCCTTGCGGAGGGTGTTGGCGACGTCCTCCGGGGTCTCGATGGTCTCGCTTGCGACGTCGATTGCCCCGAGCATGACTTTCTTGCCGCGGAGGAGCTCGATGAGGTCCATGGGCACGTGGGAGTTCTGGGATTCCAGCGAGATGATGTCGATGCTGGAGCTC
The DNA here is from genome assembly GCF_019038615.1 of Paenarthrobacter aromaticivorans. NCBI lineage: Bacteria > Bacillati > Actinomycetota > Actinomycetes > Micrococcales > Micrococcaceae > Paenarthrobacter > Paenarthrobacter aromaticivorans. The sequence goes on from NZ_JAHOPC010000002.1 coordinate 388,614, forward strand.
TGAAGCAGCGGGAACGTTTCCTCGTACTGCCGCCACTGTGAGCCGAGCGTCGCCTTCCAGTCATTATTCGCCTTGATCCCGTAGCCGTAGCAGATATGCACGGCGGTCTCCGCGCGCAGTCCTTCGGCCGCTCTCTCAAGCGCGGCCACGCCCCAGTCCTTGACCTCATCGAGGAAGACATTGAACGCGGGCTCGTCGAACTGGATGATGTCCACCCCGGCTGCCTCTAGTTCTTTCGCCTCCTGGTTCAGGATCGCGGCGAACTCCCAGGCCAGCTTCTCGCGGCTCTTGTAGTGGTCATCGTAGAGTGTGTCCACCATCGTCATTGGACCGGGAAGAGTCCATTTGATCGGCCGGTCGGTGGTCGCGCGGAGGAACTTTGCGTCTTCGACGAATACCGGCCGCTCGCGGCGCACCGGTCCGACGACGGTCGGCACGCTCGCGTCGTAACGATCGCGGATGCGCACGGTCTTGCGCTGTTCAAAGTCGACCCCGCTGAGATGCTCAATGAAGGTCGTGACGAAGTGCTGGCGGGTTTGCTCGCCGTCGCTGACGATGTCGATGCCGCGTCGGCTCTGCTCGTGGATTGCGATGCGCAGCGCATCCTGCTTGCCCTTGAGCAGCGCATCTCCCTCCAGCTTCCACGGGGACCAAAGAGTCTCCGGCTGCGCGAGCCACGATGGTTTCGGCAGGCTTCCGACAACGGTGGTGGGCAAAAGTGTGTTCATGATTGACGATTCTCCGTGGGTCAGTTGACGAGAGCGGGGTATTTGGCGGTCCACTGGTCCAATAGATCCTTGTGGGGCGTGATGAAGTGTTCCTCCGTGTACTTCGCCTGCGTGACCGCGAGCTGACTGCGCTCGACGCGGTCGTAAGCGATCTGGGTCCGCGAGTAATCCTGCTCTCCCAGGCTCGGCTGGTAGACGTGGGCGGCGGCGGAGTTAGCGTTGTAGATCTCCGGGCGGTAGATCTTCTGGAACGTCTCCATGGTGCTGATCGTGCCGATGAGCTGCAGGTTGGAGTAGTCGTTGAGCAGGTCGCCGCGGAAATAGAAGGCGAGCGGCGCAACGCTGCCGCGTGGCATGAAGTAGCGAACCTGCAGCCCCATCTTCGCAAAGTACGCATCCGTAAGCGAGAACTCGTCTTGCTGGTACTCGACGCCCAGGACCGGGTGGCGGTTCTCCGTACGGCGGTACGTCTTGCTCGTGGAGACGCTGATGCACACTACAGGCGACTGCGGGAAGCGTTCCTGGCATGCCGGGGAATCGAGGAATTGCTGGAACAGTTTGCCGTGAAGATCGCCGAAGTTCTCGGGAACGGTGGGCTTGCCTGACTCCGCTGCTGCCGCTGGCAGTACGACGCTGAAGTCGAAGTCACGGACGTAGGAGGAGAAGTTGTTCCCCACGATCCCTTGGTGGCGGACCCCGTTCAGCTGGTCGACAATCTGGATGTCGAGAACCTCGAACAGGGGGAACTGCTGATCCGTACCTTCGGCAGTGAACTCTATCTGCACGGAAACGATCTCAAGCTCGAGCGTGTAGCGGTCCCGGTCCGGGTTGTCCCAGCTTGCGAGATCGTTGAAGCGGCGCCGAATCATGGTCAAGGCGTTGCGGAGGTTCTCCTGGCGGTGCTCGCCCCGTGCCAGGTTGGCGAAATTCGTCGTGATCCGCGAGCCTTCCGACGGGGAGTAGTCCTCGTCGAAGGGGGTCGTGGTGATGCTGAAGGTGAAGTCGTCTGCCATGTGCTGCCAATCCGTTGATGGGCCGGAGACGGCCTTTCCGAAGGGGATGTATCCATGGTGCAGCCTTCCGATGGGTATCAAGTAACTAGTGGTTACTATGCATTCATATAGAATCTTCCTATGCCTCAGATTTCGAGCGGATTGACCCTGCAGCAGCTCCGTTACTTCATAGAAGTTGCGGCTGAGGGGTCGATCTCCGCGGCCGCCGATCTTCTCTTCGTAGCGCAGCCGACAATGTCCGCCTCGATGAAGGACCTTGAGGCCCGGGTTGGCCGTGCGCTCCTGGTTCGCTCCGCCCGCGGAGTCACCCTAACGGCCGACGGAGTAGAGTTCCTCGGCTACGCGAGGCAGGTCGTCGAGCAGTTCGCTCTCCTCGAGCAGCGCTACCTTGGTAGGCCACCGCGGCGACGCCTTCTCGGGGTGTCAACGCAGCACTACTCGTTCGCGGTGGACGCCTTCGTCCGGATGGTCAAGGCCACTGATGTGGCCGAATACGAGTTCTCGCTGCGTGAGTCCCGTACCTGGGACATCATCGAGGATGTCCGGACGCTCCGCAGCGAGATAGGCATCCTCTACCGGAACGATTTCAACCGGAAGGTCATCGACAAGCTGCTCCGGGAATCCGGGCTCGCGTTCACTCCGCTTTTCCTCGCCGATCCGCACATTTTCATTTCACGGAACCACCCGCTCGCCTCAAAAGAGCGTGCGACTCTCGCCGATCTCGCCGGTTTGCCCCGGCTAACCTTCGATCAAGGTGCGAACAACTCCTTTTACTTCGCCGAGGAGATTCTCTCCACCTTGTCCAGTAAGCAGGAGATCCGGGTCTCTGACCGGGCCACGATCTTCAACCTCATGATCGGGCTCCACGGCTACACGATCTCGACGGGCATCATCAGCGGGCAGCTCGACCCGGAGATCGTCGCCATCCCGCTTGACGTTGACGAACGCATCGAGATCGGCTGGATCGGCCACGCCGCGATTCCGCTCACCGACCAAGCGCAGCGCTACCTCAAGGAATTGCGGGCCGTCGTCGCTGAGTTCGGCGTGGCGCTACTCAACTGACTGCAGTTAGGTGGGCGGGTCATTGCCCCTTTGATTGGATGTGTTAGTTGCAGCCGGGCGGGTTGCTGGTGTCGTGTATGCCCGTCGCCGTCGCCGTCGCCGTCGTTGGTGCCCTGGCGTGGGAACGGGCCGCACCCGGGAAGCAGTTCGAACTGGCCATCCACCTATATTCTGTCTGTGGACCCGTGAAAGAAACCCAGGGCTCCAACCGGAACGAACGGAGCGCCCCCGGTGTTGTTTGACGCATTGGAGCGGCAGATCGTGGCCGCCCTTCAGATCGATCCGCGCTGCCCTTGGCGCAAGATGGCTGCCGTGTTGGGGGAGGCTGAGCGAACGGTGGCACGCCGGGGCTCCCAACTGTTGGAGTCCGGATCCGTTGCGGTGGTTGGCGTACGGCCAAAGCCTGCGGCTGTGCTCTTCGAGATGCGGTGCATTCCCGGAACGCTGAGGACGGCAGCGAAAGCACTGGCCCAGCGGAAAGACATCACATTCGTTTACACCACAACGGGCACTGGCGATTGCGTGGCCGAGATCATGACCGACCCCAGGCACATGGCTGACGTGCTGTCCGACGAGCTCCCCTCCACCATTGGCCTCAGGGATTCAACGAGCTACCCGGTGCTGCGATACTTCCGCACCATCCGGGGGTGGCGGCCGGAGATCCTCAGCGCGGACCGTGCCGAGGCGCTCCGATCACCGCTCACCCTGGATTCGGGCATCCTGGAGGCCCAGAAGGAACTGAGCAGGCAGGACACCGAAATCGTGGAAGCGCTGTGCGCCGATGGTCGGATGAGCTTCGAGGCGCTGGGCCGCCGGGTGGGGGTGTCGGAGGCCACAGCCCGACGACGCACGGAATGGCTCCTTGCCAACAACCAGGTCCATTTGCGCGTGGTGATCGAACCGGCGGCCTTTGGCCTCGCCGTCGAAGCGCTCCTGTGGATCAGGGCGTCGCCGCTGCACGTCGAACAACTGGGCAAGAGCCTCGCCGAACTTCCGATGGTCCGCTACGCTGCGGCGATCGCCGGGGACTACCACGTCATCGCGGATGTCACCGTTGGAGACATGTCGTCCCTCTACCGCTTCATCACGGCCTCGGGTTGGGTCCAGTACGCATCCGGCGTGGATGTCTCCGTCCTCCTGGACGCGCATAAGCGAGGCGGACGGTTCATGCGGACGTCGTCGTAAGGATTGGCACCTCGTTGGGGATGACGGGCGCGACGGCGGCGTACCCCGTCTGCTGCTCGAACGCCCGGCCCCAGCGGAGCAGCTGCATGTCCGTGTAGTGGTTGCTCGCCAGCTGGAGCCCGATCGGCAGCCCGGCGGCGCTGAACCCGGCGGGCACGCTGAGCACGGGCAGGCCGGTGGCGGACAGCACGCAGGCTGAGCGCATCCAGTCCAAATAGGTCTCCGAAGGAACCCCGGCGACCGAGGCCGGGTAGCGCAGCGTCGCATCGAACGGCAGAACCTGCGCGCAGGGGCTCGCGAAGAGGTCGTAGCGGCCGAAGAACGACTGCACGCCCGCTTCAAGACGCGTGCGTGCAGCAGCGGTTTCGATCAGGTCCCGGGCAGTCAGGGCGAGTCCCTTGTTCACGTTCCAGTGCACTTCAGGTTTGATCACGTCCCCTGCCCTTTCCAGGAGGGGTCCCAGCCCTGCGGCGAAATCCATGGCCCGCGTGTTCCCGAAGACCAGGTCGGCTTCGCTGAAGTCCGGAGTGGCTGCCTCCACGATCGCCCCCAGCTCCTCGAAAACCCTGAGCTGCTGTTCCAGGTGCTCCAGGATTTCGGGTTCCACCGGCACGCCAATGCCAAAGTCGCGGGACCAGCCGATCCGCACGCCACGCATGTCCGTTTCCAGCGACGAGCGGAATACCTCCGGGTCAAGCCCCGCCGGATGGGGGACGCGAGGATCCGGACCGGCCGTGACGGACATGAACAACGCAATGTCCTCCACGGTGCGCGCCATCGGACCGGTCCGTCCCAGCCATGCGTAAGCGTTGACGTCGGACGGCGTGGGGATCACCGCCGTCGACGGCCTGAAACCCACTACGTTGCAAAACGAAGCCGGGATGCGGAGCGAGCCGCCCATGTCGCTTCCGTCGCCGATGCTCTGGACGCGGGAAGCAACGACGGCGGCAACCCCGCCGCTGCTTCCGCCGGCGCTAAGTGCGGGCGCGTATGGATTGGTGGTGGTTCCGAAGAGGTCGTTGAAGGTGTGTGATCCTGCGCCGAACTCCGGGACGTTCGACTTGCCGCTGCTGACCACGCCGGCCGCCTTGAGCCGCGCAATGATGAGGTCGTCGGCGTCGGGCACAAAGTCGCGCAAGGCGACCGAGCCCTGGGTGGTGCGCATCCCGGCGGTGTTGTTGGTGTCCTTGTGCGTCATGGGTAGTCCGTGCAACGGCGGCAGTTCGGCCCCGGAGGCGGTCAGTTGGTCGGCCTGGTGCGCCAGTGACTGTGCGCCCTCGGGGTCAATGGTCACCACGGCATTGATCGCGGGATTGACGTCCGCGATCCGGTCCAGATGATCGGCCAGGGCTTCGCGCGCCGAGATGTCCTTCCTGCGGATCGCGGTGGTGAGTTCGACGGCGGACAGCTCGCCAATGGTCTCGGGCATGGTGCTCCTTTGCTGGATGTTCGCTGCCTGAAAGTGTGCCGAGTCACATGCCCTTGGTGGAAGCCTCGAGGGTCGGCGCGGTGCTGTTTGACCGTTTCGGCCAATCCAATGGCTGATTCCGTCAGCCATTGCGTGTGATCCGGCTCATAGCGGATGGTGTTCGTAACCCACTGGCCGATCTGGTCGATGGGTGTGGATTCGCCCCCAGAGCAGGAAACAGCCGTAACAAAGTGGTTCGGTTGTGGAGTGCGCGGGGCTTACACCGGAGGTTTCCATGCACCAACCCCTGGCACTTCAACCCCTCGCGTCCAACAGCGCAACCGACATCCTGGCCATCGCCAACAACCCGGTCCTGTGGATCTGCGTGGCCGGCGTCTTCGGCGTCATCATCATCCAGTCCGCCATCTTCATGAAGGCGGCACGTCGGGCGGCTCCCTCGGTGGAGATGAGCTCCCAGGACATCAAAACGTCGTTCCGTTCCGGCGCCGTCTCGGCGATCGGACCCTCCTTGGCCGTTTCGCTCGTGGCCATTGCGCTGCTTGGCCTGTTCGGAGCCCCGGCGGTGTTGTCCCGGATCGGCCTGATCGGTTCGGCCGCCTACGATGTCTCCGCTGCCGGTATCGCCGCAGGTTCCATGGGCGCCAAGCTTGGTGACGCCAGCTATACACAGAGCGTCTTCGCCGTTGCCTTCTTCGCCATGAGCATCGGTGGGGCCATGTGGATGCTGGCCACCCTGATCCTGACGCCGCTCCTGCGCAAGGGCGATGCCAAGATCCGCTCCGTGAACCCCGCCGCGATGGCAATCGTCCCCGCTGCTGCGCTGATCGGGGCTTTCTCTTGCCTCGGCCTTACCGAGCTCCCCAAGTCCTGGATCCATGTCCTCTCGTTCCTCGTCTCCGCCGCGGTCATGGGCCTTTGCCTGCTGCTCGCCAACAAGCTCGGCAAGAGCTGGCTGAGGGAATGGGGCCTTGGCTTCTCCATCGTCATCGGCCTCGGCGCGGCCTTCTTCGCCGCCGGCGCCTGAGCCCGTTTCCCGCAAGCACTGCTCCCGTAAGCACTGAGCTCCCGAGCACTGAGCAAGAGACAAGGAATATCCCCATGACTTCCACAACTTCTGCCGCCATCACTCCTACCACCGGCACGGCCATGGCCGAGTTCAATCGGACCACCTCCCGCTGGGGCCAAATCACCATGATCGCGGGTTTGCTGATCTCCGTGGCCGGACCGCTGTACCTCGTATTCGCCGGCGGCCTGGACATTGGACCCGCCCAACTCTGGATCGCCTTCGCCGCAGTGGCCGCTACGTTCGGGATCATCTGGATCGTCGAACCGCTGACCTACTTCCCGATCCTCGGCCCTGCCGCCATGTACCAGGCGTTCATGATCGGCAACATCTCCAACAAGCTCCTCCCCGCCGCGCTCATCGCCCAAACGAACATCGGCGCAAAGCCGGGCAGCAAGCGCGCCGAACTTGCCGCCGTCGTGGCTATCTGTGGTGCGGCGGTGGTCCACCTGACGTCGCTCGCCGTCTTCGTGGGACTGCTGGGCAGTTGGCTGATCAGCGTCATTCCGCCGTCGGTGCTGACGGTCACGCGGCTGTACGTCCTGCCCACCGTCCTGGGTGCGGTACTGGTTCAGGCCATCGTGTCAATGAAGCAGCCCCGCACCACCGTCTTCGCGCTACTGGTGTCGGCCGTCGTCGTCTTTGTTGTCCTGCCGATGGTGCCGTCGCTGGCCATGGTGTCCACCGCCATCGCCGTCCTCGGCACCATCCTCCTGGCATGGTTCTTCCGCGGGAAGCAGGTGGCAGCGGCCAAACCCATCCACATCGAGTAAACCCGAGTCGCACGGCAAACCCCCAGAACGCACCAGAAAGAAGATCACCATGACCCAAACCGCCACCGCCCTGGAACTCGACAGCGAACAGACCACCAAGCTCCATGCCCTGTACCGCCGCCTGCACGCCCACCCGGAACTGTCCATGCAGGAGCACGCCACCGCACAACTCATCGAAGAACAACTGGACGGTTTGGGGGTGGAACATTTCCGCTGCGGTGGCACGGGTGTTGTGGGCATCCTGCGCAACGGCGAGGGCCCCGTGGTTGCGTTCCGCGCAGACACCGACGGGTTGCCCATCGAGGAAGCGACGGGTTTGGAGTACGCCAGTACGGACAAGGGCATGCTGGACGGCGCCGAAGTTCCGGTGATGCACGGTTGCGGCCACGACACCCATGTGGCGAGCCTGCTGGGAGCCACCGAAATCCTCGCGGGCAACCGGGACGCGTGGGCGGGGACCTTGGTACTGATCTTCCAGCCCGGCGAAGAGACCGCGGCAGGTGCTTTGGCCATGCTCGACGACGGTCTGTGGGACAAGGCTCCACGGCCGGAAGTAGTGTACGGGCAGCACGTCATGCCCCGCCCGGTGGGTACCGTGTCCATCTCCAGCGGGCCGGTCGCGGCCATGGCGGATTCGCTCAGGGTTACTGTCCACGGCCAGCAGTCCCACGGGTCGCAGCCGCAGGACTCGATCGATCCCATCGTCATGGCCGCGCACATGGTTACGCGGCTGCAGACTATCGTGTCCCGTGAGCTGGACCCGCGGAAGTCCGCCGTCGTGACCGTTGGAACATTCCACGCCGGACTCAAGGAAAACATCATCCCGGCCTCGGCCGAGTTCACGCTCAACATCCGTACCTTCGACGACGACGTTCGTGGCCAGGTCCTTGGCGCCGTTCGTCGCATCATCGAGGCCGAAGCCGCCGCCTCCGGTGCGCCTACCCCGCAGATTGAGGAGATGTACCGCTTCCCGCAGTGCTTCAACGACCCCGACGCCGTTCCTTACGTTCTCGAGGCACTGCGCGGTGCGCTGGGGGCGGAGTCCGTTGAGGTCACCCCGCCGATGATGGGGAGCGAAGATTTCGGTCACCTGGGTACCGCGATTGGCGTGCCGTCCGTGTTCTGGATGTTCGGCGGAACGCCCGCCTCCGCCTTCGACGGACCCGGCGCTGTCCCCGTCAACCACTCACCCTTCTTCGCCCCCGAGCTGGAAGGTTCCCTCGCCGGCGGAGTCTCGGCCGCCGTCGCCGTCCTCCTGTCCCGCCTGGGCAACTGATCTTGGAGGAATGGCCATGACTTCAGCATTGACCGAAACCCGCGCCACGGAAGCACCGCAGTCTGTTCCACAAGAAGCGGGCGGCCCCCTGTCCGGCCGCCTCGTGGTGGACCTGAGTCGGGCCCTCGCGGGACCGCACGCCGCCATGATGATGGGTGACCTCGGTGCCAGGGTGATCAAGATCGAGAACCCTGGCACCGGGGACGACACCCGTGGTTGGGGCCCGCCCTTCGTTGGACCCGAAGACGATCCGCAGGCCACCTATTTCCTGTCCTGCAACCGCAACAAGGAATCCCTGGCGTTGGACCTCAAGAGCGCCGATGGCCGGACCACCCTGCGGCAACTCCTCGAGCGCGCAGACGTGGTGGTGGAAAACTTCCGCCCCGGTGTCCTGGAACGGCTCGGGTTCAGCACCGATGCCATGCACTCGATCAACCCCCGGCTGGTGATCCTGTCCATCACGGGCTTCGGCCATGACGGACCCGAATCCCACCGCAGCGGTTATGACCAGATCCTCCAGGGCGAGGCCGGGCTCATGTCGCTCACCGGCTCCGGACCCGAGGACCCCCAACGCGTCGGCGTACCCATCGCCGATCTCCTGTCCGGCATGTACGGCGCATACGGGGTGGTGGCCGCGCTGCTCGAACGCGAACGGACCGGTCAGGGCCAAGTGGTTCGGACGTCCTTGCTGGCGTCCCTCGTCGGGGTGCACGCCTTCCAGGGAACCAAAGTCACCGTGGCCGGGGAATCGCCTGAGGCCCAGGGAAACCACCACCCCTCCATCGCGCCCTACGGACTCTTCCGTTGCCGCAACGGGAGCGTGCAGATCAGCGTCGGCAGCGAAAAGCTCTGGGCAGCCTTCATGTCCACGTTTGGCCTTGATCCGGCAGCTGAGGGTCTTGCAAGCAACGCGGACCGGGTGCGTAACCGCTCGCGCGTTATCGACGTCGTGGAAGCGGCGTTCGCGGAGTACGACGCTGAGCCGCTCCTCGCGAAGCTCGCCGACGCGGGCATCCCCGCGGGCAAAGTCCGGTCTTTAAAGGAAGTCTACGAGTGGCCACAGCTCGCCTCACAGGGACTCCTGCTCGACGTCGAGCACCCGCTCCTGGGCCCGGTCACCTTGCCCGGCCCGCCGCTGCGCTTCTTCGACAACGTTGCCGGAGCCGAGTCCACCCGCCGCCTACACACGGCACCGCCGCTGCTCAACGAGCACGACGCAAGCATTCGTGAGTGGTTGTCCACAGGGGAGGAGGACTGAATGACCGCCATGGCCATGCGTCGCCGCCTCGGCGCCCGGGAACTGCTTGAGCACATGCTCGACGCCGGCACCTTCGTTTCGTGGGACAGTCCGGTGCGTGGGGTGGTGGGCCTTTCTGCCGCACCGGGATACGCCGCAGACCTGGAAGCCGCAGCGGAGAAATCCGGCAGCGACGAGTCAGTCCTCACCGGCGAGGGCAGGATACGGAACCATCGCGTCGCCGTCGTGGTCTCCGATTTCGCTTTCCTGGCCGGCTCGATCGGGCGGGATGCGGCACGAAGGCTCGTTGCCGCCGTCGAACGCGCAACCCAACTCGGCCTGCCGCTCGTGGCCATGCCCGCTTCCGGCGGGACCCGCATGCAGGAAGGAACCAGCGCCTTCCTGGCCATGGTGGAAATCGTTGCTGCCGTCCAAGCGCACCGCAATGCCGGGCTTCCGTACCTGGTCTACTTGCGGCACCCGACCACCGGCGGAGTCATGGCATCCTGGGGCTCGCTGGGGCACGTGACCGCAGCGGAGCCGGGCGCCCTGCTGGGGTTCCTTGGCCCGCGCGTTTACGAGGCACTGCATGGCGAAGCTTTCCCGCCCGGTGTCCAGACCGCCGAAAATCTGTTCGATCACGGGCACGTGGATGCCGTGGTTCCTCCCGAGGGGCTCAGCGAATACTTTGCCCGCGTGCTGGATCTGTTGCTGGCGCCGAGCAGTGGTTCATCGAGTGCTGCTGTTGCCGGGCTTGGGCAAGCGGCCGCGCCCGAAACCCAACAAACCGGCGCGTGGGACGCAGTGCAGCGGTCGCGCGATCCCTTGAGGCCCTCAACCGAGGAACTGCTCCGTGATGGTGCCGGCGACGTGGTTCTCCTGCGGGGTGCCGGTGACGGTGCCAAGGAGAACGGGATGCTCGTGGCCCTGGCCCGTTTCGGTACCACGTCCTGCGTGGTGGTCGGTCATCAGCGTCACGGTGCTTCGGGGAAATCCATGGGACCGGCCTCCCTAAGGGACGCCCGACGCGGAATCCGTCTTGCCAAAGACCTCAGGCTTCCCCTGGTGACCGTCATCGATACCCCCGGAGCAGCCCTATCCAAGGAAGCCGAAGAAGGCGGGCTCGCTGCGGAGATCGCCCGGGCGCTCTACGACCTCCTTGGATTGGGAACACCCACTCTGTCCGTCTTACTCGGCCAGGGGACCGGCGGTGGAGCCTTGGCCCTGTTGCCCGCGGACCGTACCCTTGCCGCCCGGAACGCCTGGCTTGCTCCCTTGCCTCCCGAAGGCGCGTCCGTCATCGTCCACCGGACCACGTCGCACGCCCCGGCGCTCGCAGAAAGCCAAGGCATCACGGCCGCTGCGCTCGCGGGCAGGGGAGTGGTGGACGTGGTGTTGGAGGAACGCCCCGATGCCGCCCAGGAACCCGTGGACTTCTGCCGACGCATGGGTGAGGTGATCGGCGTCGAACTTCAAGCGCTGGCCGGTTCGGGAGCGCTGGCCGGTTCGGGATTCCCACGGCTGCAGGCCCGCCGCGCGCGGTACCGCGCCCTGGTCTCGTAGCCCCGTGCGTTGAGGGGCCTGCTCTGCGTTCTAACCCGTGGCTTTGGGACGCAGAGCGGGCCCCGCAACAGGAGGTTTATCAGGCGCTTGTCACGTCCTGGACCTCACCAACGTGACCACGTGCTTGAAAGGGCAAAGACAACGACGGCGACTACTGAACCAAGAAGCGTGTCGAAGATGCGTGCTTCCAGTGGTGGCCTTATTCTTCGAAATGGTTTACCGGTGCCGTGGTGGTGCCATTGCGTTCGGCGATGATGCTCCCGGCGACGTCGTGGAGTTTTTGGTTCCGATTCTGGGATGCCTGGTGAAGGAACGCGAAAGCTTCTTCCTGGGTGCAGTTGTTCTCGGCCATGATGATCCCGGTCGATAGATCGATGACGGTGCGGCGGGCCATGGCGGCTTTGAGGTCTTCGGTGAGCAAATCAGCTGTGGCGATCCGCAGCGCCAGCCGCAACGCCTGACCGGCCGTGTCCGCGAAGACCATGGCTTCGTTCACGACCTCCTTGGTGAAGGCCCCCGCTTCGGGGGCGAAGAAATTCAGGGCCGCTGAGGCGTCGTGGCCCAGCTCCAGTGGTGCCGCGAGGACACTGCGCGCACCGGCCTCAGCGATAGTGTTGGTGTACTTGGGCCACGGATTATCGGCGCTGGTGTCCGCCACCACCACTGGCTGGCCGGTTTGGAGTGTTTCCAGGGCTGGGCCGTCGCCCAGGCCCTGTTCAATCCCGTCCCAGAGGATTGCCTCGTCGCTGCTCCCGGCCAGGGTCACGGCCCGTTTCCGGCGCCATAGGGTGACTGCGGATTCGATCCTGATCTGCGTGGCGCGGCTTAAAGTCGCGGCCGCGCAGCGCGTCATTCCGTCCAGAAAGGACTTGACGTCATCGGTACCAGCGATGAGTTGGTGAAGTCGCTGGAAGTTTTCGTTCTGCTCCTCAGTGTCCACATCCAGCATTGTAGAAGCGGGTATTAACCGGGGCAAGACGGATGAGGGGCCCTTTTTGGTCCGGGATTTCCGCTTCAGTTCGGGGCGCTGATTTCCTCGACGGCGGCCTCCAAAGCCAGCTTGTCGGAGGCGCTGAAAGGTGCCAATCCGTGGACATAGGCGTCCAGATCCAGCACATCGGCGTTGCCGCCCATGCTCCAGAACGAGACCCAGAGATCGTTGACCGTCGTGCTGGTGGTGTCCAGCACGGCAAGCGCGACCCGACGCGCTTCCTCCACAACGCCCATGCTAGGAACTGCTTCCCCGTCAAAGCAAGAGAAACCGCACTTCAACACCGCTTGCCAGCCCAATTCGCGCTATTAAGAAGCGGGCCCTTGTCGGACGCTCCGACAGCGGCGTAAGGCGCCAGAACATCAAACGCAGGAAGCTTCCGTCCCCACCCCAGCGCCTAAGATCGCTTTGTCCGGCCGAAGAGGGTGTGCACAATGTGCACACTTAAGTCTGTTGTCTTGGTGACCACGGTTTGTTCGCCTTCTTGCCGTCACGTGTTCATTCGGCGTGCCATCCTCGGCGACATGACTGGTCGCCAAAACGCGCAGTGCGTAGGTAGGCGCTGGGACTTATGTCTAGTTGGAGTCAAATCCCAGTGGCGATGGGCCGCGAGTCGTTAGGTCGCCTGAGCCGAAGTCGGGTTGTCAGCTTTACGTCTACGCATTGATAGTAGCCCATACGGCATCATCAATTGAGTCTCAAACCTGACGCCAATTACGCCTCAACCCGACGTCAGGTTGGTGTGTCGCACTGGCCTTGCACCTCCACCCCCCGGGACGCGGAGGCCCCTATGCCAAGGCGGCCATACGGGCGGAACGTGAAGACCTCTTAGTCGTTGGCAGTGTGTGGTAGCCACCAAACTAAGAGGTCTTCACGTATTCACGATGTAACCAAGGCCCTGACCCGTACAGCTAGTGCCGAGCAGCTCAGGGGCGATAACCCGTCACTTCTGCATCTCAGGCTAACCAGCGAGGCCGTGGGTAGCTGTGCCCGGCGACACGGTCGCCGCCGTGAGGACTGCCGTCTCCCGCTCGCCCTGCTGCACCTCGTCGAGTTCCTTGAGCGTGTACTTTTTGGTCTCCTTGGCGGTGAGGGCTGAGATCCCTGCCAGGACCATGAACCCGAGGGCGACCATGGACGGCCCAACCCAATCTTTCAGATCGGGGCCAGCGAGTGCTGTCGAGAGAACGGGGCCGATGACGCCCGAGATGGCAAAGCCGATCTGGGTGCCAAGGGCGAGCCCGGAGACGCGCAGCCGGCCGGGGAACATCTCTGCGAAGAACGAGGGCCAGGACGCGTTCACCATTGAGTAGAACAGGGAGTAGTTGATGATGCCAAACAGGAAGATCAGCGACCAGTTGCCGGTCGTGATTGACCACAGGTACGGCACCATTGTGATGCCTACGCCGCCCGTTGCGATGAGGAACATCGTTTTGCGGCCGATCTTGTCCACAAGGAATCCTGCCAGGGGCGTGACTCCGAGGGCGATCACTGCCGAGACTGTGGTCGTCAGGAGCATGGTCGGCTTATCCAGCTTGTATCCGGCCGTCCCGAATGCCACCGAGAAGGTCTGCATCATGTAGCTCGTGCCCGCGATGAGCGCACAGAATACGATCCGCAGCACCGCGCGCCAGTGGAAGCGCAGAAGATGCCTGAGGGGGGCGACGTTCACCTTGGCGGCCTGGACCTTTACGAACTCGGGCGGCTCCTGGATGTGGCGGCGGATCAGGTATGCAGCGACGACCACGACGGCGGAGGCCCAGAACGGAAGCCGCCAACCCCAGCTCAGCAACTGCTCTGAGGGCATAGCGGCGACCGGGATGAAGACCAGCAGTGTTAGCAACGTGCCGGAGGAGGATCCCAACGTGGTGAAGCTCGCGAGGAACCCGCGACGGCCCTCGGAAGCATGCTCCAGGCTCATCGTGATGGCACTGGGCTGCTCGCCGGAAAGGCACAGTCCTTGGATGACGCGGATCAGCACGAGCAGGATCGGAGCAAGAGGACCGATCTGGGCGTACGTGGGCAGGCAACCGATCAGGAAGGTACAACCGCCGATGCCGAACAGTGTGATCATCATGACGAACTTGCGGCCACGGCGGTCACCCATCGGCCCCAGGATGAGGGAGCCGAGGGGGCGTACCGCGTAGCCGACCGCGAACGTGATCATGGCGAGCAGCACGCTGATGCCCTGGGGCAACTCGGGCGAGAAGAAGAGCACGTTCAGAACCAACGCCGACGAGGTGCCATACACCGCGAAGTCGTAGTACTCCAACGTCGTGCCGACCCAGGCCGCGACTGCGGCCCTGACCGGGGTCTTCCTGGGAAGTGTGGTTTCTGTCATTTCGTCTCCATTGGCGATGGGTGAACGGCGGCCTACCGATATACGTAGGCTGGAAAGAGATCTCGATTGAGACGTCTTATCGGTGCTACTGCGGGCTCTCAGGTGCGAGATCGTATGTTTGTACGGCTTTGCGTACTGGCCCTAGACATCACGTTAACGTTTGCGGCGCCGGTCACACAAAGACAGCTTTTCTGTCCCTACATAGCGATTTCCTATGGAGGATTTCGAAAGGTGGGAGACGCTGGACAACTGGAACCCGCGCTGAATCTGGACGCATTGAAGCTGTCCCTCAGACGCGTGAATATGTGGCCTGCGCCCGGCGGCGGCGGTTGAGTATCCCAGTGCCAGGACCCAAAAGGGCGAAGACTCGAGTTGCATGCAGCGGCCATTTGGGCAAATTCTCCCGTGAGGACTACGTTGGCCTGGAATGGCTCCCGCACTCGGCCACGTACTCGCCTGATGCGAAGGGCCTCGCCGGGGTTTGGAGTCCGGCAAGTCGTCTGAGAGAGCACCGTGGCTCGCATCGGCTACAGGGCGACAGGGTGGGGCAGCCATTGGCGCATGACCCGATCTTAGGGAAGTGGGTTTGACGTGGGGCGGGTATCTCCACGACGCCGTACCGCTTCCTCTACCAGTTCGGACATCCATGGCCGGTGTCCCCGGTGAAGCGCCATCCCCGGAGGCAGTCCCTCGATGGACGGGACGGAGCCGGCAATGTCGATGGTGATGCGTCCGTTGCCAAGCGGGGCGTTTGAGATGTGCAGATCCCCGAAGGACTGGGGGAGGACGGGATCCAGCCAGACTCCACCGGCTGACACAACGGGGTCATAACGCATCAGGCTGGACACGATCTGGATGGGTGCGGTGGCTGCCCACGCCTGGGGCGAGCACGCGGTGGGGTAAGGAACGGGAGTGGCTAGGTGGTCGCGGCCGAAGCCGCAGAACAGTTCCGGGAGGCGGCCGTCGGAGAACTCGGCGGCCTCCATCATCCCGGTGGCGATTCTTTGCGCTTCGGCGACGAAGCCGTACCGGAGAAGCCCGGCCGTGATGATGGCGTTGTCGTGGGGCCAGACGGACCCGTTGTGGTAGCTGGCCGGGTTGTAGGCGCCCATGTTGCTGGCCAGGGTGCGTACGCCCCACCCGCTGAACATTTCCGGTGACATCAGGTGCGCGGCGACTTGCGGGGCCTTGTCTTCGTCAATCAGGCCCTGGAGCAGGCAGTGCCCCATGTTTGAGGCGCATGCGTCGACCTGACGTTTCCTGCCGTCGAGCGCTATGGCGTAATACCCGCGCTCCGGGATCCAGAATTGCTCGTTGAACTGCTTCTTCAGCCGGGCAGCGCGGTCGGTGAGGTCGTTGCCCAATGCCATGTCACCGGCCTCGTAGGCCAGCCATGCACGTGAGAGGTAGGCTACGTAAACGTAGGCTTGTACCTCGCAGAGCGCGATGGGCGGCTCGGCCAGGGTGCCGTCGGCAAAGTTGATGCCGTCCCAGGAGTCCTTCCAGCCCTGATTGATCAGCCCCTGGTCGTTGAGCCGCTGGTACTCAACGAAGCCGTCGCCGTCCTTGTCGCCGTAGTTCACGATCCAGTCCAGTGCGCGGTCGGCGTGGGGCAGCAGGGCCTTGATGGTGTCCGCAGCGAATCCCCAACGGCTCACCGCCCCAAGCACCATCAGGAACAGGGGAGTGGCATCCACGCTGCCGTAGTAGTTCGACTTGCCGCCCAGGGACAGGCCGCTGGAGACATCAAGCCGGACCTCGTGGAGGATCTTGCCCGGCTCCTCTTCCGTCAGGGGGTCCACCACGGTGCCCTGGCGGTCGGCGAGGGTCTGGAGTGTGCCCAACGCGAGCGAGGGGTCCACCGGCATCGCCATCACCGAAGCCCACAAGGAGTCCCTGCCGAACAGGGTCATGAACCAGGGCGCACCGGCGGCGACGACGACGCGCTCCGGATGCTCGGGGTCCTCGATCCGAAGAGCGCCCAGGTCGTCATAACTGCGGCGCAGGGTCCGTTCCACGGAGCGGTTGGCCACCTGCAGTACGGGGATCTTCGCAACCCACTCCCTTCGGCGACGATCCCGGGGAGACAGGCCATCCCCCTCGGAATGGGCGAAAGCCGGAACGTGGGCTCCATTGTCGGTGGGGAGAACGGTCAAGACTGTGCTCCATTGCCCATGAGGGGGCACCGACACCCGATATTGGACGGTGTCGCCGGAAATCCCGGCACCAGGTACGTGGATAGCGGTGCCTTTGCGGACGTCCCGCCAACTGCCCCGAATGGTGAGCATCCCGTCGTCGGCTTCCCGTGTTTCCTCCCACCGTCGCCGGATACGTGCCTCCTTCACCTCGAAGAGGTCCGCGTAGTCGGCCCCCATTTCCAGAACGATGAGGCACTCAGCCGGCTCCTGGGAGTAGTTGTGCACGGTGAGCTGCTCCTGGAGCCCGGCTCCCACTTCCCGGAGCCGTTCCACGATAAGTGGGCTGTCCGCGTAGCCCTCGGAACGGGGGATCCTTGCAACGAATGCGGCACGGAACGGCTCCTTTGTCTCCGCCGTCAGGGGTTCAAGCTCCTGCCCATCCACTGTCAGTCGCCATATTGAAAGGATCCTGACATCGGCCACGAAGAGCCCATGCGGACGACCGGCCTGAATATCCCCGTTGGATGACGAAATACAGAAGGATGAACCCTCGACCAACGTCACAGAGCCAGCCCCTAGCGGACCGGCCGCCGTATCCGCATTCCACCCCGCCATCCTGGCCTCCTCCGTGACAAACCGAAGCGCCTACAAGCAGACACCGTGCTTGCGCTGGCCTCTTCGAAAAGACGCTACGCTTGGTTGCCAGTCGCCGCCAGTGCGGAGGCGTGAAGCGAAGCGGAACTCCTCAACACGTGCGTCCGCCTAGGACAAACCAGCGCGATTACCTTTCCGCTGCCGGCCCTGACTAGGAGCACGTTCAAATGCAGGGACTGGCAAACGATTGTGCCCGGGTTGATACACAGCCCACTGGGCCCAGGCTGGCAGAGGAACGAGTCCCCTATCCGAGGGCGGAAGACGGCAGGTAGCGGATCCGCCCGGACGGATCGTCCGGGCTAGGCCACACGCAAGCCCACACCCCTGGTCATTTTCCGGATTTCGTCGGACTTCAGACCGCTTGCCCCGGCGAGTTGGTAGTCGTCAAGCACTCGGGATTTCCTTGCCAGGGCCAGTATCTGCGTGCGTTCCTCTTCCAGAGCGCTCCGGGCGCCTTCGGCCGCGGCCAGCTCCAAAGCCAATCCTGCAATGAGGTGAAGGTGATCGCTCCGGGATTGGCCCGACGGATACAGTTCCCCGCGGGCCACCGCGGCCGACCGGATACTGGCGGCAGGCACGCCGGTGGCTTGTGCGAGGGCGGCAACTTTCACGCCGTCACACACGGCCTGGGCAACGCAGTCACCCAGCTCGGCGGTGAGGGCACGCACCCGGCTGGACCGGAGCGCGATGGTCCTCCGAAGCTGGGCCAGCGAGGCCAGGACTTGTTGGGCGCGGGCCGTGGCGGGGTCCGGCGTCGGCGCGCCCCGGTACCGGTAGGCGGCCACGCCGCTCCTGCCCGTCCCGCTACCGGCTGCACGCGGAAGTGTCCGCTCCTGAGTTTCTCTACCGAGCACCTCTGCTCCTTGTCTCCGTTGGTGTTTTCATGTCAGCGCGGCTTGCCGGCGGCGGGGGGAACCTTTCCCGCGGTTCTCCCCGACGGACTGGGAGGAAAGTCGCGGGGCGGGCGCTGTGTCGTCTTTGGGTCCGTTGTCCACCCTGCAGGTTACGCCGCTGGCAAGCGCGGAAGGCAATACCGAAAGTGCGTGGAGCAATACGCGAAAGTTCTGGCTGCTTCGTCATAAGGGCTGCTTATCTGTCCACGCACTTTAGGTCTTATCCAAGAGGACGGTTGCTTCCCTAGGCTCGAATGAACCACACTCGTCTGTCCCGGAAGCCTGGAAGAAAATATGCCTGAATTCGTGCCCGCATCACGCGTAACCCGTATCAAGTCCTCGCCCAGCGTTGCCGCGGCGGCCCGTGTGCGGGAGCTCAAGGCCGAGGGTCGCCGGATCCTGGACCTGACGGTCGGAGAGCCCGACTTCGATACACCGCAGCACATCAAGGACGCTGCGACCGCAGCCATCGGCCGCGGTGAAACCAAGTACACGTCCGTGACCGGGACACCCGAATTGCAAAAGGCAGTCCTGCAGACGCTGCAGCGCAAGACCGGCCTGCAGTACACGCCGGCCGAGATTACCATCGGCGGCGGTGGCAAGCAGGTCATTTTCACTGCATTCATGGCCACCTTGGACCAGGGCGACGAGGTTGTCATCCCCGCGCCGTACTGGGTTTCCTACCCGGACATGGTGCTCGCTAATGAAGGCACCCCCGTCATCGTTTCCTGCGGCGAGGATACTGGCTTCAAACTCACCCCTGAGGCCCTGGCCGGGGCACTGACGGAACGCACAAGGTGGGTCATTCTCAACACGCCTTCCAATCCCACAGGAGCGGTGTACTCCCGCGAGGAACTGGCCGGCCTGGCCGCCGTCCTCAAGGACCATCCGGCCGTCTACGTCCTGACTGATGAGATCTACGACGAGATCCACTTCGGCGAAGAGCGCATCGCCGGGATGGTGGCCGTTGCCCCGGAACTCAAGGACCGTGTGCTGGTCACCAACGGCGTTTCCAAGGCCTACGCCATGACCGGATGGCGTCTGGGCTACGCTGGCGGCCCGGCGCCACTGGTGGCTGCAATCAACAAGCTACAGTCCCAAATGTCTTCCTGCCCGTCCTCCATCAGCCAGGCCGCTGCCGCCGCGGCCCTCACCGGAGACCAGGGATTCGTCCGCGAAAGCGTAGACGTGTACCGCGAACGGCGCAACGCTGCGGTTGCCGGGTTGAACGCCGTCAAGGGCCTGCAATGCGCGACGCCGGATGGCGCCTTTTACGCGTACGTTAACTGCGCCGGGGTCATCGGCAAGACGACACCCGATGGCAGGCAGATCACCAACGACGAGGACTTCACCCTCTACTTGCTGGAAGCAGCGTCTGTTGCCGTCATCCAGGGTTCGGCCTACGGACTGAGCCCGTACTTCCGGATCTCCTACGCCACCGGACTGCCGGTGATCGAGGAATCCGTTGCCGCCATCGAAAAGGCCGTCACGGCGCTGGCCTGACCCAACCATCCCCTTTGCCTAGCTTTCCAACCACAGGAGCACCCAAATGATCCACGTCAAAACAAAATTCGACCGGCCATCGGGGGACGCCATTAGGCGCCTCTCCAAATTCTCCTCCGCCACAGTGCATGAAGCTCAGGGCCGCAAAGGTGCACTGAGCTCCAGGATCAAACCGATCGACCGCAGCATGTCCTTCTGCGGCCCCGCTGTCACCGTCGTCTGTGCGCCGCGGGACAACCTGATGCTCCAGGTGGCCATACACTATGCCCAGAAGGGTGACGTCGTCCTGGTAGCTGCCGGTGAGTACGAAGAGGCCGGGACTTTCGGCGACGTGCTGGGCAACGCCATGAAGGCCAAAGGCCTGGCCGGTATGGTCACGGATTCCGGTGTCCGCGACACCAAGGACCTGATCGAACTTGGATTGCCGGTCTTCTCCGGCAGTGTCTGCATCAAGGGGACCGTCAAGGAAACTATCGGGCCCATCAACCATCCCCTGGTGTTCGGCGACGAGATTGTCTACCCCGGCGATGTCCTCCTGGGTGACGCCGACGGTGTGGTGGTGGTCCGCAAGGACGAGATCGAGGAAGTCATCAAGCTGTCGCAGGCGCGCGTGGACGCAGAGGACGACCTCATCCGCCGCTACAAGGAAGGCGGCACCACCATCGAGCTGTGCAAACTGACGGACGTCCTGAAGGCCAAGGGCCTGCTGGTGGAGGACGCCGAACTGGAGCCAGCCCTGTAACCACCCACTCCCACGATTGCTGGGCAGTTGTCGCCGTGACTCCTTATGGCGACGAGTGCCCAGCATTCGACGCTTAAGCCAAGGGGCGTTAAGCCAAGAGGCCCGGGGTTCCCTTTCGGAACTCCGGGCCTCGCCTCTTGGTTTAACGACTAATCAGTTCATGCCGGGCAGCAGGTAAGCGGGCGGTCCCACCTGCGCGTCCTCCAGGTACCACATGGTGGAGCCGCACTTGCCAGGGGGCATCATGCTTCCCTCGAACACGAAGACCGGATCGGAGGCGGGCCCGTCTTCGGGACGCCAAAAACCGTTGGTGGGGCAATGTGAACCGGTGCTGGCTTTCAGATGGATTCTTCTTTCAGCTGCCTTACTGTACTGCAGACGGGTGATCTTCTTCATGGCTTGGGCTCCAGGGAATCTATTGCCGCGGTATCGCCTTTGGCGAAACCTTTATGGCTTTTATCCTAGAACTCACGCAATTCCCTGAATAAGACTAAAGCGGCGTGACCTGATAAGGCCTGCTTATGATGCCTCGAACGGTGCGGTGGGGAGCGGGGAATATTTACTCCGGAGCATTTCCTGCAGCATTTCCTTCAGTACCAGCAGGACGGCTGACGCGGCTTCGGATAGAGGCTCATGGTCGGGCGTGCACAGCGCGATCCTGCACTGCAGGGCGGGCTCGACGATCCTCAGGACCCGGAAGTCCTCTTCGTGGAACAGGGCATCCGCGGCCGACTTGGGCAAGATAGTCGCACCGAGGTCCGTGCGGAGCAGTCGGGTGAGCGAGGGGACCGATTCCACCTCACCTACCAGCTTCAGCTTTAAGCCCCTGCTGTCGATGCCCGCCTGAACCACCTGCCGAAGGGTGTGGATCTGTTCCGGCAGGAAGAGCCCGACAGCAGCCACCTCGTCCAGGGTAATGGTGTCCACGGCCGCTACCGGAAGTTCCCGCCGGGAGTTCACAATCAGGTACAGGTCCTCGACGATGAGGGTGGTGAACTGCACCCCCCGGATGGGCCCGGGTTCATAGATGAGTGCCATGTCCAACCGGCCGTTCTTGATGGCCTCACTGAGCACGCCCCCGTAAATCTCGGTCAGGTGCAGCACGATGTCCGGGTAGCGCCGTCCCACCTCGCTGATGATCCGCGGAGTGAGGCTTGAGGCCATGCTGTAGGGCGCGATCGCTATCGACACTCGGCCCGAAGGCGCTGCTCCTGAAGCTGCCACATCTATCCTGGCCTGCTCCACGAGCCGCAGGATGGTCTGCGCGTGCCGGTACAGGGTATGGCCGGCCGCTGTGGGCTCCACTCCCTGCTTGCTCCGGATCAGGAGCCGCTGCTTCAGCTCCGTCTCCAGGGCGGACACCTGCTGGCTCAGCGCTGGCTGGGCCACGTGGAGCGCGGCGGCCGCCTTGGTGATACTTCCTGAGTCGACGATCTTGACGAAGTAGGCCAGCTTCCGGGTGTCCATAGCGCTCCTCTTTTCCAGCGGGGACGGCACAGCATGCGGGGTCATACGTTGGCGCTATGGCGGGACAGGCATTACGTCTTTGTGTGATCCGAGTCTCGGGCATAGGTTAATTGCAGATGACTTTCCAATGACCAGGACATTCTATCCCCTTCCAAGCCATCGATGATTTTGATGGCGGCATATGTTTTTTGCATAAACAGGGGAAAGAGTCTATGGTCGCACCAATTTTATAATTACGAAACAAGAGCTGCGTATATTCCGTGGGTCAGCGCCAATACCGCCTTGCGAAGGTCATAACTTTCCACTATTGCGTGATACCACATACGTCTTTGTGTCGACTAAGTTCCGATGCCACACTCATTTAAACCCGCAGTACCCGTCAGAGAAAGGCCCACAATGCCCACAATCGATCTCGTAGCGGATCTTGGTGAAGGTTTTGGTGCCTACTCGATCGGTGACGACAAAGCCCTCCTGGAGATCGTGTCCAGTGCCAACATCGCCTGCGGCTTCCACGCAGGGGACCCTGACATCATGGATGCCACTGTGGCCGAATGTATCCGGAAAGGAGTCGGGGTCGGAGCCCATCCCAGCTTTCCCGACCTCCGCGGCTTTGGCCGCCGGGCCATGGACCTCACGCCTGACGAAGTCCGGAACGACGTCATCTACCAGCTGGGAGCACTGACAGCGTTCGCTGCCTACCACGGGGGGTCGGTCTCGCATCTGGCTCCGCACGGCCGATTGGGCAACCTCGTGGCCACGAGGGCTGACTACGCCGAAGCAGTGGCCGATGCCGCCGTGCGCGTGGACCCCGCTCTGATCGTTCTTGCGCAGGACGGAGAACTCGCCACCGCCGCGGCAGGCCGCGGCCTGCAGGTTGCCATCGTGGGCATCGCCGACCGCGCCTACCAGGATGACGGCACGCTGGTGCCGCGCAGCCAGCCCGGCGCCGTGATCCACGATTCCTCCGTCATCGTCCAGCGCACTGTGCGGATGGTCTGTGAAGGACTCATCGAGACTGCCTCCGGCAGGGACATCGCCATCCAGGCAGACACGGTGCTACTGCACGGCGACAACCCGGGCGCCGTCGAACTGGCCCGACTGATCCGCAGCGAACTGATCGCCGCGGGCGTCACTATCGCCCCGCTGGCACAGGTTCTCGAGACAAAGCAGAGGGTGTCATGACCATGGCCACAACGACAACGACAACGCCGACGGCGCTGGATATTTTCGAATCCGGTGACGCCGCCCTGCGCGTCGTGGCACGGTCCGGTGACGCGGAAGCGAACTGGTCCACCGTCCACTCCCTGGCGGGTTGGCTGGCCACCGCCGGCGTCGACGGCATTTACGGGGCCGTTCCTACCTACGACTCGGTACTTGTGGAATTCGACCCCTACGTCACGTCCGCGCGCCAAATCCGGGCGTTCGTCCTCCTGGGAATGCGCCAATTGGACTTCACCGGCATCGCCATGCGGAAACCGCGCCGTTTCGAAGTCCCCGT
Source organism: Paenarthrobacter aromaticivorans (assembly GCF_019038615.1). Classification (NCBI taxonomy): domain Bacteria; kingdom Bacillati; phylum Actinomycetota; class Actinomycetes; order Micrococcales; family Micrococcaceae; genus Paenarthrobacter; species Paenarthrobacter aromaticivorans. The sequence continues at coordinate 412,170 of NZ_JAHOPC010000002.1, forward strand.
GGTTTACGGCGGCGACTACGGACCCGACCTGGACCGCGTGGCGGACCACCAGGGCCTGGACGTTGAGGACGTCATCGCCAGACACACCGCAAAGACCTACGTCATCCGTTGCCTCGGGGCGCCGGCAGGTTCTCCGATGATGGATGGGCCGGACTTCCCGGTGCCCGTCCCCAGACTGAAGGACCCACGGTTGTCGGTCCCCGCGGGTGCCGTGTCCGTGGCCGGACGCCAGGCCGTCATCGCGCCCGCAGTGGCACCGGGTGGCTGGTGCGTCATCGGGCAGACCCCCCTGACGGTCCTGGACGCAGCACGCGAACCTCTGGTGCCCTACGTCCCGGGGGATGAACTGCGCTTCTACCGGATCCCCGCGGAGGACTTCGAAAACTTCGCGGGGCAGTTCCTGGAAGCCCGGCCATGACCGGTTCACTGATCATCCTGCAGCCGGGCCACTCCGTGGTCACCGACCTCGGCCGGACGAAGGGTCCGGCCTACGGCCTCCCCGTCAACGGCGCCCTGGACCAGTATTCAGCCAAGGCCGCCAACATCCTTGCGGGCAACGAAGACAACGCCCCCCTCCTGGAACTCACCGCACTGGACTTCCGGATGCGAGCCGCCACCGACCTGCTGATCGCCGTCACCGGAGCGCCCCTGGACCTCACGGTGGGCGGCCGGGAATGCCCGCAATGGGAGCCGGTGTCCGTCCGGGCCGGCGAAGTCGTGGCAGTTCGGGGAATCCGGACCGGACTGCGAGCCTACATCGCCGTCCACGGCTCCTTCACGGTGCCCAGCCTGCTGGGCAGCTGCGCCCCTGACACTGTGGTGGGCTTCGGGTTGAAGCTCGTGGAGGGCTTCCGCCTCGAAACGCGGAAGACCACGGCGCCCATCACCCAGCCATACCTTGGCCTGCCACTGTTCCGGCTCGGCCTCACCAAACCCGTCTTCACCACCAACCCGGTCATCGACGTCACCGGCGGGCCGGACGTCGCGGAATTCGGGGACACGGCAGACCTGCTGTTCACCTCGCATTACACCGTGAGCCCCCGCAGCAACCACATCGGGCTCAGGCTCGGTGGTGCCCTTCCCGAACGCCAGCTCACCTCCGAAGTGCTCTCCCGCGGCGTTCCGGTCGGGGCCATCGAAGTCCCGTCCCGGGAGGAGCTGCTGGTGCTGCACCGGGGACGCGGCGTTACGGCCGGCTACCCGGTCCTTGCAGTGGTCACGAGCCGCTCCCTCGATCTCCTGGCGCAAGCCAGGCCTGGACACACCATCACGTTCAGAAAGACAACCGTGGCTGAAGCAACAGCCATGCACCGCACCGCCTGCCTGGAACTGGACAGGCTCCGGAACACCATCAACACAGTCTTCGGACTCCTCGGCATCGGCGCCGGCCAGCGCTGGCACGAACTCAGCCCAGCGTCAGGAGCCTGAACATCATGAATCCTTTTCCCACCGCCGAGTTCCGCGCCCACCAACCGCCGCGCGATCCCTAACCCCTGCCAACCCGGGGTTCTTACGTCCAGCCCGTTGCCGGAGGTAAGAGCCCGCCCATTCCCACTTTTTGGAGTACCAATGCCTTTTTCCGACTACACCACCGCCCTCGTAACCGGTGCATCCACTGGCATGGGCGCCGCAATCGCCGAACGGCTAGCCAAGCGCGGCCTCACCGTTCACGCAGTCGCCCGCAATGAGGAACGCCTCGCTGAACTGGCGGACCGTACGGGAGTAATCCCGCACGTGGTGGACCTGACAGACACCGCCGCCCTGACCGCCGTCGTCAGCGACCTGAAACTGGACGTCCTGGTGAACTGCGCGGGCGTTTCCAGGCCCGGCAACATCCTGGATTCCTCCGAGCAGGACATCGACGAACTGGTGGACGTCAACCTCCGCGGGCTGCTGCAGCTCACCCGGCTGGTGCTGCCCGGAATGGTGGAACGGGACCTCGGCCATGTGGTCAACATCAGCTCCATCGCGGGTACCTACAACTTCTACGGCCACACGGTGTACCACGCCACCAAGGCCGCGGTGCACCAGATTTCCCGTCAGCTGCGAAACGACACCGTGGGCAAGCGCATCCGCGTCACCGAAATCTGCCCCGGCCGCGTGGAAACAGAAATCTTCGGCCGGAACATGGGCGGCAGCCCGGAAGCCATGGAAGAAGCCTGGCAAACGTACTACGAGGGCTACGAGTCGCTGACCACCGACGACATCGTCAACGCCCTGGACTACGCCATCGAAACCCCTCGGCACGTCAACGTGGGCATGCTGGAACTCATGCCCACCTTCCAGGTCCCCGGCGGCCTCACCTTCGACCGTCGCGGGGACTCCGACTAAAGCCGCCCCTGCGACACCCAAACCCGGCGAACTACCTTCCCACCGCCCAACCGATAGGCACTCCAGATGCAGTTAGTACAAACAGTCAGTTTCCCCGAACCCCAGCTCCTGGCTGACCTCTCGCCACTCCCCGATGGACTACGGGGCGTGGTGTGGGACATGAAGGAGGAGCCGGGGGAGGAGCTGGGCGGCATCGACGGCGTCATCCTCCCGTACGTCGACGCCGGGGCAGTGATGGGTTCCCTGAGCAAGGTCCCGGACCTTAAATTCGTCCAGACGCAGTCAACAGGGTACGACGGCGTCCGCGAGGCCGCGGGTCCGGGCGCCGCAGTGGCAAACGCCTCAGGCGTCCACGCAGCTGCCACCGCAGAGCTGGCCGTGGGCCTCATCCTGGCCAAGCTGCGCGGCATCGACCAGGCCGTCAAGGATCAGCAAACCGAAAGCTGGAAGCCCCAGCGCCGACAGTCCCTCGCGGACCGCAAAGTCTTGCTGCTGGGCATCGGCGGGATCGGCAAGGAACTCGCCCGGCGCCTCGAACCCTTCGAGGTCACCATTACCCGGGTGGGAAGCACTGCACGCACGGACGCGGCCGGACAGGTCCACGGCCCGGAGGAACTGGTGACCCTCGCCGCGGACCACGACATCCTGGTCTCAGTTCTGCCCCTGAACGACAACACACACCATCTGGTGGGCCCGGAAGTCCTGGCCGCCCTGCCCGACGGATCCCTGGTGGTGAACGTGGGCCGCGGCGCGGTCATCAGCACCGAGGCACTGACACGCGAAGTGGTGTCCGGCCGCCTGCAATGCGCCATCGACGTCGTCGATCCCGAGCCGCTGCCCGCCGGCCACCCGCTGTGGGCCGCGGAGAATGCCCTCATCACCCCGCACGTTGGCGGCAACGCCTCGGCCTTTGAGCCCCGGATCCTGAAACTCCTGAAACAGCAGCTCGAGGCCCTCGCCGCCGGCCAAACCCCGGCCAACCTTGTCCAGCAGGGCCCGTTCTAAGGGCCCCGGGATCTGATGCAGGCCGCGGTACGAAACAACGATGAAGAGGAAATCACCAGGACATGACAGGGCTTTTTGATCTCACGGGGCGCGTAGCCCTGGTCACTGGTTCGAGCAGGGGCATCGGTTCCGCCCTTGCCAGGGCACTGGCCGACGCCGGAGCAACAGTCGTGCTCAACGGCGTCAACGAGGAGCGGCTCAAGAACGCCCAGGCGGCCATGGCAGCGAATTTCCCGCCGGGCCGGATCCACAGCATTGCCTTCGACGTCACCGACGACGGCGCCGCGGCCCGCAGCATCCGGTGGATCGAGGACAACGTGGGGCCGCTGGAAATCCTGGTGAACAACGCCGGCATCCAGCACCGCGTCCCCATGCTCGACCTGGATGTCGCTGACTGGGAACGCGTCCTCTCCACGGACCTCACCAGCGCCTTCCTGGTGGGCCGCGAGGCTGCCCGGCACATGATTACCCGTGGGCGGGGCAAGATCATCAACATCTGCTCGGTCCAGACGGATCTGGCACGCCCCACCATCGCCCCGTACATCGCGGCGAAGGGCGGGCTGCGGAACCTCACCCGGGCGATGACCGCCGAATGGGCTGCCTCGGGGCTGCAGATCAACGCGGTTGCTCCCGGCTACATTCACACCGAAATGACCCAGAATCTGGTGGATGACGAGGAATTCAACTCCTGGATCCTCGGCAGGACCCCTGCCCACCGCTGGGGCACCGCGGAGGACCTCGCCGGTCCCGTGGTGTGGCTGGCCTCGGACGGGTCCAACTTCGTGAACGGACAGACCATCTTCATCGATGGCGGGATGACGGTGGTGGTCTGATGGCTCCAATCACAGAAGAACTCCCGGCAACCGGCTTGGCTCTGGTGGCCCACGGGGCCCTCGACCTCCGCATCGACGAGGTCCCTCTGCCCCAGCCCGCACCCGACGAAGCAGTAGTGGAGGTCCGGTACGGCGGGATCTGCGGCTCGGACCTGCACTACTGGCTGCACGGCGCGGCGGGGGAGTCCATCCTGAAGGCCCCGCTGGTCCTGGGCCACGAAATCTCCGGCGTGGTGGTCCGCGCCGCGGCCAACGGGTCAGGCCCGCAGGTGCGGACCGCCGTCGCCGTCCACCCCGCCACCCCGGGCCCGGGCGCCGGGAGGTACCCGGCGGACCGCCCCAATCTGTCCCCGGGCTGCACCTACCTGGGCAGTGCCGCCCGTTACCCGCACACGGACGGCGCGTTCAGCCGGTACGTCACCTTGCCGGTGCGGATGCTCCGGTCGCTGCCCGAGGGACTGAACCTGCGCACCGCGACCCTGATCGAACCCGCGTCCGTGGCCTGGCATGCCGTGTCCCGCGCTGGCGACATCAACGGCAAGACGGCCTTGGTGATCGGCTCCGGGCCCATCGGCGCTCTCGCCGTCGCCGTCCTCAAACGTGCCGGAGCCGCCCACATCACCGCCGTCGACCTGCACTCCAAGCCCCTGGAGATCGCCAGGGCCGTCGGGGCGGATGAGGTAGTCAACGCCGCGGACACCGCAGCCATCGCGGCCGTGGAGGCCGACGTCGTCATCGAATCCTCCGGCAACCACCACGGCCTCGCGTCCGCAATCAACGGCGCGGCGCGCGGCGGCACCGTGGTCATGGTCGGCCTGCTGCCCACCGGCATGCAGCCGGTGCCCATCTCGCTGGCCATCACCCGCGAACTCGAGCTCAAGGGCTCCTTCCGCTTCAACGACGAAATCGATGAGGTCATAACGGCCCTCGCAGACGATTCCCTGCACATCGATCCCGTGATCACCCACGAATACCCCCTGGCCGATGCCCTGCACGCCTTCGAGGTCGCCAAAGACTCCACCACCTCCGGCAAGGTCCTCCTCAGCTTTGGGGAACCGGGTGATGCCCTGTGAGCGGGCAGCTGCCTCCCTTGGTAATCATGGGTGTATCGGGCTGCGGCAAGTCCACGGTAGGCGCCCTCCTTGGGCAGGGGCTGTGCATGCCGTTCTTGGACGGGGATGATTTCCATCCTGCATCCAACAAGCAGAAGATGGCCGCCGGGATTCCGTTGACGGACACGGACCGCGAGCCATGGCTTGCCCGGCTGGGGGAGCTGCTCGCAGGGAAGAACGACGGCGGCGCGGGAGTCCCGCCGATAGTTGCCTGCTCTGCGCTCAAGCGCAGGTACCGGGACCTCCTGCGCAGTTATGCACCGGATGTCGTCTTCGTCCACCTCACCGGCACCGCGGCAACAATCGGCGCCCGGATGGATGCCCGTTCCCACGAATTCATGCCGCGCGCCCTGCTGGACTCACAGTTCGCCGCCCTGGAGGACCTGGAGGCGGACGAGGCCCACGTACTGGGCGACATCACGCAGCCGCTGGATCTTCTGGTGGAGTCACTCCAGCTGAAATTGTCATAGGTGACATCTGCTTTGATGTCAGTTCGCATGTTGCGGGCCAAATATTAGGAGGCCTCATGCTCGTCAGCCCGTACTTCTACAGCAACCCGAGTGATCCTGACGTCCACCACAGGCACAGCGATTGCCCGAGTGGACAGCAGATTCCGGAGCGCAACAAGCAGCCGGCACAAACAACTACCGGCTTTGTAAGCACTGCCGCCTGCTCAGCACCGCTCACTTTGGCCGTTGTATCAGCCATTCCTTAATCGTCCGGGCCTCGGGCAGGATCTCGCGCGTTGCCTGCGTACTCATGTCGAACTGCCCGGTCCGCAGCCATCGCCACATGGTGGTGAGGTCCTTCCCCACGAACCGTTCAAACAACTTCTCCGGCATTGGCAACCCACGGGGCTTTCGTCCGGTCCGTTCCTGCCATAGAGTGCGGCACTCGTCTATTGACCGCACGTCCGATGCCAGTCCCAGCACCGCCCCGCTCCACCGTTCGGGGTCGGCGAACATCCGGGCGGCGATGGCACCCAGATCGTCAACGCACAGCCAGCCCAGCGGCCGGGTCGGGCCCATCAGCTTTGGCATCAGGTGCCAGGTGGAAAACTGTGGGTAGTAACCTTTGTCCGTCATCAGTTCCATGAACGCCATCGGCCGGAGCACGGTGAGCGGCAGTCCGAGTTCGCGAAAGCGCCGGGCGATGACCAGCTTTGAGTCCCAGGAGCCGACGCCTGTCGGCTGGTCGCTGACTCCTGCCGCCCCGTACACCACGTGGCGTATGCCTGCTTCAGCTGCGGCCTCCGCCACGTTGCTACCTTGCCGGACTTCGGCGTCGATTCCACTGGTCATGGGATTCTGGACGTTGAAAAGCCCGTAGGCCCCTTCGAACGGTGTCCGAAGAGAGCCGGGATCCTCGGTGTTCGCCTGCTGAACCTCGGCGCCGAGCGCGCGCAGGGCCTGCGAAGCGTCGCTGGACGGATTTCGGGTCAGGGCGCGCACCTGCCACCCGTCTTTGAGGAGGTGACGGACCACGGCCGATCCCTGCCGGCCGGTCGCACCGACCACTGCCACCACACCCGGAGTGCCCCTGCCCGAGGAAAAAGCCATAGCTTAGTATCCCATTCGGGCCGAGGATTTGACCTGGCACGGAAGGAACAGCCCACGCCCCGTCCGGATGGATGAGAGCGCCCGCGTCTTTCACACCCGGCGGGACTGTTGCCGCCACCGCGACAAGCGAGGTAAGGCGGGAAAACGCAGGATAGGGCTGCTTGTGGATTCAGTGGAGTTTGACGAGTGGGTTCGCCGCTTCTGCAGACCCGTGGAAGCGCGACCATCAAGTCACCGCCGAAGGAGTCGTCCTCGCGCCGAAAAGGCCACGAGGAGTGCGCCCAAACCGCGGGCATCCTGTCACGCGACAGGGGATTTGAGCAGAGCAACGAGCGCATGGTTGTGGGTCAGTTGCGGATGGTGCCCCGCACCCGGTATCGAGATCAGCTCAATGTTTGGGAGTAACTCGAGCTGCTTTACGGCGATTGGGGCGATTGGGTCGTCGCTTCCCGTGATGATACGGACCGGGCCCTTGAATCGCCCAAGCGCTTCTTGGAGTTCGGCTCGCCACCTCTTCGATCCCGCAAGGGTCAGGTGTTCGGCTACCCTCTTGGCACTGCTTCGCTTGAGGTCACTCAGACTCGACTCGAGAGCAGCCGCGCTGGCTTCTGATCCGGTCAGTTGGTGTGCCAGCCGTGCGGGGCTGATGTGTCGCAAGTACGTGGGTACGAGCGGCCGCAGTCTGGCTGAGGCACGCATCCGGTCCTGGAGGAAGAACGGTGCGATCAGCGTGAGGGAGCTGACATGGCCCGGGATGCGGTCAGCTGCGACCACTGCCGCAGCCGCACCGATGGAATGGCCGATGAGGTGAGTAGGTTGACCACTCAGCACACCGGGCAGCCACCGTTCCCAGTCCTGAACGCCTTTTCCCCTGCTGAGGCCCAGGCCGGGCAGGTCTACGACCCGCGCGCCGATGCCCGACGCCACTTCGGCCCACGTGTCTGCGTTGACTGGCAAGCCAGGAAGAATCACCCGATTGGATTCGGGTATTCCCAGCTCGAAGGTCCTCAGGCCGCCAACGTCCACAAATCGACGGCTATCCGCCATCACGGCACCAAACCGATGCGCAGCCAGGTGGTCAGTCCATTTTTCGAGGGAAAGCACAACGTCAGGCATTTGGATTCCGTGTTTGTTGGCGAACTCGATGGCGGGCTCTGTCGGGTAGCGGTCCGACGACAGGAAGGTAAGCGTCTCGGGATCCGCCTTGGTCATCCATTGCGGGAGCCGCTTGATGACACCGATCGGCATCTTTACCCGCGGGACTTTGACACCGAGATGCTGGCCGACGTGCGTGAGCAGGTCTGCCAGCGGCGGGGTAGCGTCGTCGAGAACCCAGTAGGCCCTGCCCGCTGCTACGGGATCGATCGCCGCCGCCGCCATGAACGCCGCCAGATAGTCGACTGTGACGACCGGCAGGAAAGTCGTCTCGTTTCCGGGCAGTGCCGCCGCGGTGCCGTCCCAGATCTGCTCGATGGTGGTGACCAGCCCGATGTGTTGGTCGGACTCCCCGGTGGCACTGTCTCCGATCACACTGGACGGGTTGACGATGGTCCAAGGTATTCCGCTTTCCAGAGCCCGGGCTTGGAAGATGGCATCGGATTCCACCTTTGATGCTTCGTAGGCGCCAAGTTCCCTGTAGGCCGCGGTGCGGTGTTCATCTGACCATGGAACAGTTGCAGGGTCCTGCCCGCCGACGCGGTAGCCCGACACGTGGACGACTCGCTGGAGATTTGGTAGGTCTTCGGCGAAGTCGATCAGCTTCTCGACGATGCCGACGTTCGCGCTGCGTGCCTCCTGGGCAGTCATCCCGAATCGGTAGGACCCGGCGCAGTTGTGAATCTCGGTGATAAACGGGAACGCCGATGGACCCCCCGCCAGGATCTCAGGAGCATCGAAGTCGACGATCGTGGTGCTGATGCTCCGTGTCAGGCCACGCTCCCTGACCCATTGCTCAACACGCGTTCCGGACTCGGCGGTTCGAACTGCGGCCGTGACCCTCGCACCAGCCTCGGCGAGGGTAAGGACCATGTGCCGGCCCACCAGTCCCGAGGCCCCGAAGACCAACGCGTGACGGTTGTCTCCATGGTGTGTCATCGCGTCCCCTCAATTTTTAGGCAGCGCTGCTTGATGAGTTCCGATACGACGTCAGCGGCCGAAATCAGGGGTTGGGTGTCGTGCATGGCACGAGAGACGATGACCGCCCCCTCGATCGTCGACACAACAACGGTTGCCAGGGCCCGGGCCTCCTTGGCGTCAAGACCGTCGGCCTCGAGGAGCGCGGCCGTCGGGGTGATCCACGACTCGAAGGCAGTGGCGCAAGCCTCCCGCAGACGCTCGCTCTCCGCGCCCATCTCCAGGGTGACGACGGAGACCGGGCAGCCGAGCCGGAAGTTGCTCTCGCTGACGATAGTCGTCAGAGCCTCGATAGCGGCGCGGGCAGCCTCAGCAGCACCGTCCGCGGAAAGGGCCGCCTCTACAATCAATGTCTCGAACCGCTTCGCCGCGAGTTCGACTGCTGCCACGCCCAGGCCTTCCTTCCCGTCGGGGAAGTGGAAGTAGACCGACCCCTTTGGTGCTCCGGCGTGTTCGATCACAGCATTTAGGCCCGTGCCGCTGTAGCCGCTGGTCTGTATGAGCTGGAGCATGGACTCTGTGAGCCGTTCCTTTGTCAGGTTTCCTTTGGTTGCCATGACATTAGAATAGACCGGTCTATATATTTTTTCCAAACGTATTCAGCCAGTGCTTTTGTGGGTGTTTTCTGGGAACTCCAGCAAACCGCAGCCGAATTATTCCGCTTGGGGTCTATGAAATGTGCCAGACGGCCGTCTCGCTTCCGCTTTCCCGCTTCCAAGGAAACTGGGACATGATGATGGTAGACACGGGCAGGCTGAGGAAAGAGGTTGCTGCTAATGGACGAACCCGTCGAAGTCGTGGTTGTTGGTGGCGGAGTTTCAGGGCTCAACCTCCTGCGAAACCTTTCGGAGGCAGGCATCTCGTGCCGGTTGCTGGAGGCCCGGGGTCGTCTTGGCGGGCGGGTCTTGACGGTGGACGCCGAAGGTGAGCCCAGCGCGGACGGGTTTGATCTCGGGCCGTCGTGGTACTGGCCAAGACTGCAGCCGGCACTCGCGAGACTTGTCGATGAGCTGAAACTCGAGGCTTTCGCCCAGAGCAGCGACGGAGACGTGGTGTTTGAGCGCATGTCCCGGGAGCCGGCCGGACGTTACACGGGCGTCGGCAGTTCAGCTGAAACCATGCGGCTCTCAGGTGGTTCTGCGGCGCTTGTGAGGGCGTTGTCGGACAAGGTGGTGGCTGAAGCCATAGGCCTTAACTCACTGGTTACGGGACTTTCACTTGAGACCCACGGCGTCGACGTGATTTTCCGCGACGCTCAGGGCTCGGAACAATCACTAAGAAGTCGGTTCGTGGCGTTCTGCTTGCCACCAAGGTTGCTTGAAGCCACGATCACCTTCAATCCGGAGCCCGAAACTGCGACGTCGGCCCTCTGGCGGGATACGCCGACGTGGATGGCCGGACAAGCCAAGTTCTTTGCACTCTATGACACGCCCTTCTGGCGTGAGGACGGGTTGTCGGGGACGGCGCAAAGCATGGTTGGCCCCATGCTGGAGATCCATGACGCAACCACCGAATCAGGAAGACCTGCTCTCTTCGGGTTTCTCGGGATCGGCCCGGGGGAACGGCAGTCCATGGGCGAGGAGGCCATCAAGGAAGCTTGCTTGGCACAGTTCACAAGGCTGTTCGGCCCTCAAGCTGGAACTCCGGAGGCGACTCTGTTCAAAGACTGGGCGTTCGATGAATTCACAGCCACAGCGCAGGACGTTGCGTCCAGCGGCCACCCAGCGCCGTCAGCCTCATGGGTTCAAGGGGCGTGGGCGGACCGGATCGTGCTGGCAGGCAGCGAAGTGAGTCCTGCTGAGGCGGGCTACCTGGCCGGTGCCATAGAAGCATCCGATCTCGCGGCAGAGGATCTGCGTAGCCGGCTCGGGCGGTAAGGACTGAGGGTTACTGGCCGGGCACGGGACGTGTCCAACCCATAGCCATCCTGTAGTGGAAGCCGAGCCGTTCCTCGGCAGCCCACGCTTCAAAATATTCTGCCTTCTCGAATAACCGCCGGCCATAAGGTTCTGCGTAAACCCAGAGGATGCTGCCATCCTCAGTCACCGCGTCTACGGTTCCTGTGCAGATGGCCGCACCCTGTTGGCGGATCTCCACATGGGCGCCCGCAAGATTGGACCAGTCGGTAATGGGTCCGTTCGTCATGTCAGTACTCAGCTTTCCACGGTTTCCCAACGACGAATCCTTCTGGGAAGGGGTCGGTTGGGTCAAGGACCAGTTGGTTGTAGGAAGTGATCGGAGTTGGCCGCGGGCATGCAGCAAGGCAAGCCGAGCAGATGTTCCTGTGCCGCATGGCGAACGGTCAAGCCGGCCGGGGGAGACGATTCGAGCGGATGCGTGACGTCCAGTTGTTCGGCTGCTGCCTTCTTGATCCGCCGGGTATTCCGTTGACTCCAGGATGATGTACCCAAAGTCCGCCTCAGCATTGTTGTCGAACATAGACGAGCCTGGCACCGGCCCGACACCGCCTACAACGACTTTGCCGGATTCGCCCTCCGCATGGGCGTCCACCACGGTGAGCGTACGACTGAACCGCATGGGTCCCCTTTCAAAGATTTCAGATTCGACGGCGGCAGGCCCCTAATGAGGCAACTCACCGGGGCAGGCGAGCTCCTAGCGGACGTAGTCGGCGCCGGTGATATCTATGGTTGATCCGGTGGAGTGTCTCGAACGCCCGGATGCCAGGAACGCGACCACTTCAGCCACATCATCCGGGGGAGTGACTTCGCCGAGCGGGAGTCCGGCAAGGACCGCGGCGTCAGCGGCGAGGTCTCCAGCAATATCCGTGGCCACCCAGCCTGGCGCAACGGCGTAGGCCAGGATGTTCTCCTTGCCGAAGCCGCGGGCAATCCCCTTTGTGAGTGCAAGGAGTCCGCCCTTCGAGGCACCATAGGCGAGGTGTTCGGCGTCGTCCCCTCTGTGGGCCGAGCGGCTGGTGATGTTCACGATGATCCCACCGCCTCGCTCGCGGAACCCCAGGATTGCAAGGCGGCAAAGATCGGCTGGGGCAAGAAGGTTGAGCTCATAATTCGCTTCCCAGCCCAGTCGCCACGTGTCGGGACAGTCAATCGACGACGACAGCCAGGCCCCGGCGTTGTTCACTAGAACGTCGACGCCATCACGCCAGCCCACTGCTTCCCGCCAGACCCGATGGCGTTCAATAGGGTCTCTTAGATCTCCTTGGACCAGATGGACGCGATCGCCGAGCCTGTCAGCTGTTGTCCGCGCTGAGTCCTGGTCGTTGCCGTAGTGCAGCACCACATGGGCACCCTCGCGGTGCAGAGCGACAGCGGTGGCGAGCCCAATGCCCCTTGAGGCCCCGGTAACCAGCACCGTCTTGCCGGCCAACATACCAGTGATCATGCCACTGCCTGGGCGCCGGTAATCTCGACCACCGATCCGCAGATAAAGGGAGCTTCATCGGAAGCCAGAAAGGCCACCAGCGCAGCGACTTCTTCGGGCTGTCCGATCCGCCCAAACGGCACCAGGGCGTCGAGTTCCGCCACGCTGCGACCGTTCCGGGCCAACCCTGCTTCGAGCATCGGTGTACGGACTTCTCCAGGGGCAACGGCGTTCACCCTGATGTTGTTCGGCGCATAGTCCCGGGCGAGGTTCTTGGTGAAAGCAACGACCGCTGCCTTGGAAACGTTGTAGGCGATATGGGCCGGCGCCGGGTAGAGGCCCCACTGCGACGCGGTGTTCACGATGGAGCCACCTCCTGCCGCGATCATATGGGGGAGCACGGCACGGCAAAGATGGAACAGGGAATCGACATTGACGGCGAAGGACAGGTCCCAATCATCCTCCGTGATGGAGAGCAGGTCACCCCGTCGATTGATGCCGGCATTGTTGACCAACACGTCCAGCCGTCCCCGTGCTTCCACAGCCTCGTCGACCGCCCTGGCGCTCGCCTCAGGATCGAGCAAGTCAAACACGAGTGGCTCGGCCATGAAACCGTCGGATTCGATCGCCTCCGCGACGTCCTTTGCTGCCATCTCGTTAGCATCCGCCACGTATACGTACGCACCCTCAGCGGCCAGTCGCCGGCTGATGGCGGATCCGATGCCGCCACCAGCGCCGGTGACCAACGCAGACTTGCCGAAGAAGCGTCCGGCGAGTCCCGTCGTCGTCATTGGCCTTTCCCGTTTAGCTCGTTGAGGGTGAAGATGGTGCGGTGCCAGTCCTTGGCTTGGGCGCCGGTGAGGTCAAACATGACGTGTTTGACCACGGTGTATTCGTCTAGGGAGTAAGTGGACATGTCCTTGCCAAAGCCTGATTGCTTCATGCCACCGTGAGGCATTTCGCTGATGATCGGGATGTGGTCGTTGACCCAGACTGCGCCGGCCCGGATTTCCCGGGTAGCCCGCAGCGCCCGGTAGACATCCTTGGTCCACGCCGAGGCGGCCAGCCCGTAGGGGGTGTCGTTGGCGAGGGTGATGGCTTCATCATCGGTCTCAAACGGGGTCACGGTCAGGACAGGACCGAAGACTTCGTCGCGGAAAATCTCGCTGTCCGGGGTAGCGTCAGCCACAAGGGTGGGTCGGTAATAGGAACCGCTGGCCAGATCGCCGTCGGGTACGCCGCCGCCGATCACCCGGGCGTAAGCACGGGCGCGCTCGACCATTCCGGCCACAGTTTCCTGGTGCTTGCGGGATACGAGCGGGCCGAGGTCGGTGGCAGGATCCTGGGTGGGGCCGAGCTTGACCTTGGCGTAAAGACCGGCAACGCCTTCGATGAACTTCTCATAGAGGGAGCTGTGCACGATTGCGCGGGTGGCGGCGGTGCAGTCCTGGCCGGTATTGATCAGGGAGCCGGCAACGGCACCATGGATCGCGGCTTCGAGGTCGGCGTCGTCGAATACCACGAACGGGGCCTTGCCTCCGAGTTCCAGGTGCACACGCTTGGCCGTGGTTGCCGCGGCTTCCAGGACGGTACGCCCCACAACAGTGGAGCCGGTGAACGAGAGCATGTCCACGTCAGGGTGGCGGAGCAGCTCGGCGCCGACTGTTGAGCCACGACCAGTAAGGACGTTGATGACGCCATCCGGGACGCCAGCCTCGGTGGCAACTTCAGCGAACAGCAGCGAAGTCAGCGGGGTGATCTCGGCCGGCTTGAGAACGATGGTGTTGCCGGCGGCGATGGCGGGCAGAATCTTCCACGCGGCCATTTGCAGCGGGTAGTTCCACGGGGATATCGAACCAATCACACCGATCGCTTCGCGGCGGATCGAGGAGGTGTGGTCCGGGGAATATTCGCCTGTGGCCTTGCCTTCCAGGTTCCTGGCGGCACCGGCGAAGAAGGCGATGTTGTCTATGGTCCCGGGGACGTCGAACTCGCGGGTGAGCCTGATGGGTTTGCCCGCCTGGCGGGACTCCAACTGGGCGAACTCTTCGGCGCGTTCTTCCATGAGTGCGGCGAACTTGGTCAGCACGGCCGAACGTTCGGCGGGCGTCGCACGGGACCACGCCGGGAACGCGTCTTTGGCGGCCTGGACTGCGGCATTGACGTCGTCGCTGCCGGCAAGGGTGATGGTCCGGATGGTTTGGCCATTGGATGGGTCCTTGACGTCCACGGTTTCGCCGGTGGTGCCTTCGACGAGCTTGCCATTGATGAACTGACTCACATCTCCTGCTTTCTAAGATTTTTGGGTGCGCGAGATGACAGTTAGTGGCAATGGTTTGGGCAAAGACTGCCATCAAATGCCATCTCGCGGGGAGGGAAATTAGGCGCCGGGGGCCCAGATGTCGCCCACGGTGTATCCCGTGGGGAAGGGGTCGGTGGGGTCCAGCACCCATTGACTGGTTCCGGTGACCCAGCCGCGGCCGGTAATGGTGGGCAGGACCGCCTCCCGACGGCCGACCGTCGTCGTGCCTGTCAGGCGGCCGATGAATTCGCTGCCGATGATGCTGTGGTGCGAAAAGTCCTCACCGACGGCCAGTTGGCCCCGGGCATGCAATGCTGCCATGCGTGCCGATGTCCCGGTGCCGCAGGGGGAGCGGTCCAGTGCGCCGGTCCAGGTGGAAGGGTCGCTGGGTACGAGCTTGCCGTTGGACAGCACCACTGTGTTGCGGTCCTGCCGTCCGGCCACGCGGTCGCCGGTGTGCAGCATGACGAGGTTGACTCCGGCGATTGCAGGATTCTCCGGGTGGATGGGGTGGATCTGTTCCAGCGCGGCCATCTTGATCAGTGCCCCTGCCCGGGCGAGTTCCTTGCCGTTGTCCGGATGCAGTTCCAGTCCGAGATCCGCCACACGGGCCTGGGCGAAGAATTGCCCGCCGAACACGACGTCGACCGGCACGGTGCCGTACTCGGGCACCTGCAGGGGGTGGTCAAGTTCGACGACGAAGGCGGGGACGTTCACGACAGTCACCGAAAGCACCTTGCCACCTTCTACCCGCGCGACGGCGGTGACGACGCCGACAGCGGTGTCGATGGTGACCACGGTTTCGGGTCCGCGGACCGGTACTATGCCTTGTTCCAGCACTGCGGTGACCGCGCAAATGGTGTTCGAGCCGGACATCGGAGTGAACCCTCCCTGTTCCAGGACAACGATGCCGAAATCGGACCCTTCGTTCACCGGAGGCAGGAGGATCACCGAACACAGGCCCGGGTAGCCGCGCGGCTCATGCAACATGAGCCGGCGCAGCCAATCCAGGTTCTCCTTGCAGTACTGCAGACGCTCCACCATGGTCCCGCCTTTGACGAGGCTGGCAGCGGAGGTCAAGATCCGCCCCGGTTCGCCCTCCGCGTGTACTTCGATGGCGTCGAGGACGAGCTTTCCGGATAGACCGGTGCTGGTGGAGCGCTGCATCATGCTGCTACGACCGGGAGGACTCCGGCGTCCTGGAGGATGCGGGCGAAGCGCTCGCGTTCTTCAGCGGGGAGGGGCTGGATGGGCAGACGGGCCGGGCCAACGGGCTCGCCGATAAGTTCCAAGCCAGCCTTGATGCCAGCGACGTAGTTGACGGACTCAAGGAAATCGCTGATGGCCCAGAGGTGCTTCCAGAGTTCCCGGGCACGGACCAGGTCTTTCTCTTCGGCCAGTGCGTTCCAGAATTCGACCGCGAGCTCCGGGACCACGCCTGCGGTTCCCCAGACCGAGGCTTCCGCTCCGGAGGCGATCCCAAAGAACGTCAGGGTGTCCCAGCCGTTGAAGGCCTTGATGCGGTCCGAGTGGTTGGCGAGGAGTTCGGCCAGGCCCACGGCGTCGTCAGAGGTGTTCTTGATGTAGTCCACGCCCTCGATGTCGCCCAGTTCGGCGAGTTCGGCTGCCGTGAGCTGGATGCCGGTGGCGCCCGGTACGTTGTAGTACACAATCGGCAGGGAGATGGAACCTGCAACTGCCGAGAGGAAGGACTTGAGAGTGCTAAGGTCCAGGGGATCGTAGAACGGCGGAACCAGCATGATCGCATCAGCGCCCACGTTCTCGGCGTGCTGGGCAAGATCGATGGCGCCCTGGGTGGAGAGCGCACCGATACCGGCCACAACGGGAATGCGTCCGTCCGCGCCCTTGACGTAAAGCTCGATCACGCGACGGTATTCGTCGGCGGACAAGGTAGTGAATTCGCCGGTGGTGCCGGTGGGTACGATGCCGTGAATGCCCGCCGAGACCAAGCGCTCCACCTGGCGCTGCAGTGCCGGCTCGTCGATCGCGGAGCCATCCTGGGTGAACGGGGTGGTGACGGCTGCGAGGATGCCGCGGAGGTCCTTCTTGAGGTGGGACATGTGGTGGTTCCTTTCGGGAAGAATAGTGGTCCGCATCGATGCGGAAGGGTTTTAGAGGGCCGGGACCGGTTGGCGTTGGACGCCACGGAAACGGTCGGCCCTGAACGGTTGAAGTGTCTCGGCCGTCCGGCCATGCAGGATCAGATCGCTAAGGGCGGCTGCGGTGCCCGGTGCGAGGGTGATGCCCATCATCCCGTGGCCCGTGGAGACAAAAGTGTTCTCCAGGTGTCCCAGATGTCCAATGACAGGGAGTCCGTCCGGTGTCATCGGCCGCATTCCGGCCATCGGCGTCGGCTTGGTGGCCGGTGCTTCCCAGTTGCGGAAGTATTTCGCTGGAGCTCGCAGGATCGCATCGACCCGGACTTGGTTGATTTTCTCGTCAAGTCCGCCGAACTCCATGGTGCCGGCGATGCGGAGCCGTTCGTTGAATGGTGTCACCGCAACCTTGGCATCCCAGAGGTTGATCGCGCTGCGCAGGCCCAGTGCTGGTACTTCAACGCTGTATCCCTTACCGGGGCGTACCGGCAGGGCAACGCCGAACTGCTTGGACAGGTTTCCACTCCAAGCGCCTGCGGCGAGGACAAACTTGTCGGCCGCGTAGCGGTTTCCGCCGCTTTCCACGGACGTGACCCTGTCTCCGGAGCCCTGCACTGAATCGATGGGGGAGTTCTCGATAACCTTCACGCCCATGGCCACAAGCCGGCGGTGCAGGGCGGTTGCCATGGCCCCCGGATCCACATGGCGCTCCTGTGGGAAGTAGATGCCACCCAGTACGCCGTCGGTGAGAAGCGGTTCCTGCTCGTGAACGGCATCCCGGTCCAGCACCTTTGGCTGCCGGCCGTACTGGGACGCCAAATCGAGGTTGTCGATGTGGTGGTCGAAGTTGTCCTGCTCCATGAACGCCATGAGCAGCCCGTCGGTATGCATCTCGAAGTCCATGCCATCGGCGCGGTACTCGTCGAAGATCTGGAGGGTGTCTGCGGCGAGGCGCAGATGACCTTCAAATCCTGCGCGTTGGTCGCGAGCATTGGACTTACGCCACATACCCAGCATGAACCGGACGAAAGCCGGATCGAGGGAAGGCTTGATGTAGAGCGGGCTGTCCGGGCGGAGCATCCACTTCATGGATTTGAGGACGACGCCGGGTCCCGGCACGGGTGCCGATTCTGCCGGGCAGATCCATCCCGCGTTGACCTTCGATGCACCGAGGCCGGTAGCCCGGGCATCGATGACGGTGACGCTCTCGCCCTCGCGGGCCAGGTGGTAGGCCTGGGTGAGGCCGATAACCCCGCCACCAATGACTACGGTGTGCACTGTATTTCCTTTCTCGCTGCGTTCTCCGGCTTAGAACCGGACCGCGTCGACGAACTTCTTGAGGTCTTGGTTGTCGCAATCATCGAAGGCTGCTTCCGGTGTGGCGTTGACGGCGATTTCTCCGTCGTGGAAAAACACCACGCGGTCAGCTGCTTTGGAAGCGAAGGCCATGTCATGGGTAACCAAGGCGACTGCGATGCCGTCCTCCTCCTTCAGTCGGCGGAGGACATCCAGGACCTCGGCCGCCACGGGTGGATCGAGGGCTGAGGTGATTTCGTCGCAGAGCAGGAGCTTGGGCTTCATCATCAGTGCACGGGCAATGGCGACACGTTGCCGTTCGCCACCGGACAACTGGGTGGGACGGCTGAGGATGTGGTGCTTCATGCCGACTTCGTCCAATGCTGCTTCGGCGCGGTCGCGCGATTCCGAGCCGGCGGCGCCGCGGACCTTGCGGGGAGCAAGCACCAGGTTGTCCAGGACGTTCATGTGCGGCCAGAGGGTGTAGGTCTGGAACACCATGCCCACCTCGGAGCGTACCTTGGTCCATTCCTTGGTGCGCTTCTGTTCTGCGAATACGGTGCGGCCGTCCACCAGGATTTCGCCCTCATCAGGGTCCGTAAGTCCGGCAAGGGCCCGGAGCAGCGTGGACTTGCCTGAGCCGGACTTGCCGATGATGACCGTGATATCGCCCTTGTTCATCTGGAAATCGACGTTCTTCAGGATCTGGCGGATACCGAAACTCTTCTGTAGGCCGCGGGCTTCCACCAAAACCTGTCCATTACCTGCGGTGCCCTGCGTGTGCTCGGGAGTGGCCACCTGGATGCCCTTCTGTTCGCTCACATCATTGTCCTTCTGCGCGGTGGTGGTGGGAAGCTGTGGGCTGAGTGCGTGGCTCATCGCGACACCGCCACGCGCGAACCCGGCATCATACGGGCAACAATTCCGGCTTTCGGTTTTGCCCCCATGCCTGCGTTGTTCTGCATCCGGCGTTCCAATGCGCTCGTGGCCAGGGAAACCGGGAAGGCGATGGCGAAATAGACTATCGCCGCAAGTGTGAACACTTCCAATGACCGGTAGGTCTGCGAGGAAATGGTGTTGGCTACGAACATCAGGTCAGCCACAGCGATGGTGGACACCAGTGCGGTGTCCTTGAACAGCGAGATGTTCAGGGAGAGGATGACCGGTAGCTGTTGGCGAAGCGCCTGTGGAACGATGATGTAGCGGAGTTGCTGAAAGCGGCTGAGCTGGAGCATCCGGCCGGCTTCGACCTGTTCCACGGGTACGGCTTGGAAGCCACTGCGGTAGGCCTCTGCCATGAAAGCTGTGAGGTTGCAGGTCAGGGCGATGATCGCCGAGACGTAGCCGGGGAGGGTGACACCGGTCAGTGCCGGCATCGCGTAGAAGATCCAGAACAGCTGGACCAGCAGCGGGGTGCACCGGAAGACCTCGATGTAGGCCTGTGCTGCCCAGCGGACGACCTCGATTTTGGACATGCGGCCCACGGCCACGGGAACCGCGAGGATCATGCTGATGACGATGGTGATGACAGTTATCTGGAGAGTGATTCCCAGGCCCTGCATCATTGCTGGAAGTGCCCGGGCTACTACGTCCCAGTCGAAGTTGTAGTTCATGGCTTGGCTCCTTGCCAGGTTACTTCTTTTGGAGGTCGCCGAGGCTGTCAACCTCGAAGTAGTTGACCTTGGCGTAGGCCTGGGCGAGTGTGCCGCTCTTCTGGGCCCGTTCGATGGCGATGTTCACGATCTGCATGGAGCGGGCATCGATGCTTGCGGGGACACCGTAGGCGGCGGTGCCTGAGTAGATCTCCGGTTCCGGAACCACAATCTTCAAGGACTTGTCCGCTTGTGCCTGGGACTCAGCAGTGGGAAGGTCCGTGAATTCAGCAACTGCGCGGTCGGCCTGGATCGCTGAGATGGCGTTGGAGTAGGAGTCCATCGGCATGATGTTCTGCGTCAGGCCCTTGAGCGTCGCTTCCGGAGCAGCGCCCTGTGCCGTGGCGATCTGGCCACCACTCTGGATGATCTGTTCCGAGGTGGAGTAGGGCGAGGTTGCCTTGACCAGGAAGACTCCGGGGTATTCGTACACGGGGTTCGTGAAGGAAATCGCGAGTGACCTTTCCACGGTGTAGTCCAGGTTTGCCGCGAAGTCGTAGCGGTTGGCCTGCAGGCCAGCCACGATGTTCTTCCATTCAGCGGCCACCGGGACCAGCTTCACCCCGAGCTGTTTGGCCAGCTCCTCGAGGGGGATCAGGTTGGGTCCGCCCAGGGTGCCGTCGGGCTGTTGGGTGGTCATCGGCGGAGCGATGGCGACGCCCACACGGAGCTCACCGCGCTTCTTGATGTCCTCGATGAACGAGCCTTGGCTCGAGCTTGCTGAGGCAGATGCGGTGTTTCCTCGCAGGCCGCTGCCGAAAAAGCCGGCGGCAAGGGAGAGTGCGACGATGGCGAGAACTGCCAGGGTGATCTTGCTTGTCTTGGTCATGGTTTAACCCTCTTGACGGGAACGGGTGACCGGGCTGGCCGCGGTTACCGCTGGCTGCCAGCTCGTGGGGAATCTTCGTGGGCTTTGCCGTGATCGGCGGGGCCGAAGGGGTAGGCCCGCTACGTGGCCCTTGATTGTTTGTTTGGTTGTCAAACAATCTGTTTGTTAGTTAAAAGCTAGCGTGTGATTGCTGCCACGTCCAGCCCTTTTTCAAAGAAGTCTCGGCTGAGTGAAAAGAAGCCGATTTTTAATGGCAAAAAGGGCAGAAAAAAGGCCGGGTCCGCCATGGGGGCGACCCGGCCTTCGGGAGGTTTGTCTAGTCGAGGGCGTATATCTGCCCTGTCTGGATGCCTTCTACGGACTTGACGTAGGCGCGGCCGACCGTCTCCGCAGGAACCTGCTGGAAGCCAGGGAAGAACTCGTGGTAGCCGGTTGCTTCAGCAAGGACGGTAGGGCTGACGGCATTGATGCGGATGCGTCGTGGTAGCTCTGCGGCTGCGGCCATCACGAAGGATTCCAAGGCGCCATTTGCCAAGGAGGCTGCGGCCCCGGTCAGGATGGGCTCGCGAGCCAGTACCCCGGTGGTCAGGGTGACTGATCCGCCGTCGGACAGGTAGTCCACGCCCAACTGGGCCAGGTTCACCTGCCCAATCACCTTGTCCTCAAAACCGGATCGGAAGTCCTCAGCTGTCAGTTCAGCTAATGGTTTGAACGGAACCGAGCCAGTGCACGAGATGACGGCATCCACGGTTCCCACCTCCTTGAACATTCGGAGAATTGATTGGGGATCGGTAAGATCGACGCTCACCTCACCCGAGCGGGATGCCTCGATGACTTCATGCCTGCCCTTGAGCGCGGCCACGGCCGCGGAGCCGAGCAGGCCGTTGGCGCCAACGATCAATACCTTCATGTGCCCTACTTCTCCTTTTCGGATGTGCTGTCCAGAAGTGCGATAAGTTCCTGCGCACTGTCAATGGTGTGTTCTTTGAAGGCCTTGCGGATGATCTTCATATCCTTCGTCCGGATCGCCTCGACAAGCTTCACGTGTACACGGTGGGCGCGTACAGGGTCAGCACGCGTGGCCTGATCCTGCGCCAGGATGATCGTGACGTGGGCCTCGGTGACGGGCCAAAGGCGCAAAAGTAAAGCGTTCTCCGACGCCGCCCACAGTTTTCGGTGGAAAGCCACGTGGCTCTCGTGCCGGACAACGGGATCCGGGTCCATTTCAACGCGGCTGTACTCGGCCCAGCTTTCCTCAACCATCCGCATCCGCCGGCCGGAATCGTCTTTGATGATCGCTTCAACGGCGAGCATGTCCAGCGCCATACGGGTGTTGGCCAGATCCATGATGGCCGCGGCATCCAGCGTGGCGACCCGAAGGCCGCGGTACGGCTCCTGAACCAGGAGTCCCTCCTGGGCCATCTGATTGAGGGCTTCACGAACCGTTGGGCGGCTGACGTTAAGCCACTCGGAGAGCTGTACTTCGGTCAGCTTTTGACCGGGCTTGATGGAGCCCACCACCACCGCGCGCCGGATCTCATTAACGACGCCGTCACGTCGGGACACGGATGCTACTGGTGAGACCCGCACGGGAAGCGCTGTTGGCTCGGTTGACAGGTAAGTTTCCGCCATGGGGTTCCCCAATTACTAGTTCGCTGATCCGCTAAATGCAGATTGTCAGACAAGCCTAGCCTGTTCTTATCCGGGAGTAAATGAATCGGATCAATGTTCCTGACTCGGAATCCAGGCGGACGGCGTGCCGGCAAAAGTCGGCATCACGTTACCTTGGCCCACAAAGCGAGACGCAGCCTCATGCCCTACTGAAGTGACGGGAAGCCACCAGCCGCTTTCAGGGCAGTGCTCGCCTGTACGAACCGGGGCAGAGGTTTCCGGCCGGAGATTGGGGGTGGGGCGAAGCTTCTTCATGGAGGGCTCCTGGGTAGGTGGGGTTGATGCCAAAACCCTAGAGCCGCACATCCGCGACGAGACTCTGGACATGTGTCGAACAGGGGTGAGGACGTTTGCCAAATGTCAGGGGTGGAGCGGACAGCGGCCCAAGCTACGGTGGCTATCAAGCCGAGATCGGCACCACCCTCACCCCCACTCGAAAGCGAGAAGACGCGTGTCACACAATCAGGAACTTCCCATACTGTCCCACTGGATCGGCGGCGCTGAGTCGCCTTCGGCGGGCGAACGCACCTCTCCGGTCTTTGACCCCGCCCGCGGCATTGAGACCAAGCGCGTGGCGCTGGCCAACGGTGCCGACATTGAGGCGGCGATCTCCTCGGCGCAGAAAGCATTCCCGGCGTGGCGTGACTTGTCCATTACCAAGCGCCAGCAGATCATCTTCCGCTTCCGGGAGTTGCTGAATGAGCGCAAGGGGGAACTCGCCGAAATAATCACCTCCGAGCATGGCAAGGTGGTCTCCGACGCCCTCGGCGAAATCACCCGCGGCTTGGAGGTCGTGGAACTGGCCACCGGCTTCCCGCACCTGATCAAGGGTGAGCACTCAGAGAACGTCTCCTCCGGCGTCGACGTCTACTCCACCAAGGGGCCCCTGGGCGTGGTGGGCATCATCAGCCCGTTCAACTTCCCGGCCATGGTCCCGCTGTGGTTCCTGCCCATCGCGATCGCCGCGGGCAACGCTGTCGTGCTTAAGCCTTCCGAGAAGGACCCGACGGCGGCGAACTGGCTCGCGGCGCTGTTCTCCGAAGCGGGCTTGCCGGACGGGGTTTTCAACGTCCTGCACGGTGACAAGGAAGCCGTGGACGGCCTCTTGGAACACCCGGACGTGAAGGCCATTTCCTTCGTCGGTTCTACCCCGATCGCCCAGTACATTTACGAAACCGCTGCGAAGAACGGCAAGCGGGTCCAGGCCCTGGGCGGGGCGAAGAACCACATGCTGGTGCTGCCCGATGCCGACCTGGACCTCACCGCCGACGCCGCGATCAACGCCGGTTTCGGTTCCGCCGGTGAACGCTGCATGGCCATCAGCGTAGTGGTCGCTGTTGAGCCCGTGGCTGACGAGCTGATCGAGAAGATCACCTCCCGCATGGCCACGTTGCGGATTGGCGATGGCCGTCGCAACTGCGACATGGGCCCTCTGGTCACCCGTCAGCACCGCGACAAGGTGGCCTCCTACATCGACGTCGCCATCGAAGATGGCGCCAAAGTCGTCGTCGACGGCCGCGGCATCAACGTGGACGGCGACGAGAACGGCTTCTGGCTCGGTCCCACCCTGATCGACGACGTCCCCGTCACCTCCCGCGTCTACACCGAGGAAATCTTCGGCCCCGTCCTGGCCGTAGTCCGCGTCCGCAGCTACGAGGAAGGCCTGGACCTGATCAACAACGGCGCCTTCGGCAACGGCACAGCCATCTTCACCAACGACGGTGGCGCAGCCCGCCGCTTCCAGAACGAGGTAGAAGTGGGCATGGTAGGCATCAACGTCCCCATCCCCGTACCCGTGGCCTACTACTCCTTCGGCGGCTTCAAGGACTCCATCTTCGGCAGCTCCAAAGCCTACGGATTGCAGGGTTTTCAGTTCTATACCCGTGAAAAAGCCATCACCTCCCGCTGGCTGGACCCCAGCCACGGCGGCATCAACCTGGGCTTCCCGCAGAACTAGCGGCCAACCTCAAGGTGTCAGGGCCCGGCACTGGTCTCTGACAGCGTAATCCTCCGGCGTCCCGCGGCGCCGGAGGATTACGCATTTACTCACCGGTCCAGGAACTGCACTGCGGCGAACAGTTCCAGCCTGTCCCGCATGCCGTCAAGATTCAGGCCCAGGATCCTACCCGCTGCATCGATCCTGTTCCTGAGGGTATGCCGGTGGACACCCAAACGTCGCGCGGTCTTGTCCCATACGCAGTTGTTGGCAAACCATTCACGCACTGTGTCCAGCAGTTCGGTCTGTTCGGAGCGGTCGTATTCGATGAGAGGCTGCAACAGCCCGCGTGCCACCGGACCTGCGCTCTCCTCGCGCAGGAGGCCCAGCATCCCGCCTTCGGAGAGTTCGGAAAATTCGACGGCGTCCCTGCCCAGTTCCGTGGCCCGCCGCAGCGCCCGCGTGGCTTCTTCAAGCGCGGCCGTGAGTCCATCCATGGTGGTTTCGGCCGATATCCCGCAAGGGCCGTGTCGTTTGAGCAGTTCAAGGACTTTCTCCTGATGCGGCCGGCCTGCCAGGACCACCAGCAGTTCCCCTTGGAGTGCATAAAACACTGCCCCACGGTAGTCGTCGGCCAAAAGTTCCAAGGCTTCCAGCAGGTTGGGTGCCGGGTTCTCTTGACGGGAGGCCGTCACCAGCAAGGGCTCGCGGGGGAGTTGGCCCCACACTTGCCGTGCCGTTTTGCTTGCGACGTCGGTGCTGCCCGCCAGCAATTGCTCGAAGACGCCGGCGCGGAGGTGCCTGCGGGCGGTATCGAGGGTGCGGGCTTGCTCCAACGCAAGGCTGGCCAAGCCGATGACAGTGTTGACGATGTCCGCCCTTGCCGGGTCCAAGGGCTCGATGGCGCCCAATACCAACGCGCCGCGCAGGCTGCCTTTCCGACCCAGTGTCTGCAGCGTCACTGACTGGCCACCGATGTCCAGGTTGGAGGCCGACCGTGTGCCCAGATCCAGTGCTTTTCGGACTTTCGCGGTTACTTCACCGGCGATCTCCGAGGGGATGGGCCGATTCCGCGGCATGCGGACGTAATTTCCTGCCGCGTCGTAGAGCGCCACCCAGCTATGCAGTTGACGTTCCAGCTCGCCCAGAATCGAGGTCAATCCATCGGGCCGCAGCGCCGCACGCGAGATCGCCCGCTGCGCCTGCAGCGACCATTCGGCGCGGGCATGGTCCTCCTTCGCCAGATAGTCTGCTACCGAGCGGATGATCGCGATGAACGGGGTCCGGTCCGGAACCTCCAGCAGGGGCAGCCCGTGCTTGCGGCACGCTTCTTCCAGTCCGGGCGGCAGCACCCCGTGGATGACCTGGGTAGCGAAGCCAAGACCCGAGATTCCGTGGTCCACCAGCCGACGTACGTAGTCCTCACACATCTTGCCGTTGGGCACCCCGGGTGACTGCCCCGCAGAGGCGCGCTCCGCCGTCGTGCTTGAATCCACCGGGAACTGCGTGCCGTCGGTGAGCAGGAACTGTCCCGCGTCCAGGAAGGGAGTGGGGTCCTCCAGGTCTGAACTGTGCACCCAGCTGATGGGTTCGTCCAAGGCGGGCGAAGCGGGGTCCGGAACCACAAGCCGGAGTTTCAGTGTGCGGCTGCGGAGCAGGATATTCAGGCTTGGTGGCATGGCCGGGTCCTTGCATGTAAAAACGTCTATTTTGATTGTGGTGATTGTACAAAGGTATAGCCTTCCGCAGCAGTACTAAAAAGCAAGATGGAGGAGAGCCCCCACCGCCTTTTATTGAGAGGAACCGTCATGGTCGCCAGCCACCCGGACACGCTTACCGCAGAACTCACCGTAGACACCGCTCCCGACGTCGAAGATGCAACAGCCATCACCAACGCCGAAGCCGTGGACCTCGACCGCTCGAACGTGTTCCATTCCTGGTCCGCGCAGAAGTCGTTGAACCCGTTGGCAATCGCGGGCGGGTCCGGCAGTACTGTCTGGGACCACGACGGCAACACTTACCTGGACTTCTCCAGCCAGCTGGTTAACACCAACATCGGCCACCAGCACCCTAAGCTCATTGCCGCGATCGCCCAGCAGGCCACGACGCTGGCAACTCTGGCACCGTCGCATGCCAGCCACGTCAGGGGACAAGCGGCCGCGAAGATCCTCTCGCACGCCCCGGCAAACATGGAGAAGGTGTTCTTCACCAATGGCGGGGCAGACGCCAACGAGAACGCCATCCGTATGGCCCGTCTTCACACCGGCCGGGACAAGGTCATCTCCCGCTACCGCTCCTACCACGGCAACACCGGCGCAGCCATCGTCGCCACCGGTGACTGGCGCCGCATTCCCAACGAATACTCCCGCGGACACGTCCACGTCTTCGGCCCTTACCTCTACCGCTCCGAGTTCTGGGCCGAAACCCCGGAGCAGGAAACCGAACGCGCCTTGCAGCACCTGCGCCGCACCATCCAGTGCGAAGGGCCGCAGTCCATCGCGGCGATCCTGCTGGAAACCGTCCCCGGAACCGCCGGCATCCTGGTCCCTACCGCCGAATACCTCCAAGGCGTGCGGGCCTTGTGCGACGACTACGGCATTGTGATGATCCTTGACGAGGTCATGGCGGGCTTTGGCCGGACCGGCGACTGGTTCGCTCTGGACGCTTTCGACGTCACCCCGGACCTCATCACCTTCGCCAAAGGTGTGAACTCCGGCTACGTGCCGGTCGGCGGCGTCATCATCTCCGGCGAGATCGCGGCTACCTTCGACGAACGGGTCTTCCCCGGCGGCCTGACATACTCCGGCCACCCCCTCGCGGCCGCGTCAGTGGTCGCCTCCATCGAAGCGTTCGAAGAAGAAGACATCATCGGCAACGCCGCCAGGATCGGCCGCGACCACCTCGAACCCGGCCTCCGTGCCTTGGCCGACAAGCACGACGTCATCGGCGAAGTGCGTGGCCGCGGAGTGTTCTGGGCCCTCGAACTCGTCCAGGACCGTCAGTCGCGCACGCCCGTCACCGCCGAGTACATGGGCCGGGTCAAAGCCGAGCTCCTCCGGCTAGGACTGCTCCCGTTCATTGCCGACAACCGCATCCACGTGGTGCCTCCAGCCGTCGTTACGCCTGAAGAAGTAGTGACGGCACTTGCCATCTACGACCAAGCGCTTACCGCTGTTGAGCGGTAGCGCGCCACACGTGCGGTGCGCTACCCGTACAAGTTCGACGCCGGGACTCACGCGAGTGCCGGCGTCGAGCCTTTTGTATCTGAACATAGACGCGACAACTTAGCGAGCTGAGCGGAGGGCGTGTCGAGTTGTGTCTTATATGCGTGTAGTTGTTGGTATTCCAACCAGCGACGATGTAGTCCCACGCATTTGGTCGCTGAGTCTATGTTCACACTTCCCGCCCCGGACTGGGCCATACAGCCGCTTCTCCTTGACCACGCGTTCTCCCCGGTCACCGGCCCGATTCTCGCTGTGCACAATTCGTGAAAAGCTTTCGTGGTTTGTCAACGGTGCCCCATGCGCCGTTGACCGAGGGGGCACGCATAACCCAGGCGGAATGACAAGTGCCTCCTGGACCCTTTCTTGACCTGGACCCGGTCCCTAGGATGAGGGCATGACTGCCAGGGGACCGGCGGGGTTGGACGGACCCGCCTCCGATGCAATGTTGAAACTGGGGCGTTTCTTCACGAAATGGGACCAGACCGATGACGGCAGGGCGGTGTTCCGGGAGGGCGGGCGCAAGGGCGACATCTTCTACCGTGACCGGTGGAGCCACGACAAGGTGGTGCGATCTACGCACGGAGTGAACTGCACCGGCTCCTGTTCGTGGAAGGTGTATGTCAGGGACGGCATAATCACCTGGGAGTCCCAGCAGACCGACTACCCGTCCGTTGGCCCCGATAGCCCGGAATACGAACCGAGGGGCTGTCCGCGTGGCGCGGCTTTTTCCTGGTACACCTACTCACCCACCCGCGTCCGCTTTCCGTATGCCCGCGGTGTCCTCGTGGAAATGTACAGGGAGGCCAAGGCCCGGCTCGGCGACCCGGTGCTGGCCTTCGCTGACGTCGCCGGTGATCCGGAACGGCGGCGCCGTTACCAGCAGGCCCGCGGCAAGGGCGGGTTGGTTCGGGTGTCCTGGCAGGAGGCGATCGAAATCGCCGCCGCCGCGCATGTGAACACCATCAAGACCTACGGCCCGGACCGGTGCGCGGGCTTCTCGCCCATCCCCGCGATGTCCATGGTCTCGCACGCCGTCGGGACCCGTTTCATCCAGCTCATCGGCGGGGTGATGACGTCCTTCTACGACTGGTACGCAGACCTTCCAGTAGCCAGCCCGCAGGTCTTCGGGGACCAGACCGACGTCCCGGAATCGGGTGACTGGTGGGACGCCCGGTACCTCATGATGTGGGGATCCAACGTCCCCGTCACCCGCACACCGGATGCACACTGGATGGCAGAAGTCCGTTACCGCGGCACCAAGGTGGTAACCGTCAGCCCTGACTACGCGGACAACACCAAGTTTGCCGACGAATGGCTTCCTGCGCAGGCCGGCACCGATGCGGCGCTGGCGATGGCCATGGGCCACGTGATGCTCAAGGAATTTTTCGTGGACCGCGAAGTCCCGTTCTTCACCGATTACGTCAAGCAGTACACGGACCTGCCGTTCCTGGTCCGGCTGGTAAGGCGCGACGACGGTGCCTTGACGCCGTCGAAATTCCTCACCGCACGGGACATTCCCGGCGAAGCCGAGGCTGAGGACGCGGCCTTCCGTACCGTCCTGTTCGACAAAAACACGGGACTCCCCGCCGTTCCCAACGGTTCCATGGGGTTCCGATATTCGGGTAGTGGCGAAGGCAAGTGGAACCTTGACCTCGAAGGAATCGCGCCGGCCCTTTCCCTGCGGGAAGTGTCCGGCGAGGGTGCAGAAATCCTGCTCCCGTGCTTCGAACAGCCGGACGGCACCGGCAGCGTTCTGCGGCGCGGAGTGCCGGTCATGGAGGTGGAGGGCCATCTGGTCACCACCGTCTTTGACCTCATGCTCGCCCAGTACGGGGTGGGCCGGGAAGGGCTCCCGGGGGACTGGGCCACCGGCTACGAGGATGCTTCCACACCGTACACTCCGGCCTGGCAGGAGGAAATCACCTCGGTCCCGGCGCAAGCCTGCATCCGGGTGGCCCGCGAGTTCGCCCGGAATGCCGAAGAGTCCAGGGGCCGTTCCATGATTATCATGGGCGCCGGGATCTGCCAATGGTTCCACGGCGACACCACCTACCGCGCCGTGCTGGCCCTGGTCATGCTGACCGGCTGCATGGGCCGCAACGGCGGCGGCTGGGCGCATTACGTCGGCCAGGAAAAGACGCGGCCCGTCACGGGCTGGGTGTCCCTGGCCAATGCGCTGGACTGGTCACGGCCACCACGGACCATGATCGGCACCGGCTACTGGTACATGCACACGGACCAGTGGCGCCAGGACGGCTACTCCGCCGATGCGCTGAAATCCCCCCTGTCCACCGGCGCCCTGGATGGCATGCACACTGCCGACGCCCTCGCCCAGTCCGCGAGACTCGGGTGGATGCCGTTCTATCCCCAGTTCGACCGCAACCCGTTGGATATCGCGGACGAGGCGGTGACCGCCGTCGCCGCCGGTACCGCGAAGGACACCCCAACATACATCGCGGAACAGCTCAAGAGCGGTACGCTGACACCGGCGATTGAGGACGTAGATGCCCCGGAGAACTGGCCGCGCACTCTGGTGCTGTGGCGCTCCAACCTTTTCGGTTCCTCGGCGAAGGGCAACGAGTACTTCCTGCGCAACCTGCTCGGAACCCACAACAACGTCCTGGGCCAGGACCACGCCGAAGGGCTCAAACCCCGGGACGTGAAGTGGCATGAAGTGGCGCCGGAAGGGAAACTGGACCTGCTGGTCTCGGCGGACTTCCGGATGACCTCCACCACCTTGTTGTCCGACGTTGTCTTCCCCGCTGCCACCTGGTACGAGAAGCACGACCTGTCCTCCACGGACATGCATCCCTTCGTTCACGCCTTCACTCCCGCGATCGACCCGCCCTGGGAGACGAAAACCGACTTCGGCGCCTTCCAGCTGCTGGCCCGGGAGTTCTCCCGGCAGGCGAAAACCCACCTGGGGGTCCGCCGGGACCTGGTTTCCGTGCCGCTGCAGCACGACACCTCCGGCCAGCTCGCCCAGCCCGGCGGAATTGTCCGAGACTGGCGGGGGCCGGACATCCCTGCGGTGCCAGGGCAGAACATGCCCGTCTTTTCGGTGGTGGAGCGGGACTACACCGCGATCGCGGACAAGCTGGCCGCCGTCGGGCCGCTGGCTGACAAACATGGCTTCACGGTCAAGAACGTCACTTACAAACTCGCCGGGCCGCTCAAGCGGCTGAGCCACTCCAACGGGGTCATGCTTGGCGGCGCTGCCGACGGCCGTCCCGCTCTGGACACCGACGCGAAGATGGCCGAGGCAATCCTGGCGTTCTCAGGCACCACCAACGGTGAGCTGACCGTCCAGGGCTTCAAGGACCTGGAGATCCGCACCGGGCAGAAGCTCGCGGACCTCTCCGAGGGATCGGAGGAAAAATTCATCACCTTCGCCCAGACCCAGGCCGGCCCGGTCCCGGTGATCACCTCGCCGGAATGGTCCGGTTCTGAAACCGGTGGGCGCCGCTACGCCCCGTTCACCATCAACATCGAGAGACTGAAGCCCTTCCACACCCTCACGGGACGGATGCACTTCTTCCTGGACCACGACTGGATGATCGACATCGGCGAGGCCCTGCCGATCTACCGGCCGCCTCTGGACATGCACCGGCTCTTCGGCGAGCCTAAGCTGGGCGGGGACGGGCAGTTGGAGGTCGTGGTCCGGTACCTGACGCCGCACTCCAAGTGGTCCATCCACTCCGAATACCAGGACAATCTGCTGATGCTTTCGCTGTCCCGTGGCGGCCCGACGGTGTGGATGAGCCCTGCCGATGCCGAGTCCATCAAAGTGAAGGACAACGACTGGGTGGAATGCACCAACATCAACGGCGTGCTGGTGGCCCGTGCCATCGTCAGCCACCGGATGCCCGCCGGGTTGGTGTACGTCCACCACGCGCAGGAACGCACCATCGACGTGCCGAAGTCCGAGGCCACCGGGCGGCGCGGCGGCATCCACAACTCCGTTACCCGGCTGTTGGTGAAACCCTCGCACCTGATTGGCGGCTACGCCCAGCTCGCCTACGCGTTCAACTACCTTGGCCCCACCGGAAACCAGCGTGACATGGTGGCCACCGTCCGCCGTCGGTCACAGGAGGTGCAGTACTGATGCGTGTGATGGCTCAAATGGGCATGGTGATGAACCTGGACAAATGCATCGGCTGCCATACCTGTTCGGTGACCTGCAAACAGGCCTGGACCAACCGTGCCGGCACCGAGTACGTGTGGTTCAACAACGTCGAAACCCGTCCCGGCCAGGGCTACCCCCGCCGGTATGAGGACCAGGAGCGCTGGTACGGCGGCTGGTCCCTGAATAAGCGCGGCAAGCTGGTCCTGAAGGCAGGCGGCCGGGTCAAGAAAATGTTTGGGATCTTCGCCAGCCCGGTCCAGCCCGAACTCAAGGATTACTATGAGCCGTGGACCTACGACTACAAGACACTGGTCGACGCGCCCTTGGGTGACGATTTTCCGGTGGCCCGGCCCAAATCGCTGATCACAGGGGAAGATACAAGGATCACCTGGTCCGCGAACTGGGACGATGACCTGGGCGGGTCCACCCAGTATGGGCATTTGGATCCGATCGTGGAGAAGATCCGGCGCGAATCCGAGGACAAGATTAAGTTCGCTTATGAGCAGACGTTCATGTTCTACCTGCCGCGGATTTGCGAGCACTGCCTGAACCCGTCCTGCATGGCGTCCTGCCCGTCGGGGGCGATTTACAAGCGGGTGGAGGACGGCATCGTCCTGGTGGACCAGGACCGGTGCCGGGGCTGGCGGCAGTGCGTCACCGGTTGTCCGTACAAGAAGATCTATTTCAACCACAAAACGGGCAAGGCCGAAAAGTGCACCTTCTGCTACCCCCGGGTGGAGGTGGGCCTGCCCACTGTCTGCTCCGAGACGTGCGTGGGCAGGCTGCGGTACCTGGGCCTGTTTCTGTACGACGCTGACGCCGTCACCGCGGCTGCCTCGGTCACCGACCCCAAGGAACTGTACGACGCCCAGATGGACGTGCTGCTGGACCCGAATGACCCCGCTGTCCAGGCCGAAGCACGGGCCCAGGACATTCCGGAGGACTGGATCGACGCCGCCCGCAGGTCCCCGGTCTACGCCCTCGCCAAGGTCTACAAGGTGGCCCTGCCACTGCACCCCGAATACCGGACCATGCCTATGGTCTGGTATGTTCCTCCGCTCTCGCCGGTTGTGGACCTGCTGCGGGACCAAGGCCACGACGGTGAGGATCATGGCAACCTCTTTGGCGCCATCGACGCCCTGCGCATCCCGGTGGAATACCTTGCGGAACTCTTCACCGCCGGCGACACCGACCGCGTCGCCGGGGTTCTGCGCAAGCTCGCGGCGATGCGCTCCTTCATGCGTGGCATCAGCCTGGGCAATGATCCCGAGGACTCCATCCCCGAGTCCGTCGGGATGGACAGTCAGAGCATGTACGAGATGTACCGTCTCATGGCCATCGCCAAATACGATGAGCGCTACGTGATACCCAAGGCCCATGTGGAACAGGCGCATGACTTGGAAGAGATGGGCTGTTCACTGGATTTCGACGGCGGTCCGGGCATGCAGGACTCCTCGCCGTTCGGTGAGGCGAGCGGCCGGCCCATCCCGGTGGCGGTGGAAACGTTCAATGCCCTGCGGGACCGGCAGACGACAAACGAGATGGGGTCCGGTCCAGGCCTCAGTGGCCGGGTCAACCTGTTGAACTGGGACGGGCGCGGGGCGCCGCCCGGGCTCTTCCCTGGACGGCCGAACTACGATCCGGACTCTGCGACGGACAAGGAGGAGCCGTGAGCCGGCATGAGCAGGTGGTGTACATGGCTGCGGCATGGTGCCTGTCGTACCCGGATGAGGAGCTGCTTACCAAGACCCCGCTCATTAGGGCCGCTTTGACTGAGTATCCGGGTGCGGTCGAGGACTTCGAGGGCGTCCTGGACCTGCTCGAATCCTCGGAGCCAATGGAAATCCAGACACACTACGTGCGCGAGTTTGACATGGGCCGGCGCCACGCACTGCACCTGAGCTACTGGACGGATGGTGACACCAGGCGCCGTGGCGAAGTGCTGGGCAACTTCAAGAAGGCCTACCGGCAAAGCGAGGCCCTGGTGGACACCCACGGCGAACTGCCGGACTATCTCCCCATGGTTCTCGAATACGCGGCGCGGGTGGACCTTGCAGGGGGTCGTGACTTGCTGATCCGCTACCGGGCCAGCCTGGAAATGCTCCGATTCGGGCTGCTGCGTGACGAACTGCCCCACGCCCGGATCCTGCAGGCCATCTGCGACACGCTGCCCGGGAAATCTCCTGCCGATGAGCAGGCCGTCATGCGGATGGCCGGTTACGGGCCGCCCACCGAAGCGGTGGGTCTGGACCCGTACGATCCGCGCCTGCTGCCCGTGAAAGGGGTTTGACCATGCTGATGGCCGAGTCCGCTGCCTTTGAAACCGGGCCGGCTGCCGCCGTCGAGCTCACCGCCCTGGACATCGTGCTCTGGGGTGTCCTGCCGTATGTGATGGTCGTGGTCCTTGTGGGCGGGCTGATCTGGCGGTATAAGTACGATCAGTTCGGCTGGACCACCAGGTCCTCGCAGCTATACGAGTCCCGGCTGCTGCGGATCGCCTCGCCGTTGTTCCACTTCGGCCTGCTTGCCGTGATCGCCGGACACTTCTTCGGTCTCGTCATCCCGATGACGTGGACTGAAGCTGTTGGCATGAGCCAGGAGTTCTATCACTTCAACGCCCTCATGGTGGGCGGGATCGCGGGGGCGGGGACTCTGGGCGGAATACTCCTGCTGATTTATCGGCGCCGCACCACCGGGCCGGTGTTCATGGCCACCACCAAGAATGACAAAACCATGTACGTGGTCCTCACGGCGGCGATCGTGTTCGGTTTGTGGACCACCCTGGCCAGCGTTTTCGAGGGCGGGCACGGGCACAACTACCGCGAAACGGTAGCGCCCTGGTTCCGGTCCCTCTTCATCTTCCAGCCGGACATCGCCGCCATGGCAGTGGCGCCGTTCTCTTTCCACTTGCACACCCTGGTCGGCATGTCCCTGTTCATCATCTGGCCCTTCACCCGGCTGGTCCACGCCTTCACCGCACCGTTCCACTACCTTTTCCGCCCGTACATCGTCTACCGCTCACGGGACAACAGCCGCGGCCGGGGGGTTGGGCGCACCAGCGCCCGGCCCGGCAGCAGGGCGAAGGCAAATTCCCGTGCCAGTGCTGTCAGGAATTCCAGGGCCTCTGCCACACGGCGAGGCTGGTCCGCCGTCGGGACCGAGGACCGGGACACCCGCAACCGGTGAGAGGAGAAGTACATGCCAGGATCCGCCACTAAGGCCTCCAGCGCCGGAGTTGGATGCAACCTTGCTCTGGCCACCGGCGCCTCTGTTACGGCCTTCTGGGCCTGGAACATCGTGGCTCCCCTCGGCGCCCGCTACACCCAGGAAATGGGACTGAACTCAACGTCCACCGCCATTCTGGTGGCCATGCCCATTTTCGTCGGATCACTCGGCAGGATCGTGGTCGGAGCCATGACAGATCGTTTCGGCGGGCGGGTCATGTTCACGTTTGTCCTGTTGGGCAGTGTCCTGCCGGTCCTGCTGGTCGCCCTTGGCGGTTCGCTCGGTTCCTACGCCCTGGTGTTGGCTGCGGGTCTGCTCCTGGGCATCGCGGGCACCGTGTTCGCCGTGGGGATTCCTTTCGTCAGCGCATGGTACGAGCCTTCCCGGCGCGGCTTCGCCACCGGTGTTTTCGGTGCCGGCATGGGCGGCACGGCGCTGGCAGCCTTCCTGACCCCGCGGTTGGTGATCTGGATCGGTTACCTGCCCACCCATCTGCTCATTGCCGGGCTTCTGGTGACCATGGCTGCTCTGCTCTGGTTCAATCTGCAGGAAGCCCCGGGGTGGCAACCGAACACCGCCCCGGTGATCCCCAAACTCAAGGATGCTGCAGGGCTCGCCGTCACGTGGAAGCTGTGCTTCCTCTACGCCGTCGTCTTTGGCGGATTCGTTTCCTTTGCCACCTACCTGCCCACCTACCTTCGGGACATCTACGATTTCGATGCCACGGCAGCGGGCGCCCGGACGGCTGGTTTCGCTTTGGCAGCCGTCCTTTTCCGCCCCGTGGGTGGCGTCCTGGCGGACAGGACAGGGTCCAAACCGGTAGTTCTTGTATCGCTGGCGGGGGTGGCGATCCTTGCCCTCATCGTGCACCTGCGGCCAGACGGCGAAATTCCCGCCGGCCTGACCTTCGTGGCGATGGCCGCCGCGCTGGGCCTGGGCACAGGCGGTGTATTCGCTTGGGTGGGCAGGTTGTCACCACCAGGCAAAGTGGGCAGCATCAGCGGCATCGTCAGCGCGGCCGGCGGCTTGGGCGGTTACTTCCCCCCGCTGGTTATGGGCGCCACCTATAACGCCGCGGATAACAGCTACTTCATAGGGCTCATGCTGCTTGTGGTGACCGCGGCGGCAGCGTTTGCCTTCACTCTCGTTCTCGTCCGCACGCTCGCGGCGGCTGACGTTCCGGGGCGCACAGGCGGTGCTTCCCGCCGGAAGCGTACCTAGCTGATGACCAGCACCACTCAAGACCCGAATTTATTCGGTACGCGTCTCACCGAGGCGGTGCGGAGCCTCACGCCTGGATATTTCGCCCTCACCATGGCCAGCGGCATCATTTCGGTGGGGCTCGAGCTCGAAGGATTCGCCACCCTGTCCGCGGCGCTCCTAGTGATCTGCGCCCTCTCCTACATAGTGATTCTCGTGCTCAGCCTGGTGCGTCTGGTGAGGTTCCGCGAGGATATGCGGCGCGATTTCATGGATCCCTCCCGGGCCTTCGGTTTCTTCACGTTCATCGCCGGGACCAATGTACTTGGCGTGCGGCTGGGAATGATGGGATGGCAGGGCACGACGGCGGCGCTCCTCGTCGTCGCGGTGCTCGCATGGGTAGTACTCGGCTACGTTGTGCCGTGGACCGCTGTCCTCGGCCGGGACGAACGGCCCGTAGTTAAGGACGCCAACGGCACATGGTTTATTTGGTGCGTGGCCAGCCAATCCGTGGCAGTCGCAGCGGCGTCCGTCGAGCCACTGGCCGGACCGGACTGGCGCCCGACCTTAGCGCTTGTCGCTGTCACCGCGTGGTCGGTGGGTCTCATTCTGTATGCCGCTGTGGGAGTCTTCGTCTCGTTGCGACTCATGACCTATCCGATCAAGCCGGAGGACCTCCGCCCACAGTACTTTGTGGCCATGGGCGCCATGGCCATCAGCGTTCTGGCTGGCGCGCGGATTGTCGAGATGGCCGGCGCGCCCATGGTCGACGCGACCCGAGGGCTCGTGGCCGGTTCGTCCGTGGTGTTCTGGGCATTCGCCTCGTGGCTATTTCCCGTGCTTCTCGCAGCCGGGTGGTGGCGGCACGTGATCCACCGCGTTCCCCTGGCCTTCGAGCCCGGGCTGTGGAGCGTCATATTTCCCCTTGGCATGTACGCGGTGGCCGGAATTTATCTGGGCCGAGCAGACCAATTACCCATTGTCGCTCTTATAGGCCGTGCAGAGTTATGGATCGCGGTCGCAGCGTTCCTCACCACTTTTGCGGCGATGCTCCGGCATCTCTGGATCACCTTAATGAGCCCGGGCATGCGACACCGAGGGAGTGGCCTGATGGGGTGAGTGCCGAGAGCCTGTCCCGGAAGAGACGTTTCCGATAAACGGGGGAGTGCCCCGTACACGCGATGTCCCACTTCCAAGGACGTACGGCTGTGACACGCAAGCAGTCATAGGTGAGTGATGTGATCGGCTCCCAATATGCTCGGTTCATGATCGGGAGCGTTGATGAAGTGGTCGTTGACTGTCAGAACCCTGCCGCGCTTGCGCGGTTTTGGTCGTTGATCCTTGGCGGTACACCAGTACACCGAAGTGATGACTGGTCGTATATCGACCCGCCGGGCTGGACGCGGCTAGCCTTCCAGCGGGTACCTGAGGTGAAGCAGCTTAAGAACCGGCTGCACATTGATGTCCTTGTGAAGGACGTGGCGCAAGCTTCCGATGAGGCTGCTGCCCTTGGCGCTGTCAGGGTTGGCGCGATTCATGTGGATGGTCCTGGGACCTTCCAGGTGCTCCTGGACCCAGAGGGCAACGAGTGGTGCGTGGTCCGCCCAAACACCTAGAACCCATTTGCGCCCCGCCTGTCGTGCGGGGGAATGGGGCGGCACCGACTAGGCGCTGACACCTTCTTCATTCGTCGGTGGGGCCTGAGGTGGGGGCCGGGTTGGATTCAAGGGCCGGGCCGTGGGTTCGGGTGGCACGCGCGGTGGCCGCGCGGGCGACGTGGCTGCGTGCGTGCTCGACTGCCGGGGCCAGTTCGGTGAAGAGGTGTTTGTGGTGGCGCAGGGATTCCAGGACTCCTACCCGGGTGAGGAGGCGAAGGTGGCGGTCCTGGATGCCTTTGATGAGGACGGTGATCCCTCGCCGTTCAAGGGCATTAACGATCTCGGTGATGACCCTGGCACCGGTCGCGTCCAGGGTCTGTAGCTGTGACATGCGGATGATTACGACGTCGACGTTCTGGATCGCGCTGACCCGGTCCAGGACGCGTTCGGCGGCGGCAAAGAAGAGGGCACCGTCGAGCCTGAAGATAGCGATGTGCTCGTCCCCGTCGTGGACCGGGCCGGGGATTTCCTCCCGGTGGACGCCGCTGGAACGGACCAAGGAGCGCAGGGCAAAGAAGGAGGCGACGGCGATGCCGATCTCCACGGCCTCGATCAGGTCAAAGGACACGGTAATGAGCGCGGTGACGAAAAACACGACTGTGTCCGCCCTGGTCGATCCGATCACGGCGCGCAGTGCGGCGGGCGAGACCATGCGGGTCGCGGTGACCATCAGCACCCCTGCAAGGGCGGCAAGCGGAATGCGGGAAACCGGGCCGGTGGCCAGGTACACCACGGCCAACAGGAGGAGGGCATGGGTGATGGCGGCCAGGCGTGTCCTGCCGCCCGAGCGGATGTTCACCGCGGTGCGGGCGATGGCTCCGGTGGCTGGCATGCCACCGAAGAAGCCGGACGCCACGGAGGCCAGGCCCTGGCCCAAAAGTTCACGGTCCGCGTCGTAGGGGCCCGTATCGGAGATCGAGGCGGCAACCCGTGCCGAGAGCAGGGACTCGATCGCTGCGAGGGCCGCAATCGTCGCCGCCGGTCCGGCCAAGTTTGCCAGTGTCGTCCAGTCCAGGGAAGGAATGACGGGGGAAGGCAGGCTCTGGGGCAGGGCGCCGATCCTGGTCACCGGAAGATCCAGGACTTGCGCCGTGACGCTGGCCACAATGATCGCGATAAGTGAGGCGGGAATCCGGGGATGGATCCGCGGCGCCGTAACCATGATCAGCACCACCAGTGCAACCAGCGCGGCCGGAGCCAGCGCAGAGGCGGCAGAAACGGTAGCCAGCGCCTGGACGGCCGAGACGGCGGCATTGCCGCTGGACCCGGAACTGGACCCGAACGCTGCGGGAACCTGCTGGAGAAAGATAATCGCGGCGATACCGACCGTGAACCCCTCAATCACCGGCCAAGGCAGCAACGTAACCAGCCGGCCCAGCTTGAGCAGCCCCGCAGCAAGCACGATCACCCCGGCCATGACGGAGACCGCCGCCAAGGCGCCGAGCCCATGAGTGGCGATGACCGGGCCAAGGACCACGACCATGGCGCCCGTGGGTCCAGAGACTTGGATATTGGAGCCTCCGAATACCGCCGCGATCACGCCCGCAACGACGGCGGTGATCAGGCCGCTCGCCGCGCCCGCGCCCGAGCTGACCCCGAATGCCAACGCCAACGGCAGGGCTACGATGCCCACGGTGACACCGGCAACCAGATCCCCCTTCCAGGTGCGCGGGAGTTCGGCATAGTCTTGCCGGCCAGGCAGCAATGCCAAGCCTGCGGCGAAAACCTTC
This sequence comes from Paenarthrobacter aromaticivorans, assembly GCF_019038615.1. NCBI lineage: Bacteria > Bacillati > Actinomycetota > Actinomycetes > Micrococcales > Micrococcaceae > Paenarthrobacter > Paenarthrobacter aromaticivorans. The sequence continues at coordinate 451,451 of NZ_JAHOPC010000002.1, forward strand.
ACCGCGTGCTGGCTTCAGCAGCGGACCCGCGGGACACTTCCTGGGACGACTCGAGCTGATCCCGCGTCGTGCGCAGCATGTCGTTCAGCAAAAGCCTCGCCACCGAAAGCAGCTCGGCGACCTGCGGATACGCCAGCGAATAGAACATTTGCAACGCCCGGCGCTCACCTGTGACCAGATGGTAGCGGCGCAACACCATCAAGTGCTGGGACAGGTGCGAGGCCTCCAGTCCTGTTGCAGCCAGCATCTCCGTTACCGACACTTCAGGGGCAGCCGACAACAACTCCAGCACCCGGATCCGGACCGGATGGGCCAGACCCTTGAACAGATTGGCCTTCACCTCATACAAGGGCGCCCGAAAATCCGAAAAGGCTTCCACCATTGACTCCTTGTTCGCCGCATCTGTATTTGACTATTTTATGGATCCATCATTCAGGATTGCAAGCGGGCGAATCGGATTATTGACGAGAACCTGGCACCAGGACCCGCGCAGGCTAGTCGCTCTCCGGAGTGTGTGCGGGTGGGATGACGATGGTGGGGCAGGGCAGATGAGTTAGGACGCCATGGACAGTCGAACCAAGCAACAGGCGGGAGAATCCTCCACGTCCGCGGCTTCCCACAACGAGCAGTCGTGCATTGGCAGCTGCGTCCACCAGGGCCCGCACTGGTTCCTTGTGAGGTTCCGAAACCCTGTTGATGGCCAGGTCGGGATAGGAGTTGCTCAGTCCGGCCACCGTTTCAGATAGCACAATGCGCTCCTGTTCGCTGATCAACTGCCTGAGTTCCGCGGGCGCCAAACCGGCATCCGCGACCGGATCAGGTGCGTTGTAAGCATGGAGCACAGTGAGTTCCTGGCCTTCGCGATCCGCCTCTGCGGCAGCGAAGGCAACGGCCCTGAGGGAGTGTTCCGAACCGTCCACGCCAACCACGATTCCGTGCCTGTCCTCATAGTCGTTTGCAGTCCCGACGACGGCCACGGGCCCCGAGGAGGCGCCCGCTATCTGCAGAGCCCGGTCTGTCATGGAACCGCCAAGATGGGGGCTTCCCGAACCGATGACCATCAGGGAGGTCTTTCGGGCGTAATCACCAAGGGCCGCCGCCACACTTCCGGTGAGTAGTTCCGTGCTTGATTTGACGTCGAAACGCTGACCTATGCGGGCCGCCGCAGCCTGAAGCAGTTTTTCGCCGGTTTGAGTGAGGGACGCCCTCCAGGAGCCGGGTTCTACAAGCCAGCGATCATCCACGACATGAAGGATTACGAGAGGTGCATGCTGCTTTTCGGCGCGCCGGCCAGCCCAAACCAGTGCGGCCTCGCTTTGGGTAGAGTCCTTTACGCCGACGGCGATCGTGTGGTCATTGCTCATTGTTGTTGCCTGCTTTCGTCAAGTTGCAATCGACAGCCGTTCAGGCCATTTGCCTCGAGGATTCCAGAATCCGGAGGTGGCATGGAACCCTCGCAGGATCCGCGGCCAAAGGCAGCATGCCGGTCCTGGAGACCTCCTTGAGTTCCTCCAGTGCCTCGGTCGTTATGCCGGCAAGGCTAAGATCCACGGAGATATCGACGCCGGGCACGGCTGCGTTGACCCGGCGCACCACCGCGAAGATGACGGGGATGCTCTGGCTGGTGATGTGTCCGCGGACAATGATGCCTGCAGCCGGATAATCTGGCTCCAACTTGACCACCATCTGCAGTTTTCCGGTTCGTTGGGCCTGCCCCCGGTGAGCGTCGGATGGGTAACCCTGATGGAATCCGCGGTCACTCTTACGTGGTTTGTCCTGTCGAATCGCCATGGTCAGCCTGCCCGCACTTCTCCGACCACGGGCCAGACGACGCGTGTCTGCCATTTGCCGGGGTCCGGTTCCCTTTCCGGGTCACTCAGGTAGAACTCCCACATCGTGTCCGAGGGCGTCATTCCTTCAGCACTCATCCGCTCAAGGATCAAGGCGTATGTCCTTTCCAGCGTGTCATAGGGACCCTTGTGGACGGCCTCGAAAGCGTCTGCCCCCGGCAGCAAGCCACTGATGACGTCCCCGGCAGCGGAGAAGCCCGGGGTCACAGGAAACCCTGCCTCAACATCCACTGTGTCGGTAGGCATGCCGTGGTACAGGGCAAAAGGCGGGCCTGTGGGGCTGGCGTGCTGGGCCTGGGCAGCGGCCATGACAGCACCGAAGGCACGGCCGAAGAACTCTGTCAGGTTGGCCATTGCCACGCGTTCGCGGAGCACCGCGGTGGGCTGCTCGGATGTCTTAATCATTCTCGGTTGCGGATCGATGGTGCTCATGTCTCCAGATTTCCCTGACCGTGCTGCAAACGACAGGGCCGAAGGACTCTAAAACCTAAACAGTGGACGCCAGTCCTTGGGGTGACCCGTCGAAAAAGGCCACGCATCGGGAGGAAGATCCGGGGTCACAGCGCCCGGCCCAGGCTTCGAAGCAAAATTCGGGCGCCCACGGCCAGCAGGACCACTGCCAATGCAACCAGGACACCCACACTTGGCATGATGTCGGCCAACGTTCCATCATGCCTTTGGATGTCAGCGAGCGCCTCATAAGCCCAGCGATGCGGCGTTAAGCTGGATATCGTGTTTAGCGGTTCGGGGAAGAACTCGGGCGGCACCATGCACCCGCCCAACCCGGCCAGTACCAGGCCCGCACCGATACCCAGACCTGTCGCCGCGCCGTCGTGATCCAGCAGTGAACCGATCACCATCGCCGCCGCGGCGGCCACAGCGCTGAATGCCGCCAGCACGAGGGCAGTGAGCCATAGGTTGCCCCAATCGACGCCGAACAGGAGGGCTGTCCCAATAATGATGTAGATGCCCTGGACGACAGCGATCCCGAACCTGCCCAGCGCCAGGCCCGAGACCGCTTGGCGGGCCGACAACGGTGCTGCCAACGTGCGTGAAACAACGCCCAACCGCCGCGCCTGGATAAGCGCGACAGCTCCCGTCAGGGAACTGAGGAAAATGAACAGCAGCAGCTGCTGGGTAGCACCGAGGTCAAATTGCCCGAGTCCCCGGAATACCTGGGAAACGTCGCCGGTATCCACCAGATCGATGGTTGGGGCATGGACCTGCTCCTTTGACCGCTCCAGCGCGGCACGCGCTGCGTCGCCCGTCAGCCCTGCCTTCATCAAGGCTGACAGTTGGCTTTGCCTGGAACTGACGATTTGGACGGATGCCCTCACCTTTTGGAGGGCCGCTTGTCCGGAGGCTTGCGATGCGGTCAGTACCTCCATGTGTGCCTGGACACCGTCGTCGAATGCTTGTGCCGCTTGCTCGCTGATGAAGAGCCCGACGTCGGTCCTTCCTCTGCTGATTTCCTCGCGTATCGCTTGGGGAGAGCCCGAATAGACCTGCAAACGATCTGAGGTCAGCTGTTCAGCGAGGGCCTTTTCCAGGGTGGTTCCCGCTCCACCCGCTATTGCTACACGTGTCGATGCGGCGCTGGATCCGAACTGGGACCCCAACAACAGGATCAGGAGCAACGGGAAGATGAAGACAAAGAAGATGTTCGACCGATCCCTCAGGAAACGGCGAACTTCCAGGCCGGCTATGGCTGCAACGGGGCTCATGCCGCTGCCCCGCGGTCAGGCAGGAAACGGGAAGCCAGAGTGCAAACCACCGCGAATCCCCACATGACAGCCAGGGGTGCGCCGATTTCAGCTATGCCCCCACCACCTGCGGATATGCCCAGCCCCCGGATGAATGCACCCACCGGATTCAGGTCCATGATCGCGGCCATGAAGCCCGAGGACTGGATGGGGAAGAAGGCTCCACCGGCGATGCCCAGCACCATGGCAAGGATGGATTGGGCTACGTTTGCCTGTTCGGCCGTACGGACCAGCCGCGCAACGATGAACGTCAGGCTGGTAGCGGCTGCCGAAACCCCGGTTACCAGGAGCGCCACGATCAGTGGTGAACCGAAGTTCACGCCGAAGAGGAAACTGCCGCTGGTGAGCAAGACAGCGCTGGCCACCACACCAAGCAGAAACCCGACCACCGCCTTTGCCGTGACGACCGTCCATGACGGTGCGGTGGTTGACCTTATCCTTGCCAAAGTTCCCTGCTCCCTCTCGGTCAGGAGTCCCAGGACTCCAAAGCCCACAGTAAACAGAAGGAACAGCCCTGTTTGGCCGGCCACCAGGCTGGCACGCAATGAGAGCTGCTCCGCCGGGGCGAATCCTTCTGCCAAGGCGAGCTGCGGCGGTCCGGCCGCGGACGTCCTGCCTGTTTCGGCCGCCTGTTCAGGGGAAAGCCCGGCGATCCGGCCTGCGATCGCGGTAACGGAACCGGCACTGAACTGGTCCACTATGCCGGTGACCACGGAAATCAAGACGCTCGTCTCCAACGGGGAGCCATTGCCCTCGATGAGGCGGATGGTGGTTTCCTCACCTGACGTCACAGCCGTGGTGAAATCCTCCGGAATCATTATGCCCAGCGCGGCGCCGCCATTGCGCGTCTCCGGGCTGACTTCCTCGGCAGGCACACGGTGGATGGAAACGTCCATTGTCTCCAGGGAGTCGAGACTGTCCAGCAGAATGCTGCCGAGTTGTCCGTTGTCTTCGGACGCTGCAACGACCGTTGCGGGCTGTAGTTCAACGCTGTCGTTTCCCAGCCGGCCGAAGGTCAAACTAAGGACGCCCATGAGGGCCAAGGGAACCAGCAACGAGAAGATGAGCACGGTTTTGTCCCGGAGCCGCTGACGGAAGTCGTTTCCGACCATGGTCACGAGGGCTCTCACGATCAGTCCCTCAGGGCCTTGCCGGTCAAGTGAAGGAAGACAGACTCAAGGTCGGGGCGGGTTAATTCCACCGAGGTCACTGCCATGCCGGCGGTGGCGGCGTTCGTGATGATTGAGGCCAGGAGGGCGGGACCGTCCGTGACGGTGAGGGTCAGCCCTGAAAGTCCCCCTCCGCTGACCTGTTGGACGCCCGGCACGGTTCTTAGGGACTCTGCGGCTGCGACCATCCTTCCGGTGCCGATCAGGTTGATCCGGTCCACGCCTCCAGTCAGGGTGATGAGTTCATCCCTGGTTCCTTCTGCCTGGACCTTGCCTTGGTCCAGGATGGCAATCCGGTCGCATAGCCGCTCAGCTTCCTCCATATAGTGCGTGGTGTAGAGGACTGCCGTTCCCTCCGTGGAGAGTTGCGCCACAGCTTCGAGGATCGAGTTCCGTGACTGCGGGTCCACACCCACGGTGGGTTCATCCAGGATCAACAAGAGGGGGCGGTGGAGCAGACCGACACCTATGTTCAGGCGTCGCTTCATTCCGCCGGAGTATTTCTTGGTCTGTTCGCGTGCCCGCTCGCCCAATCCAAGGAGGTCCAGGACTAGGGCCACCCTTGACTTCAGGTCTTTGCGGCGGAGGCCTTGTAGCCGTCCGAAGAAGTTCAGGTTCTCCTCAGCCGTCAGGTCCGGGTAGATTGCGAGCTCCTGGGGCACAAGCCCTATATGCCGTTTGGCTCCTAGGCTGGACGGGCCCATCCGGATGTCGGTCACGTCTACTGAGCCGGAGTCGGGGGGAAACAGCCCGGCCACCATGGAAATGATGGTCGTCTTGCCCGCGCCATTGGGGCCCAGTAGCCCGTATGTTTCGCCGGGCCGGATCTGGAAAGAGACGTCGTCGACGGCGGTCAGGTCACCGAACCGCTTGACGAGGTTGCGCGCCGTAAGAGCCGTTCCAGTGAGAGGGGGTGCGGGTTCCCGCTCCATTGATCCCGGCCGGACTTATTCCAAGCCGGCGCGGGTAGCGTCGTCGAGCCGGGTTTGCAGCGACATGGGAGCCGAGAGATCAAACCGCCTGCCGGTGATGGACTGGGGAACTACCCGGTAGAGGAAGTCCTGGCCTACTCCTTGCCATGGGAAGAGAGAACGCCTGACTTCGTCCAAGGCGGGACCGCCCGACCCTGCCTCCCCGGCAACTCCTTTCACTACGACGCTCCAGGCCATGCCGAACTCGGCGCTTACCGAGTCGGCTTCAAGCGCGACGACGGCGTCGTCTTCCATGGCCTGCTGCTTGGTCCCCATTCCGGTCCGAAAGACGATTGTCCGGTTGTCCACGGCGAAATTCACCGGAAAGATGTCAGGGTGGCCATCCACGATCACGGAGAGACGCCCAACATTCGTTTCACCTAGAAGCCTCCAGCAATCATCGGCTTCGAGTACTTCTGCCTCAGGCACTATGTTCTTGTCGGTCATGCGGCGATCCTACGGCGGCACGGTTGCGCCCAACAGGGCCCAAAGTCCTGCCGCGCGGTCCGTCCTGTCCCACCCCCCGCATACCGTTTTGCCGGCCAAGTCCAGGAACGGCACCAAGGAGAAGGAGCAGCAGTCCCAGTTCTGCAAGGCCTGCACCGAAGTAGACGGCTTGCAACGCGCTGAACGGTATCAGGGACATCTGCACGAAGATCCATACCAGGATGGAGTAGGCAGCGATGGTGGTTGCCGGACTGGCCAAGGAACTGCGCCTGAGGAGCAGGACGAAGGCAGCCGTATGGAGGCCGCCCACGACGCAAGCGAGCAGGATTCCGGGAACCAGGTATGTGCTGAAGGGAGAGCCCTCCAGGTACTCAGCCGGCAGTTGTATCTCGGCGGGCAGACCGAGGCGTTCCGGACCCAGCCAGGATCCAAGCGCCAGGGCCGCACCACCGGCAATGGATGTCATGGCTACAAAGCCAAGAACGATCAGAAGCAGCACAATGGTCATCTCTTCCTCCTAAATGATGTTGCCACGAAAGTGCTTGTCCAATGCCACAACCAGGGACGCCAGGAGGGCGACTCCGAGAATGCGCAGCCACGCTTCCCATGACAGGGGAGCAGTGTGGAACACGTCGTTCATGGACGGCAGGTAGGTAAGTGCCGCTTGTCCTGCTGCTTGGATGACAACACCCACAACAAGCCAGTGGTTGCTGAAAAGGGGCAGCTTCCATACGGAGCGCGTCAGTGACCTGCAGCTGAACAAGTAGAAGAGTTCCACCATGACAAAGAGATTGACGGCTGACGTTCGCGCCTCAACGAGCGTGGATCCATGGGTTGTCTCAAATTCGAAGATCCACCAGGTACCACCCACGAGGAGGACGGAAACAAGCAGGATGCGGAGCATCAGGGTCCAGGTCAGCAGGGACTGGCCCGGATCCCGCGGAGGCCTGGACATGAGACCGGGTTCCTTCGGTTCGAAGGCGAGCATGAGCCCAAGGGCAACAGCCGTCGTCATGTTGATCCACAAAATCTGCGTCGGCAGGATTGGGAGCGTCGAGCCCAGGACAATGGCCACCAGGATGACCAGGCCCTCTCCCATATTGGTCGGGAGGGTCCAGGTGATGAACTTAACCAGATTGTCGAAGACATTCCGGCCTTCCTCGACTGCGGCTTCGATGGTCGCGAAATTGTCATCGGTCAGCACAATGTCAGATGCCTCCTTAGCGACTTCCGTTCCTGACCGGCCCATGGCGATCCCGACGTTGGCTTGCCGAAGTGCGGGCGCGTCGTTAACGCCGTCTCCTGTCATGGCGACGACGTGCCCCTTGTTTTGCAGCGCATCGATAAGGCGCAGTTTCAGTTCCGGCGATACCCTTGCGAATACTGACGCCTTGTCCGCCGCGGCCGCCAGTTCTTCCTCGCCCATGCCTTCAAGGTCGGTGCCCGCAAGGGCTCTTTTAGGGGTTGTTACGCTGTCAAGACCAACGGCTTCGGCGATAGCGATGGCGGTTCCAAGGTGGTCGCCCGTGATCATCTTCACGGCAATGCCGGCGTCCCGGCAGGAGCGCACAGCACCTGCGGCTGCAGCCCGCGGAGGATCGTACATCGCCTGAAACCCCGTAAACACGAGTCCTTCAAGCGGTGTCGTGGCGTCGATTTCCGGTGCTCCGGGCAGGCGCTTCATGGCTGTTGCCAGTATCCGGAGGCCACGTCCGGCAAGTTCCTCAGCGGCCTGGCTGATGGTCCGCCCGTCGAGCGGCATGGAGCTGCCGTCGCTGCCCATGTGGCTGGAAGAAAGTTCCAAAACACGTTCAAGGCTTCCTTTGACCAGAAGCAGGCTGCCCGTTTCCGAGGCAGCGTCCTTATGGAAACTTGCCATGTATTGGCGTTCGTGCGTGAACGGGAGGGTGCCCTGCCTGGGATTGCAGGAAATGAAGCGCTGGATATCCACCCCGCCCTTGCCCGAAACCACGATCATGGCCGCTTCTGTAGGGTCACCCCGCACATGCCACTGCCCATCTTCCTGGAAGACTGCGGAATCGTTGCAGACAGCACCGGCCACAAGGCACCAACGTAGCGCAGCGTCACCGGCGGCCGCAGGAACTGCAGGTTGCACCGGGGAAGGAGCCGCGATGGCTCCCGCAGGACCATATCCGGTTCCTGTGACCTCATAGTGGCAGGAGGGCGTCCTTAGCGCGGTCACTGTCATCTGGTTCTCAGTAAACGTGCCGGTTTTGTCCGAGCAGATAACTGTGGTGCTCCCCAAGGTCTCCACCACAGGAAGCCGACGGACCACTGCACGTCGGCGGGCCATCCTTCTCACTCCAATGGCCAGCGTCACGGAGACGGCAGCTGGCAGTCCCTCGGGTATGGCGCCGACCGCCAAGGCGACAGCGGCGGTAAACATTCCGGCGGGATGTTGGCCCCGGACCACGCCAATGATGAAGGCAAGCGCAGCCAACGCGAGGATTGCCACAGTGAGTCTCATGCTGAATGAGGCCAGTTTGTTGGTAAGGGGAGTGGGTGCCGGAGTGACCGCCCCCATGAGCCGCTGGATCGCCCCGAGTTCCGTCTCGCCGGCAATGGCGACGACGATTCCGGAGCCGTTGCCGGTGGTGACCAGGGTACCTCCATAGAGCATGTTGCGGCGGTCGGCCACGGGTGTGGTGAGCGGTAGGACGACCTCGTCTTTGCTCACTGCCTCGGATTCCCCCGTCAGGGCGGACTCGTCAACGCGTAGACCGGAAGCACGTACCAGCCGGATGTCCGCGGGAACCTTGTCGCCTGCTTCCAGCAATACGAGGTCTCCCGGCACCAAATACTCGGAGGCTACCTCCATGCGTTGGCCCCCTCTGAGCACGACGCTGCGCGTAGCCACAAGAGAGCGCAATGCCTCCAACGCCGCCTCTGCACGGACTTCCTGGATGAGTCCGATCACGACGTTGACGATCACAACTCCAAGAATGACGCTGGTGTCCACAAACTCACCGAGAACCAGGGTCACGATGGCCGCAGCAATCAGCACATAGACCAAGGGATTGTTGAACTGACGGCCCGTGGCGCGCAGAATCCCGCTTCGGGCACTGCGCGGGAGCACGTTCAGTCCGTAGGCTTGCCTCCGACCCGCAATTTCATCAACCTTGAGGCCGCGAAACGCGTCGGCTTCCAGGAGCAGCACTACCTCATGGGCGCGCAGGCTGTGGTGGGCTGTCTGGATGCCGTTCTTCATCGGGGCGCATCCTTTGGACTAGCCGGCCAAGAGCGCATCGAGGGTAACGAAACCAAATCCGGCGGACCGTGTCCCTTCAATGACTAACGGCAAAGCGTCTGCATCCAGGGTGCTGCCGTCGTCGGGATTCGAACCAATATGCATGAGGACGATGCCGCCCGGCTGCAAACCCCCCAAGACCTGTTGGAGTACGGATTCACGGGTCATGCCGCCGCTGGTTCCCTGCCATCCGAGGGTGTCCACGCTCCAACGCACGGGCACATAGCCGAGGCCGTTGACTGTGTTGATGGTCCGGGCGTCCCTGTCTCCGAAAGGGAACCGGAAGAAGGGCCGGGGTGAACCACCTGCAGCAACGATGGCCGATTCGGCGCGTCCGATTTCGTCGGCGATCATCGGGTCCGTGAGCTGGGTGAAAGCCGGGTGGGTCATCGAATGGTTGCCCAGGCGATGCCCGGATGCCACTATCCGGGCCACGCCGTCCGGATTGGCCGCTGCCCAGGTTCCTGTCAGGAAGAACGTCGCCCGGACGTTCTCCCGCTCGAGCGTGGACAGAATGCTCTGAAGTCCTGCCGCATTGGCACCGCCGTCGAAGGTCAAGGCGATCTGTTTTCCTGCTCCTGGAATCGACGTGATGTCCTGTCCAAGGAGGGGCTCTGGAAAGGGGAGGGCAGGCGGCGCGGCCGTCGTGGTTCCGGGAACGGTGGGTGACGGTTCCGGTGGGGGAACCAGAGATGGCTCCGTGGTTGGTGTCGTGGTTGGTGTCGCGTCGGGGGTAGGAGGCGTAGGACTGGCTGGGGAACTTGCCGCATCTGGCTCGGGCGATGCAGTCTGCGTCACGGCGCCCGGAGATCCGTTTGGCCTCAAGCTGATCATCAGCGTCAGGCCGGCCGCAATAACCGCCAGGGCAACCAAAAGCACGACGGCGACCATCCGCCGTCGAGCCTTACGCCTGGGCGGCAGGCCGTTCCCGGTCACGGGTGGCCGTCCTGTTGGTTTGGATCCGGAGCCCGGGCCACGTACGGCTCATCAGGTCCCTGGTCAAGCCGGAATGGAGGGTACTCGTCACGCATGAGCGCGCCGTAGGCAATGACGCGGAACACCCATCTGTTCAGGCCCATGATGAAAGCAAAAAGAGGTTGGGGATACCTGCCGGTGAACAGCAGCATCACCAGGGCAATAAGCACCAGCAGGGCAAGCAGCGACAATCCTCCGCCGCGGTCGCCCACCACACCGGCGGGTCCGTCCTGCGAGCGCCACGACCACGTCGCCGTGCCAGTCATGGCTCCGACAATGAGCAAGTGCGGGATGAGCAGGAACCAGGACTTGATAAGGACAAGTCCACGGGAAAGACGCTGCGGATAGTCGATGTCCAGGTCAGCAGGGTAGTTGGCAGGTGCAAGTGTGAACGGTGGGTATTGATCCGTTCCGCCTGCAGCGTAGGCGTAGAAAGCCACACGCCAGGTCCACCGCAGGACGCCCACGTTGAAGTGGAAGAGTGACTGCGGGTACCGGCCCGTGAACAGAATGGCAAACCACGCGATAACGGTGGTCACCGCGAATGCAAACCAAAGGAAGAACAGCACGAAGAAATGCGGAATCGCAAGGAACCATTTGACCAGCCATATCCAACGTGCCAAGGCCGGATCCACATGGCCTCCCAAGCGAACCGGATAGACAATGGTCCCTGCGGCTCCCGGTTGTTGCCCGGCGACGAAGGGTGCCTGCTGGGGCACTGGCGATGTGGCGCGGCCGTGCCTGCCGAGGCCTACGGCGCCTGCTACCAACAACGGCACGCCCAGGACGAGGGCCAGAGTCCCGGCGAGCAGCAGGCCCGTTGCCGCAGGCTTAATGAGCTCTGATCGGAAGCCTGCCTGGAGATCGGCGGAAACACCCTCACTTGCATCGGCATTCATGACGACCACAGTCCAGCTGCCTGCGGATATGTTCCATGTGAGTTCCTGTTGTCCCGGACCGGAAGTTGAGGCGGCCCACATGGGTTGACTATCGGGTGAGGCCGGAGTTGACGACCCCGGGATGTCCCGGTAGACGGGGCGGAAGGGCTGGAACTTCACTTCCTGCAGCTCCGTATAGTGGACTCCCTTCAGATAGGTATCAACATCGGATTGTGGCGCGATGCCGATGAAAACCCGGCCGTCAGGTTCGGCCGGCGTTGCCCTGAGCCTCAGTGTGCCAACGTCGAAGGGGAGCCTTTCAGGGGTTCCTTCGCCGATGGCATCCAGGTGTGGAGAGACCAACGCGTACGATGCCACGGTGTAGCGTTCCGTGCGCGAGGTGAAGTAGCCCTCATCGCCTTGGCCCGAGGCCAATAAGGCAGCCGCTGCCCCTCCAGTGGTGACGACGAGTCCCAAGAGTGACAAAACGATGCCGACGACGAGCATTGCGATTGAGGCTGGTTTCGTCATCGCTACAGTTCTTTCCTTTTGAAAGCCAGCGTGGCCAAGGCGACAGCGGCCGCTATGCCAGCGAGCCCGGTGATCACAGGCCAGACCGGCGAAGGATGTGCTTGATCCGCCGTTATGGCGGCTGCCAGACCGGGGACCCCTGCCGGAGAATAGCTCGCCAACGGGTCCCATGCTCCGCCCACTGCGAGGAGGGCATACAGGCCAAGTCCGGCCCCGGCGGCCCCTGCCGGGGCCGGAATCAAGACCGAAAAGAGTTCCATAAAGGCGAGGATCACCAGTGTGAAGAGGAGGAGCAGGAGCGCCGGGCCCCAGAGCCGGCCGGCGGGTGCGTCGCCAAACACCAATTGGGTGACCAGCCACGTTGCCAAGGTGCCCAGGCCAAACGCGATGGCGAGGAAGAGCCCATGAACGGCTGCCTTGGCAGTGATGAACGTGCTTCTGCGCACAGGCTTGGTGAGGACGAAAGCGGCGGTGCCTTCGCGGACCTCGGTGGAGACCATTCCGCCGTACATGATGATGACGGCGAACAGGATGATCTGGGACAGGTTCTTGACCCATTGCCCGTAAGCGTCGGCAAACGTTGCCGGGGGAAGCGTGATCGACCCCGGGGTCCCGGCCGTAAGTGATCCCAGGAGCTCAGGAGTGATCCGGGCCAGGGGCGGGCCGGTGACGGCAAAGAAGATCACCATCGCGGGAAGCACCCATATACGCCACGTGTGTACTATCTCCTGGGCTTCCTTCCGGGCGAGGACTGGGAAGCTGTTCATGGCACCGGTTCTCCAACGAGTTCGAGGAAAATGTCTTCCAGGCTGATCTCGGCGCTTTCCAGACGCACCAAGCCCGTACCTTGCTCACTGACCAGAGCGGGGATCTCGTGCTGGGCTGCAGCCACATCCGATACGCGCGCGAGGATTTCCCCCCGCGGACCGGGGCGCACCGATATGGTCCACTTCCTTCCGGCGATTGCTTGGGCGAGCCTCTCGGCTCCGGTACTGACCTCCACTGCGATTGTCTGTTGTCCATGCCTGGACCGAAGCTCGTCCATTGAGGATTGGGAGAGGACCTTGCCCTTGTCGAGGATGGCCACTGAGTCGCAAACACGCTCCACATCGCTGAGGATATGGGTTGAGAAGAACACCGTTGTCTGCCCCCGCAGCCCGCCGATGAATTCCAGGAGTTCCCTTCGTCCGCCGGGGTCCAGCGCGCTGGTGGGTTCGTCCAGCAAAAGTAGCCTGGGGGCGTTTATCAAGGCCTGCGCCACACCCAGACGCTGACGCATTCCCCGTGAGTACTTCCCGATTGCCTGGTTGTTTCCCTTCAACCTCATAAAGCCCAACAGCTCCTGGACCCGATCGGCAAGAAGTTTGCCCTTGAGCCCGCACAGCCGGCCGGCGAGCTCAAGGGTTTGGGAAGCTGTCATCCAGTCGTAGAAGGCCGGAACGTCAGGGAGGTAGCCAACTTCGCGACGGACCTGGGGTGCTTCGGCGCCGACGTCCATGCCGAGTATCCGAAGTCCGCCGGATGTAGCACGGGAGAGGCCCGTCATGATGCGGAGCAGTGTGGTCTTTCCTGCGCCGTTGGGGCCAAGGAAACCGAAGATCGAGCCTTCAGGGACGCTCAGGTTGACCGCGTCGAGGGCAATTTTGCGTCCGAAGGCTTTGGTCAGGCCCGAGCACTCAATCACCGCACGTGGGCTTGCCGGTTCAGGAGCCGCAGGCCTTTGGGCTGGAAGCCGCGTTTTCTGGTCCGGTTCCATGTCAGGTGGCGGGTTCGCGTGAATGGACGACGACGACGGGACAGTGGGCGTGTGCGACGACTGCAGAACTCACTGAACCAAGAAGGAGGCCACCAAAGCCACCGTGTCCACGGCGGCCGACGACAACGAGCGCTGCATGCTTGCTGCCTTCCACCAAGGCAGCCCGGGCCGAGCTTTGAACAAGCCGTGTACTGACGTTCTTTGGCAAGTCCGCCCCGAAAGCCTCCTTGAGGGCATCCGCCACGTGTTGCTCGGCATCATGGGCAAAGCCGTCTATGCCCATGGCCAAATAGCCTTCGTATCCCAACGGAAGCTCCCAGCAGCCCCATGCCTCCAGAGGGGCATTGAGTGCCAGGGCCAGATGCTGGCCCTGGCGCAAGGCTTCTACCGACGCTTTGGAACCATCGACACCGACGATGATCTTGCTGGGGTCCAAACGACCGGCCATCAGGCGCTCCTTCTGGTTGCATGGGATTTCATCTGTGCAAGGAGCTCCCCGCCCCAAGTCCGTGCGCGCTCAGTCTCGCCGGCCAAAAGGGGGCCTTCCGTCCCTTTGACGTAGAAAGGCGTGGGCTGGCTGACCAGCGTTGCGCCGGCCTTTTTCAGTTGCTGGGAGATCTTTTTGGCTGCATCGCCGTGGATGAACAACTTGACTCTGGTGTCGAAGGAAGCTGCGAGAATCCCGGAAAGTCCCTGGGTCCCAAGAGCGGCCAAAACTTCCAGGGTCTTGGGCGTTGGCCGCCAGCCGTTGATGGGGCTCCCCACGACCAACAGGTCGCCAACCGAAACGTCCCCGCGGCCGAACTTTCCGACCGGCATTGTCCTTGCGTTGGTCGTTCCCAGACCGGCCGCCACGGCCTCCGCGATGGCCTTCGTATTCCCATAAGCGGAGTCGTAGACAACAACTGCTTTCATGGTGTTTCCCTGTCTCTTCCCTGGTGGAGCCTCGTGGCCGCGGTTTTCCTGCGGGCGGGACGGGCATCTATGAAGAGCGTTGCCCAGTAGGTGCCACCGCCCATCACCATGAAGCCGGTTATTCCGAGCACTGGTTCACCCAACGCGACGCCGGCCAGCAGCAAGGCCAGTCCTGAGAGACCGACAAGGGCTCCCCGGATGGCGTACTTCCAACGGATTCGTCCCAGATCTTCCATGCTCATGAGGGTGGCCAGCCTGGGGTCGTCTTCTTCGAGTCCCCGCGCGATCTTGTCCAATTCCAGCTTCTCGAAGTTGGATAGTTCCATGGTTTTGCCTCCTGCTCTCTTTTCCAGCATGGGCGGCTGCCAGCATGCGAAACAGGGCCAAAAGTCACAACAGGCCCGGGGACCAAAGACCCTCCCCATCCTGCGCCCGTGCGTCCAGAATCAAGGCATGTATTCAGCACATGAAGCTTCGTTGAACAGCGCCCACATCATGTGGTTTGAAGATTCAGGCATCCAGGACATCCCCTTCGTGGGCGGTAAGAATGCCTCACTGGGTGAGTTGACGAGGTCTCTTCGGTCCGCGGGAGTGAAGGTACCTGATGGATTTGCCACCACTGCTGACGCCTACCGCCATTTCCTTTCCGCGAACGGCCTGGAATCGGTGATCAGTGATTCGTTGGACCGTTACCGTTCCGGAGGCTCATCCTTGCGGCAGGCCGGGAGCATCATCAGGGAAGCATTCCTATCGGCCGAATTCCCGCCGGACTTCGCCCGCAGCGTTCAGCAGAGTTACGGCATGCTGTGCGAACGCGCAGGCCAGGAACAGCTTGCGGTGGCTGTTCGGAGCAGTGCGACAGCAGAGGATTTGCCGGACGCGAGCTTTGCCGGCCAGCAGGAAACATATCTCAACGTTTCCGGCGAGCGTGGCGTCCTGGAGGCCTGCAGGCAGTGCTACGCATCCCTGTTCACTGACCGGGCCATCAGCTACAGGGAGATCAAGGGCTTTGGGCACTTGGACGTGGCCCTGTCAGTAGGCGTACAGCGAATGGTCCGCTCCGACGTCGGGGCCTCCGGTGTCATGTTCTCCATTGACACTGAGTCCGGTTTTCCGCGGAGCGTCGTCATCAGCGCGGCCTGGGGTCTGGGGGAGACGGTTGTTCAAGGAACCATCAACCCTGACAAGTATCAGGTCTTCAAGCCGCTCCTGGGCGATCCGTCGCTGGTACCGGTGATCCAACGCGATATTGGAGCCAAGGAACGGAAGATGGTCTACGGGCAGGGTGGTAGTGCCCGGACCCGGCTCGTAGCCACGAGCGAGCAGGAACAGCGCTCGTTGGTCCTGACGGATTCGGAGATACTCCAGCTGGCACGGTGGGGCGCTGCTGTGGAAGAGCACTACGGCCGTCCCATGGATATGGAGTGGGCAAAGGACGGCGTCACGGGAGAGCTGTTCATGGTCCAGGCGCGTCCGGAAACTGTCCAAGCCCAACGGTCTGCCTCCAGTTTCCGCATGCACCACCTTCGGCGCCCTGGGAGGCTCCTGGCAACCGGTGCGGCGGTGGGCGAGTCGATCACCCAGGGCCCCGTCTGTGTCATCCGGGATGCGGGGGATATCGAATCGTTCGTGGATGGCTCCATTCTGGTTACGCAGATGACGGACCCCGATTGGGTCCCCGTCATGAAGCGTGCTGCGGGCATTGTCACGGATCATGGTGGCCCCACCAGCCACGCTGCCATCGTCAGCAGGGAACTCGGGGTCCCGGCAATTGTTGGAACAGGAAACGCCACGGGAGTCCTCAAGCCCGGCTCAGAAGTGACGGTCTCATGCGCTGAAGGTGAGCAAGGCAGGGTTTATGAGGGCTTGCTGGAGTTCGACGTCGAAGAAGTGGACTTGGGAACGCTTCCGGCCACCCGGACTGACGTGATGATCAATGTTGCCAGCCCTTCTGCCGCGTTTCGCTGGTGGCGACTGCCGGCAGCTGGCGTGGGCTTGGCCAGGATGGAATTCATCATCAACAATCTGATCCGCGTTCATCCCATGGCTTTGGTGCACCCGGAGCGGGTCACCGATGCGGATACAGCCGTATCGATCCGTGACCTGACCGCCAATTACGAATGTCCCGAGGAGTATTTCGTTTCGGTCCTGGCCACAGGAATTGCGAAGATCGCGGCTCCGTTCCATCCCAAGCCCGTGGTTGTACGGCTCAGCGATTTCAAGAGCAATGAATACGCGCACCTGATGGGAGGCCAATACTTCGAGCGCCCCGAAGAAAACCCCATGCTGGGCTTCCGGGGCGCCTCCAGGTATTACAGCAATGAATATAAGGAGGGTTTCGAGCTGGAGTGCAGGGCCTTGAAGAGCGTCCGGGACGTTATTGGCTTCACCAACATCATTGTCATGGTCCCGTTTTGCCGAACGATTCACGAGGCGGAGACGGTCATGGATGTCATGGCGGACAACGGTCTGGTGCGAGGCAGCAATGGGCTCAGGATCTACATGATGTGCGAGGTGCCTTCGAACGTCGTGCTGGCAGAACAATTCGCGCAGATGTTCGATGGCTTTTCAGTGGGGTCCAACGACCTCACCCAATTGGTTCTGGGCGTCGATCGGGATTCGGAAATGTTGGCCGGGCTTTTCGATGAACGGGATCCCGCCGTGACCACAATGATTTCCCAAGTCATCAAGGCAGCACATCGTGCGGGAATCAAGATCGGATTGTGCGGTCAAGGGCCAAGCAACCACCCCGATTTCGCCGGGTTCCTGGTCCACGAGGGTATCGACTCGATCTCATTGAACCCGGACACCTTCCTCCGCACCTTGCCGGTGATCGCAGCGGCCGAACAGCGGCCGGCCGAGGACAGCGTCACATGAAGGGATCACCCACCGCTGCAGCGGCCAGGCCCCCTTATGATGCCGTCATTCTTGACTTGGACGGGGTGGTGACCACCACTGCGACTGTTCATCAAGCGGCTTGGAAGGACGCCTATGAGGCGATCATTCGTGATCCCCGCTTTCCGCCGGACGCCGACCGCCGCGCCTTTAAACCGGGCGACTACTTCGGATTGCTGGACGGAAAGCCCCGCGAACAAGGTTTGATGGATCTCATGGCGTCCCGGGGTGTTCGAATACCGGCGGGACTACCAAGCGACCCCACAGGGGAGTGGACCGCTTTCGGTTTGGGGGCGTTGAAAAACAAGGCCTACTTGGCGCGTCTACGGACTGACGGTGTCAAAACCTACCCCGGAACAGTCCAGTTCCTGGCGGGTTTGAAGGCATCGGGGGTGCCAACGGCTGTGGTGACCTCAAGTCGCAATGCCACTGCCGTCCTGGCTGCGGCCGGCATGGAAGATACCTTCGCCGTAGTCCTTGACGGGACGACAGCCACCGCGATGGGCCTTCCCGGCAAGCCTTCGCCCGAGGTCTTCCTTGAAGCCGCCCACCGATTGAACGTCCCGCCAACGCGTGCAGTGGTCATAGAAGACTCTGTTGCGGGGGTGGAGTCCGCGCATCGGGGCGGGTTCGGGCTGGTGGTGGGGATTGATCGCAGGGGAATCAGGAACCAACTCGAAGCCGCTGGCGCGAGCGTAGTGCTCAACGACGTGAGTGAACTTGACCTTGGGCTGGTCATGGGTGAGCCGTGGCAGCTGATCTTCGAGGGCACCGATCCGGACCACGAGGGGCATCGCGAGGCACTGACAACACTCGGGAACGGCTACATGGGCGTCCGCGGCGCCGTGATGGAATCCAACCGGACCACGCGGTATGCCGGGATGTATCTTGCCGGGGTGTTCAATCGTGTCCCGTCCGGAGCCGGTCAGGAGACCGTCTTCGAGGAACACATGGTGAACGGGCCCGATTGCCTCCCGATGGATTTGCGGCTGGAAGGCGGTTCCTGGTGGTCTCGTGACGGGCTGCGGGTGATCCATGAGCGACGAACACTTCAGATGGACAAGGCAGTCCTCGCGCGGCGTCTCGTCCTGGAGTCACCCGACGGACGGCGCCTGGAAGTCAGCGAGGCGCGACTCGTCTCCATGGCCGATCCCCACCTGATGGCCCTCAAGACCCGCATAACGCCACTGGGTTGGAGTGGATTGATTGGAATCCGGGTGGGTGTCGATGTGGGCGTACGCAACGCAAACCTTCCCGAACCACCCTTGACGGGCCGGAAACACTTGACTGACCGGACAACCTTTGACGGAGCGGGCGCCGATCAAGCGAACACCCTGATGGTGGAAGCGGAAACCAGCCAAAGCCAGATTCGGATCGGCGTGGGTCTTCGCGCTGATGTCGGCGGCATCGAGGGGATTCCGGGGAGCAAGGGGGCTTTCCACTTCCGGACTTTCGAAAGCCATTGTTCCGACGGTGCAGCAGTGACGGTGACGAGGATCGTGGCCGTAGTGACTTCCCGGGATAGGCCCATTTCCTCGGCTGGCACGGCGGCCGCCGCGAGCCTTGTAAGGGCCGGCACTGATTTCGACAAGCTCCTGCGGGCCCATGAGGCGGCGTGGCAGCGAACGATCCGCCCGTTCAAGGTGGAATTGGATGCTCCGGCACAGGTAAAGCTGGTCCTGAATCTCCACCTGTTCCACTTGCTGCAAACGCTGACGCGGCATACAAGCGAACTTGATGTTGGCGTGCCTGCACGGGGGTTGCATGGTGAAGGGTACCGGGGCCACGTCTTCTGGGACGAGCTGTTCGTCCTTCCCGTTCTCACGTCAAGGACACCTGACGTGGCGCGGGCCTTGTTGGACTACCGTTGGCGACGGCTCCCCGCGGCCCGGCAGGCTGCGGCCGGCGGCGGTCTACCCGGTGCCAGGTTTCCGTGGCAAAGCGGGAGCGACGGTACTGAAGAAACTCCGCGGTGGCTGTACAACGCGAGGTCGGGACGTATGGTGCCGGACCACTCGCACCTGCAAAGGCATGTGGGGCTTGCTGTGGCCTTTAACGCGTGGCAGTACTTTGAGGCCACCAACGACTTGGCGTGGCTTTCGAGGAAAGGGGCGGACCTTGTGGTGGAAGTTGCCCGCTATTTTGCCGCTGTCGCCGAGTACGACTCCGCGGACCACCGCTACCACATCCGTGGGGTAGTGGGACCGGACGAGTACCACACGTGTTTGCCTGGAAACAGGAATCCCGGCCTCGATGACAACGCGTACACCAACGTGATGGCTGCGTGGGTCTGTGCCTGTGCAGCAGGGATTCCCGATACCTTCTCGGGTCATGAGTTGGCCGACCTCCTTGAACGCCTTTGCGTCACGGAACACGAAGTTGCCCGGTGGAGCCGCCTGTCCCGTGCCATGTTTGTGCCCTTCACCAAGGATGGAATCATCAGCCAATTCGCCGGCTATGACCGGCTGGAGGAACTGGACTGGGACAAGTACCGCCAACGGTACGACAACATTGAGCGGTTGGACCTCATCCTCGAAGCAGAGGGAGACGATGTCAACAGATACAAGCTGGCCAAACAGGCCGACGTTCTCATGCTGCCTTACCTCATGGGACGACAAGGTCTCATTTCGTTTCTAGGCAGGCTGGGTTACGCCCTGCAGCCGGAACAGTTGGATCGAACGGTTGAGTACTACCTGGCGAGAACGGCGCACGGTTCGACTTTGAGCAGGGTCGCGCACGCCTCTGTACTGGCCGCCTTGGACCCGGAACGTGCATGGGAGAGTTTCAGGGAAGCCCTTGACGCTGACCTCGATGACACCCAGCACGGCACCACTAAAGCAGGTATACATCTGGGAGCGATGGCTGGCACCATAGACGTGGTCCAGAGAAGCTTCGCTGGCCTGCGGCTGGACCGG
The DNA here is from genome assembly GCF_019038615.1 of Paenarthrobacter aromaticivorans. NCBI lineage: Bacteria > Bacillati > Actinomycetota > Actinomycetes > Micrococcales > Micrococcaceae > Paenarthrobacter > Paenarthrobacter aromaticivorans. The sequence continues at coordinate 471,784 of NZ_JAHOPC010000002.1, forward strand.
ATGGGGTTGTCGTTCACGCCGAACATGCCCCACGGCCTTCGATCGGTCTCCTTCCACGTGACCTACCGGGGCCACTTCATGGACATCCAACTGAAGGATGGACGCATCCGCATTTCCTCTGCCCCGGGCGACGCACCACCGGTCAGGGTCACGGTCCATGGCCAAACCGTGATGTTGGCGTGTGGAGACACCCGAAGCTTCCGGATGCAATCAACACGCCGGAGCGATCGCCAATGAACCGATTGGGCATCCTGACAAGCGGTGGCGACTGCCCGGGCTCGAACGCTGTCATCAGAGGGGCGGTGCTGGGAGGAGCCTTGACCCACGGGGTCGAATTCGTTGGATTCCGCGACGGCTGGCGAGGCGTGCTGGAGGACGACGTCATCCCGTTGCCTCGGCGGGCTGTTCGCGGAATCTCCCGACTCGGCGGAACAATCCTGGGCACGTCACGGACAAATCCTTTGAAGGCGGACAGCCCCGCGCCTGTATCGGATTCGTTGCAGCGCAATGGAGTGGAGGGATTGATTGCGATAGGGGGAGAGGGCACCCTGGCTGCGGCCAGGATTCTGTCGGATGCAGGGATCAACGTCATCGGGGTGCCGAAAACCATTGACAATGACTTGGGCGCTACCGACTTCACATTTGGTTTCGATTCCGCAGTCCAGACGGCCACTGAAGCGATCGACAGGCTGCGCACCACGGGTGAGTCGCATCATCGGTGCATGATTGCTGAGGTGATGGGACGCAACGCCGGGTGGATCGCGCTGCATGCGGGCATGGCCGCAGGTGCACACGCCATACTCATTCCCGAGCATCGAGTGACTATGAACCAGATTGCCGCATGGGTCAATTCGGCGCATGCGCGCGGCCGGGCGCCCTTGGTTGTTGTCGCCGAGGCGTTTGTGCCTGCCGGCCGGGACGCACCGTACTCGCCGCGTGGACTGGACACATTCGGCCGCCCCCGCCTCGGTGGCATCGCGTTGCTGTTGGAACAGCAACTGCAGGACCTTACGGGAATCGAGACCCGCGCAACCGTTCTTGGCCACATTCAACGTGGCGGCGAGCCCACTGCTTTTGACCGGGTCCTGGCAACCCGTCTGGGAATGGCAGCGGTCCGGGCAGCCGCGGCCGGAGAATGGGGGACCATGGTGTCCCTGCGCGGAACGGACATTACTACCGTGGGCCTGGAAGCCGCCTTGGGGACCACCAAATCGGTGCCGGTTTCACGGTATTTGGAAGCCGAGGAACTCTTCGGCTAGGCCCCGGCGGCCGCACCCGGCCGGAAGCAAAGTTCCCGACAAATCGATTGGCCCGGTGAGGCCGGGCCAAACGACTACTCCCTGGTGATGGGGATTCTTGAATGGGAGGCTACCGACGCCGGCTCCGGGATGGGAGCCCTTACTTCCAGGACCCCGTCTTTATACGACGCCTTAACATCACTTTCCTGCACCCCGTCAGGTAGCGGGACGCGCCGGAAGAAGGATCCGTAGCGGAACTCTGAGCGATAACTGTCTTTGTCCTTCTGCTCTTTCTTCTCCTGCCTTTCGGCCTTGATCGTCAATGCGCCATCGGAGACGGTGATTTCAGCGTCCTTTTCGGGATCGATTCCGGGGAGCTCGGCCCGGACAACCAAGGTGTTGCCCTCAATCACTTCTTCAACCCTTATCGCACCCGTGCCGGTGTCTGCATCGAAGAGCCTCTCGATTAGCTCAATGGGCGAACGACGCGAGTCAAACCATTTCATCAAGTCCGTCATGTCTTCCTCCTGGTCCGATCAACTCTGGTGTAATCAACGCCGGGACTGGTTCCCCGGGCACTTATAGCCTCGGTCACCAAGGGACGGCCATCCAGAGTCGAAAGTCCTTCGAAGCCAGCGGACCGGTCCTGGCCACCTGCCGGGGCATCTAATGGTCAGTGGACGTGGAGCACGGCAGCTCCGGTGATCCGGTCGTTGGCCAGGTCGTCCAGGGCCTGGTCTGCCCGCGCGAAGTCGTACGTGGTTGTGGTCGGTGTCAATGCCATGTCCGCTGCGATGGCCAGCAGTTCTACGCCGTCCGCGCGCGTATTGGCTGTTACGCTCCGGACCTGGCGTTCGTAGAACAGGTCGTCGGCATACCGGAGTGATGGAATGTCCGTGAGGTGTATGCCGGCAATGGCCAGGGTTCCGCCGCGGTCCAGCGACCTCAATGCGTAGGGCACCAGATTTCCCGCCGGTGCGAAAAGAATGGCGGAGTCGAGTTTTACCGGAGGAACGTCTGCGGCGCCCCCAACGTACTCCGCACCAAGGGAACGGGCAAGCGCCTGGGCTTCGGCTGAACGTGTCATGACGAAGACCGAGGCGCCCTGATGCATCGCAATCTGGGCGGTGAGGTGAGCAGAGCCCCCGAAACCGTAGATGCCCAGGCGCCCACCTGGCGGTAGGGAAGATCGTTTCAGCGCGCGGTAGCCGATAATTCCCGAGCAGAGAAGGGGAGCGGCCTGTTCGTCCGTGAAGCGGGCGGGGACGGCATAGACAAAATCCTCCTGGGCCGTTAGCAGCTCCGCGAATCCACCGTCGCGGTCCCATCCCGTGAAGGTTGGTGCCAGGCAAAGGTTTTCCTTGCCCCGTCGGCAGAAGGTACAGGTTCCGCAGGTGCCACCGAGCCATGCCACGCCTACGCGGTCGCCCGGCGCGAACCTGCTTTCATTCGAGCCGGTTTCGAGCACAGTCCCAACGGCCTCGTGGCCCGGAACCACGTTGGCGCCGCGCGGCGGCAAATCACCTTCAGCCAAGTGCAGGTCGGTCCGGCATACACCGCACACACTCACACGGATCAATATCTCCCCGGCTTTGGGCCGGGGATCTGTCCGATTTCCTTGCACCAAGGGCCGGGTCGATATTGGTCCGGGATTACCTACCCACCATGCACGCATTACTACGTCCTTCCATGATTCACTGCCACGAGGCTTGCAGGTTGGATGGGCCCAAACCAGAGCCAAAGGTCACGGGACACCACTCTTGGGGCCGGGCGGGATCCTCCTGCGGAGTCGTCCTGCGATCTCGACGGCGGCGCTGGACGCCACCGCAACTACCAACGTCACCGGTAAGAGATCGCCCGGGGGCCAGTCGAGCCGGAAGAAGTCACTGAGCAGCGGGAAACTGAACACACTGATGGTGCCGATATACATCGACACAAGGACAGCCGTTTTCCTGGCGTCGAGCGGACGCGCGATGACTGCCAGGATCCACGAACCAATGAGTGTCAAAGCCATGGTCGATGCGGAGCGGGCCTGGTCGATGCTGAAGTTGCCTGTGGCTTCGACGTAGTAATTGAGCGCGGTTACCCCTGCTGCGGTGGCCAGCCCCGCAGGTACAGCGAAGGACAGCGAGCGGCGCAGGAATCCGCGGTATAGCCACGCGAATTGGGAAGCAAGGCCAGGAAGAACGCGGGCAGCCCGATGGTCAGTCCATCGACGGCGGACAGTTGGCGTGGAAGGAATGGAAAGGGCAGCAGGAGCGTCCCGCAGAACACGGAAATAGCAACCGCATAGGCCGTTTTGCTGAGAAACAACATGGAAACCCGCTCCATGTTGTTGATTACCCTGCGCCCTTCAGCCACCACTGCAGGAAGCCGGCTGAATTTGCCGTCGAGCAGGACGATGCGCGCCACAGCCTTGGTGGCCGGCGCTGCAGAGTCCATCGCAATGCCAAGGTCTGCGACTTTGAGCGCCAAGGTGTCATTGACACCGTCTCCCGTCATCGCAATTGTGTGGCCCCGGCGCTGCAAGGCGAGCACCAGCTCCCTCTTTTGCTTCGGGGAGACGCGTCCGAACACCGAATGTTCTTCGATGAGCCTTTCCAACACTGCGCGATCTTCCGGCAAGGTGCTGGCGTCGATTGCACCCGTGTCTTCCAGGCCCAGCTTGCCGGCCAGCAGACCAACTGTGCGCGGATCATCGCCGGAAAGAATCTTTATGGCCACTCCCTCTTCACGGAAGTAGGCCAGCGTGCGCGGTGCATCCTGCCTCATACTTTCACGGAATGTCAGGAGCAGCACCGGTTCGCAATCGGGGGGCAAGCGGATCTGGGACCCATCAGTGTCCAAAATGGAGCGGCTTAACGCCATGGTTCGGAAACCGGACGAAATCAGCCGTTCAGCCCGTTGCCGTGCGGAACTGCAGCCAGGATGGCCTCCCGCCAGGACAACTTCCGGGGCCCCAAGTACCCACGTGCAGGAGCCGCCCTGGGATTTTTCGAGTGTCACCGAACTCCACTTCCGCGCTGAGTCGAACGGCACTGAAGCCAAGGCGTACGGCTCCCGTTTCAGGGGGAAAGCCTCCCCGACGGACCGTGAGGTGGCGTTGGCCGGCTGATTGGCACCAAACCATTCCAATGCCTCGCTCCAGCCATCCATAGCGTCGTCCCGGAGGTGGTGGACGGCGTCGAAGGCCATTTGTCCGTCCGTGAGCGTTCCTGTCTTGTCCAAGCACAGGACGTCCACGCGGGCGAGTACTTCAACAGCTGCCAGTTCCTGGATGAGGACTTTCTGCCGGGCCAGGCGAACGGCACCAACTGCGAAGGCGACGGAGGTCAATAGCACCAAGCCGAGGGGAATCATGGCTATGGTACTTGCTACTGTGGATACAGCGCTCTGCCGCCAATCCCCGGAAGCCAATGCTGCCTCCCAGCCGTCCTGCTGGACAAACTGCGAATTCAATACCAGCAGCGTCACCGGCAGGACGATCCAGGCCACGACACCAAGCACCTTGTCGATTCCCCTGCGTATTTCGGAGGTCACAAGGGAAAAGCGTTTGGCATCAGCTGTCAGGCGGTTGGCAAATGTTTCCCTGCCGACCCTGATGAGCCTGGCAGAACCGGACCCGGCAAAAACCAAGGAGCCAGACAACAGCAGGTCCCCGCTGCGCTTGGGGACAGGTGCGGATTCGCCGGTGAGCAACGACTCGTCCACCTCCAGGGAACCGTCCCCGATGACAACTGCGTCAGCTGGCAGTTGATCGCCGGCGCCAAGCAACAGCAGGTCATCCATCACCAGTCCGGTTGCGGGAATTTCCTGGTTATGTCCGTCCCGGACCACTCTGGCCGTGGCTGCGTGGATGATGGTCAGGCGATCGAGTGATCGTTTGGCGCGGTATTCCTGAATCACGCCAATGAGGGCGTTTCCGATGGCCGCCAACCCGAAAAGGGCGTCTTGCCACTGTCCGAGGAAGAGCAGAAGCATAAACCCGGACAGCACTATGCCGTTGAAAAGCGTAAGGACGTTGGCGCGGACGATAGCCGCCAAGCTTCGGCTGGTTGGGTCGGGCATGACGTTGACCATGCCGTCACGGACCCGCTGCGAGACTTCCTCGGCCGTAAGACCCGCAGGCCGACCGTACGAATTGGTCACTGGCTGCAACCCTCGCTGCAATCGTTTGCACCCCTCGTACGGTGCATGCTACCTCCACGCTGTTCACGCTCAGATAAAAGGGTTCCGGATATGGGGACGTTGGTCTAGGGCCAAAGGTCATGGCCCGGCAAGTGCTCCCTTCAGACGTTCCGGGACATATGTCCGTATCCCGTGATTTCCCCTAGACTCAACCAAGAGACACCCGTGGACCGACGCAAGGGAGTCCGGTATCCCAATGGACGAGGACCACTACTGGAGCGCCCCGGTGAAAGGGCGTGTGGACACACTGCTCCGCGAATTCGTGGAGCGGGCAGATGAGTTGCTCCACGCCCAAGAACAAATGAACGGGCTGCTCGCAGCAGTCGTTTCAATCGCTGAGGACCTCAGCCTGGAAGCCGTTCTCGATCGCGTGGTCAAATCGGCCTGTGTGCTGGTGGACGCCAAGTACGGAGCGCTGGGCGTGATCGGCGAGGACCAGCGTCTGAGCCACTTCATCACGGTGGGCATCGACGAGGACGGCATAAGCTCCATTGGCGACCTTCCGACCGGACATGGGGTGCTGGGGCACTTGATCCGGGAGCCGGAACCCCTGCGGCTCCACGACCTGCGCGATCATCCGATGGCTGCTGGTTTCCCGGAGAACCACCCGCCCATGAAGACTTTTCTTGGCGTTCCCATCAGGGTCCGGGACATCGTTTTTGGCAATTTGTACCTCACCGAAAAGAGCAATGGCCAGGACTTCACCGCAGCGGATCAGGAACTTGCCATCGCTTTGGCAGCGGCTGCCGGTGTTGCCATCCAGAATGCCCGCCTTTTCGAAGAGAGCCGTCGCCGGCAGCGGTGGCTGGAAGCCGGAATGGAGTTGGGCGGCCGCCTGATCGCCAGCCAGACGGACAGTGGCTCGGCCAATCTTGACCGTGTTGCCGAAACTGCCTTGCGGGCCTCCGACTCTATCCTTGGCGTCGTAGCCGTACCGACTCCAACTGGAATACAGCGCTGCCGTTCGGCTGTAGGGGTGCAGGGGTTGTACTCGGGCCAAGAGCTTCCAGCCAATGACGTCGTGGCGTCGGTGCTGGAAACGGGAGAATCCCAGCTCGTGAACGACGCCGCGGTGGTGTTCGGGGCCGGGGTGTCGGAAAAGCTCGGCACGGTGCTGGTTTCCGCCCTGGGACACCGCGGGACTGGGAACGGAGTCCTCCTGCTGGCCCGTCCAGTGGGCGGCGCCCTCTACACCCGCTCAGATATTGAATCAAGCGCCTTGTTTGGCAGCCGGGTGGGTCTCGCATTGGACCTGGCGCGAGTCAGCGCCCTCCGGGAACAGGCGCTGCTGCTGACGGACAGGGAACGAATCGCGCGTGACCTGCACGACCTCGTCATCCAACGCCTCTTTGCCGCAGGGCTGGGAATTCAGAACCTTCGGCGATTCATGGAGGACCCTTCAGCCTTGGAGCGGATGAAGGACGTATCGTCGGAACTGGACGACACCATTCGGACGCTCCGGCAAACCATTGCGGGACTCCGCTCGCACACATCCAACGACTCGGGAAAATCCAGCGACGTCCTGTGAGTGGCGTCGTGACCTTAGACTCTGGTTGGCGCCGGTCTTTCACGAGAATGTGGCAGTATAAATGCTTTGTTCGGTGGGAGGACGGCTATGAACAATTCAGATTCAGCGGGCACTATCATCGTTGGAGTCGATGGGTCGGAGGCATCAATCGCGGCACTCCGGGAAGCCCAACGTTTGGCTGCGCCCTTGGGCGCTGAGGTGGTTGCTACGGCTTTCTGGGAGTATCCGCGCGTCTATGAGGGCTACCTTGCCATGGGAATCACCGGCTTCGAGGAAGCCGCAGGGGAGGTCCTCAAGCAATCCGTGGAAAAAGCATTTGGTCCTGCCATCCCGGAAAACGTGGTGTCCCACCTCGTCCGCAATCATCCCCGGCAAGGCCTCATCGAAGCCAGCCGTGAGGCGGATTTGATCGTCGTTGGCCGGCGCGGACATGGCGGGTTCGGCGGACTGTTGGTTGGATCTGTCAGCTCAGCGTGCGTCGCACACGCCCACTGCCCGGTACTCGTTGTGCATGAGCCGGAGAAGGGTTAGACGGCGGACAGCGGCAGGAGCCAGTAATGGATGTTCTTATTGTGTACGAAACCGTGTACGGGAATACCCGCCGCGTAGCGGAGGCAATTGCAGCGGGGTTCAGTGACAGGGGCGAAGCCCGGACTGTCTCTGTTGCCGAACTCACGGGGGAAGAACCGGGTGCTTGCGATTTGCTGATCGTCGGAGGGCCGACGCATGTGCACGGCATGAGTCGATCGTCAACGAGACGGTCCGCCATCAACGTGGCGGCTGCAAGTGGTTCCGATGTGCCGGATGCCAATCTGACCGTTGGCGTGCGGGAGTGGCTGTCGCAGCTCCGTCCGGCTTTCCAGGGCCAAAAGGCGGCATCATTCGATACCCGCAACCACGGACCTGCATTCCTCACCGGAAGGGCATCCAAAGGCATCGCAACCGGACTACGCAAAGCCGGTTTCACGCTGATTGCTGAGCCCCAGAGCTTCGAGGTAGACGCCACGCCATCCGTCGGCCCGGACCAGCTCGAACGCGCGACCCGTTGGGGAGGAATCCTGGCCGAAGTTCTTGACAGTGCAACTTGACACCGAAAGCGTAGGCGGGGCCTTTTGGCCCTAGGTCCACCTGCCCCGGACTTCCTAGGCTCGCAGTAGGCGACGGGTGAACGCACCCGCCCAATGGAGGAGATAAAGATGACGTTGCCAAGCATGGAACCCAGCCGGATCGATGGAGCACGGCATGTCAGCGAAGATCTAAGCAAAGAGCAGTGCTGGGAATTGCTACGATCCCATACAACCGGCAGGGTTGGATTCGTGCACCACGGGAGGGTGATGATCCTGCCCGTCAACCACGTGATCCACGAGAACAACATCTACTTCCGTACAGCTGCGGAAGGGCTCATCGGTGAGCCATTTGCACGGATGCAGATATCGTTCCAGGTTGACGACTTCCGGGCGGACAGGAGCGAAGGCTGGTCGGTGCTGGCCAGTGGCCCGTCCTCCCATGTCGTTGAGCCTGAGCTGTTGACCCAGCTCTGGGGCAAGGCTATGCACGAGCCTTGGGCTGGCGGCGGACGTGACCTCTTCGTCCGGATTCAGGCCGTCGAGCTGACGGGCCGCCACGTCTACCTGGCCTGACAACACCCGTGGGCAGGGGCGGCGGAGTGAGGATGCAACCATGAACGACACAGAGCTGATCGTCGTTGGTTACGACGGCTCACACGAAGCAGACAGGGCAGTGCACTGGGCTGCCCGGCTGGCCGACAGGAGAAACTGCCCGCTGGAATTGGTGCATTGCTCGCTCTGGCCCGTCATAACGCACAACATGGACCCTGTGCCTGGAATCGCCGAAAGCGGCTTGCGCCACGCGGCCGAGTCGATCGTTTCCGATGGCGTGGCCCGCGCTCGCGAGGTATCTACCAATCTCGAGGTCACAACCAGCCTGGTATACGGGTGGCCGGCTGAGAACCTTCGCAAATTGGCCTCGCATGCTTCCCTCCTAGTTGTGGGTACCCGGGGCATGGGGGGATTCCTGGGCCTGCTGGTCGGATCGGTAAGCCTTGAACTGGCCGCGACGGCTGCCTGTCCCGTGGCCGTTATCGGTCCCGTGGAGCGTCCAGGTGGGCCGGTCGTCGTCGGAATTGACGGGGAGGGCTGGGAGGCCACGCTAAGGTACGCGGCGTCCTACGCGTCCCAGTCCAACGCCAGCCTTAGGGTGGTGCACGTTCGCAGGAAGCACGACGGTCACGACCCGGCTGGCGGACCCGGTGCCCGGGAAATGCTTGACTCGGCGGTCCGGTCGGTACGCAACGCTTTCCCGGGCCTGGACGTGGCGGACGTCCTGCTGACCGGAACATCCGTAGCGGGAACCCTCCTGAGCGCAACAAGTGATGCCGAGGTTGTCATTGTTGGGAGTGCAGGTCACGGCCTCGTTAGGGGCAGCATTGGTTCAACTGCACACGCGGTGCTGCACCACGCCGGCTGCCCGGTGATAGTCGTCAGGCACGCTGAACCGTCATAGCGTCCGGGGCCCCGGAACCAATGGATGGAACCGGGGCCCGCACAACTCCCTGAGTGCTTCCCAAAGCTACTCCGAGTGCTTCACTGCATGGACCCGGCTAATGATCACCGGGCATGGCAGTTGGCCAAGCACTGAGTGTGCTGTGGATCCCAACAGAAGGCGCTTGAAACCCCCACGCCCTTTACTGCCGACAACCAGTAAGCGGGCAGTTGCGGCAGCGGCGAGCAGTGCCTCGGCCGGCCGCATGTGGGTCTCCAGAACCTGATGCACCTTGAGGTCAGGGTACTTGTCTGCCAGCCCAGCTACCGTTTCGGCCAACACCACGCGTTCTTCCTCCGCGACGATTTCGGAGAAGTTTCCTGGGGGCATGCCGCGGCTAACCACGGGCTCGGGCAGGTGGAAGGCGTGAAGCACGGTGAGTTCCTGCCCTTCCCTGTCGGCTTCGGCTGCAGCAAACGCAACGGCCTGGGTGGACTCTTCCGAGCCGTCCGTGCCGACCAGGACGCCGTGCCGGTTCGCCATGTCGTGCTCTCCGATGACGGCCACAGGGCACTGTGCCACGGCGGCAACCTGCAGTGCACGGTCAGTCAGTGACCCCCCAACCCAGCTGTGCCCGGACCCGATAACCACCATCGAGGCCTTCTTTGACTTCTTGCGCAGCGCGTATCCGGCCCCTCCCGAGACCAGATCGGTGGTTACCTCTACAGTTGGTTCAAGTTTGCTGGCCCGGTCCTTGGCCGTAGCAAGGAATTTGTCGCCCGACTCCCTGATCCATTCGTTATATCCAATGGCGTCATATGCCCAACGATCATCCACGGCGTGAACAAGCTGCACCGGTAGCTTCAGGGCGGCCGCCCTCTGCATCGCCCAACGTGTTGCGGCATCGCTGCTGGGCGAATCACTGACACCAACGACAATTGCTTCCTTCATGACGGGTCCCATTCTTCTTGGATGGTTCCCCGGAGGGTCGAGCCCGGGGCTTTGTGAGTCCAGTTTCCGTCTTCCCTTTCCTAAGAGTTAGGGTCGGAAGTCCCACGAAGTTTCGGATGGATGCAAACTGCGCCATTAGTCCGGAGCCTGAAGTGAGATGGTCTCCAGGTACTCCGGAACCCTCGCATTCCAGCCCAATTCGCGTTTGATCCGGAGACGTAACGCATCTGAAGCGTCTGGTTCACCATGGGTGACATACGTCATCCGTGGCGCCCGCGGAGCCGAACGCATCCAACGGATGATCGCGTCGGCGTCGGCGTGTGCACTGAAGCCCTCAAGTTGGACAACTTCTGCTCGTATCGGAACATCCTGTCCATAAATCCGGAGTTCGCGGGCACCGCCCGCCAGTGCCGCACCGCGGGTTCCGGCGGCCTGGTAGCCGCTCAGCACCAGGGCATTCTTCGGATCGGACCCGTACGCCTGTATATGGTGCAGGATCCTCCCGCCGGTCAACATTCCGCTGGCTGAAATGATGATCATCGGACCGCCACGCAGGTTGAGGAGCTTCGAGTCATCCGCGCTCCTGGTCATGGTGGCAAGCGCGTACATGCCCTTGAACTCCTCGGGACGTAAGCGATGCTCCTCCGGGTGCTGCTGGTACATGTAGGAGGCATCGATGGCCATGGGACTGTTGAGGTAGACCGGTATGTCCGGAATACTTCCTTTTCGGCGCAGACGCGCCAACTGCAGCATCAAAGTTTCGGCACGGCCCACTGCAAACGCCGCGATAAGGATTACACCGCCGCGCTTGGTAACCCGGTTGACGACTTCTTCGAGTTCATTTTCAGAACTGCCCAAGGGGTGTGCCCGGTTGCCGTACGTGGACTCAGTTACCAGGACGTCAGTTTCCTCAAGATCACGGGGCGGGTACATGAAGGGATCATCCGCCCGACCCAAGTCTCCTGTGAAGTGGACGGTGTGGCCGCCCAATTGGAGAAGGATTTGGGCCGCCCCCAGGATGTGGCCTGCCGGGACGAATGTTGCGTCTATGGCGGGGGCGACTTCGATGGTCGCGTTGAAATCCACGGGTCTGAAGCTGTTCAGTGATTTGACGGCGTCCGCGGCGGTGTAGAGCGGAAGGGCGGGCACGTGGACCGAAGAGCCGGTATGGCCTGCGTAGCGGGCTTCCTCTTCCTGCAGATGCCCGCTGTCGGGCAACAAGAGTTTGCATAGTTGGCTGGTTCCATGTGTCGCGTAGACGGGCCCGCGAAAACCGTCGCGCACCAGGGCAGGGACGTAACCGGTATGGTCCAAGTGGGCATGCGTCAGAAGTACGGCGTCGATGGAGGAGGGTGCAACCGGGAAGGGTCTCCGATTGCGTTCCCGCAGCCGTTTGTAGCCTTGGAAGAGTCCGCAGTCCACGAGTATCCGTGAGCCTTGGAACCCAAGGAGGTAACGCGAACCCGTTACCGTATCCGTTGCGCCGAGAAACCGGAGCTTGGGGGAGTGTTTGTCATGCATGGGAACCTATCCACTTTGGCCGGCGGACTATGTTTGGGGGGATTCCGGGGAAGCATCTGGCGCCGAGCGGTGCTCCGGCGCCAGATATCTGCCCTCCCTAGGACGACGGCATGACGTGGTGATGCCGGTATTCCTCTGTACTGGGCTTTATTGCCAGCGCGGTAACCACCAAGGCAACGGCGCCGGCAATCCATGCGGTCCAAGCCGCGCCTGTGGCTGACGTGAAACCGGCTACCCACGGCGCCAGCAACAGGGCCACAGCAATGACAGCCTGAGCCCACTCCGCGGCGGGCATCCCCGGCGCGGCAAGGTTAACAACCCCGCCGATGGCAAGGAGTATGCCCAGCGTGACCATTACCGCCGTCGAAGAACCCATTTGCGTGGTCCATAGCACTGAGAGGGCCGCATAGGCGCCGGCTGCGACAACCGTCCAGTCCTGCCATCGCGTCCATTTCTTCATGGTGATCTTGCTCCTTCATTATGTGGAAACACCGCCTGCTTCTGCAGGGCAGCTTTCGGTCTCCCGTACTCCCAGAGTCCGCCCAAAGCCCTGTGGCAGAACAGTGCCGAAAGTCATAATGCTTTGGCAGGGTCCTTGGGCCCTTGTGACCGGCTGAGGAGGTCGGCAACAATTTGGAGGAGTTAAAGATCGGCATGTGCCGTGCGCCCTGCGCCTGAGAGGAAACCCATGAATCGCGAACAGGAACCCGGCCAGGGCACGCAGTCGCGGCCCCTCCGTGTGTTCATCCTCGACGACCACGAATTGGTGCGAAGGGGTCTGCAGGAGCTGCTGGAAAGCGAAGGTTTCGAAGTGGTTGGGATGTCAGGGTCCGCGGAGGAAGCGACACGCCGGATACCAGCGCTGCACCCGGACGTCTCGGTTCTGGATGGACGGCTTCCGGACGGGACAGGGATCGAAGTTTGCCGCGACGTCCGTTCCGTTGACCCCCGCTTGAACTGTCTTATTCTTACAAGCTACGACGACGAGCAGGCGCTACGGGGTGCAGTACTGGCAGGGGCGGCTGGCTACATTCTCAAGGAGATCGGCGGTACGGATCTTCTGGGTGCCCTACGACGGGCAGCCCGCGGCGAGTCATTGTTCGATGAGGCAGTCAAGACGCGCATTATCAAGGGACTCACGGAGCCAAAGAGGCTGGATCCGCGGGTAGCGTCCCTGACACCGCAGGAGCGGCGTGTCCTGGAGTACGTGGGCCAAGGCATGACCAACCGCCAAATTGGCGAGGAGATGCTGCTCGCAGAGAAGACTGTCAAAAACTATGTTTCGTCCTTGCTGGCGAAACTTGGTTTCGAGCGCAGGACCCAGGCTGCGGTTTTCATGGCTCACGCGCCCGAGGAGGATGCAGGTAGCGTTCGTTAGGGGGGGCACGGGGCGACCATCTCAGCCCAACGGAACGGTCCATGTGAGCAAAGTACCTTTACCGGGAGTACTGGTGATGGTGCATGAACCATTCAGTTCAGCGGCCCGGCGGACCATATTCCCCAGTCCATGGCCGGAACCAGGCTCCTTGAACCCGCGGCCATCATCCGCCAGTTCCATGATCAGCGCGTTGTCTTCCACGGCCACTGAGACGGTAATTCTTTCTGCCCCGGAATGGCGCACGGCGTTGCTCAGGCTTTCTGTAATGACTGCCAGCAGGTTCTCGACGACAACCTCGTCTTCCAGGGCGTCGACCGCACCTGTCAGTGTCAGATGGGGCGCATGCGACAGCGCTTTTGCGCCGGATTGTATGGTGCGAAGGATCCGGCTGCTCAGGAGTTCACTTTCACGGGTGTTGGCCCGCAAGGAGTAGATGGTGTTCCGAAGATCGCGGATGGTGGTGTCGAGCTCGTCCGTTATGGCATCAATGCGCCCGGCAGCTGACCCTGTTGAGGTGTAGCGCCGTAGGCTTTGGATGCTCAGTCCCGCGGCGAACAACCGTTGGATGACCAGATCATGAAGGTCCCGGGCGATCCTGTCCCGGTCCGTGAACACCACCAGTTGCTCACGCGAGCGGTGGATACGGTCAAGGGCCAAAGCCAGCGCAACATGGGAGCCGTAGACGGAAGCCATTTCAACATCGGTCGCCGAAAAGGCGCCGGTGCCGGCCGGACGGCCAAGTACCAGAAACCCTTGGTGACTGTCCTGGGCGTTGAGGTCCACCATGAGCAATTTACCCGGCGGGCCCTCACCAGTGCCGTCCACGAGGCGCCAGGGATCCTCGAGAGTGGACGCAGCTCCATCGAAGATGCCGGCGCGGTTATCGATGGACCCCATCGCGAGCACACGGCCCCTAAGCGTCTCACCGTGCGCGCCGGCGGAGCCTTCCACGGTGTAGTCGCCATCCTGCTCGGGCGAAGGTATCAGGACCAATGCCAGCCGGGCCTCGGATTCCAGCAAGGCCCTTCCCGCAATGAGGTCCAGGGAGGTGCGTTCTGGCTGGCCGTCCTCAAGCATCCTTCCGGTAACGTCCATACAGGCTTCAAGCCACGAAGTCCGGCGTCGGGCGTCCTCGTAAAGGCGGGCATTCTCAATGGCCACTCCGGCTGCGGCTGCCAAAGCAACCGCAAGATCCTCATCTTCCGGCGTGAAGTCCTCGCCCCCGTGCTTTTCCGTCAAATAGAGGTTTCCGAAGACCGTGTCCCGGACCCGGACCGGGACACCGAGGAAGGACTTCATAGGGGGATGATGCCGGGGGAAACCATACGCTTTGGGATGCTGCCTCAGATCATGGAGCCGCAGCGGTGCGGGCTCTGTGATCAGAAGACCCAGGACCCCGTGCCCTGTGGGAAGCGGCCCGATCCGGGTGGCCAAGTCATCGTCAATGCCGACCGTGATGAAGTGACTGAGCGCGTTGTCCTCCCCTATGACACCCAAGGCGCCATACCGCGCCCGCAGAAGATCGCAGGCGGATCTGACAACCCGCTCCAGCACCGATTCCAGGCTCAGGTCTTCGGCCACGCCCACCACAGCTTCCAGAAGCCCCCGAGTTCGCTCCTGTGCTTGGAGAAGTTCTCCAGCGCGGGCCATGAAGTCTTTTAGGAGGTCTTCCAACTGGGCTGCAGGAGGGCTTGTGGGCTCGTTGCGTGGTAAGTCCGGAGAGCCGTTCATTGTCACCTTTCGACCAGGACCGGCAACACCTGAAGGCGTCGCAGCCGTCTACGGTGCCAGCCTACTCCGGGTCAATTCAGCCATCCACCAGTGGGCTGGGTCAGGGGCTTTGTGCCCTGTCCCAATGCTGTGCGCCGGTCTAGTGTCGTCGCATGACGAACAAACCAGCAATCCCCGAGCCAGAGAACCTGGATATCAAACAATGCTGGGAACTCCTCCGCAGTGTGTCGGTGGGGCGCCTGGCCGTCTGGGCGGACGACCACCCCGATATCTTCCCCATTAACTACAAGGTTGACCACGGAACCTTGGTCTTCCGCACAGGCGAGGGCACAAAGCTCCAGGCCGCCCTGGGGGCAACGCCCGTAGCGGTGGAGGCGGACGGTGTGGACTCCGGATCCGGTGTTGCGTGGAGCGTTGTGGTCAAGGGGACAACGGAGAGCATCAAGCTGACTCAGGATGTGCTGGACACCGTGGGCCTGCTGCTCTTCCCTTGGCAGGCTGGACGCAAGGACCATTTTGTCCGTATCGTCCCAACTTCCATGACCGGGCGGCGCTTCAAAGTGACGCCGCCCCTGACGTGGTGGAGCCCCTTGGACGATGCAACCCGCGCAGGTTTGGAATAGTTTCGGGTACCGCAGCGTCCGGAACGCCTATGGCCCGGGACCAACGGCCCTAACGACGGCGAGCTGCCGGCGTTAGCGTCGAGGGCATGAACGCCAAGCCTGATCCCGTCGTAGAACGGCTTGCTCCAGACGAATGCTGGACCCTGTTGGAGCAGACCAACGTTGGCCGCCTGGCGGTCTTGGTGGATGGACACCCTGATGTCTTTCCAGTGAACTACATTCTGGACGGAGACAGCATCGTCTTCCGTACGGGAGTGGGTACGAAATTCTGGAGCACAATGACCACTCCCTGCGCCATGGAAATCGACGGCTACCGGGCCAGCAGCGGAAAGGCCTGGAGTGTGGTGGTACGAGGCCGGACGAACCTGATCCTGGACCAGCAGGAAAGAGCCTCCGTAGACGCGCTGGGGCTGGATCCCTGGCAACCTGGCAACAAGGACTTTTACCTGCGCCTGAGTCTGGAAGCCGTCACTGGCCGCCGCTTCAAGACCAAACGACCGGACCTCTGGGGAACCCCCCTGAACGACGCCCGTACCGCTACCTTCCACTAACCCGCGTCCAAGCTGCCCTGCGCGCGTGCCGGATGACACGCTCTGAGGCTATACAGAGGCCATACAAAGAACGGACCAACACTATGAAAGCCCTCGTTTACGGCGGTCCAGGCACCAAAGCATGGAAGGACGTTCCGGATCCGGGCATCGTCGAACCCACTGATGCGGTTGTGCGCATCGATACGACCACCATCTGCGGCACTGATCTGCACATCCTCAAGGGTGACGTACCAGCGGTGGAGCCTGGACGGATCCTTGGCCATGAAGGCGTGGGTACGGTCACTGAGGTTGGCAGTTCCGTCAGCGGCATCAGGGCAGGAGACCGTGTGATCATTTCTTGCATCAAGTCCTGTGGACACTGCGTAAATTGCCGCAAGGGGCTGTTTTCGCATTGCCTCGGAGACGAAGGGCAAGTGGGTACGGGCTGGATCTTAGGTCATCTCATTGACGGCACCCAGGCGGAGTTCGTTCGCGTTCCCTATGCGGACAACTCACTCCACAAGCTCCCGCACGGCGTCAGCGATGATCAGGCCGTCATGCTGTCGGATATCCTTCCCACGGCCTTCGAAATCGGCGTGCTGGACGGCCGCGTAGCCCCAGGCGACATAATCGCCGTCGTGGGTGCCGGACCCATTGGCTTGGCGGTCATGTCGACGGCGGGACTCTGCGGAGCGTCGACGATTATCGCCATCGACCCCAACGAAAGCCGCCTTGAAAGGGCTTCCGATTTCGGGGCTACGCACACCGTCAATCCGGAGAGCCCGGATTGGATCAGCGACGTCCTGGCCCTCACAGACGGTGCCGGCGTGGACGTTGCCATGGAAGCGGTAGGGCTTCCGGAGACTTTCGAGATGGCATTGCGGCTGGTGCGTCCAGGAGGCAACGTGGCCAACATCGGCGTTCACGGGAAGCCTGTGGAACTGCCCCTGCAAGACTTGTGGATCCGCAACATCAATATCAGCATGGGCCTGGTCAATACGAACACTACCCCGATGCTGCTGCGCCTGGTTGCCCAGCACAAGCTGTCCGCTGAAAAGTTCGCCACGCATCACTTTCCCCTCGACCGGATCATGGATGCCTACGACACCTTTTCACGGGCCGCCGAAACGGAGGCACTGAAAGTGGTGCTCAGTAGGAATCCCCATGACTGAACGTTCGCCGTGAGAAATCGCCTGGTGTCGCTGGGTGTGCGTTTCCCGCTGGTGGCCTGCACGGTGTTGGCTATGCTCGGCGTGGCAGCGCTGGCTATCAGCGGCAATAATGCTGCCGCGCAGGGGACGGCCACCATTTACGCGCTCTCGGTCGCGCTCTACCGCGCCGGGAGCATGGTCAAGGGCCTCTTTCAAGGGCGGTGGGGCATTGACCTTCTGGCCGTAACGGCTATTTGTTCCACGGCGGTTGTGGGGGAGTACATCGCGTCCTTGGTTATTGTTCTCATGCTGACCGGTGGCGAAGCGTTGGAGGATTTTGCCCACGGCCGCGCCACCAGGGAGCTCCGATCCCTGCTGGAGCGCACGCCGCGTATCGCCCACCGGGAGGAGGCCGGTGGAGTTGTGGAAGAGGTCGGAGTCGACATCGTTGGTCCCGGTGACATCCTCTTGGTGAAACCGGCTGAAACGGTCCCCGTGGACGGCAGGCTGTTGTCGGACGCCGGGACCTTTGACGAGTCCGCGTTGACAGGGGAAAGCCTCCCTGCCGAGAGACTGGCGGGTGACTTGCTGCTCAGTGGCTCCGTGAACGGCGCCGACGCCATCCGGATGGTGGCCACATCCTCTGCCAGTGACTCCCAGTACAGCCAGGTTGTTGCCCTGGTGAGGGAGGCCGCAGCGAGTCGTGCTCCCACGGTGCGTCTGGCTGACAGATACGCCGTGCCGTTCACCCTGATTGCCTTTGTCCTTGCCGGGGCGGCGTGGTGGCTCAGCCAGGATCCGGTCCGGTTTGTGCAGGTGCTCGTGGTTGCAACACCATGCCCCTTGCTGATTGCCGCGCCCGTCGCCTTCCTCGCTGGCACCAGCCGCGCTGCCAAAGCCGGAGTCATTATCAAGGATGCAGGCACGTTGGAGCAGCTCAGCCGCGTGAAGACTGCTGTGTTCGATAAGACAGGCACGCTCACCCAGGGCAGACCTGTCCTGACCGGAATTCGCCTCGCTGCCGGGGCAGTGCTGTCACAGGACGATCTGTTACAGCTTGCAGCATCGGCTGAGCAGTACTCGTCCCACATCTTCGCGGCGTCGGTCATTGCGGCAGCCCGCGAGCGGGGCTTACCGTTGCTGCCGGCGACGGGCGCCAGCGAACACGCCACCAATGGTGTAGGCGCTCATGTCGGATCGCGGAGAGTCTTGGTGGGAAAGCCGGGGTTTATCAAAGAAAATACGACAGGCTTTGAAAGAACGCCCTTGGAAGGAGGGCAACTTGCGGTCTACGTGGGTGTTGGGGAAAAGTTTGCCGGCACGCTCATCATGAGTGACCCTTTACGGGCCAATGCTGTGGAGACACTCGCGGAACTCCGCAGGCTCGGGGTCACGCAAACCATGCTCCTGACCGGCGATACCTCGTCCACCGCCCAGCACATTGCTGACTCCGCGGGGATCGGTAATGTCCAGGCAGAATGTCTGCCTTCCGACAAGGTCGCCGCCGTTGCGGCCATCCCTGTGCGACCGGTCATGATGGTTGGTGACGGCGTTAACGATGCCCCCGTCTTGGCTGCGGCCGACGTCGGCATCGCCATGGGCGCCAAAGGCGCCACTGCAGCGAGCGAATCGGCGGACGTGGTCATCATGCTCGACGACCTCTCAAGAGCCGCGCTTGCGGTTGACATCGGCCAATACACCATGCGCATCGCCCGCTTGAGTATCTGGACAGGAATCCTCCTGAGCTTTGGCCTGATGGCCGTGGCAACGTTGGGCGTGATCCCCGCTGTGGCCGGTGCGCTGCTTCAGGAATTCGTGGATCTGGCGACCATCCTGAATGCGCTCAGGGCGCTCGGCCGGCGGCCGGGGAACAGGCGCCCCACGGCCCAGGCCCCAGCAGTCAGTAGCGCTCGGGTTCGTCCCCAAGTTCAAAGTGACGGCCCTGGACCCGCGTTGGAGTGATCTCCACGTAAGTGTATTTGCGGGTCGGGATCCATGGTTTGAGAGGCAACTTATCTGCCTCGTCGATTTCCGACTGCGACTCGATCACGCGTGCCGTGCCTTTGAGGACCACGCTCCAGGCTTCCGCGTCAACGATCTCCTCCACTTCGAAGGCAACTTTCTCGTTGACGGTCAACTCGGCCAGTTTGGTTCCCGGATTCGTCCTGAGGAGCAAGCGCCGCTCGTGGGCGATGAAGTTCAAAGGGTAGATGTCCGGTTCGCCCAGGACGCTGACGGCCAAACGACCATGCTGGTTCCGTTCGAGGACTTTCCATGAGTCGGCTTCCGACAGGACAGTGCCTGGTCGCTCGTCATTTTCCACGGTCTTTCTCCTGCACCTGACGTAGGGGCCGCAGGGCTGGATGGCCTCTGACAGCTGATGTCCGCGATCCTACGGCTGGCTGCGTTGACCACAACAGGGTCAAAGGTCCTGTTGGCCGGCGGGGCACCATGACCTAAGTCTCTGGCGTCCAGGCCCTGTTCGGGAGAAGCTATGAAGCAGCCGGTTCAGGTCTGGAGGGAGATGTATGGTCCAGGGCGTTTATGTCGCTTCCGTTGCCCCGGGCTCCGGCAAGTCGCTGGTGGCTTTGGGGCTGGCCGATGCCCTGCATCGCAGGACAGGTCGTCTGGGATTCTTCCGGCCGTTCGTCAACCAAGCCGAAGCTCAACAGGACCCGGTCATCTTGATGCTTCGGCGACTCTACGAACTGGGACCGTCACGTTGCCGGAGCGGTATGCCCTTGACTGCAGCAAGGGCCGACGTCGCCGCAGGCCTTCAGGACGAACTGTTGTCGTTGATGCTCAGGGAATACACGGAGATCGCGCACGGGTGCGATGCGGTGGTGGTTGATGGCTCGGACCTCCGCGGAAGCGACTCCGACAAGGAATTGGACCTCAACATTCGGCTGGCGAACAACCTTGGTCTGCCCGTCCTGGCTGTGGTTGGCGCACAGGGGCTCCCGGCGGAACAGACAGTTGGCGCCGCGGAGGCAGGCATCAGGCAGTTCAAGGCGGCGCATTGCCCGGTTCTGGCGTTGGTGGTGAACCGTGTCGATCCCGGCGTGATGGACGAGGTCTACAAAGCCGTCAGGGCTTCTGTAGGGGAGGTCCCTTCCTATGTGATACCGGAAGTGCCCGGGATTTCCACCCCGACTGTGGCCGACGTCGTATCTTCCCTGGGCCTCACCCGTCTATCGGGCAGCACGGAACTGGACCGTGACGTGGGCAAGATCAAGGTGGCGGGGATGAACGTGGACAACTTTCTTCGGACCTTTCGTGCAGGCGACCTGGTCATCGCTGCCGGCGACCGATCCGACGTCATGATGGCTTGCCTGGCCTCTGCTTTGGCGCCCGATCTCCCTACGCCCGCGGGCATTATCCTGGCGGACGGTTTGCTGCCAGGTGCTCAGGTATTGCCCTTGTTGGACCGTGCACCGTTCCCCGTCTTCGTGGACTCGAAGGATACGTATGCCACGGCACAAGAGGTGGCAGGAGTGCGCAGTGAAATCCACACTGGGGAGAACCGCAAGCTGGCGGCGGCTCTGGGGGTTTGGTCCCGCTCCATCGACGAAACCGAAATGCTCGATCGTTTGGCCCTGCCCCATCCTGCGACGATGACGCCGCTCCGCTTCCTCAATGAGCTGATCGAAAAGGCCCGGAAGCAGGAGCGAAGGATTGTCCTCGCCGAGGGCGAAGAACTGCGCGTTCTGCGTGCGGCGGAGATCCTTCGACGCCGGGACGTTTGCAAGGTGACGGTGCTGGGCAACGTAGCTGGGGTCAGGGAGCTCGCTGAAGCCCATGGCATCGACGTAAGTGGCCTCCAGATCCTTGATCCGGCCAGCTCACCCCTCAGGGAGCGCTTTGCTGCCGAGTATTGCCGCTTGAGGGCGCACAAAGGAATGATCATGGAGCGTGCCCGGGAAATCATGCTTGATGGGGCATACTTCGGCACCATGATGGTCCAACTCGGTGAAGCGGACGGCATGGTTTCCGGCGCCGCCCACACTACCGCCAATACCATTCGGCCGGCCTTGGAGTTCGTGAAAGGCCGGAAGGGGGAGGGCTTGGTGTCCTCTGTCTTCTTCATGTTGTTTCCGGACCGGGTGTTTGTTTATGGAGACTGCGCCGTGGTTCCTGAACCGAATGCCAATCAACTCGCGGAAATCGCCATCGCCTCGGCTGACACTGCTTCCCGTTTCGGTGTGGAGCCGAGGGTGGCCATGCTTTCCTACTCGACAGGAGGCTCTGGATCAGGAACTGCCGTAGACAAGGTGCGCCGGGCCACGGAACTGGTCAGGGCGGCGCGTCCTGGGCTTCCGGTGGACGGGCCTATCCAGTACGACGCGGCGGTGGATGCAACCATCGCGAGCTCCAAGTTGCCGTCGTCCGCAGTGGCAGGAAAGGCCACTGTTTTCATCTTTCCCGACCTCAACACCGGCAACAACACCTATAAGGCGGTGGAGCAGTCCTCCGGTGCTGTCGCCGTCGGGCCTATCCTTCAAGGACTTCGTAAGCCCATCAACGATCTGTCCAGGGGCTCAACCGTGGAGGACATCATCAACACGGTTGCCATCACTGCCGTCCAGGCACAGGAGCCAAGCTAGGCTTCTTCCTCCGTAGCCACCACAAGAACCGGGCAGTGGGCATGGGCTGCGCAGGCCTTGCTGACCGAGCCAATGGGCTGGTTAAGGAAGCCCCCCGCGCCGTGCCTGCCTACAATGAGCAGTTGGGATCCGCGGCTTTCCTCGACCAATACCTTCGCAGGTTCGCCAAATTTCACGGTGACGGTCAGGCCCTCGGGGCGGGATTCGCCGAAAGCACGCTCAAGTGCCTCATCCACCAGTCGCCTGGCCGTGTCCTCAAGCTGTGACGTGAAGCGGGTCAGCTCATGTTCGAAGCGGGATGCCATGTAGAAATCCGACATTCCGATGCACGTGATGACGTCGATCGGCCCACCCAGTGTGGATGCCATCCGGCCTGCCATTTCGAGGGTCTTCGAGGAGTATTCGGAGCCATCGACGCCGACGACGATTCGATTCGGCCGTGATTGTGAGTTCATGGGACCAGCTTGACGCTGGGCATGATGCAACGATAGGGCCGAAGGACATGTTTTTCAGGCAGGCGAAGAGGTTTCGCTGTGCCTGTGACGCAGCCGTTTGTAGAGCCAATCGACGCTGAGAACGCCAGGAATAGCAAGGACAGCTACAGTCCAGCCCGCTGCGGTAGGCGGCGCTTGTCCAAGGATTCCGGCAAGAGGTGGAACGAACAGGAACACGGCCAGCGCCGCCAATTCAGCGGATACCGCCCACAGCAGGAGGCGGTTGGTAAACCAACCCTGCTTCCACGGGGGCGCCGTTGCGCTCCTGCAGGCGAAAGCGGTAGCCAGTTGGCCCAGCACGACGGCGGCAAACGCAGCCCCGGACGCTGACATCAGTACACCGGGATCCCATGATTGACCCCGAACCCAGCCGCTGCCGAACAGGACCGTTGAAAACGCCGCCATTGCGATCAAGGCTTCCGTGGGCCCCATCACGGCAAACACCCGCAGCATGAGGTGACGGTCCAGGAGGTGCCGTTTTTCGGGGGGCCTCTTCAATACCCGCTTTCCCGGAGCCTCGGCCCCGAGAGCCAAGGCAGGCAGCAGATCTGTTCCAATGTCCAGCGCCAAAATCTGAAGGACACCAAGCGCAAGGGGAAACTGGCCGCCTGACAGGGCCCAGATAACGAAAGGTGCCAATTCCGCTACGTTGTCGGTGAGGTGGTAAGTGAGGAAGCGGTGAATGTTCGAGTACGTTGCCCGCCCTTGCTCGATTGCGGCCACGATCGTGGCGAAATGATCGTCCAGGAGAACCAGGTCCGAAGCTTCGCGGGCAACATCCGTGCCGCTGAGGCCCATGGCTACTCCGATATCGGCCTGGCGAAGCGCGGGACCGTCGTTGACGCCGTCTCCCGTCATCGCTACCACATGGCCCCGTGCCTGCAGCGCCTTCGCCACTCGGAGCTTTTGCTCCGGGGAGACTCTGCTGACCACCACTCCATCGCGGTCCAGGAGGGCACCTAGGATTTGCTCATCTCCGGGGAGGTCCGCGCCTTGGACAACGAGGTTGTCGGGACCCATCAGGCCAATCTCCCTGGCGATTGCCCCGGCCGTTGATGGGTGGTCGCCAGTGATCATTGCTATCCGGATTCCGGCCCCTCTTGCTGCCTTGATCACGTCACCCACGTCCGGCCTTGGCGGATCATGAAGTCCGATGAGCCCCAGAGGTGCAAGGTTGCGTTCGGCGTCCTCTGCCGATCGGTCCAGCCAGTCCGAAGCCGTTCCTGGCAATTCCCTGCTTGCCACTGCTATCACACGCAACCCGCGGGAAGCCATCGCCTCTACGGCACCAGCCAAAACGCTTGAGGTGTCCGTGCACAGTGGCAAAACGGATTCCGGTGCCCCCTTGACGTACAGTGTGGTCCCGGCAATCACGGACTCCCGGCGCCTGTCGGCGTCAAAGGCAAAGCGTCGGATGATTTTGACCGTTTCAGGCTCACGTCCCAACAGCCGACGCGCAAGGGAATCAATCGCCGCTTCCATGGGGTCGCCGCTGGCCGTCCAGCCGCCTTCGTGGTGCACCGCCCGTCCCTGCGACGCTACCCGTGCGCCCAAGGCGGCCAGCAAAGCCATGCTTCGTGCCTGCCCTTCGATCCGTGCTTCAGGCCCGTAGCCCTCGCCCACGATCTTCACCGGACCGTCGGCAGTGAAGACCTCGACGGCGTTCATCCGGTTTTGCGTCAAGGTTCCCGTTTTGTCCGTGCAGATAAAGGTTGTGGAACCAAGTGTTTCCACTGCCTCCAGGTTGCGGACCAGAGCTTGTCGTTCAGCCATGCGCTGAGCTCCCATAGCCAGTGACAAAGTGACGGTGGGCAACAGACCCTCCGGAATCAGCGCAACGGCCACACCGATGGCAAACAGAAACGAGTCGCGCCAGACGATTCCAACCAAGAGGGAAACGACGAAGAAGACGCCTGCCACGCTCAAGGCGACGAATGCTACGAGCCGGACGATCCTTCGGAGTTCCATGGTCAAGGGAGTGGGTGGCGGTTTGGTGCCGCTCGTGAGGGCGGCAATCGCGGCCAGCTTGGTGTTGCTGCCTGTGGCGGTGACAATGCCTTCTGCTTCGCCGTTGACAAGGAACGTTCCGCCCCAGGCCGGGTCATTGGTTCCTTTCGGCACTGCTGCGCTCTCACCCGTCAGCATGGATTCATCTGCCGTGCAGTTTGATGCCGAGACAAAAACGATGTCGGCGGGAAGCCTGTCCCCGGCTGCCATACTGACGAGGTCTCCGGGGACCAGCTCACTGGCATGGACGCTTTGGATCCTGCCATCACGCCGCACATTTACTTCGGCCGGGAGGAGGCCCTGCAGCCGTTCGGCTGCGTGCTGGGCACGTTCTTGCTGGATGTGGGCGAAGACCCCGTTGACGATGACAACAACGATGATTGCCACGCACAGCTGCGGCATGCCACCGACGTATGCCAATACCGCTGCGACCCACAACATCAACGCGAAGAAGTGTGTCAACTCGCCCAGCAGCTTTCGCCACTGAGGCACCCTCTTGGCTTGCGGCAATATGTTGGGTCCCGCTTCTGCCAACAACTGCGCAGCCATGCGGGAACTCAGGCCGTCGGTTCCGGTGACCGCAGGCGGCGGTGCGGGGGGTTTGTTCCCTAGGGCCATTATTTCTCCAAAAACGGGACGCCTGTTCGATGTAAGGCTCCACGTGTGACCGGGGCACGTCTAGGGCCAAAGGGCACGGTTGGGAAAGGACCTTCTGCCCTACACGGGCCTCGCCCTAAGCGTTAGGCTCGGCGCCATGGAGAACACATCACGGGACCAAACCACATCACCGGACCAGGAAACCAAAGAACTTAGTGTCCACGACTGTTGGAAGTATCTGCAGTCCACATCCACGTGCAGGGTGGCACTCATCAACGGAGACGTTCCGGAAATCTTCCCGGTCAACTACATCCCCAATTTTGGAACCCTGCTGTTCAGGACAGGGCAGGGAACCAAACACAAGGCCCTCCGCGAAGGGGCAGTGATAGCAATGGAAGCCGACGGGTTCAACCGCTACGGGACCATCGCCTGGAGCGTCATCATCAAAGGACGTCCCGAGTTCGTGACCCATCCCGAAGAAATCCAGGAAGCGGTGGATGCAGGTTTGTCCCCGTGGCAACCCGGACCCAAGGACATTCTGGTGCGGGTGACGCCAACGCATATCAGCGGCCGGCGGTTTGTCATCACGCCACCCTCGAAGTGGTGGCCGCCCTTGGACCCTGCCGCGTCTGACGACGACGTGGCAGCGGAAGGGGACGACGCCGGAAACCAGTAGGTGGCATGGCCCGGCTTGTCCTGTGGCCGGTTTGTTTTGCGGCCCGGTCTCAGGAGGGCCGCGTCAGGATGGTGGGGCACTGGACATTC
Source organism: Paenarthrobacter aromaticivorans (assembly GCF_019038615.1). NCBI lineage: Bacteria > Bacillati > Actinomycetota > Actinomycetes > Micrococcales > Micrococcaceae > Paenarthrobacter > Paenarthrobacter aromaticivorans. Next base: position 497,592 of record NZ_JAHOPC010000002.1, read on the forward strand.
AGGAGCACGTGCTGCGCCACGGAGCCTAGCAGCACCCGAAGGCCGCCCCGCCCCCGACAACCCATGACCAGCAGCCGGGCATCCCTGGCAGCAGCCACCAGCGCCTCTCCGGGGCCGCGGCTGGTGTCCAGCCTTTCCCGCACGGATACTCCGGGGTGGCGTTCTTTCACGTTACGGACGGCGTCAGCCAGAACATCGCTATCGCCGGAAACGCTGGAAGGGCGGGGATCCGGACCCGAAGCATGAACGATGACCAGGTCTTCATCCATGCGCTGTGCCTCACTCGCTGCAAGGTCCAAGGCAACTAGCGAGTCGGAGGATCCGTCGACTCCGACCACCACGCCTTTGCGAACTCCGGATGCCATCTCCGGAACCACAGCAACCGGGCAGTTGCTTGTCACTGCGATCTGGAAACTGACGGAACCGTATCCCTGGCCCTCCGTCCCCGGCCCGCGGTCGGTTCCAGCCACGAGCATGTCCGCTTCCGAGGACAGGCCGGCGAGAGTTTCCGCGGGTTCTCCTGACAGTTGCGTGGATGAGACTTCCAAACCGGGATAGGCCTGCGCAATCCGCCCGGATTCGCTCCCCAGCAGGTCCTCTGCCCGTTCGATGGCTAATTTGCGTTCGCTGCGCGCGGGAAACGCCCAGTCCGGCGGCACCACGTGCACAAGGTTGAGCGCCAAGCCAAAGGCATCAGCATGTGCGGCTGCCCAGTCTGCGACGTTCCGGCCAGCCTTGGAACCATCAAGGGCTGCCACGATCTGCTTCTTCACGTAACGGCGTCCCCTCGCATATCCCAACAGTGATCGTTTCCACTATCTGCGGGAGAGGTTGCCACCGCAAGGGCCGGAAGGCCTTTCCGCCAGCTGCCTGAGTGCGTTAGGGTCCTCGAGAGAGAAGGAATCACCTTTTCATCGACCTCGCCGGGGAGGAAATCGCGTGCATGTTCTCGTGCTGAATCCCGGTTCTTCATCGCTCAAGTACCACGTGCGGGACACCTCGGTACCTGAAGCTGAAGCAAGCGTGCAGGCCTCCGGGCAAGTGAACTGGGCGCCTCAGGCTCGCTCAGACCCATCCCGTCTGGACGAAGTTTTCAACGTGATAAATGCCGGTTTGGCCAAAAGCACCGAAGCGGGCCATATTGAGGCAATCGGCCATCGCGTGGTGCACGGTGGCGACCAGTTCAGAAGGCCGACACGGGTCACAGCGGATGTGGTTGCGGCCGTGGAAAGACTTGGTGCTTTGGCGCCACTGCATAACCCCGCGAGCGCGGCCTGCATGCGGACTGCGGGCATCCGGTGGCCGGACGTTCCCCAAGTTGCCGTATTTGATACTGCTTTCCACGCCTCGATCCCGGAGTACGCGGCACGTTACGCCATCCCCGAAGACGTCTACAAAGCCCAGAGAGTCAAACGCTATGGGTTCCATGGGATCTCAGTGGAGATGGCTTGCCGTGACGCAGCTGGTTTTTTGGGGGTACCAGGTTCCTCGCTCAACGCTGTTGTTGCCCACGTGGGCAACGGGGCCTCGGTTACAGCCGTCAGGGGTGGTATGAGCGTGGATACGTCCATGGGAATGACACCGCTGGAAGGCCTTGTGATGGGCACGCGCTCCGGGGATATCGACCCCTCGATTGTCCTTTTGATGCAGCGAGAGGGGGCAACGCCGGACGAGGTTGATGAGATTCTTAATCACCGCTCGGGCATGCTGGCCTTGGCTGGTACCGCAGACATGCGGGACGTTGGTGCGGCCGTCGAACGCGGCGAGCCCAAGGCAAGCCTGGCCCTCGATATCTACGCCTATCGTCTTGCCAAGTACATTGCTGCCTACTCCATGGTGGTTCGCCGGCCTGATGCCCTGGTCTTCACAGGTGGCGTGGGCGAGAATTCCGTGGCCTTCAGAACGAAGGTCCTTTCATGGCTTTTGCCCTTGGGGCTTGCCATGGATCAGGACAGGAACCTGTCCCCGCGTGAAGGAATCCGCGTGGTGAGTGCAGATGGTTCGTCATTTCCCGTCCTCGTGGTTCCCAGCGATGAGGAACGGGCCATAGCGGAAGCAACTGCTTCGCTGCTCGAGGAAGACACTAAGGATAGAAGGGGACGGAGAAGATGAGTTCTGGTATGGAAAGCAACACCTCTGGTTCCCACCGTGAGTCCGAAGATTTCGAACTCCTCAACCGGTATTGGGCCGCCGCGAATTACCTTACGGTGGCACAGATATACCTGCAGGAGAATCCTCTCCTGCGCGAGCCTTTGCAACCTCAGCACATCAAACCGCGGCTTCTGGGTCATTGGGGGACCAGCCCAGGGTTGTCGTTGATCTATGCCCATCTCAACCGCCTCATCCGTCGCACGGGCGCGGAGGTCCTGTTGGTGACGGGCCCCGGTCACGGGGGACCGGCCATCGTTGCGAATACGTATCTGGAAGGCAGTTATTCGGAGGTTTACCCGGCGGTGGGGCGGGATTTGGAGGGACTCCGACGCCTGGTCCGGCAGTTCTCGACGCCGGGTGGTATAGGCAGCCATGTCGGCCCTGCCACACCTGGTTCCATCCACGAAGGCGGTGAACTGGGGTATTCATTGATGCATGCCACCGGCGCGGCCATGGACAATCCTGATCTCATCGTGGCCTGCGTTGTTGGCGACGGGGAGGCGGAGACAGGGCCGTTGGAAGGCTCGTGGAAGGCGCCTTCTTTTATCAATCCGCTCAGGGATGGGGCCGTCCTTCCGATTCTCCATCTCAACGGGCATAAGATTTCCGGCCCTACTGTGCTTGGCAGGCGGTCGGACTTGGAGGTAGCCGCGCTGCTCGAAGCGCATGGCTGGGATCCAGTGGTCGTGTCCGGCAAGGATCCGGGAATTGTTCATCCGGCGCTGGCGTCCGCCATGGATTCGGCGTACGCCTCCATTCGTGCCATACAGTCACACGCGCGTCACCAAGGCGTCGACCGTCCCTCCCGGTGGCCCGCCATCATCCTGCGCACGCCCAAAGGCTGGACGGGACCACAAGTGGTTGATGGTCTACCAGTCGAGGGAACCAGCCGGTCGCATCAAGTTCCCTTGTCTGGAGTGCGGGAGAAGCCCGAACACCTGGCACAGCTGGAGGCCTGGATGCGGTCCTACCGGCCGGAGGAACTTTTCGACGCCGAGGGGCGGCTGATCGCCGAACTTGCCGGGCTTGCTCCCGACGGCGGTCTTCGCATGGGAGCGTCGGCTGCGGGACGAGGCGTCGGTGGCAAGGGCCTGCTGATTCCGGACCTTGCCCGGTACGCCGTCGAAACCCTGCCCCGGGGGCAAGTAATGCATCAGAGCACCAAACCGCTGGGGGAGATGCTCCGGGACATCTACCTTGATACTGCCGATGACCCGAGGTTTCGCTTGTTCTGTCCGGACGAGACCAACAGCAACAGGCTCAGCGCGGTCTTTGAGGCAACGGATAGGTGCTTGCTGGAGCCGCCCGCGAACCCGGCCGCTGCCGATGATCATGTTTCCGCCAACGGGCGCGTGATGGAAGTCCTCTCGGAGCACCTGTGCCAAGGATGGTTGGAGGGATACGTGCTGACGGGCAGGCACGGGTTGTTCGCAAGCTACGAGGCGTTCGCGATGGTGAGTGCCTCGATGACTATCCAGCACGCCAAATGGCTGCAACATTCCCGCGAGCTGGATTGGCGGCCGCCTGTCCCGAGCTTGAACATCCTGTTGACGTCTACCTGTTGGCGGAACGACCATAACGGCTTCAGCCATCAGGGTCCGGGTCTCATCGACACCGTCTTGTCGCTGTCCGGCAACGTCATTCGGGTTTATCTTCCACCGGACGCCAATACTCTGTTGGTCACCGCCGAACACATGCTCAGCAGCAAGGACTATGTGAACCTTGCCGTCATCGACAAGCAGGAGCACCCCCAGTACCTGACGCTTGACGAAGCCCGGAAGCACGCAGCAGTAGGAGCTTCTACATGGGGTTGGGCAGGAAACGAAAGGCCAGGCATGTCCGATCGTCCGGATATTGTCCTAGCTTGTGCGGGGGACGTTCCAACCCAGGAAACCCTGGCCGCGTCCTGGCTTCTCCAGCGCTATATCCCAGGGCTCGCCGTCAGGGTCGTTAACGTCATGGATGCCATGGTCCTGCCGCCTCCCGGGACGCATCCCCACGGACTTCCGCATGAAAAGTTCGAAGAACTCTTCACGGCTGACGTCGATGTGGTGGTGGCCTGGCATGGATATGCGCGGGCTCTGCATCAATTGCTGCATGGCCGCCCCCGTCCGGAAAGATTCCATGTGCGTGGCTACAACGAGCAAGGGACCACCACAACACCGTTCGACATGGTGGTGTTGAACAAGGTCAGTCGCTATCACCTTGCCATGGAGGCGCTTCACCGGACCCGCGGGCACTTCTCAGGTTCGGAAGAACTTGTGAGGCACTGCCAGGGTCAGCTTGAGGCACACGCCTCCTACATCAGGGAGCACTTTGAAGACTTGCCGGAGGTCAGAGACTGGGTGTGGACGGAGCCAGGTTCCTAGCGGACTTCGATCACGCCCATCATGCCTAGGTCCTCGTGGTCAAGGATATGGCAGTGGTAAACGGAACGGCCCGTGAAGTCAGCGAAAGACACCCGCACCTTCACTCGACCGTTCGCCGGAACGTTCACCACGTCCTGGAGCCGCACTCCCTTCACCATCCGGTCATTCACCTCGGTGACCTGCATGGGCCAGATGTGAAGGTGGAAGGGGTGTTCCATCGGGCTGTCATTGAGCAACGTCCACTCTTCCACTGTGTCCGCGGAGGCTGTGATATCCGTTCTAGTGGGTTCGAAACGCTTGCCGTTCAAGGTGAATCCCATCATTCCCATACCCATTTGGGTCCCGAATGTCAGCTGGCGATGGGCGGCAACCCCGGAGAGCCTTAGATCGAGTGCCTCGCTGGCCGCGGGTACTGCCGTTCCAGACGTTTTCCGCGCGCCCGATACTCGCAGGAGAGCCACAGGCGTAGCAGCCGCTGGAGGCACGCCGGCGGCTCCACCAGGACCGGCCATTCCCCGCACACTGCCCCGATCGTAAGGGGCGGCCAGCAGGACTGATTCGCCAGTTACCGTCTCAACCAGTATGTCTGCCCGGTTGCCGGGAGCCAGAAACAGTTCGTCTGTATCAACGGGCAGCGGGAGACGTCCTGAGTCGGTCCCAATCAGGCGGACGTACTGGCCGTCAAGCCTAAGGCGAAGGTACCGGGAAGCGCACGCATTAATGACTCGCCACCGTTCGGTATCCCCTGGGGGTGCCGTCAGTTGGGGATTGAGCTGGCCGTTGACGAGAAGCAGTTCGCCTTCCCGGCCCAACATCCGTTCCATCGGGGACGCCGGATGGATATCGCCAAGAGGATCCAGGGTCGTGTCGGAAACCAGCAGGATACGTTCCAGGCCTGCGTTCGTGGCCTCAGGGTCCTCTACGATGATTGCGCCGTAGAGGCCGGCAAAGACCTGGTCAGCCACACCGCCATGATGATGGGGGTGGTACCAGTAGACGCCCGGCGGATGATCCCTCGGGAGACGGTATTCATAATCGAAGGCGGTGCCCGGATCAACTCTGATGAAAGGATTGTCACCGTTGCCTTGGGGCGAAACATGCAGCCCATGCATGTGCAGGTTGGTCGGTTCACTCAAGTTGTTGATGAGACGGATTTTCAGAACGTCTCCTGGCCGGATACGAAGTGTAGGTCCAGGTATTTCTTTGTTGTATGCAAGGGCTGATGCCTGGCGTCCAGCTAATAGCAGGGTGGTACCACCGGCCTCAAGCTGGACGTTCAGCGAGCCATCCGAACTCCGAAGAACAGACGGATATTGCAAGTCCGCCCCCGCAGTGGGAACGGAGCGTTGTGATGCCAGCGTCAGGGCAAGGCCGGTTCCGCCGGTCACCGTACCCGCCAAACCCAAGCCGCCCAGCAGCAGCGCCGAGCGCCGGCTGAGCGGCCGCATCACAGGTCCTCGCCGAGGACCTTGACCCGGTCGCGGTACTCTTCCGCGGTCAGTTCTCCCCTCGCCAGACGCTCATCCAGGATCCGGCGGGCCGTACTTCTTCCTTGGGGTGTTCCGTTCGTGAAGTGGCGTGGTCCTGGTCCATTCAAGCCGCCAAACATCCTCACCACCAGAAGCACGAGTATTGCCAGGCCGATGAGCATGAGCAGCCCCCACAGCCACATCCAGCCGTTGCCCATCCCATATCCCCACACCATGACAAGCACCCCTTCCCACAGGGAATCGTTAATTCGAACTAGCTGACGCCGCGGTCGGCGCGCATATTGGGCCTTAGGTGGCGGACCAACCGTTGTCGGAGGGGAGCACGCACCCATTGATGTTTGAACCGTCCCGGCTCAGCAGGAATGAGATCGATGCGGCGAGTTCATCGGCCTCGGCAATTGGTGGCACATTGGCTTGCATTAAGGGCCCAAGAACTTCCACCGCAAGTTGGGACTTGAACTCGGCGTGGATGTTGGTCCGCGTGCCGCCAGGGCAGACAGCATTCACACGGATACCCCTGCGCCCGTACATTACCGCCGAACTGCGGGTAAGTCCGATGACTGCATGCTTCGATACGGTGTACGCCGCACCCGCCGCCGAGCCACGAAGCCCTGCCTCTGACGAGACATTTACTATTGATCCGGATCCGGCATCAAGCATGAGGGGGACTACCGCGCGCATAAGCCGCATCATCGATGTAAGGTTGACGTCCAGCACCCGGTTCCACGTCTCATCGTCCAGCTCATGAACCGGCTGGAAACTGTCCATGATGCCGGCAACGTTCGCCAATGCGTCCACCCGTCCATTCGCAGCGGCGACAACGCGACGCACGGCATCTTCCGTGCTGATGTCACCAGCCACCGGCACAAGGCTAAGCTCCGGATGCTCGGCAACAAACCGGTCCAGACCGTCCAGGCTGAGGTCACTGGCAATGACACGGCCGCCCTCGCGCGCGACGCGCAACGCCGTTGCCCGGCCAATGCCGGACGCAGCGCCGGTGACAATCACCGTCTGGCCGTCGAAGCGGGCGGGTGTGACAACTTCCTGCCATTCGGGCATCGGGTTCTCCTTTTCTTCAGTCCGGGGAGGGACGCACAATCTCTTCATCAACAGCGTGCGGCGGCCTCGCAACGCTCAACAAGTGCTGAAAGTCCCTACGCTGCCTCCCAGGCCCTACGCTGTGCTCATGAGTGAGCGAGTGAGAACGTGGCATGGACAGCACAAGGCTGGGTTGAGCCGAGGTGAGCGCGCAGCCGATGTATTGCGGAATGGCATGGGCAGCTGGACTTTCGTTGGGGCCTTCGTCGCGTTCATGGCTGCCTGGGCCGCCATCAATACCTATCTATTTGCTACGCAGGCCTGGGACCCTTATCCATTCATCCTGCTGAACCTCTTCCTATCCATGCTGGCGGGCCTCCAAGGCGCCATACTGCTCATTGCCGCAAAACGGCAGGATGCCATAGCTGCCGCCATGGCCCTCCATGACTTCGAAACAGATGTGCAGGCAAAGGCAGAAATCGATCGGCTCATGGCGGTAAACAACCAGCAACTGGAACTGCTGGAAGAACTCAGGGCCCTCCTGCTCAGGCCAAGCCCAACGGGCACGGAAGTGGATATGGGCCGCGAGGAGTTTGGCGAGTAGTCAGGCCTTGGATTCTCGGAAACCATCCAAGGTGGGAGAATCCGGCGTCGTACCGGGCTCAAGGAAGCATTTGTTGGCAAGCGCTACATGGCTTCTACTTCCTGGCGTTGGTGGTGGTTGGTGTTTGGAACATCGCTGCGTAGTTCCCACGGGAGCATCCCGGATCAACCGGTTTCAGCGGTACTGAGTGCGCGCCGTCGGACGTCGGCCCAGGTTTCAACACCGTGTGTTGCCTGCAGCGAGAAGTTTTGGGAGCTAGCAGATGACGTGCTCCGAGCGAGCGGTCTTAGTGGGTTGAAGGCGCTTCTGTTGTTGGCCGCAGCAATTCCGAGGGGGCATGTCCGTACCGCTGGCGGAAGGCACGGCTGAAGTGCGCAGGGTCTGAGAATCCCCACGTTAGGAACAAGTCAGTCAGTGTGCCGCCATATTTTCCGGTCAACAAGGTCTCCCGGATCCGGTGCAGACGTTGCTGCCAGACCCAGCCCATCACTGTTTCACCGTCCGCTGCGAAGGCGCGGTGGACGCTGCTCGGAGACAAATGAAGCTCTCTTGCGATGGATTTGATACTCAGGGACTCGTCGCCCAGGTTTTCGAGGATATGGGTTTGCACGAGCTTGCGGCGCGAGAAGCGGTCCGCGTCCGCGACACCCCGGGTTAGGCCGCCCAGGCCAGCAACAATCAGATGTTCCACGCCCTGGGAAACCGATAAGGCGACATCCGGCGAGAGGGCGTCAATATCGTTGGCTAGGAACTGCACTGTATTGACCAGCAGACGCGCAGCCCCCGGATCGGCGTTCACTGCCAGTGCAGTGAGTCTTGCGGCTTCGGGCAGGTGTCGCTCCAAAGCAGTTCTCGGAAGCCGGATCACGAGTTGCTCAAAGTGATCGGTCAGCAGGAGTGAATACGGTCGGGTGGTGTCATAGAGGGCGAACCCGCCGTTGTGGATGGCGGCCGCGCGCCCATCCTGGGTCACCAAGCATGAGCCTTCGGTTTGCATGCCCACCAGATAATAGTCGTCGGAGGAAGCATCGATGGCAACTGGCGTGCGGTGGACGGATTGCGCAGAGGCGCGAACTCGGGCCAAGTCAAGGGACGCCAAAGACTGGACAGCTATTTCACCGTCTATGGACTCGCGGCCGTTGCCGGCCCTGCAGTCGAGCTCAACGAAAGTATCAGAAACGGTCTCCGTCCAGAACGAAACCCTGTTTCGGGGAGGCACCGCCGCTGTGCTCACAACCTTGGCCATGCCTAATCTTACTGCCACGCTGCGCCCACCCGTCGGCTGGTTCGCTAGGCAGATGTGGTGCGTGCAAACGTGACATTCGCAGTCAATGCTCCTGCGATTCTCGATCAAGAATCCCTCGACATTGACGCGTAGCGTGGACACACATCCACTCTTGTGAGTAGCGTCACATCCCTTAGGAGATCGCAATGAATCACCCCAAATTCAAAGCAGCGGCCGTTCAGGCAGCACCTGTATTCCTTGACTTGGACAAGACCATCGATAAAACTATCGCCCTGATGGAGGACGCGGCCCGGAACGGTGCGGAGCTGATTGCCTTCCCTGAAACCTGGCTCCCGGGATACCCGTGGTACGCCTGGCTTGATGCCCCGGCGATGTGGCTTCCGCAGTACACCCAGCGCTACTTCGATAATTCGCTGGAATACGGCACGCCCCAGGCCGAACGGATCTCGAAGGCCGCCAAGGACAACAACATTGTCGTGAGCATGGGCCTCAGTGAACGAAGCGGGGGCAGCCTGTATATCTCTCAATGGTTCATCGACCGCGATGGGCAGACCATCGCCCAGCGCCGAAAGCTAAAGCCGACCCACGTGGAGCGCACAATTTTTGGCGAAGGCGACGGAAGCGATCTCGCTGTCTGGGACACCAGGCTGGGCCGAGTCGGCGGACTGTGCTGCTGGGAGCACCTGCAGCCGCTGTCAAAATACGCAATGTACGCCCAGAACGAGCAGGTACACGTTGCTGCATGGCCGAGCTTTTCCCTCTATGAGGCTGGCGCTTACGCCCTTGGCCCCGAAGTCAACACCTCCGCTTCGCGGATCTATGCGGTGGAGGGCCAGTGTTTCGTCCTGGCTCCGTGTGCCACCGTATCCCAGGAGATGGTGGACGAAATGTGCACCACGGACTTGCAAAAGGCACTTCTCAAGACCGGCGGCGGATACGCCCGCATCTTCGGGCCCGACGGTCAGCAACTTCACGAGTCCCTTCCGGCAGGCGAGGAAGGCCTCATCTACGCTGAGATCGATCTGGGCCTGATTTCAGTGTCGAAGGCCGTGGGGGACCCCGCAGGCCATTACTCCCGCCCCGATGTCACACAGCTAATCCACAACAAGGCTCCTCGACGTGCCGTGGTCGATACCGCTCCGCCTTCGGACCCCGCGCCAGCCGTTGAAAGGCCCCACGGCGCGGACGAGCCGGCCCTTCCAGCAATGGCCGAACTCTAGATGGCACGGGGCAGCGACGAGCAGGAACCAGCAATCGAATCCTCAATCGCGGCGCACCTCCGGGTCGAACGGACGCGGTCCAAACGTGTGGGGGACAACTATGCCCCGCCCTACCCGTCGTACTCCGTGCGCTTCGCGGAAGGCGTCAGCTAGCTTGTCTGCGCCTTCTTCGGCGTCCAAAGCAAGCACCCGCTCTCCAGCCAGGCCAAGGTAGCCTCTGCTGGAATGTGGGAACTATGCGCACAAGAAGACGGACCGATGTCCCGTGAGTACGCCGTCCACACGGACGAACAAGGCTTCGATAACCAGGTCATCATCGCCTACTGGGACGACGCGGACGCTTATGGGCGCTGGTTTCAAAAGCACAGGAATGCATTGATTGGCGCTGGACTGGAACTTGCAGATCACGGCCGCTGGATCGAAGCGTTCAGTCCGGAAGCACGTGGCTTCGAGACCCTGTACTCGTCCAACACCTTCCCGGAAGGGGCTGCAAGGGTTGCCACGGGAGGATACAGCGGGGAAATCCAGGAACACGGGTACTGGGGGAGCATGCGTGACCGTCTCCCGATTGCACAAACAGAGGCCCTGGAGCCTGACGGACGCCCGTACGCCGCCGAGAACTCCGGCATCGTCCGGGTGGAGCCCCACGATAACCTGGCAATTATCCGTTCCGGCCAAGACTGGAGCCTCTGTGAAGATGCAGAACGTGCCTCCTATTTCGGCGACGTGGAACCCCAATTGAAAGCAGGGATGGACTTCCTGACGTTGGACGGCGCATCGATCGGCTGTTACGCGAACAGGTACATGACCAGCAGCGACGGCGACGGTTCTGCCCTTGAACAGAGCTTCGGCCTGAGCTTCTGGCACAGCCTGGAGGACATGGAGAGATGGGCGGAGTCCCACCCCACCCACGTCGCCATCTTCATAGCCGCCATGAAATTCCTGCAGGCAAACGCGGGCGCCAGGCTTCGCCTCAGCCATGAAGTCGCGACAGTCTCACGCGAGCAGCAATACTACGAGTACAACAATTGCCATGTCACAACAGGCATGCTCGGCGCATGCAGGCCCTTGGGGGTCAGTCACGCCTGACACACGGACAAGATCAGCAAGGCGGGCGGCCAATTCGAACTGTCCGCCCGCCTTCACGGTTCACGAATCAGTGGCGTAGGGTCAACGGCCGGTCCAGCATTCCGCGATTCCGCTGATCCGGCAGAGGCACGAGGTACCCATCCCGTTAGTCGAACCGCCAGAGCTGAACTCGACAACTGGATACACGGCAGGGACTTAAACCCGCATCAGCAAGCCTGTTGACCGGCCATGACCTGCAAGGCAGGCTGTGAAGACATTCAGGCCAGGGGGACCATGACGAATTACTCACGCAACGCGGCAACTGTTGCGGCACTGCTCGTGCTTGCGCTTACCGGGTGCCAGCCAGCGGTCGGGCCGGAAACGGTGGTGTCCGCCGCATCGGTGCCAAACCCGTCGTCGTTCGAACTGGCGGCTATCGTCCAGACGGCTGTCGAGGATCGCAACGGCACAGCCCTCGATGTTCCACCGGCCGAACGCCTCGACAGCGGGCAGACAACGGCGGCCTACCGGGCGAAGCGCGAGCGGGACCTCTCGGTGGTGGCCCGGTCGAAGGCAGCGTTCAAGTCGAGCGGATTTTGGTATACGTCCTTTTCGACGACGGTGACGGTGCAGTCGCTCGAAGTGAGCGGTGCGGAGGTGAGTGTCCACTTCAAGGAATTGACTGAGGAGTACCAAAGCTCGGCTGCGAACGGGCCGAGCAGCGTCCCCACGGTCTACTCGCTCCCGCAGACCGCTCTATTCCGGGCGTCCGCGGGCACTTGGCAGCTAGATAGCATCGCCCCGTCCGAGCACGGCGGCGCGCTGCCGATGTCAGTCGTCGAGGACTGAGAACGGCACGATCGAGGATCCTTGAAGGGCTGGCCTCGGGTGCATCCTTCACCGGGTGGAACACTCGTCAGCGAAACGGGGCGCGCCTTCGCCCGTCCCGGGGAATCGCTGGTGGTTTGCGTAGCATGGGGGCTCAACGACTATTGGGGGTAGCAATGAATTTAAGTCCAGCCTTCGGAATTATCGGGATCCTTTACGCGGTCTTCATGATCGCGGTGGCCGTCCTGGCCGTATACGCCCTGGTCCTGGTCGTCATCTTCTTACGGCTAAGGATCGCTGAGCTGAAGAGGGCAGCGCGGGCCCAGGACGGCTGATATTGCTGTTTAGCCCTTGCTGAAAATCAGGCTGACGTTCTGGCCGCCAAATCCGAACGAATTGGAGAGTGCTGCGGGAGATGTTCCGCGGCGTTTTGCGGTGACAATGTCCAGCCCGAGTTCCGGGTCCACGTTTCCTTGGTGAAGATTGCGGGTGGGAGGGATGACTTCCTGTGCGACGCTCCGGACTGCGATGATGGCTTCAACTGCGCCGGCGGCCCCGAAGAGATGTCCCAGGGAGGCCTTGGGTGCCGTCACCGGAACGGTGTCGCCGAAGATGGCCTTGATGGCTTTTGCTTCCGCCAGGTCCCCCAAGGAGGTGCCGGTCGCGTGGGCGTTGACGTGGCCCACCTCCGCTGGGCTCATGCCGGCGTCGTTGAGGGCTTTGGTGATGGCGGTGATCTGGCCTTGGCCGTCGTCCGCTGGTGCCGTCATGTGGAAGGCATCGGAGGCAATGCCCACGCCGCGCAGGACTGCGTGGACGGTTGCGCCGCGGGTCATGGCGTGCTCGGGACTTTCCAGCACCAAGATGCCTGCGCCTTCGCCTAGGACGAAGCCGTCGCGGTCTGAGGCAAAGGGGCGCGACGCGGAGGCGGGGTCCGCTATAAGTGTTGAGAGAGCCCTCGTTTGCAAGAAGGCAGCGACGGTGAAGGGGGTTATCGCGGCTTCGGCACCGCCGGCAATGACTACGTCAGCTTCGCCGGAACGGATCAATCTGGCGGCCATCACAATCGCTTCGGCTCCCGACGAGCACGCCGAGACGGGAGTGTATGAACCCGCCTTGGCACCGTAGCGGATGCTGACAGCCGCGGCGGGTCCGTTGGCCATGAGCATTGGTACTGCCCGGGGGGAGATACGGCGCTGGCCGCGGTTCTCCAAGGTGTCGTCTTCCCGGAGGAGCGTGCCGATTCCGCCCACGCCTGTTCCCACCGCCACAGCCAGGCGGGTGCCGTCAACCTGGGGCGAACCGGCATCTGCCCAAGCTTCTGCCGCGGCAACCAGGGCGGCTTGCTGAACCCGGTCCAGTCTTTTGGCTTCGACGGCGTCAAGCCTGGTAGCTGGGTCGGTGGCCACGGATGCGGCGATGGTTACGGACAGTCCGCTGCCCTGCAACATATCCGGCCCGACATCCCGCACGCCCGAACAGCCCTCAAGGAGGCCGGCCCAGGTCGTATCGACCGTGCCACCCAAAGGCGTTGTGGCGCCTATTCCTGTCACAGCAATGTCTCGCGCCCTCATGGCAACTCCTTTTCTTGTATGACATACAAGATATACGGATAATTGTATGAAGTACAATTGTCTGCATGGGCACACAATGCAAGGGGAAACGTCTACCGGGTGGTCCCTCGCAGGCTCGTGGCCACTCGACCAGGGGCCGAATCCTGGACAGCGCGGTGAAACTTTACCTGGCGAACACCTCGGGTGAGGTGAGCGTGGCAGCGATCGCTGCCGATGCCGCCGTGTTTCCCAACCAGGTGACCTACTACTTCGGTTCCAAAGACTCGCTCTTCATCCATGCTGCCTTTCTGGCATTGCTCCACGATGCGGAACGCGTTGAGGCGATCGGCAACAGTGCAGCGAGTCCCGAGTCGTTTCGAAGGAACATGGCCCGAACGGTCCTGATGCTCCCGTCCATGCCGTTGGTGGTGCGCGCCTTGGCAGTGGGAACATCCCGGCCCGCCCTCGCCGCCGTGGTGGATCAGCATCTGAATCTGCTGTTCCGCCAGTCCGAACGCTATCTTGCCCGTCTTATGAAGCAACGGCGCTGGGAAGTGCAACGTCCCATGCCGGTGGAAACCAGGACGTTCTGGAGCGCAGCCTTCGGAGCCAGCCTCCTGTCGCAGGCCGGTGCTATGGGATCGGGGAGCGACGTGGACCTGTCCGGCACGTTGACGGTTCGAGATGGGAGCCAATGACTATAGGCAGTCCTGGGCCTTCAGTCCTGGTGGGCCCGCGTGACGAAGTGCTCAACGCGGCGGTCAGGAATTAGCCAGATCAGGGCCACGATGGTGTAGGCCGCAACTCCAAGCAGTGGCTGTATGGCGGTGAGTCCAAGGCCAGCTATGTAAATCAGCGGCGACGTTTTGCCTTTCCAGTCCCAGCCGATTGCCTGCGCGAGGGGGCCATCCCGGCCCTGTTGGCGGATCAGCGCCCGTTCCAGGATGAAGTAGGCGATCGCGGCGCACAGCAAGTTGATCCCGTACGTCAGCACCGGGATCTGCACGAAGCCGGACTCGTCCATCCAGCGCGTGGTGAACGGGACTAGTGAAAGCCAGAACAACAAGTGCAGATTGGCCCAGAGGATCGCGCCGTTGACCCTGCTTGCCAGGTGGATCATGTGGTGGTGATTGTTCCAGTAAATTCCAACGTAGACGAAGCTGAGCAGATAGCTGAGGACCGTAGGCAGGACGGACCTCAAGCCAAGCCAGGTCGGTTCGTCCGGCACATGGAGTTCCAGCACCATGATTGTGATGATGATGGCAAGCACGCCATCACTGAACGCTTCCAGACGGTTCTTGTTCACCGGCCTCCCTCCATGAAAACCAACATCCTAGTCATTCCGAATCCGGCTCCGCTGGCGCGGGCGATACATTTGTCCTGCCTGATGGACGGAGCAGAGCGCGCAACGTCTGGATGGTGTCAGCCTCCGCGGCAGTCTTGTCATCACGGTAGCGTTTGACGCGTGCGAACCGAAGGGCGATTCCGCCCGGATAGCGGGGGGATTGCTGAACGCCGTCGATGGCGATCTCGACGACGGTCACCGGCTCAGTCCACACCGTGCCCGCCGTACGCCGCACCTCCAACTCCTGGAACTTTTCAGTCTGCCACCGCAGCAGAGCGTCGGTGAGGCCTTTGAAGGTCTTGCCGACCATCACGTAACCGCCGGGTACGCCGAACTCGCCAACAGGGTCCAGGGCTCCGAGATGCAGGTTCGACAACAGCCCGGCCCTCCGTCCTGACCCCCATTCGCATGCGAGCACCACCAGGTCGTAGGTGAGCACCGGCTTCACCTTGATCCAGTTCGAACCCCGCCGCCCTGCGGCGTAGGCCGAGCCCAGCGCCTTCACCACTACACCCTCATGGCCTGCATCCAGCGCATCGCGGGACACACTCTCGGCAACAGCCGCGTCCGCAGTGATTTTCCCCGGGATGCGGTGACCGGGGGCGATCCGTTCGAGCACGTCGATGCGTGTGGCCAGCGGTTCGTCGAGGAGGTCGCGCCCGTCGACGTGCAGCACGTCGAAAAACCAGGGATGCAGCAGCGTGGTACGCGCCGCGTTCGCCCCGAACCGGGACATGGTCTCCTGGAACGGCCGGGGCCCACCGTCCTCGTCCAGAGCTAGAGTCTCGCCATCGAGGATCACATCGTGCACGGGCAGTCCGCGCACCACCTCCACCACCTCGGGCAGCCGATGGGTCACTTCGGCCAGGGTGCGGGTGTAGATGTGCACGTCGGCGCCGGCACGGTGCACCTGGATGCGAGCGCCGTCGAGCTTGTATTCCACGGACGCTTCCCCTGTCGCTTCCAGCGCCTCGCCGGTACTCGCCGCGGTTGCGGCGAGCATGGGCTGCACGGGACGTCCGACGACGAGGCCGACTGCGTCAAGCTGGGCTGCGGAGCCTGTGAGCGCCAGCAGTGCGGTCGCGCCCAGATCGCCGGAGAGCATCGCTGCGCGGCGTACGGCCTCGACCGGCCGACCGGCAGCTCGAGCTACCGCATCCGTCAGTACGCCCTCAAGAGCACCGGTACGAAGTTCGCCGAGCAGTACGCCGGCGATGAAGGCCTGCTCTCGTTCGGTGGCTTCGGTCATCAGCGACCGAAGGGTGGCGGCGCGCTCCACGCTCGAGCCAGCGCCGCCGGCTGCCAGTAGCCGGTCCAACGCTGCGTCGAGGCGGGCGATAGTGAGATTTGGCTCCGGAGCGGGCTCGCCCTTGGCAGCCCTGATGCCGCTCCAGCCGATGCCGACTCGGCCCTGGCGAGGCTTGGCGGTGAGCAAGCCGATCGCCGTCGGGATGTCCGCGGGGTCGAGCCGGAGCAGCAGGCCTGCCAGTTCGTTGATCTTGGCGACCCGCGAGCGGGTTGCCGCTACGGCTTCCGAGGTCTTCACCAGCTCATCGAGCAGCATGGCACCAGTCTGTCACGCCTGCTGTCCGTGGACAGCGATTAGGCCCCGTTCCAGAAACGGCTCGTGGGAATGATCAGGGCCAGCCAATTTGCCGTTAACCCACTGACTTGTGGGGGAATGCCTTGTATTCTCGTGGCACCACCTCCGACCACTCGAGATTCGGCAAGGAGAAATCATGCCCAGCGACGACGAAGCACAGGTTCTGTCCCAATGGAGTGAGGAACTGGCGAGGGCGCTGCAAATCCTGGATCTCGACGTGGACCAGGAACTGGTCCTTGATCTGGCCAGGAAATCTGCGGACTCCGTGATCCATGCAGCAGCGCCTGTGACGGCTTTCATGGTCGGCTATGCCGCCGGCCTTGAAGCCGGGAAAGGAAGCCAGGGTTCGGACGTTTCACCTGCCGTGGCGACCAACAGGGCGGCAGACGTCGCCTTCAAGCTTTGTTCTGAGAGGGCGGAAGGAAAGGGCTCGGAGCCGACAAATCAGTCGTAAAGTCGAGGACTCCTCTGTCACGTGCGCGCCGAGACATCGGTGGCCCTGCTGTTCCCAAGATCAACTGTCGGACGAGGTACTGGCTCCGTGGTCATCGGTTGCCGAGGCGGACGGCCTCAGCCCGTAAGTCGCAATGACGCATGTCTCGACCCATTCTTACACTGCAGTTCGGCACGATAACCCCGCGAAAGTCATTCCCAGCCAGGTAAGACACTTGGCCCCTTAGCGAGCACCCGCTTGACGTCTATTAGAAGCGGGGTCCCATCAAAAACATGCGTCGGGGCGCGGGGGAGGCGTTGGTCCTGGGGCGCCAGCCAGTCGCTCGTAAATCCAAAAATGAGATCTTGCACACATGACATCTCAGTCGTAAGATAATGACTACTGAAGTACTTCAGACCTCCAGATTGCAGCACTTTCCCAGAAAGCGGCGTGTTCCAAGAGCACCCGCTTCGCCAAGGTCGCGCACCGCGTGGCCCTTGTTTGCCAATTGCCGGGAGGCACAATATGAAAGTTCCGGTCGCCCAACAAGCGGGCGCTGGTTCGCCGAAAAAGGTCGCTATTGCGAGCATGATCGGCACAACCATCGAATGGTACGACTTCTTCATCTACAGCACCGCCGCTGTGCTTGTCTTCAATCATCATTTCTTCCCCGGTTTCGACCCCGCTACCGGAACCTTGCTTGCCTTCTCCACCTTCGCCGCAGGCTTCGTCGCCCGTCCCATCGGGGCAATCGTGTTCGGTCACTTCGGGGACAGATTGGGACGAAAGCCAATGATGGTCATCACGATCCTGATCATGGGCGTCGCCACTGTATCTATTGGGCTATTGCCGACGTATGCCGCGATCGGCGCCCTTGCACCTGTTCTGTTGGTGATCTTGCGATTGACGCAAGGATTCGCACTTGGCGGGGAATGGGGCGGTGCCGTACTCATGGCAACGGAACATTCGCCAGAGGGGCGGCGGGGATTCTTCAGTAGCTGGCCGCAGGCTGGGGTGGCTATCGGCCTGATCCTGGCTATGACTGTCTATCTGCCCCTGGATGCAATGGCAACGGACGAATTCATGGCCTGGGGATGGCGTCTTCCGTTCCTGCTCAGCTTGGTGCTTGTCATCACTGGATTGGTCATTCGAAAGCGGGTCGCCGAGAGTCCGGAGTTCGATCGTGTAAAGGAAGCGCACGCTGTGGTGCGCCTTCCCATCATCGAGGTTCTTCGCACGCATCCGAAGCAGGTGCTGCTGGTCGCAGGGGCTAGTCTCTCGCCGGGCATCTTCTTCTACCTGATCACCGTCTACAACTTTGTGTACACCCAAAACTCCGGGGGCTTGAGCGAAAGCTCCATGCTGATTTTGGTCATTGCCACTTCAGCGGTTGGATTCGTGGTGACTCCGATGGCGGGCGCACTCTCCGACAAATTCGGTCGCCAACGGATCTACCTTCTGGGGCTTGCGCTCATTAGTGTTGTGGCCTTCCCGCTTTACTGGGCGCTGGACGCGGGCATGTACGGCTTTATAGCCGTGGGATATGTCGCTGCAACAGTAGCCGTATACACCCCGTGGGCACTTCAGCCCGCATACTTCTCCGATGCCTTTGATGCGAGAGTCCGCTATAGCGGTCTTTCCCTGGCCACCACGCTGGGCAACCTCTTCGGCAGCGCCATCGCCCCCCTCGTCGCTGGAACATTACTCAGCGCAACGAACTCCTCTCTCTCCACTTCGCTGTATGTTTTCGTCGCCGGAGCCATATCGTTCGCGTGCGCCATTGTGCTCGGGCGGTCGAATCGGAGGAAAGCGCAGGCGGGCGGTATCAGGAACGAATCGGCCGGGGTTGACGGTCTCCCTACTCCAACCTTTTCAGAGTGATGTGCGGCTGCGAGTGCCGGTATCGATGCAGAGTCATCGAGTTGAAGGCTGGTCCTGACCCGGACATCTCCAAGACCACAGAGTTCTCCGCTTCTGCATCGAACGCGAATCCGAGTGGTTCGGCCAGTGGCCGGCCACAGGCGGGGGAGCCCAATCCTGACAAGCAAGCTCCACATTTCTCGCTTACAAGAAAGGAATTACCATGACCAACGAACCTGAGTTCAAGACATTCACCCTGGAACGGGCAACACCTACCATTGGCGCCTTTATCCACGGACTGGATCTTCGTGAGGAGATCACCCCGGAATGCCAGGACGAGCTACGCAGCGCTTTCCTCAAGCACGAGGTGCTGTTTCTCCGCGATCAGCAGATCGGCCCTGACGATCAGATTAGGTTCGCGAAGGTTTTCGGTGACCCCCAGGAAGTCAGTGCCTTCTTTCCCTCCCTCCCTGGCAACCCCTTCATAGAGGTCCTCGAGTCTCGGGGACGCGCAGCCGGAACCGACGTCTGGCATTCGGACCTGACCTGGCAGGGAAATCCTAATTCCGCTACATGCCTCCACGCTCAGCAAATCCCACCCTGTGGCGGCGATACTCTCTGGGCCAGCATGACTGCCGCATATGATGCCCTGCCTGAAACAATGAAAGAGCTCATTGACGGCCTCGAAGCAGTGCATGACTGGGAAAAGGAGCTGACGGGTGTTGTCCGCCAGGGCGAGAATGGTGAAGCCCGCTATGAAGAAACCCGTCGGAAATATCCGCCAATGACCCACCCTGTGGTGCGTAAGCATCCAGAAACCGGCCGCAAGCTTGTCTACGTGAACGAGTTGTTCACCACCCGCATTTCGGGGGTCCCCACTCAACTGGGCGACTCGCTTCGAACCATGCTCACCGGCCTGGCTAAGACCCCGGAATATCAGGTCCGATTCCGCTGGGAGCCAAACTCCGTTGTCATTTGGGATAACCGGTCTACTCAGCACTACGCGGTTGGTGACTACCACCCGCACTACAGGCTAATGCACCGGGTAACTCTCAAGGGAGATCGTCCGGCCTAGTGCCTTCGATGCTGGGCGGCCCTGTTTGAGGGTCGCCCAGCATCTTCCCGGGGTGATCCATCTGGGTCAAGGCTCGTTCCTTTGGGACCCAGCTATTGCCTGACCCACTCATGAAACTTAGTATTCAGATACTTGGTCTTGATTCAAAGTGCCCACTTTAGTAAGTAGAGTGGCTGGTAGCGGCCGCCGTGTCGCGGACAGCCCTCTCCAGCCAAAGCGAAGGAAGTCCGACCATTGCGTGGCCAAAATTTAGGGGCAGGGCTGATAGCCCAGAACCAGTCAGCCCTGCCGCCGTTCATCCTGTACCGTCCAACATCGCTGCCCGAGGCCGTGGACCTCAATGAACAGCATCCGGAGGCCGTGATGGCCGCGGGTTGTTCAGACCTTGTAGCGCAAATTCGCGAGGGATGCGAGCCCGAGGTTGTGATTTCCTTACAACACGTCAATGAATTGCGCTCCATTACCCACGAAGACGGAGTCTTAGGTATTGGCTCCATGGTGACTCACCATGCCGGCAGCACCAGTCCCGACATTCGTGCGTTCATGCCCGCTCTGGCTACGGCCTGGGGATCGATTGCGACCGTACGAATCCGCTATCGCGGTACGCTGGGCGGCAACCTTATGGCGCGGCGATTCCGGTACGAACTTCCGGTCATCCTCTCAGCCCTGAATGGGCAAATGCATTTTCAGGCCAGCGACGTCACCACCCTGCCCGTGTCTTCCCTTTGGGACCGGGACGCCAGGAGTCCAGGCATTCTCACCGGGGTGACTGTCGAGACCGGCTCTTTGCTGTGGTACGGCTACGAGCGTTCCATGCGCCCCGTGAGTACTGTGGCCCTCGCTGTGCGCAGGCAGGCAGGTGCCGGGATTACCGTTACAGCCGTCTGCGGCAGCGAATACCGACAACCTTTCGTTCTTTCACACACTGCGGCCGCGACTGCCATCAGCGATTTGGACCCGGTGGCAGTGGGCGCCGTCCTGGCCTCGCAGCTTCCGGACGCAGCTGGCGACTTCACCGGAACAGCCGAATATCGCCGCCATCTGGTGGGCGTACTCTCCAGCCGACTTCTTGCCCGCGCCGCCGGCTACCAGCAGAAATGAGGACCGGGTGACTCCCGACGCACAAGATTCCCCATCAGTCGGGGATGAAAAGCTCACTGTGGATCTTGAATTTGACCTGAACGGAAGCCCGGAAAGGCACAGCGTTCCGACCAGCACGACAGTCCTGGACCTGCTTCGAAACAATTGCGGTAAACGAGGCGTCCGCGGTTCATGTGAGCGCAGTGTTTGCGGCGCCTGCACGGTGCTCATTGATGACGTTCCCGTGGCTGCCTGCTCCACGTTTGCCTTCGAAATCGATGGCACCCGTGTTGAAACGGTGGAGGGTTTGGCTGCCAAAGACGGTACCTTGAGCGCCCAGCAGCAGGCGTTCAGGGAGTGCGGGGGCTTTCAATGTGGTTTCTGTACGTCCGGCATGCTGATGTTGACGACCGCCTTGCTACGGGAAAGTCCAGAGCCAGACCGGGAGGAAATCCGGGAATGGATTAGTTCGAACACGTGCCGCTGCACGGGTTACGAGATGATTCTGGAATCCGTGGAACGAGCTGCCGAACTGGGGCGTACCCCGCAGACGAATGGGGAGCTCCAGTGACAAAAACTCCCAGCCCCTTCACAGCCGCGCAGGATGCGCCGATCGTCGGCCGCAACCTCCCGCGGCTCGACGCCACTGCAAAAGTCACGGGCCGCGCCGTTTACACCGTGGATATCGACAGGCCCGGAATGCTGCACGCCAAGGTGCTGCGCAGTCCCTATGCCCATGCCAGGGTCCTAAGTATCGACGCCGAAGCCGCCCGACGCTTGGAAGGAGTCACCGCTGTTCTAACCCGCGACGAAATCAAAGGACTGAACTGCTATGGCACTTACGTCAAAGATCAGCCAATCGTAGCCACTGATTTAGTCCGTTACGTTGGTGACGTTGTGGCCGCTGTGGCGGCCATAGATGAGCACACCGCTTTTGCGGCATTGGATTTGATCACCGTCGAATACGAACAGCTCGAAGCCGTCTTCGACCCGGAAGCAGCGTTGGACCCCTCCGCTCCCTTGATTTTCCCCGCAGAACCTTTCGCAGCGTTTCCCGAATACGGGGATGGTGCCTCAGGGAATGCCCGGAGCGCGCACAATGTGAGCTACGAATTCCGATATCAGACGGGCCCTGAAGACGCGTGGGACGAATGCGACCACGTCTTCGAGGACACCTTCGCATTTTCCCGCATGAACCACATGCATCTTGAGCCGTTTGTAACCGTCGCCGAGGCAACGGTGGACGAAATAGAAGTGTGGACTTCCACGCAAAGTCCGTTCCCAATGCGCAAAGAACTGGCCTACGTCTTTGGGTTGCCGGAAAACCGGATCCGGGTCAATGTCCCGCTTCTGGGTGGCGCCTTCGGGGCTAAGAACGGACCAAAGACCGAGACCATAGCCATCCGACTCTCACAGCTTTCGGCCGGCCGGCCGGTTCGCTACTGCATGACCACTGAGGAAGTTTTCCTGACACTGAGCCAGCATGATGCCGTTCTCACAGTGAAATCCGGGCTCAAGGCTGATGGGGAGTTTGTCGCGCGCCAGTCACGGGTTCTGTTAAATGGTGGCGCCTACGCCGATGCCAGCCCGCTTGTTGCCGAAAAGGCCGGATACCGGATGCCCGGAGCCTACCGATGGAAACGCATTGATTCGGTCTGCCAGGCCGTAATCACCAACACCGTGCCAGCCGGCGCCTTCCGCGGCTTCGGTGCGACCCAAGCGACTTGGGCAAGTGAGCGTCAGGTGGACCTCATCGCAGAACGGCTGGGTTTGGATCCCTTTGATCTTCGGCTGAAGAACATGAAGGACCTTGGCGAGGACTTCGTTCCCGGGGAAACCCCTATCGATTCGGACTTAAAACACGGGCTGAACCTTGTGGCGGACGCTATTGGGTATCGTGACCGTAATCGTTCCGGTAACCGGGGTATGGGTGTTGCAGTCGGCCTGAAAGACGGTGGCGGTGTCAATAAGCCCGCCCAGGCCCGCGTGAAGGTGACTACGAACGGGGATGTCTTTCTCAACTGTGCCCTTATCGAAATGGGCCAGGGTGGGCACTCAGCCCTCTGCCAGATTGTCGCGGAGGTGCTTGCCTGTGACCCGCAACGGGTCAAGTTTGCTCGGGTTGACACTGACTCCAACCCTTTTGATCAGGGGACCAATGCGTCCTCAGGCATCGCAGTCATGGGTCGGGCCGTCCTTCAAGCCGCCGAACGTGTGAGGTCCGCTGTACTGGATTTCGCGGCCGAAC
This sequence comes from Paenarthrobacter aromaticivorans, assembly GCF_019038615.1. Taxonomy (NCBI): domain Bacteria; kingdom Bacillati; phylum Actinomycetota; class Actinomycetes; order Micrococcales; family Micrococcaceae; genus Paenarthrobacter; species Paenarthrobacter aromaticivorans. Next base: position 520,803 of record NZ_JAHOPC010000002.1, read on the forward strand.
ATCTGGAACTTGAGCGCGAATCGATAAGCCTGGCGAACTGGCAAGTGATTGACGCTGAAGGCAATTCCTATGAACTTGCGCCCCTGATCATGAATGGTTTTGGCGGAACGGGCTTCGAGTTCACCGGCGATGGCTTCTACAAGGCCCGTTCGTCGCGGCGGGCACCGTTGGAGGCCCCCTGTATTTTCTGGGAGATTGGCTGGGCAGCTGCCGAAGTGGCCGTTGATCCGGAAACCGGCAAGGTGCAACTGCTTCAGCTAGTGGTAAGCGGCGACGCTGGCAAGGTTGTCAACAAGCTCGGTTGCCGCGGTCAGGATGAGGGAGCCGCAGTCTTCGGACTGGCGCAGGCGCTCTTCGAGGAACTTCGCTATGACAACGGCGAACTGCTTAATGCGGAGGCCCTTCTCTATCGTGTGCCTCTGGCGGAAGACATCCCGCGCCGATTCTGGTCCATAACCCAGGAACAGGGCCATGGCACTGGTCCTTTCGGAGCCAAGGGGATGGGCGAAGGAGGCATGCTGCCGATTGCTCCCGCGATTGCCCAAGCGATTGCCGACGCCACCGGGGCTCAGTTAACTTCGTTGCCCATGACCCCGCAACGCGTCTACAACGCGATCCGAGATGCGCAAGCGACCAAGGGGCGGGGCTGACGAGGATGCGCGAGGTCATGGAGGTACTGGAACAGGCGTCGCGACGCGGCCGGAGGGTCGCACTGGCGACAGTGGTGCGCACTGAAGGCTCCGCGCCCCGGGTGGTTGGAACGTCAATGGTGGTAAGTGACGATGGAGCACTCTTCGGCTCCGTTTCCGGCGGTTGCTTAGAGGCAAGCGTGCTCGAAGCCGCGCGTGATGTCCTAGCCAGCGGAAAACCAGAGCTGCACCGCTTTGGCATCTCTGATGATGACAGTTTCGCCATAGGACTGACTTGTGGCGGTACCATCGAGATTTTCATCCAACCATTCACGCCGGATTCGTTCCCTCATTATGCTGCCCTGCAGCTGGCACTTCGGGAGAATCTGCCGTGCGCCATGGTAACCATCTTCGACGGACCTCCTGAGCTTGTAGGCAACTCGGAACTGGTGCTTGAAGGCGAAGAATTCAGAGAGCTGTTCGGCGTCGGAGAACTTCCGCCCGATCTAGTCAGCGCGGCTGCGGTCGCCGTCCAGGACGCTATTGCCTCCGGAACAACGATGCCATTCACTCTCCCCGCGGTGGTTGGTATGGGATTGCCGTTGTCCTTGCTGATCGATGCCTACCGCCCGCCGCGCAGGTTGCTGATCGTCGGTGCCATCGATTTCTCCGCTTCGCTGGCGGAGCTTGGGGCATTTCTTGGATTTCGCGTCACTGTCTGCGACGCGCGGGCCGTTTTCGCGACAGCCGAGCGAATCCCTGCTGCCCACGAAATCGTCGTTGATCAGCCAGGGCGTTACCTTCGGCAGGAAATTGAACTGGGAAGGATTGCACGGGACTCCGCGATATGCGTTCTGACCCATGATGCCAAGTTCGACGTTCCTGTCCTAGATGAAGCGCTCAGGCATGGCTTTGCTTACATCGGTGCCATGGGATCCCGCCGAACGGCACGTGATCGCCGGGCCAGGCTGATCCTTGCGGGTCACACAGAGGAGACTCTGGCGCCGCTCCGTTCGCCAATCGGTTTGGACCTTTCCGCTGCTACCTCGGCAGAAACGGCGGTCTCCATCATGGCGGAGATTATCGCAAGTAAGAACCGGGCGTCTGGCTTACCTCTCAGCCAGACCAACCAGCCAATACACAAGGGTGCTCCAACTCTTGACGGAGAGTACCAATCGCAACCGGACTGCCCAGCGCAACCGGACTGCCCAGCGCAACCGGACGCTCGGCCGACTGCCTTGCTGAGTGTCCTGGGTGCGGACGGCATGTGTCCTTGAATGACACTGCCTGCAACAGTGAAGGAACCCGGTCATGGAGGACGTGACTGCACCTAAGCAGTCCAAGGTCGGCGAGCCCTTCCGACGACGCCGGCCACTGCCCTTGGCTCGGTGAGAGGGGCAGTGGCCGGGCAGCTAGCGCTAGGTCCGAGGCGGCGTGGGGAGAGACATTTTTGTCGAAGGTGCTGACATTTGCGTCCGGGATTTTGCAGCTGTAATCCGCCCTAGAGCCAGCACCAACACCAAGGCGATGATCACGGGCACGCACACAGAGAGAACGATGATGCTCGTATCCACGCCGAGTCCGATGAGGACGCCGCCGAAGATAGGTCCGATCACCGATCCGAGTCGGCCCAGTGAAGCCGCCCAGCCGACGCCGGCAGTCACTGTTGCTTCCGGGTACAGCGACACTGCCACCGCGGCTTGGCCGATCATGCCCGCCTGAAGGCCGAGGCCAACGCCGCCGAAGACCAGCAGCAGCAGTGCTTTGTCCGGGCCCAGGAATGCAGAGATAACAAGGAACACGATCGCCGCTGCCGAGGTTCCGGCCAGGACTGACGTCATCCGGTATCGACGCGATCCGAGAATGAGAAGACAGGCACCGATGATGCTTCCAATCCCCAGTGCCGCGGACCCCAGCGGTGCCAGGCCCGTGCTGAAGGCGTAGCTGGTGAGCAGGGTTGGCAACCATGATGAGAACACGTAGTAGACGGCAAAGATAAGGAACGAAAAGGCCCAAAGAGAAGCGTTCTGCTTCGTACGGACGCATCGAAAAGGCGCGCTACGGAAGCGTGGTGCTTGGCCTCAGCAGCGTCGATGGGCATTCCCGGGACTTGGCGGTTGGACAGCCCGAACCAAAGGAACGGCAGAAGAACAGCTGACGCGATAGCGCCGATAATGAACACCCATTCCCATCCGAGGGAGCCCACGATACTGCTACCGGCCAACCCTGCGATAAGGGCTCCGAGCGAGATGCCCGTCATCACGGCCACTGCAATCGACTGACGCAAACGAACAGGATTGACAGCGGTTGCATGCGACACGGCGGCTGGCAGCACGGCACCCAGTCCCAGGCCGGTCACGAAACGCAGGATCGTCAGTTCAACAATCGAAGTCGACCATGCTGTCAACAGCGAACCGACGGTGAACACCACGACCGCTGCGAAAATGACGTTTCGCGTTCCCAGCCGGGCCACAAGGCGCCCGACCGCGAGATACCCCAAGGCCACTCCAGCGCTGGTTAGTGATAAGGCAGGGGTGAAGCTCGAGGGTGCAACAGCCCAATCCTTGGCTATCGCCGGTATTGATACGCCCAACGCGACCGTGTCGTAGCCGTCGAGCACTACAGCGGCACATGCGAGACAGAGTACCCACCAATGCGTTCTGGTCTCTTCCTGCTTCTTGGGTTCACTCATCGTCTCCATCGAACATCCTTAGGTTGTGAGGGCTTCGAATTCAGTCCTGATACGGGGGCACGCCACCCGTCATATGCGGCTTGCCAGCCCAGACCTCGGACGAGGCGTACGCGTCGTAGGCGAGGTTCATGCTGCTTCTTCTTTGACGCAGGTCGTGGGCTGGCTCGCCATTGGCCGCGCTTTCGTGCGGTGACCGAGTGCCTGAATGTGGTGAAGATCATGGCACAGCGTTAGTTCTATCTCCTTAGCACTTAAAGGTCAAGCCCTGAGTCCCTTGACACAAAGTATCTTAGTACTGTTACTATTTTGGCATGACCTAGTTCACATTCCGGGTCGCTCCCACGACCTCGGGACAAGCCGCTCGTTACGCCGACGGCAACCTGAGTGACTATAAAGATTGGTGGACCGCGAGCATGACAACACAGGCCAATGCGGACAATTTGCTGCTGCCCGTCGGGGCGGATTCCGAGGGCTTCCTCTCCTCCCACGCCTTTGCCGCGGGCGTGGACACCCTCGATGAGATCTATGTCGGTGGGGTCTGGGCCCAAGGCGCTGGTGCGCTGATCGAGTCAGTCAATCCGGCAACCTCTGAGGTCTTCGCGACACTGCATGGTGCCACCGTTGAGGATGTAGACGTGGCGGTCGCCGCCGGCCTGGCGGCCATAGAAGAGTCTGGCTGGGCACGTAAGCTACCGCATGAACGCGCGGCTGTTCTGTATAGGATAGGCGGCACAATCGAAGCCAATGCCGACCGCATCGCGACTCTTCAGACCCAGGACACCGGTAAGACCCTGAAGGAAACACGTGCTTTGGCGATGAGCGCTGCTGCCACCTTCCGATTCACCGCGTCAGCCCTTGAAACGATGGAGGACACGCTAACCCCGCCGCGGGGTGACTATCTGAGCATCTCCACCTACGAACGTATCGGCGTGGTGGCTGCGATTACGCCATGGAATTCACCGATTGCCAGCGACGCGCAAAAGGTCGCCCCGGCGCTTGCCGCCGGGAACGCCGTCGTGATCAAGCCGCCGGTCTGGGCTCCGTGGGTGTCGCTGCTGCTGGCGAGGATCTGTGACGAGGCAGGATTGCCTGCGGGTCTGCTATCGGTGCTCCCGGGCCCGGGACGGACTGTGGGGGATGCGCTGGCACGCCACAGGGATGTGGGCAAGGTCTCCTTCACCGGTGGCACCTCGACGGGCCGGCAGTTGGGTCGCATCGCGGCCGATAAAATCATGCCGATCACGCTGGAACTTGGAGGAAAATCTCCAACCATCGTTTTTTCGGACGCGGACCTCGATCAAGCCGTTGCCGGTGTGCTGTACGGGATCTTTTCCTCCAGCGGCCAGAGCTGCATCGCCGGATCCCGGGTATTTATCCAGCGCGACATCTATGACGCAGTCCTGGCACGCCTGGTCGAAGGGGCAAAAGCGCTGCGGTTGGGTCCGGGAACCGACGCCGGAACTCAGGTTGCACCGCTTGTTGCCCACGCCCATAGAGACTCCGTCGAAAAGATGGTTGACGACGCACGCAGGGCCGGTGCAGACATCCTGTGTGGCGGAGCACGGCCGCTAGAGCCGGAACTGCAGCAGGGCGCGTACTACCTACCCACCATCATTGCCGGTGTCGCCAACTCAGACCTGATCTGCCAGGAGGAGATCTTCGGTCCGGTGGCCGTCGTTCTTCCCTTTGAGGACGAAGCCGATCTGCTTGCGCAAGCCAACGACAGCGTTTTTGGCCTGGCTTGCGGCATCTGGACGGCGGACTACCGGCGGGCTTGGCGCGTTGCGCGTGCCGTTGCTGCCGGAACTGTCTGGATCAACACGTACAAACAGTTCAGCATTGCCACCCCTTTTAGCGGGATCAAGGAAAGCGGACTCGGCACAGAAAAGGGTCGTGACGGTATCCGGTCCTACATGCGCCAAAAGAGTATCTATGTGGATCTTTCCGGTGCCCCGTTGCCATGGGCCAGCGCATGAAATCCCCGGCATATTCCAAACAAACTCCGATGAAAGGCAAGTCAGTGACCGCTCATCCCTATAGTCCGGCATATCAGGCCGGAGGCTTCGGCTTTGTATCCGGGGCGTTGTCTGTTGACGAGAACTATATTCCCGTAAGTGGCCGAGCCGAGGCCATCGAGGCCGCCGCAACCAGGCTCGCCGAACGGTTGGCGACCATCGGCATGTCTATGCAGGACATCGTCAAGACCACGTACTTCGTCACGGACCTGACCTTGCGCGAAGAAGCGAACAGTCACTATGAGCAGTTCTTCAGCGTGCCCCGGCCGGCAAGGACCTTCGTGGAGGTTTCTGCTCTGCCGTACGGTGCCACGGTGGAAATCGAAGCCATCGCCCACCGAGGCCAGGAGTGAACCATGACTACCGTCACTTTGCACACACGGGGACCGGAAGAATCACCCCAGCAGAATCCGATTACTGACCGGGCAACGGCGGGGGAGCCCACCGCACGAACCCTAAGGGTCCAGCAAAAGACGTGGGAATCGGACGGGGTAACCAGCGTGACCTTCGCTGACCCGACCGGAGCGCAGCTGCCCCAATGGCAACCTGGTTCCCACCTGAGTCTTCACCTGCCCAATGGGCTCATACGCGAGTACTCGCTTTGCTCGGATCCACTGGACTCGAACAGCTGGACGGTAGCTGTGCTCCGGACCCCAGATTCACGCGGAGGCAGCCAACACGTCCATGAGGGTCTACCGGTGGGAGCACTACTCAAGGTTGAAGGCCCGCGTAACAACTTCGCGCTCGAAGACGCCGGACGCTACGTGCTCGTCGCGGGTGGGATCGGCATCACCCCGATCATCTCCATGGCGCGCCAACTCCACGCAGCAGGCGCAGACTGGTCGCTGCTCTACACCGGCCGGTCCCGCGCCACGATGGCCTTTCTTCCCGAGATCGTGGCTCTGGCCCCGGACCGGATTACCATCCACGCCGACGACGAAGCCAACGGCCGCTACCCTGACTTGGCGGCCGCTGTAGGAGAGCTGAGCCCGGATGTGCTGGTCTATGCGTGTGGACCGGAACCGCTGCTGAAGGCTGTTGCCGGCGCCATGAAGGACGAAACGCAGCTTCGAATCGAGCGGTTCAAGGCACCAGAAAAAGTTGCCGTCCCGGCGCAGAGCGAGTCGGCGTTTGACGTGGTGTGCCACAGCACCGGCCAACGGATACCCGTGGCCCCAGATGTGTCTGTGCTTGCTGCCCTCAATAACGCCGGCATCGATGTTCCCAGTTCCTGCGCGGAAGGAATCTGCGGCACCTGCGAAACACGCGTCATCAGCGGCGACGTGGAGCACCGTGATTTTCTCCTCAGCAAGGCTGAGCAGGCGGCGAACAAAAGCATGTTCGTGTGCGTTTCGCGTTGCCGTTCGGCCGAACTGATCTTAGATCTCTAAATCCTCGAAATGTAAGAAGGTAGCTCATGAATTTCTTTGCAGCCGAGCCTGTCTGTAAGTTGCGATCTCTTCGGTCGGTGTCCTTGAAAGTACCCGAAACGGCGCGAGCCAAAGATTTCTACCACGAGGTCTGGGGCCTTTCCACCGTCGAGGAGGACAGCGATCGTTTCTGGCTCCGCGGAACTGGCTCGGAGCACCACATCCTGAAGTTGGAAAAGGGCCAGCAGAACGCCCTCGGCGGCGTGGCCTTCGCCCTCGCCACGCCCCAGGAAGTGGACCAAGCCGCGGTTAAGCTGGCCGCTTTAGGTATTCCCCTCTTCCGTGAACCGGGCCCATTGGATGATGCTGCAGGGGGATACGGGCTACAGCTGGTGGACCCGGAGGGCAGGCTCATCGAGCTCTCCGCGGACGTTCATGCCGTCGTCATCCAAGAACCCGGCGGGCGGCGGGCAATTCCGCGCAAGATTGCCCACGTCGTACTGAACACCGTTGACATTGACCGGGCTACAGCGTTCTACACCCAAGTCCTCGGCATGCGGGTCTCGGACTGGTCGGAGCATCAGATGTCCTTCCTGCGCTGCAATACAGAGCACCACGTCATCGCCTTCAATCAGGCCCCGTGGACGGCTGTCAACCACGTGGCCTACGAAATGCAGAGCATCGACCATTTCATGCGGGGCATTGGGTCCCTCAAGACCCACGGGATTGCCCCGCAGTGGGGCCCCGGCCGCCACGGCCCCGGCGACAACACCTTCTCCTACTTCACCGACCCCTCGGGCCTTGTTTGCGAGTACACCTCGGAAGTGGCACAGGTTGATGAAGACAGTTGGCTGTGCCGGACATGGAAGCGGACCCCTGAGTTGTCTGACCAGTGGGGGACTGCGGGGCCGCCAACTGTCAATGTTCGTACGGCCATGGCTGGAATCCCCGATGAAGGCTACCGCTCGCTGGTGGTTCCCGGCAGCTCCGATTACTTCACCGTTCCCTCGGCAAATGTCGCGAATCATGCTGCCAACCACTGACATAGCTTCTGACACCAGTAACCCGGGCAGCCGCATCTCCCTCCGCGGAGTATCGCTGGAAGTCCGCGGCAACGGGGATCCCGTCTTCCTGATGCACGGAATTGGGGGAAATGCCTCATCCTGTGGAGCCTTGGCGCACCTTCTCAGCAAGTCTGGCTACCGCACGTTTTGCTGGGATGCACCGGGCTACGGCGAATCCGCAGATCCACATGGTCCGGTGGACCATCCAGGCCTCGTCCTGCAGATTCTGGCGACTCTCGGTTTGGGACCCGCCCACCTGATCGGGACCTCATGGGGCGGCGTCATTGCCACCCAAGCGGCGGCGCAGGCACCTGAAGCCGTCCGCTCTTTGGTTCTCGCGGATAGTACCCGCGGCTCAGCTGTCAGCGCGGATGCGGCCGAACGGATGCTGGCACGCGTCGCGGAACTGGTTGATCTTGGGCCGGCAGCATTTGCTGACAGGCGGGCTCCACGGTTGGTTTCGCCGTCGGCTGATGCTTCACAGGCTGCAGCCGTCAGGTCCGGGATGGCCGCGGTTCGATTGGCCGGATATTCGGCAGCGGCAGCCATGATGGCAGCCAGCGACACCACAGATCTGCTGCCGTCCTTGCAGGTCCCGTCATTCGTCCTGGTTGGTGAAGACGATGTGGTCACGGGCGTCGATGAGGCCAGGATTCTCGCTGAGTCCATCACGAACGCGTCGTTCGAAATCATTCCCGGTGCAGGTCATGCCGCCGTACAGGAAAAACCAGCAGCCATAGCGTCGTCGATTGTCGAGTTCTGGAAGGGGCTTTCATGACCCGGTTGATAGTTGTCACTGGCTCCGGCCGCGGATTGGGGTTCAACATCGCAGAGCGTCTGGCGGCAGCGGGTGATCGGGTGGTCATCGCCGAGAAGGACGCCGAACTCGCCGAGAAGGCCGTCACCACGCTGCAGGGGCGCGGATTTGATGCCACGGCCATCATTACCGACATCGCGGACAGGGAGTCTGTTACAAACTTGGCCACGGCCGTCGGGGAAATGGGCGGGGCAGATGGCCTGGTCAACAATGCCGCCCTTGCTGACGGGGTCGGTGGGGATACGTTCTGGGACCTTGATGAGGATTTCTTCCGCAGGGTCATGACAGTCAATGCCTTCGGTACGTGGCTGGTGAGCAAGTACCTCTATCCCCAGTTGGCACAAAAGGGATCGGGCGCCATCGTGAACGTCGCGTCGGATGCTGCACTCTACGGTTCTCCGCGCCTGGTCCACTACGTCGGCTCCAAAGGCGCTGTTCTTGCGATGACCCGGACCATGGCCCGGGATGCGGGGGTAGCCGGGGTCCGCGTGAATGCAGTCTCTCCGGGCCTGACCAGGGTTGAGGCAACTGAATCCGTTCCGTCCTCGCGCTACCAGCTTTATGAGCAGAACAGGGTGCTTGAGCGGGACCAGGTGCCCGAGGACGTATCCGGCGTTGTTCAGTTCCTGCTCTCGGACGCCTCGGCGTTTATCACAGGTCAGAACATCGTGGTGGACGGCGGCTTCGTCATGGGGCACTGAGATGACTTCGCAGGCTTGAACTTCCCTTTCCCGAGAATTACCCACGATGCCGGGCGGCCGGCTACCAACCAAGGAGATCTACAGATGGACCTGCAGCTGAAGGACCGCACCGTTGTTGTGACGGGGGCGAGTTCCGGCGTCGGCTTGGCGGCCGCCCGCTACCTGCTCGCGGAGGGCGCGAGGGTAGCCGCGTGCGCCCGTGACGCCGGACGCCTGGCGGCGGCTTTCGAAGAGTTCGGCTGGGCCGACAAGAATTCCATCTACCTTGCCTCCTGTGATGTGACGGACCGCAAAGCCACCGATGCGTTCGTGGCAGGGACGCTGGAGAACTTTGGCACGGTTGATGGGCTGGTCTGCAACGCCGGCCGGTCCCTCATGGCCACCTTGGATGAGACGACGGATGATCAGTTCCGTGAGGAATTCGACCTGAAGATCTTCGGGGTGTTGAACATCGTTCGGTCGGCGCGTGCAGCACTTGCGGCGTCCGAACACGGCTCGGTGGTGAACGTCAATGCCATCCTGTCCCGACAGCCTGAGTTGCGCCTGGCAGCCACTTCCTCCGCGCGTGCGGCGTTGTTGAACCTTAGCCACTCTTTGTCCGAGGATCTCGCCGGGGATGGTATCCGTGTCAACTCGGTGTTGCTTGGACTCATAGACACCGGCCAGTGGCGCCGGCGGTTCGAGCAATCGGGAACCGACCTGGACTTCGCGGACTGGAGCGCCACGATCACCAAAGACCGGGGGATAAAACTGGGTCGCTTCGGCACAGCCGACGAGGTCGCTTTCCACATCCTCACCCTTTTATCCCCGCTCAGCGGCTATACAACGGGAGCCACCATCGATGTTGGCGGCGGAGTGGGCCGCTATGTCTAATCCGACTGCTTCTAATGCGGGGGCGCCCTGCTGGCCCGGCGGTCCCGACCCTGATCTACGTCAGAGGCAAGACATGTCAATGGAAGCAGGAACAAATATGCCCCAGAATCCCACCGGTGGTGACATCCTCGTCCGGGTTATGCGCAGGCACGGCATTGACACCGCGTTCGGGGTGATCAGCATCCACAACCTTCCCCTTATCGAAGCCGTGGACCGGGAACTAAACTTTGTCGCAGTCCGCCATGAGGCCGCCGCAGTAAACGCTGCGGACGCCTACGCGCGTGCTTCAGGCAGGTTTGGGGTGGCTTTGACCAGCACCGGAACCGGCGCCGGCAATGCGGCCGGATCAATGGTGGAGGCCCTTACCGCCGGTAGCCGGGTTTTGCACATCACCGGCCAGATTGACAGTGAATACCTCGGCAGCAATCGCGGCGTGATCCATGAAGTCCCGAGGCAACTGCAGATGCTTCATGCAGTTTCCGGCTACGCGCGGACCATCTTCAACGCCAAGGATGCCGAAGCGGATCTTGAGGAAGCCATTGCCCACCTGCTTTCCGTCCCGCACACGCCGGCCAGCCTCGAATGGCCAATAGACCTGCAGTACCTGGCCCTCCCAGACGATCAGCGTCCCGCAGACATGGCTAGCCAGCCTAGTGCTTCCATCGATGAGGATGCTGTGACCGAAGCGGTCAAGCTGCTTTCCCAGGCCAAAAGGCCCCTCATCTGGGCAGGTGGCGGTGCAGCCGGTGCAGGGTCACCCCTGACGGAGCTGGTTCACCGTCTGGGCGCCGGGCTGTTGACCAGCAACTCCGGCAGAGGCGTGGTGCCCGAGGACGATGACCACGTGCTCGGAAACTTCGCCACCACCCCTGAGGCTGCCGCACTCATTGCGGACTCGGACCTGCTGCTTAGTGTCGGAACACATTTCCGCTCCAACGAAACAAAGCACTACTCCATGACCCTGCCCCGGCCCCACATCCAACTTGATATTGATCCTGCAGCGTTGGGCCGCGTCTATCCTGCGGACGTAGGGTTGGGGGGGGATTCCCGTGTCCTGCTCGAGGAGATTCTGGGGCAACTCACCACCTCCAGCGTCGAGCCAGGCTGGACCGAACGCGTCCGCGCTACCCGCCGCAGCGTCCGTGATGCGCTGACTGACTACATCGGTGGATACGCCGAGATCTGCGAAAGTCTTCGCCGCAGGCTGGACCGTGAATCGGTGATCGCCCGCGATGTGACGATTCCTTCAAGCCAATGGGGCAATCGGCTTCTGGAAATCTACTCGCGGGAAACAAACATCTTCCCGCTTGGCGGCGGCATCGGTCAGGGACTTGCCATGGGTATCGGCGCCGCCTGCGCCCGGCCCGGGATCCCGACGGCGGTGATCGTCGGTGATGGCGGACTGGCTGTCCATCTCGGTGAGCTCGCCTCCCTCGGCGGTTCGGGTGCCTGGTGTGTAGTCCTGGTCTTCAATGACAACGGCTACGGGGTGCTACGGAACATGCAGAAGGCCAACGGATTCGCCGAAGCCGGCGTGAACCTCTACACACCGGACTTTGAAATGTTGGCCGGATCGCTGCAGCTGCCCTTCTGGCGGGTTGCTGGCCCGGGGCGGTTCGACCAAGCCCTGGTAGAAGCGTTGGCGGTCCGGGGACCGGCGATCATCGAGATTGACGTCGCGGCACTGCAGCCGGCGCCGGGAGCGTTTGTTCCGCCGGTACATATCCCAAGCAGGAACCACTAGGGACTAGGAGGAATAATGGCACCGAATGAACCACTGATCTTGGACTATCCCCAAACTTCCACAGAACGACTACGGCACCGCGTCGTCTGTCTCCACAAGGGCGCCGGAGCCGGTGCGTGGTACGCGCGGCAGGTTGCTGCCTACGATGCCCACACGTGGGAAGACGGTGATGTTCAATTGCCCGGCGCCACCATTTCAGAAGGCCAGCTTAACGAGTGGGTCTCAGCTGCGGCAGCAGAGCTGCGGGACGGCGGGGCCACCCCGGTGCACCTGGTGGCTTCCGGCTCTGCGGCCTACGGCACGATTGTTCTTGCCGGCCGCTATCCCTGTCTGGTTAAGAGCCTCATTCTAGGTGACCCCGAGGTTGACACGTCCATTGAGGGATATGCCCCTGCGCTGCAGCTCGTTCAGGCACCTTCGCTGGTTATTGCGGCTGCTCCGCGGGCTGACACTGACATCGCCGGGCCGCAAAGCATCGCAGGCGGCATCGACAATGGCGTTTTCGTGATCATCGAAGATACCGCCGTCCCCGCACACCGGACAAAGGCCGATTCTTTCAACGAGTGGGCAACATCATTTATGAACATCGCCGAAGGCCTTCACACCTTCGCCGATTCCAAGGAGGAATTCCATGCCTGAGCAGTACCTGGAACCGAATCAGGCCCGTACAGGGCCTGCAACCCCGTATGAGAAGAAGCTCGCAGGGGCGCTCAGTGAGATCTTCGCCGGCGGCACACATGATCTACCTGGAGTAGTTGCGGGTTTGAATGGCCTCGGTCTGAATGCTCCGGATGGCAATGCGTGGGACATAGCCCGTTTCCGCGCCGAAATGCGACGACTGGGAGAATAGGCAATGACAACAACAACACAGACCGCACGCTCCACCGGCGGCAAGAGCACCACGAAAAGCGTCGTCGGGGTCCGCCACGAAGTCGATGCTAAGGAATTAGCGGCCATGGGCCTGCGGGACCGTTGGTACCCCATATATCCCTCCCGCTTCGTCAAGCCGGGGGACATGGTCAAGGTAAAGCGCCTCGGCGTGGACTGGCTACTGTTCCGCGACGCCACCGGCCGCATTCGCATGCTCGAGGACCGCTGCCCCCACCGCAGCGCCCCGCTCTCAGTCGGGCAGCACCTCGGAGACCGCGTGGCCTGCAAGTATCACGGAGTGCAAGTCGACGGAAACGGGACCGTCATATCTGTACCCGGAATGCCCGGATGTGCCCTCGAAGGTCGAACGGTAACCACGTCCCTGGCAGTCGCGGAAGCGGCCGATACGATCTTCGCGTTCATGCCCCTGACGGCAGACTCCCAGATAACGGAGTTCAAGCTGCCGGACCGACTGGCCAATCCCGAAGTTTCCTGGTTCTCCAACTTCGCGGAATGGAAGGGGCCCTGGCGCTTCTACATGGACAACGTCCTTGATCCGATGCATGGCGCTTTCCTCCATCGCGACTCGCACTCAATGTTTGGTGGAGACACCAGCGCCCGCTTCCGCATCCGCGAAACTGAGCGTGGCTTTTTCTTTGAGAAGACGGACCAACGAGGCGTGAACTTCGACTGGGTGGAATACTGCCGCGAAGCGATGGATTACGTTGACCTGGAAATACCCTATGCCCAGTCTGCAGGACCTGGCGGGACATTCGGCATCGTCGGGATGTCTACGCCGATTGACGCAAATAACTCGGCTATTTTCCACTGGCGCACCCGCACCGTCTCCGACTGGGAGCGCGATGTCTGGCGGTTCATGTACAAGACGGTCCTTGAAGAAAAACACTGGGTTGTTCTGGAACAGGACCGCGAAGTGCTCGAAGCCCTCGCCGGCGACGCTGACAATGATGAACACCTCTACCAGCACGATCTAGGTGTCGCTCGAATTCGGCGCGTCTACGAGGCCGATGCGGAAAAACAGGCAGCAATCCTAAGAGGGGAAAGCCTGTAACTGGATGGCTCCGTGTTGCTGGCGGGCTTCCTGCCGGAAGCCCGCCAGACCGTTGCACGGTCGTCGCAAAGGGCGTGTGACAAATATTCAAGCTTCGCCTTCGGCTCGGCGGTTGACTAGCGTCGCCGTCGAGCTGGATGGCGGACCGGGGTGCAGCCTGACGAATGAAACCACCTACCTATTCTCAAGACTCTAAGGACACAATGAAGTCATCACGCACCTGCCGGGTCGGAGTAATCGGCTACGGCGCAATTGGAGTGCCCGTTGTTGCTGAAATTGCAGCTGGACGGGTACCGGGAGCTGCTCTGGAGGGGATCATTTCCCGCAGCCCCCTAAGTGGTGCTCCGGCGAAGCGGATGGACTTGACCGAAGCCTTGGAACGCTGCGACTTACTGGTTGAATGTGCAGGGCAGGAAGCGCTGGTTGAGTATGGCGAGGCTATCCTCCTGGCGGGCGTTGATCTGCTGGTCACGTCCATTGGTGCCCTGGCAGATGGAGAATTCTCTAAGCAGCTCGCCGCCGCAGGGCCGGGCCGGCTGTTCCTGACAGCTGGCGCAGTTGGCGGCCTTGACCTCTTGTCCTCGGGTGCCCGCGTGGAGGGCTATGACAGAGTCACGATTACGACGACGAAGTTGCCAGAGTCCCTTATCCAGCCTTGGATGAATGAGGCTTTGATTGAGGAGATCCACAGTGCCCGCGGACCACTGGACATCTATGAAGGACCTGCTGCTGAAGCCGCCCAGTTGTTCCCCAAGTCTATGAACGCCGGCGCAGCCGTTGCCATCGCTGTCAACGACTGGGACGTTGTGACAGTCAGGGTCAGGGCAGACCCCGCAGCGAAACTTACCAGCCACGTTATTGAAGCTTCCGGAACCCTTGGCGAATATCGATTTGAAATCCGCAACAAGCCATCCGAGGACAATCCCAGGACAAGCGGTGTAGTGCCGTTCGCTGTTCTGCGATCATTGGAGTCCGTCATCGGCGCCCAAGGTGGACTGATATGAGGGCACTAGTCACCGCTAACGAACCAGCCGGCGCCGTCAATGACTGAAGGACCAGCCAAGACATGATGCACCGGAGGCGGAATGCCTCAGGAGGCCTGGCCGGCTGCGTCCGTTGCCTTCGCATCAAATGCGACAACTGATGCCTCTGCCTTCTTGAGCAGCGCTGCCAGTTGGTCGAGTTCGGATTCCGTTAGACCGTTCAACATCTGACGTTGGTTGTCCAGATGCTTTCCGAATGCCTCGTCGATTACGGCCTTGCCATGAGCTGTCAGTTGGGCGTAGACAACACGCCGGTCTTCGCGGGTCCTAACCCTCTCAATCAGGTTCTGCTCTTCCATCCTGTCCAATCGGAAAGTGATCCCACCGGTCGTCAGCATGGAGGAGGTCGCCAGTTCTCCGGCAGTTTTCCTGTGAGGTGGCCCGGAGCGGCGCAAGTTGGCCAAGACATCAAAAGACGCCAATGTCAGCCCATTCTCATCAAAGTAGGAACTTTCAACAGCGCGGACCTGATTCGCCAGCCTCATGAGCCGCCCGAGGACGCCAATTGAACTCGGATCCAAGTCGGGCCGTTCGCGCTCCCAGTCCGCAACTATGCGATCTATGGCGTCGGCATCGTTCGTGGTGTCTGACATGGCCCTCGTCCTTAGCTGTTAGTTAGTGCATCTTAACACTGAGCTTTTGGTCAATCAATTAACTGAGTCTCGTTTCACTCAGGGTCTTGTTACTTGATTTAGCTTCCCTTAGTATTGAGATGTTTAGAGCTAAGGGAATTCAACTCGCCTTTGCTATCAGTTGGTACATTGCCCCGTCCGAGAGGTTTAACAATGAGCGAAACCGTAAGTGCACCCACGACAGATCTTGAAGAGCTCATCGATTCGTCTATCGCGGCCCGTGAGAGCAGGATCGTTGACTTTGACACTCTGAAGTTCCAGACCAAAATGGGAGACAAATTCCGGCGTGGCCAGGTCCGCTACATCGGCTCCGGAGCTACCGGGGACCACTCGGACGATAACAACATCCTCCAGGCCGAACACTTCACGTTCTCCAACATGGTTCTTCCGGCCGGGTGCGTTGGGCCGGAACATACTCACCCCGACGTCGAAGAAGTGTTCTTTGTTCTCGAGGGACAGGTGGAGTTCAGCGTTCACGATGTCCAGGACGGCACGAAGAAGGCCAGCCGTGTTCTGGGCTACCGGGATCTCATTCGTGTTCCTGCCGGCGTTCCCCGGAGCCTTCGCACGGTCAGCGAAGAAGATGCGCTGATCTGCGTAATCATCGGGGCAAAAAAGCCGGAGATCCCTTTTTACCCGCCGACTTCCGAAATGCACGGAGTAACCCGCTAGAACCGTTCTGCCGAGAAGCGCGCGTGTCAGCTGGGGAGTTGATACGCGCGCTTCTTGTTTTACAGCTGCCCGGCATTCGCAGATCCCGAGCTTGGAGGACTCAGCCCGCGAAGCCGGTAGCCGAAAGTCTTGAAGCCGGCATCCGCAGGTCCCTTAGAACAGCGGCCAGGGGACCGCAGGCATCCCGCCGCTCGGGGCCGGGAATCGTCCCGTGAGCCTCAGCCGGCCGCAGCGCGAAGCGAGCGATGCGATTTCTTCGGCGGTGAGCAGGTCCGCCAGATTCCGGCCCAGCTCGCTCGTCAGGCCTTCGGAGACACGATCAACCCCGTCGAGTTCCTCCGCGGTCAGAGGCTCTCCCAGCCATCCCCACAGCACCGTGCGCAGCTTATGTTCGCTGTGAAAGGTCAGCCCGTGGTCCACACCGTGCCGGTGTCCGTCCTTCATGGCGAGTATGTGGTTTCCTTTGCGGTCAGCGTTGTTGACCACCAGGTCAAACACCGCCATGCGTCGCAGCGCCGGCGAGTCTTCGTGAACGAGGGCTACCATCCGCCCGTTCTCATCTTGTCCTTCGAGAACGTATTTCCAGCCCGTCCCGGGCACGTGGTCCGCTGCAATAAGGTCCACCGGGCTTTGGGCCGGCTCTTGCTCCTGCCAGAGCTGCACCATCCCTTCGCCCAGGGGGCCATCACGCAGCCAAGTGTGCGGCACGACGTCCCAACCGATGACCTGCGAGACCAAGTACGCAGCCACCTCCCGGTGGGCGAGGGTGCCGTCCGGAAAATCCCATAGGGGACTCTCGCCCGCTATTGGCTTGTAGACCACCGGAACGTCGCCGATGCTGCCTAGGAATGTGGCGTTTGAGGCCGTCGTGATGCGGCCTGAAAGCGTCAGCTCGGCGGTCACCAGGTCCAGCGCCGGCATTAGACCTCGGGCAAGGTGCACTCGTGCCCGTCGGCGTCCATCGGGTAACCGCAACGCGGGCATATCGGCCGCCCGGCCCCCACGATTTCGCGGGTGCGCTTGGCGAACGCGCGGGCGGTGCCCACCGGCATGCGCACCAGCATCATCTCGGTTCCTTTAGTGCCGATCCCATCAAGTGGTTCCTCGTCCTCGGTATCGTCATCAGTGAGGGGGTATGCCTCGACGACGATCTGGGCAGTGGTTGGGTCCCAATCCAGGGTCATGGCGCCGGTGCGAAACTGCTCCAGAGGGGGTTCAAGCGGGTCATTGTCGACGAGTTCAATGGGTGTACCTGTAGGAACGCTGAAGGGGTTTCCGTCGACGGTGATGAGTTGGTCGAGCATTTCGTCGATCTTCTCCGCGAGCACAGCCGACTGCTGCTTCTCAAGGGCAATACTCACAATCTGTGCCCCTGCGCGCACCTGCAAGTAGAACGTGCGCGCTCCTGGGAGGCCAATGGTGCCGATGACAACCCGATCAGGCCAGGAAAACTCGTGAACGCGTGTAGGCATGCCAGTAGTTTAGGCACATGAGATTCAAGGCGTCTTCTGTCCTGCACCGCCGCCCACCGGCGCATCGCCCGAACGGATGCCGTTGGACAGCCACGACAGGTCACCCGCTTCGGTGTTCGTCGCATAGACGCTAGGCCTGCTAGCGCTGTAGTTGACGATTGATACGGAAGCGGGGCTCACGTTAATACGTTGGAACAGGTCAAGGTGCATGCCCAGCGCGTCAGCAAGGATTGACTTGATGACGTCACCGTGGCTCACGGCCGCCCACACGGCCCCTGGCCCGAACTCGGCCTCGAAGGCAGCATCGTGACGCCGGATCGCCGCAACGGACCGGGCCTGCATCGCAGCCATGGATTCACCGCCCGGAAAAACGACGGCGGACGGTTGCGACTGCACTAGGGGCCACAAGTCCTCGGTGGCGAGATCACTGAGCTTGCGGCCCTGCCACTGGCCGTAATCGCATTCGGTGATATCGGGATCAATCGGCGCGCACGGTGTGCCGGCTTGGCGATCGAGGATGAACTGGGCGGTTTGCCGGCAACGCTCAAGAGGGCTCGATACCACCCCGACGACGGGCACGGCCGCCAGCCGGTCAGCGGTCAGAGCCGCTTGCTCGCACCCTATCTGGTCCAAGCCGATGCCGACGGCCCGACCGGCCAACAATCCACTGGCATTGGCTGTGGTGCGGCCGTGCCGCACGAGAAGTAGTGTCGCCATCCACCCAGCCTAACCACTTCCCGCGCTAGCCCGCCGTCGTCGCCGCGATGCCGGGGGGATCAGTTCCAGCACGTGGCGGCAACCGCCTTGTCCCAGGACATTCCGTGATGACGAGGCCTTCAAGTGGCTCCTGGAGCACAACCCCGGCGTGATTGCACGTCACTTCTGAAGAGCGGCATTAGTCCCTCCCGCGGAAGATGCCGCCCTAGGATTTTTTGGCGACGTACTGCTTGGCGTGAGCCACCAGTCGGGTTGTCAGTGGCGAGGCGTTGTTGGGGAGCCAGACCAGTACCGTCGGCATGGGGAGGGACACCCCGGCAAACGGGCGCCACACAACTCCGGGTGGATCACCTGGTACCACCTGATGCGGCGTTTTGAATGACACGCCAAGGCCGGCTGCCACCAAGCTCATCGTCGTGGCAATGCTGGGGGACCAGCGGTGTGGCCCGGGAATCATTCCGCCGTCCATTAGTTGGCCCAGTACGCGTTCACGAACGTCCGGGTCGCCATCGCGTTGTAACCAGATCAGGGCCTGGCCATTCAGATCGCTGGGGCTGATTGCTGCCAGTTGTGAAAGCGGGCTGCCGGACGGAAGAGCAACCCCCATGGGCTCGGTGTCCAGAGTCAGCACCCCGAGCCGTTCGTCGTGGGTTGGCACGGCGTGAATGAAGACGGCGTCGAACTCGCCCTCAAGAAGCTTCTGGACCCCTTCTCTTGCTGCCGCAGGTTTGACGTCCACTTCCGGTGCATTCTCGCCTGAACCCAGTCCGCTGAGAAGCTCCGCCAGCAGCGGGTAGCCGACGCCCACAGCCACGCCCAGTTTGAGGGTGCCCAGCGGAGGGTTGCGTAGTTCTTCCATTGCTGCCGCTGCGGCCTCGTGGGCCTCAATAATGTGGACGGCTTCCTCCTGGAGACGCCGGCCAGCGTCGGTGAGGGCAACGTGATTGTGGGTCCGGTCAACGAGCCGGATTCCCAAGCCTTTTTCCAAGGCTTTGAGCTCTTGGCTCAGTGCGGGCTGGGCGATGTGGAGGCGGGCGGCGGCTTTACCGAAGTGCAGTTCCTCGGCCAGTACAAGGAATCGCCGAAGTTGGCGGAGCTCCATGGCTCATCATAAGAATTTGCGATCGTCCGAGTCCATACCGGTCTTGGACGGCAGGGTGCGTCCCGGCGTCCAATGAAAGGACAGATCATCCCTTCAGAAAGGTCAGGACAATGGGCACAATTGACGGCGCCGCCTTGGTGGAGGCCAGTGGCGCGACGTTCCACGTTGACGTGGCGGGAAAGGGAACGCCGGTTCTCCTGGTTCCCGGCGCTGGAGGCGACGCCAGGCAATACGGGGAACTGGCCCAGGTATTGGCGCAAAACCACACTGTCATCAGCTATGACCGCAGGAACAACGGACGCAGTTCACAGCAACCGGACTGGTCGGAGACCTCGGTGGACCAGCACGCGGGAGACGTCATTGCCTTGTTGGAAATGCTCGGGACGCCACCATGCGTCGTTTTCGGCAACAGCACCGGGGCCCTGATTGCATTGGCCGCTGCGCTGAAGGCGCCTGGCCGTTTTACCGGCGTCGTGCTGCACGAACCGGCGTTGCTGGGTGTTCTGACCCATCCTGACGACGCCATGGCCTCGGTGCAGCCGGTGATTGCGGCCGGTGTGGAAGCCGGTGGACTTGCGGGGGGCGCCGAGGCGTTCGTCCAGTTCGCCGCCGGCGATGCCGCCGCTCTCCTGCCGCCGGAATTTCTCGAAGACCTGCGGAAAAACGCCAGGGTACTGCTGGAAGCGGAGTTTGGAGCGTTCGCTGCATGGCGGCCCGAGCCGGAGTCCTTGGCCAAAATGAGCACGCCGCTGACCATCCTCAGTGCCGAGCAGACAGCGCCGTTCTTCGTGGAAGCTGCCCAGTGGATAGCCTCCCATGCCGGAGTCAGCCGCCGGACGGTGCCTGGCGGACACATGGGCTTCCTGAGCCATCCCGGGGAAATCGCTAAGGAAATCGACGCGGGGTCGTAGCCAATCCGTAAGCGCGATCGGGCAATCCCAATTGTGCGCCACGGTCGGCGGACGAAGGCGTTACATGAGGTCTATTGCTAGGTTAACCGCGGGGCCGGGTTTTGGCCCGTAGTTGCTACCGCGTCGGCCTAGCCAGGAATGACCCTCAATGAACTCCTCGTCACTACGTAAGAGGCTTCCTGCCGTTTTGTGCGGATGGTCGTTGACATGGGGCGGCGCAATCGCGGCCCTGCTCGCAGCCGGCGTGGTGGGTGTCGGCACAGCCCCCGCGACGGCGGCGGAGGCTCGCCCCCTGCACCATATTGATATGGACGGAATCGTATCCATGGTGGGAATGCCGTACGTTGGCTCAGAGCTTCGAATGGGTGCTCCGGCGGAATTCGCGGGCTGCGATAAGACCGAGGCAGCGCCTAATGGTTACACGATTGAATGGCTGAGCAACGGCACCCCGCTTCCCGCCGAACGTCAGGTTGAACCTCTCACCATTCTGCCGGAGGACCGCGGGAATCGCCTTTCCTTCAATGTCTACGCCACGACTCCGGAAAAACAACAGTGCGGTGACTCGGCCCGGGGCGATGAGAACACACTGTTACACAGCAAAGAGACGGCGCCCATTGCGGCCTCCAACCGGGCCATGGGCTGGACTGGGCGGGGGAACTTCGAGCTGATCGGCCGCACGGACGATGGGGAACTGGTCCTGTATCCACGGACTTATACCTATGGCCTGGGAGCGTGCGACGTCGGGCTTTGCCCGAGCTACGAATCGGCGCGGTGGGATGAACCAAGGGTCGTGGGCACCGGGTGGAATGTCTTCAATATCGTGTTCTCGCCGGGTGATTTCGACGGCGATGGCAACAACGACATCCTTGCCCGCGACGCCCGGGGAGACCTCTATCTATATCCGGGTGACGGCCACGGAGGCTGGTCGGGCAGGTCTGTTGTCGGCACGGGCTGGAACATTTTCGACTCGATCGTTGGCCCTGGTGATTTTGATGGGGACACCGTCAACGACGTGCTCGCCCGCGACGCTGAGGGTGAACTCCACCTGTATCCAGGTGATGGCGGCGGCGGCTGGAAACAATCGCAGGTGGTGGGCACCGGCTGGCAGGTTTTTGACAAGATCATTGCCTCCGGCGACCTAAGCGGGGACGGTGACGTGGACATCCTTGGTCGTGACTACCCCGGCTACATGCACGAATACCGCTCCGACGGCCGAGGAGGCTGGGAAGGGGCCGGTACTTGGGGCCCTGGCTGGGAAGTGATGTCCGAGGTCATCGGGGCCGGTAGCTACACCCACAACCTGGGCGAGGCAGTGCATTGGGGACACACGGTGACCCGAAACGACACCATCGCCATCAACCCGGACGGGGATCTGCTCAAGTATTCCGGTTTCGTTCCGACAGCTGAACCGATCGGCACTGGCTGGAACATCTTCCGCTCGCTCATCTAAGCCGAAACATCCCATTCCACGGCTAGCCGCCGTCTCACAACACGAGGAATCGTGTCGCACAATGCGGAGGCCAATCGGAAGAAAGGCAGCAGCCTTCTGATAGGCCGATGAAGTCTTCCCGAGCCGGACAGACAGCGGTACAAAAGAGGTAGGAGGACATGGTCGCCCTCCACATATGGTCGACAAGGAGGTCGTCGGTGTCCGATCAATTTGGTGCGGGTCCGGATCAGGGCCCCTTACCCGCTGTACCGCCGGGCGGACAGCCAACCCGAGAGACGCCAACCAGAGGGCCGGCGAGGCCGTTTCCCTACGTGGTGGCAGGCGTGCTGTTGGCCATCGCAATCGTGCTCCCGCTCATGCCGCAGCTGTACTCGGTCGATGCGCCCCGCCTAGGCGGTATGCCCTTCTTCTACTGGTATCAGTTGCTCTGGGTGCCCATCTCGGCAGGCCTTAGCGGCATCGCCTACTGGCTAGTCAGTTCGGAGGATCGACGACGGCGGGCAGCGGCCCGCGCGGGGAACGGAAACGGAGGGGATCGGCGATGAACGGACGCGAGATCAATTGGATCGCCCTCATCGTCGTCATCGTGCTGTTCGTCGTTGTCGCCGTCATGGGCTTCCTGGCCGCTCGGTGGCGCAAGTCGGACGATGGGCTCCACAGCCTGGATGAATGGGGGCTGGGCGGTCGCGGCTTCGGGACGTGGATCACGTGGTTCCTGCTGGGCGGCGACCTCTATACCGCCTACACCTTCGTGGCCGTGCCTGCAGCGATGTGGGCCACGGGCGCGGTGACGGGCTTCTTCGCCGTGCCGTACACGATCGTCCTTTACCCGATCATCTTCATCATCATGAGCCGGCTGTGGTCCGTTTCCCACCGGCACGGCTACGTCACCTCCGCGGACTTCGTTGGCGGTCGGTACGGGAGCCGGTGGCTGTCACTCGCCGTCGCCGTTACCGGCATCGTCGCGACGATGCCGTATATCGCCCTTCAACTTGTGGGCATCAAGGCCGTCCTCACAGTGCTCGGCCTCGGCAGCTCGGAGAACATGCTCTTGACGGACCTGCCGCTCATCCTCGCATTCGTCGTGCTGGCCGCTTACACCTACACATCCGGTTTGCGGGCTCCGGCCATGATCGCCGTCGTCAAAGACCTGCTCATCTACCTTTCCGTCATCGTGGCGGTCATATACCTTCCCATCAAGTTCGGCGGCTGGGACACGATCTTCGGTGCTGCGGAAACCAAGCTGGGCACAGTGAACCAGGCAACGGGCAAGCCGGCCGGGGTGTTCATCCCGGGCGGCGCCAACTACTCCGCTTATTGGAGCCTGGCGCTCGGCTCGGCCTTGGCGCTCTTCATGTACCCGCACTCGGTGACTGGCGTGCTCGCCTCGAAGGGCCGCAACACGATCCGACGCAACGCAGCCATACTGCCGCTTTATTCGCTCATGCTCGGGTTCCTCGCGCTGCTCGGTTATGTGGCCATCAAAGCCGGCACCAAGCCGACGGACCTCGACGGATCGGTTAATCCCCAACTCGTGGTCCCGCAGTTGTTCCTGGACCACTTCCCTGCATGGTTCGCCGGGGTTGCCCTCGCGGCCATCGCCATCGGCGCCCTGGTGCCGGCGGCCATCATGTCCATTGCCGCGGCGAACCTGTTCACGCGCAACGTCTACCGGGACTTCATCCGGCCCGACGTTGACGCAAAGACGGAGGCGAGCGTCTCCAAGATCGTCTCGCTGGTGGTCAAGGTAGGCGCGCTCATCTTCGTCGTCGCCATGGACCAGACCACCGCGATCAACTTGCAGCTGCTGGGCGGCATCTGGATCCTCCAGACGTTCCCGGCCGTCGTCGCCGGGCTATACACGCGATGGTTTGACCGCTGGGCGCTGCTTGCCGGATGGGCGGTTGGCATAGCCTTCGGTACGGTCTCGGCCTACAACGTCCTCAACCCGGTGACCCACGCCCACTTTGGTGGATCCGTCGCACCCATCCCGGGAACGGATTTCAGCGTGTATATCGCCATTACGGCCTTCGCACTCAACCTCATCGTCGCCGCTGTCCTAACCTTGGTGCTGCGCGCGCTGAAGGTGCCGGAAGGGCAGGACAAGACCCGGCCATCAGATTATGGCGCCGATGAAACCGATCCGAAGGTTGCCGAGATCGAGCGGACGCATCGTTTCGTGGAGCCAGGAGGCGCGCCCCCGGTGCCGTGAGGCAGACTGACCTCATGCCAATCGTCGATCTCCCGATATCCGTACTCTCCCAGGAATCCATCGAGCGCACCCGACCGCACCTTGATCCTGAACGGGTGCGGTACTACGCCGAGCATCTCGATGAAGCAATGCCAGTGGTCGTGTTCGATATTGACGGCGACCTGCTGCTGGCAGACGGCTATCATCGCCTCGCAGCTGCCCAGCAACTAGGTCGGACAACGCTGAAAGCCGATGTGCGAAAGGGACAACGGCGTGATGCCCTGCAACTCGCAATAGACGTCGCACAACAACAGCGCCCGCTGACCAAACAGCAAATTCTTGATGCCATCGCACGGCGGGGGAGGCCGGTCAGCGAGGGGTGAACACTCGATGAGGAGAAGCTGGAGACTAGAGTGCTACCGTGCGGAACCCACAGTTGCCGCTTGAGGACTCGGGGGTGTTCGATGTGCGGGCTGCGACGCGGTACCTATTGCAGTAAGAGTCATGGCAGAGGTACGAACCCCCGCGCATAACTCGACCCGCTCCGATGGTAGGGCCTTTCGGGTTCTCTGCGGGGGAGTTGCGGTAGTACTTGGGGAGGAACCAGTCTGCGCACCATTCCCAGACGTTCCCGGCCACCTCAAAGAGGCCGTATCCGTTGGCTGGGAAGGACTTGACCGGGGCAGTACCGAGGTACCCGTCATCAGCGGTATTGATTGTGGGGAAGGTGCCCTGCCAAATATTGCACTGATGTTCCCCCTGCGGGGTGAGTTCGTTGCCCCACGCGTATCTTTTTCCTTGGAGTCCGCCTCGAGCGGCGTACTCCCATTCGGCCTCCGTTGGCAGGCGGCGTCCTGCCCACTGGCAGTAGGCGAGAGCGTCGTTGTGAGAGACATGGACCACCGGATGGTCGGCAACGTCTTCCCAACGTGAGTCCGGGCCGGTGGGATGGGCCCAGTCTGCTCCGCGGATGTTCAACCACCAGGGTGCCCCGGCAGCGACACCCAGAACGTCCTGCTTCCGTGCTGTCGAGAGGAGGTGGAACACTGCTGACGATCCGAACGTTTCGGCTTCTGTAGAAAAACCAGTGTCAGCAACGAAGGCCGCGAACTTTTCATTGGTGACAGCGGTGACGTCCATGACGAACGTGTCGAGGCGGACTTCATGAGCGGGTGATTCGCCGTCGTTTGGATACCCTTCCCCGAACCCATCGCCCATCATGTACGTTCCACTGGGGATATGGATTTCCTCGTGAGCGGGTTTTGCCGATCCGGTCGACACCGGTGCAGCGCGGACCGCATGGGGAGCAGCAGAGTGGACACTGGCTGTGCAGCAGCTGTGGCCGGGATCCGGGACTGAGTTGGTAGTTGATAGTTGGATCATCTTGCCCTCTTCAGGTTCCGTTGCCGGATGATGGCCTCCAGCCGGATTTCCGTAGCCTCAAGCCAGGCCATCAGGCTGTTGACCATGTACAGGCCTCGTTCACTCTGGAGACGCAGTAACTCCTCACGCCAGTAACGTTCGTCCTCATCAAGGTCAGGACCGGAATCTTGTTCTGCCAGCTCCGTGGTGAACATGTGGTCCTGGCGGTGTTCGCGGCGAAACTGGAGCTCGGTACGAACGAGTTCCAAGGCCTTTTCCGGGCTGTCCGTTCCGGCGAAACGAAGCCTGACCTGAAAATCGGGGTCCAGGGGACGCAACGGCGGCTCGTAGGGTGAATCAATCCATTCCTGGAGCTTCCGGCGGCCCTCGTCCGTTAGCTGGTAGAGCTTGGCGTCGGGCCCGGAGTTGCGTGGGTCAGGGACGGGGAACGCCCATTCCCTGTCGACGAGCTTGCCCAGCTGGCGGTAAATCTGTGACGTTTGCGCGCTGTAACCCACGTAGGCGCCATGCCGGTCAAGCCATTTACGGACGTCATAGCCGGTGCGCGCGCTGGTGCTCAGCAGGCTCAGAAGGATTACTTCGAGCCTGCCGAGTGAGGCTCCGGGTTCAACGCGGATCCCCTTGGGGGCCGCTTCCTTTTCGACGGTTACTCTTGCCACTTTTACTCCTGGGCCGTGATCAATGCAAAGCGCTTTCTCATCGCCTCTCGATCATCCTCGCTTATGGGCACCTGTGCATGCCATGAGACGTGTGTCGCTGCATTGCCCGGGTTCAATTGCTCCTCGAGATGTTTGGCGAGATGACCACGGCCAGTATTGCGAAGATGCTGGGCGTAATCTTTCGGCTGGTTATAGAGGGTGGGGCCAACCTGAAGCGATCCCTGCATAGGATCCGGCAGGGCTCCTGGTGTTCCGGCGTAGTGGCCAAGCCACTCCATGAGATTTGACCTCATGTGTGCGGCCCGAACGGGTTCGCTGGCAATGAGGTTGTTGGTCAGGTACGGATCCTCAGTCACGTTGAACAGCGATTCGAGTTCGGCCCTGAAACAGCCCGGGTGGTATGTGCGGATGTACAGGTGATCGCGAGTACGGACGGCACGCTGATACGTGTGGGCCCCATGGCCCCAGACAAGGTAGGGGCGTGACTCGATGGACTCGCCGCGGACGGCGGGTGCGTAAGTTTTACCTTGCCACTTTTCCGGTTGCTGCAACCCGAGCAAATCCAGGATGGTGGGTGCGTAATCGATGTTGTAGAGAAGGGCATCGTTGCGGCCGCCCGCTACGCCGGGCTGGTCAGTCACACCTGGCCAATGAACGATCATCGGTAGCCGGTGAACTGGTTCGGAGGCAAGGCCGTGTTCGGCATAGAGACCGAGCTCGCCAAACGATTCCCCGTGGTCCGAGGAAACCACGATGGCTACGTCATTTGCCAGCCCCATGTCCTCAATCGCGCGGCGGAGCCTGCCGAACTCGGTATCCCAGAAGTGGATGGCTCCGTCGTAGCCGTTGATCAGGTGTTCAAAGTCGGCGCGGGTGCGGATTTCGTCCGGCATGTTGTGGGGGACCTTGGACTTCCTTGGACCCCCGGAGTAGTGCAGGTCCAGGGCGCTTCGAGCGCCGTAGATCTCAGCGTGGGAGTCAATGGCGTCCTGATCGGGCCAAGAAGGAGCGGGACCTGACGCCGCAGCCTTGGCCGTCCAGGACTCGTCCTGGAGATAGTCCGTGTGGGGGTCCCAGTACGTGACGTGCAGGTACCAGTTCTCGACGTCCTGGTGCCTTTCGATCCACTCCAGCGCGGCGTCCGTGATCATGTCGGCTGGCTCGTCGCCCATATCGGCGGTGACCTGGACGTTCTCCCTGAAATTGCCCATGAAGTAGTAGGCCCTATGCCGTTCGGCGAAGGAAGACACAGCGGCACATGTGTAGCCAGCCATGTTCAACGCCTGCCCCAGCAGCGGGCGGTGGGGGTGTGGGGCGTGGCCGGCATCCAGACGGAACCGCGCGTCGTCTCCGAAGTGGCCTACAACGCCGTTCGTGATTCCGTGCTGACCGCTAGTTAGCGCTGTCCGTGAGGGAAGACAGGGTGAGTCCGAACAGTAGTAGCGGTCAAAAATGACGCTGTTCCGAGCCATCTCATCCAGGTTGGGGGTGATGTTCCTGGCATACCCGTAAGCGCCGGTATGGTCCGGGCGAAGTGAATCAACGTCCACATAAATGATCTTCATCGATCCATTCCTGTCTCCGGGGATATCCCGGGGCGTTCATTTGAGGCCATGGCCGGCCGATGGCTTAGTTATATCACTAGTGGAATTGCCTTGGCCAGAGATTTACGAGCTTCGTTTCGTCAGAAACTATTTCACAAGTTATATAGATTGGGTCTTGTGTTGTGCTTCACAATCTGCCATTCTCGACTTACTGCTCAGTGATGAGCGGCAGGTACTGCGGCGAGACACAGCTGGGTGCCTCCAAAGCTGAAAGGACGTAATGATGCGTTTTCAAAAGGCCGCTGTTGCAGCCGTGATTGCGGCCGGCCTTGCGCTGGCCGGTTGCGGCGGAGGCGGAGGCGGCAACACCGGTGGCGCGGCAAAAACCGCGCCCAGTCTTGTCCTCGGCAACATAATTCCGCCGCAGACGTTCGAGGCGCGGAACCTTAACTGGGGTAACCAGTCGATCTACTTCCAGGCCGTCTATGACAGCCTGCTGAAGCCTTCACCGAACGGCAAAGACGTTGAGGCGAACCTGGCCACACAATGGGAGTACAACGCAGACAAGACTGTCCTGACGATGAAACTCCGGGAAGATGTCACCTTCACCGACGGAACTCCCTTCACGGCGGAGGTTGCCGCTCAGAATCTCCTGCGGTTCCGTGACGGCACCTCTCCACAGCGCAGCAAGGTCGTTGACATGGTCAACGCAGCTGCGAAGGACAAGAACACGCTGGAGATCACGCTCAAGCAGGCCAATCCTGCCTTCTTGATCTATCTGGCACAGGCCGCGGGCATGCAGGAAAGCCCCGCAGCTTTCAGTAAATCCGACGTCCAGACCAACCCTGTTGGTTCCGGACCATACACCCTGAATACCGGGTCAACGGTGGTGGGTACGTCGTACAAGTTCGACAAGAACCCCAAGTACTGGAACGCGGACGCCGTCAAGTATGACTCACTGACCATTAACGTCTACAACGACGCCACGTCACTGCTGAACGCCCTGCGCGGCAAGCAGTTGGATGCGTCGGCCATCAACGACGTGAGCATCATCCCCCAGGTTAAGGCCGCCGGATTCACTGACAACGGCAGTTCCTTGAACTTCGCTGGCCTGATGCTGTTCGACCGTGCGGGCCAAAGCAACCCCGCGCTGGGGAAAGTCGAAGTGCGCCAGGCAATCAACTACGCCGTGGATCGGGACGCTTTCCTGAAGGCGGTCGGCCTGGGCTTCGGAGAGGTGACCGGCCAAGTCTTCCGGGAAGACTCGCCGGCCTACGACAAGTCATTGAACGATAAGTACAAGTTCGACCCGGCCAAGGCCAAGGATCTGCTTGCGAAGGCTGGCTATCCCAATGGCTTTGAACTCACCATCCCCACCGCACCGGGATTCCCCAAGCAGATGTGGCCCCTCTTGCAGCAGCAGCTCAGCGATGTCGGCATCAAGGTCTCCTACGTGGACGTCGGACAGAACATCATCCCGGACCTCCAAAGCAAGAAGTACGGCGTCTCCTACTTCACCCTGCAACGGGACGCCAACGAATGGCAGCTCATCAGCAACCTCCTTGCACCCACGGCGACCTGGAACACCTTCAAGTATCAAGACCCGAAGGTCGATGCCCTCATCGGCAAGATCCGCACGGCCGAAGGCGCCGACCGGGACGCTGCACTGAAGGAACTGAACCAGTACGTCGTGGACCAGGCGTGGTTTGCCCCCTGGTACACGCCGACGAACTTCTTCGTCACTAACGCAAAGACGAAGGTGGAGCTCAACCAGGGGAACGCCTGGCCCAACCTTTGGAACATTACGCCCAAAGCCTAGGACCTATGCCGGGGGTTCCCACGGGCCCCCGGCACCCCATTTACCGAAAGACAAACCAGTCATGATTGCATTCATAGTGAGAAGGCTACTCACCGGCTTAGTACTGCTGGCGGCCATCACCACCTTCGGTTTCACGCTTCTCTACCTTGGTGGCGGCGACATCGCCAGGAAAATACTCGGCGAATCGGCCGACGCGCAGACTGTTGCTCAAAAGTCCCACGAATTGGGCCTCGACCGACCCGTCTTGGCCCAGTACGGCGACTGGGTGGCCCACGCCTTTTCGGGAGACTTTGGCTCGTCATGGTTCACAGGCCAGACGGTCTCGGCCGCCATTTTCTCCCGCCTCTCCGTTACTTTGTCCTTGGTCATCGGGACCGTTCTTGTAGTCGCAGTCGTCTCAGTTGTTCTAG
Organism: Paenarthrobacter aromaticivorans; assembly: GCF_019038615.1. Lineage (NCBI taxonomy): Bacteria > Bacillati > Actinomycetota > Actinomycetes > Micrococcales > Micrococcaceae > Paenarthrobacter > Paenarthrobacter aromaticivorans. The sequence continues at coordinate 550,655 of NZ_JAHOPC010000002.1, forward strand.
GCGTGCTGGCTGCAACGAAGCGCGGCTGGATAGATAAAGTCGCCCAGCTTCTTGCCATCCTCGGCCACGCGATCCCTGGATTCCTCTTCGCCGTCGGCCTCGTGTTGTTCTTTGCACTAACCCTGGGTTGGTTCGATCCCACGGGTTACGTTCCCTTCACGGAGGACCCAACGGGGTGGGTGAAGACCGTGACTCTTCCGGTGATCGCGCTGGCCCTGGGCGGCATCGCCAACGTCACCCAGCAGATCCGCGGTGCCGTCATCGATGCACTGCGCAACGACTACGTCCGCACCCTGCGGAGCCGTGGAATTCCAGAACGCCGTGTCATCCTCAAACACGTTTTGCGGAACGCCGCTGGTCCGGCCCTCGCGGTCTTGGCCGTCATCTTCGTCGGTCTGCTCGGCGGTGCGGTCATCGTCGAACAGGTGTTTGCGATCCCCGGACTGGGACAAGTGGCAGTCCAGGCCACCACCCAAGGTGACATCCCACTGGTCATGGGCCTGCTCGTCGCGACAGGCGTCATCGTCATCGTTTTCAATCTCCTGGTCGACCTGGCCCAGGGTTGGCTCAACCCGAAAGTGCGTCTGTCATGATTTCTCCTGCACACACCACCGACCCCGAGATCGTTGTCGCCCCCCGCGACGCGTCAAAGGTCTCCCTTTTCCGCCGCGTCCTGCGCAACCCTCTGGCCGTCGCCTCCATGGGTTTCCTGGCGATTGCCGTCATCACGGCACTGTTCGCGCACTTCCTCGCCCCGCACGATCCGAACACGGCCGTGATCCAGAACGTCCTGGCTCCTCCCAACAGCGAGAACCTGCTGGGAGCGGACGGCGCAGGCCGGGACGTGCTGTCCAGGCTCATCTTCGGTGCACAGTTCAGCCTCGCCGGAGCACTGGTGGCGCTGCTTACCTCCATGATCATCGGTGTAAGCGGGGGCTGGCTCGCAGGCTACTTCGGGAAATGGATCGACACTGCCTGGACATGGGTGATCTCCCTGATGATGGCGTTGCCGACCATCATTGTCCTCCTGGCGGCCCGCGCCGTCGTGGGGCCCTCCCTTTGGCTCTCAATGCTGATCTTCGGCGTCATGCTCTCTCCGGCGTTCTTCAGGCTCGTCTACGCCTCTGTTACAGCTGTACGGAACGAACTTTACGTCGACGCCGCACGCGTCTCGGGCCTCGGCGACGGACGCATTATTGCAGTCCATATCCTCTCCGTCGTCCGCGCCCCGATTGTTATCCAGTCGGCCATCGTTGGCGGCATCGCCCTGGCCGTCCAGTCCGGCCTCGAGTTCCTGGGCCTGGGGGACATCAACGTTCCCACCTGGGGTTCGATGCTCAGCGATGGTTTCACCAACCTCTACACCTCTCCCATGCTCATTCTGTGGCCGGCCCTCGCCATCGGATTGACGCTCATTTCGCTCACTTTGCTGGCCAACAGCCTCAGGGACGAGCTGGAGCGCTCCAACGCACCCCGCAAGCAACGCCGCAAGGCGAAGGCGCCGGCCGCGACGGAGGCTGAGGCGCCGTCGGAAATCATCCGGCACGAAGAATCGGGTGCGCCAGACGGAGAAGTGGTCCTGGAAGTGACCAACTTGTCCGTTGGTTATCCCAGCCCCGACGGCGGGCTGAAGAAGGTGGTCCACGATGTTTCCCTCACGGTCCGCAGGGGAGAAGTCCACGGGCTGGTCGGGGAATCCGGATCAGGTAAAACCCAGACGGCCTGGTCTATCCTCCGGTTACTGCCTGAAGGCGGCAAAATCGTGGGTGGCTCGATCCACTTCCAGGGCAGGGACCTTGCGAAGGTATCCGAAAGGGATATGCAAAAGATCCGGGGTCGAAGCATCGCCTACATCCCGCAGGAACCAATGTCCAACCTGGACCCCTCCTTCACAATCGGCAGCCAACTCGTCGAGCCGATGCAAATCCAGCTCGGAATATCCGCCAGGGAAGCAAAGGAACGAGCCCTGAGCCTGTTGGCTAGGGTGGGGATTCCCCATCCCGAGCGAACATTTGCCGCCTATCCGCACGAAGTCTCCGGTGGTATGGCCCAGCGCGTCCTGATCGCCGGAGCCATCTCCTGCAACCCTGACTTGCTGATTGCCGACGAACCCACAACTGCCCTGGATGTAACAGTCCAAGCCGAAGTCCTGGACCTCCTCCGGGACTTGCAGAAAGAGTTCCGTATGGCCGTTGTCCTTGTCACGCACAACTTTGGCGTCGTCGCCGACCTCTGTGACCGGGTGTCCGTCATGCGGCTCGGGCGAATCGTTGAAACCGGGCCCACAGAGCCGATATTCGAAAGCCCCCGCCACCCCTACACCCAAGAGCTACTGGGTGCCATCCTCAGCGAGGCCGAACCCCGAGGCCCGCTCGTAACTGCCGGCAACTCTGCCAGCGCGTCCCCGAAGGGAGCAGTCCGATGAGTGAGTTGCTGCTTGACGTCCAAAACGTCACCGTCGAATACCCCGGCCATGGCTTCCGCGGCAATCCTTTCCGGGCGCTGCACAGCGTCTCCGTCGACGTCCACCGAGGCGAATGCGTTGGCCTGGTAGGGGAGTCAGGATCGGGCAAAACAACGCTTGGCAGGGCAGTCCTCGGCCTGGCCCCCGTCACCGACGGGCAGGTGCTCTTTCGCGGCGAGGACATTGCCCACGCAAGCCGTACGGACCGCCGTCGACTGGCGAGTGACATTCAGGTGGTTTTCCAGGACCCCTACACATCACTGAATCCGTCCTTGACCGTGGAACAAATCCTCTCCGAGCCGCTCGACGTCCGCAAAGTTCCCCGTTCTGAATCATCCAAGCGCATCAAGGACCTCTTCGACATGGTCCGCCTGCCGGCTGACGCAGGCAGCAGGCTTCCCCGGGAATTCTCGGGAGGGCAGCGCCAGCGGATCGCGATCGCCCGTGCCTTGGCCCTGCAACCCGCGCTGATTGTGTGTGACGAGCCGGTCTCGGCTTTGGACCTCTCCACCCAGGCGCGGGTCCTGGAGCTCTTCAAGGATATTCAGGAGCAAACCCAGGTGGCATACCTCTTTGTCTCGCACGACCTCGAGGTGGTGCGGCACATCAGCCACCGCGTAGCAGTTATGTACCGGGGTGAAATCGTCGAATTCGGCGACGGCGACCAAGTCACCAGCCGCCCACAGCACCCGTACACACAACGTCTGTTCTTCGCGGCACCCGTGGCGGATCCGAAAGCCCAGGCACGCCGCCGGGAGGAGCGCCGACAATTGCTGGCCGCCCAGAATGCCTAACAACGCCTCAGACGCTATCGACCACCCGCACTCCGGCACCGACTAACTGCCATCTCTCGTACGACGGAGAGGAAAACCAATGACCAACATCCTGCTGATCACGGCTGATGACATGGATGGCAACACGCCGGGTTCCTTCGGAGGCCCCAAGGACGCCACCCCTAACCTTGACCGATTGGCCGCCGGGGGAATGGTCTTCAACCGCGCCCATGTCCCAGCGGCAGTCTGCCAACCCAGCCGTTCCGCCCTCATGACCGGGCTGTGGCCCCACCGTAACGGGGCCGAAGGATTCGAACCCATCCGCGAGGGCATCGGCGTCATCAACGACCACCTAAAACAGGCAGCCTACAAGGTGGGGATCCTAGGCAAAGTGGGCCACATCCAGCCGGTGGAGCGCTTCGGCTGGGACATGGCCGCAGACATGCGCCAGTTAGGGCTAGGGCGGAACCCGGAAGCCTACGGCAGCCTGGCCGAAGACTTCATCGCCAACGCATCGCATGAAGGCCGCCCCTGGTTCCTCATGGCCAATGCCCACGATCCCCACCGGCCCTTCCACGGCAGCATGGCTGAGCGGGAACTCTGGAGCGAAGCGGAACGGAACGAATATCCGGAGCCGTCAAAGGTGTTCGTCGCAGATGACGTTGAAGTCCCTGGATTCCTTCCCGACCTACCGGGTGTCCGGCAGGAATACGCAGAGTACCTGAGCTCGTCCCGCAGGTGCGATGACGTCGTCGGAGCAGTGCTTGCTGCCCTCGACAGAACGGGAACGGCAGAGGAGACCCTGGTGGTCTTCATGTCGGACAACGGCATGGCCTTCCCGTTTGCGAAAGCGAACTGCTACCTCCGCAGCACGCTGACCCCGCTCATCGTCCGATGGCCTGGCGTGACCGCTCCGGGCAGCAGTAACGACGACGACTTCATCAGCATGCTCGATCTCTTCCCTACTTTCTGTGATGCCGCTGGCGTCGCCATACCGGACGGCATCGACGGCGTATCGATCACCCCTCTTCTGACAGGGGCAACGGAACAAGGACGGAATGAAGTCTTCAGTGTGTTCCACGAGACCTCGGCAAAGCAGCGCTTTGAGATGCGGTGCGTTCAGGATCTGCAGTACGGCTATATCTGGAACGGATGGGCTGATGGCGACACCAAATACCGCGCGGAGAACATGTGGGGTCTGACCTGGCCGGCCATGGTGGAGGCTGCCCCGACCAACGAGGCCATCCGGCAGCGCGCTGACTTCTACCTCACCCGTGCCCGTGAAGAACTGTATGACCTCTCTAACGATCCGGACTGCCTGACGAATCTGGTGGATAGCTCTGACCTCGCGCCGGTACTTGCCCGGAAAAGGAACAGTCTTTCGCGCTGGATGAGGAGCACGGGAGATCCGATGCTCGGGGAGTTTCAGTCTGGTATCGGACAACCAAACGAACACGCTGGAGTCCACACCCCATGAGCCTGCCCAATGTTGTGTGGATCTCGACGCACGACATCAACCCCGATCTTGGTTGCTACTCGGGCATCTGGCCCGGCGCCGAATATGCGCTCACGCCCAACTTGGACCGCTTGGCGGCCGAAGGCGCCCGTTTCGATCTGGCGTTTGCATCCGCTCCTGTGTGCGCACCGGCGCGGTCGGCAATTCTGACCGGCTGCCATCCTGCTGCCATCGGTACCATGCACATGCGCACGAAGGCCGTTCCGCCCCCGGAGGTAAGGCTGCTGCCCGAAATCTTCCGACGTGCCGGCTACTACTGCACGAACAACTCCTTCACGGACTTCCAAGTGGACGTTCCGCCCGTAGTTTTCGATGAGTGCAGCCCGACAGCACACTGGCGGAACCGCCCAGGAGCGGACACCCCCTTTTTCGCGATGTTCCATGGCATGACCACCCACGAGTCGCAGATCTACCTTGACGAGGAGTCCTTTGAACAGGCCACTCCCAACGTTGCAGCGCACAGGCGGCACCAGACGGCGACGGCACCACTCCCGCCCTACTATCCCGACACTGAAGTGTTCCGGCGGGCCTGGGCACGCTACGCGGACCTGATCACGGAAATGGACCAGTGGGCTGGGAACATCCTCGGCCAGCTGGAGGAAGACGGACTGACTGGCAACACCCTCGTGGTCTTCTGGAGCGACCACGGCAAAGGAATGCCGAGGGCGAAACGCTGGGCGACAGAAGCCGGCCTACGCGTGCCCCTGCTGCTGCGCTGGCCGGAAGTCATCCACCCCGGCACCGTCCGAACGGACCCCGTCCAGACCATGGACCTGGCACCGACAATGCTCCAAGCAGCAGGTCTGGACGTTCCCGCCCACATGCACGGCAAGCCCCTTCTAGAACCGGATGGCAGCTTCAAGGACCGTCCCAACGACTACATATTTGGGGGACGGGATCGCATGGACGAATCAGAAGACACATCCCGGACCGTCCGTGACAGCCAATACCGTTACGTACGGAACTTCCATCCTGACCGCTCACCCATGCCCCATATCGACTACCCCGACCACACTGCTACCTGGTCAGAACTCCGTCGCCTACGGGGCGAAGAAGCACGCCAGTTGGCATGCGGCGAACAACCCAGCCTCCTCAGCGACCTTCAGCGGAGCCTCGTCGCTGCCTCGAAGCCCGCTGAGGAACTCTACGACCTCAAGCATGACCCCCACGAAGCCCGCAACCTCGCACACGAACCCCGGCAGGCCGAAACCCTGCACCGGCTGAGGGCCGCGCTCCAAGCCTGGCAGAACGATATTCACGACCTGGGGATGATGCCGGAACAGCAGTTGCTGGACAGCTGGCGTCCTCATGGCCAGGCCCCTGTAACCGCGGCTCCCACGCTGTCAGTTACCGCCGAAGGCGTAGCGGCGAACTGCGCTACCCCGGGTGCGTCGATCGGGTGGACCTCATTACCAAAGCAGGCAGAAGTTCCCCGGAGGCTCATGGACCGGGTAACCGGCAGCCCAGCCGAGGACGGCCGGATATGGAATCTCTACACCGCCCCTGTGGTCCCCAACGAAGGCACGTCCCTGCGCTTCAAGGCCTGGCGTCTTGGCTTTGCGCCCAGTGACGAAAGCACCGCCGAGGCGACCATGGCCGGTCTCAGGACAGGCACCAAGCACCAATGAAAGAAGGAACGATGAAAACCCTCAGCGTAGACCGGCGCTTGGACTCCTTGGTCCAGGAGCTGTCCCTGGAGGAAAAAGTTCAGTTACTGACAGGTCGTGACTTCTGGACGACCATGCCGGTGGAAAAAATCGGGCTGCGCTCCATGGTGATGTCCGATGGCCCAAGCGGGGTCCGCGGCGAGATGTGGGACGAACGCCGGCCATCCATGAATTTCCCGTCGGCGACGGCCATCAGCTCGTCGTGGGATCCCGGCATTGCGGACCGGCTCGGTGCTGCCTCTGCCGTCGAGGCCCGCCGGAAAGGAGTGGATGTCGTCCTTGGCCCGACCATTAACCTGCACCGCTCCCCGCTGGGCGGCCGGCACTTTGAAGCCTTCAGTGAGGACCCCGTGCTCACGGGAGAACTGGCTGCCGCATACGTCAACGGCCTGCAGCGCAACGGCGTCGCCGCCACGCCGAAGCATTACGTCGCCAATGACTCTGAAACTGACCGATTTACCGTCGATGTGCAGGTCGATGAGCGGCCGCTGCGGGAGCTTTACCTTTTGGCGTTCGAAAAGGCCATCGTGGAGTCGCGGGCATGGTTGGTCATGAGCGCGTACAACTCGATCAATGGCACGACTGCTACCGAGAACGACCTGTTGGAGACCCCGTTGAACAGCGAATGGGGATTTGACGGTGTGGTCATTAGCGACTGGACGGCCGTGCGTAGCATCGATTCCGCTAAAGCATCCCAGGATCTGGTCATGCCAGGCCCCGACGGACCTTGGGGGGAAGCGCTCGTGGCTGCGGTCAGGACCGGAGATGTTTCGGAGGCAACTGTCGATCGGAAGGTGCTGCGAATCCTCCAGCTCGCTGCGCGAGTGGGGGCCCTGGAAGGTTTCGAGCCGGTGCAGGCAGAACCGGTGGATAGAGAGGACCTGGTGGCGTTCATCCGGGAAGCCTCCTCGGCGGGAACTGTCATGGTAAAGAACGACGGCGTGCTGCCGCTGGACAGTGCCGTGACGGGAAAAGTGGCCGTAATCGGGCACAACGCCAAATTCGCCAGGACACAGGGCGGCGGGTCCGCGACTGTCCTGCCGGAGAAGATCGTCTCCCCGCTGGAGGGGATCCAAGCCGCCTTCGGGACGGAGAACGTCACTTACAGCTTTGGCGCCATCGTGCAGGAAGGTGTCGCCGAGCTACCCTTGGCCCAGCTGATCAATCCTGTCACCCGTGAACCAGGACTGCGGGTCTCCTTCCTCGACGGCGCCGGTGGTGAGCTGTTCACGGAGGACCGCCGCTCCACGGCTCTCGTGTGGTTCGGTGGCGACGCACCGGTACGGGACTCTTCAACCGTGCGGCTGCACACTGTCTATACCCCGGACGAAACAGGCACCATCCGTCTCGGCGCAGCCACTGTCGGACGTACACGGCTCTACGTCAACGACGCGCTGCTTCATGAATCTGTCATTGAGATGGACGGCAAAGATATCGCCGAGTCCTTCCTCGCCCCGCCCTCCTCAACCGTTGAGGTCCCCGTCAGCGCCGGTGTTCCCATGGATATCCGCGTGGAACTGGACACCGCAGGCCGGACCGGTCCGTTGGAGAACGCCCTCAGCGTCACGCTCGGCACGGAACCCGCTGACACCGACTCTGAGGTGCTCATCATCGAAGCGGCCAGGGCCGCGCGGGAGGCCGACGTCGCCGTCGTTGTGGTCGGGACCAACTCGCGGGTCGAGTCTGAAGGCTACGACCGCACAACTCTGGATCTTCCCGGGCTACAGGACCGTCTGGTGCATGCCATCGCCGCAGCGAACCCGCGCACAATTGTGATTGTCAACGCAGGCTCGCCAGTCGTCATGCCTTGGCGACACGAGGTTGCCGCGATCCTGATCGGCTACTTCGGCGGCCAGGAATTCGGCAATGCCCTTACCGATATCCTCATCGGAACCACGGAACCGGGCGGGCGCCTGCCCACCACCTGGCCGGCGACTCAAGGGCCGGTCCCTGTCCTGAACACAACACCCGACGCCGACGGCAAGCTCCGTTATGCAGAAGGAATTCACATCGGCTACCGTGCCTGGCTCAAAACCGGCGCCACCCCCGCTTACGAATTTGGATACGGCCTCGGCTACACCACCTGGAGTCTCGATACGTGCGACGCCCCGGCACAAGCAGCAGCGGGTATGGTCCTGCCACTGACCGTAACCCTGACCAACACCGGAAACCGAGCCGGCAAGAACGTGGTCCAGATCTACGCCGAAAAGCCGGATTCCGCCGTCGAACGTCCCGTGCGTTGGCTTGTCGCTTCAGCGCCCGTTTGGGCAGGCCCCGGCGAGACGGTGACCGCGACCATCGAGGTCCCCACCCGGCTGCTCGCGTACTGGGACGAGGGGTGGACCTACGAAAGCGGTGAATACGCCCTGCGCCTCGGCACCTCGGTGACCGACCTCGGCATCACCAAGAAGGTTCAGCTCAACTGAACCCGATCGGCTCCGGCAACTCTGACTAAGCGAATTACCGCCCGCACATTAAAGGGTGCACCGAACACCCAAGAACTTTAGAAAGGGAGAGATGTCGAATACCAACATCATCTTCATCATGTCCGATGACCACGCCGCCCACGCGATTTCTGCGTACGGCAGCCAGGTGAACACGACTCCGCATCTGGATCGCATCGCCGAAGGCGGCATGCGCTTGGATGCTGTCTACTGCACAAACTCAATTTGCAGCCCCTCGCGTGCCTCAATCCTCACTGGAACTTACAGCCACATCAATGGCGTATCGTCCATCTGGACGGAGATGGACTACCGCGTGCCTACTTTCGTGGACGTCCTTCATGCGCAGGGTTACAAGACCGCCCTTTTTGGAAAGTGGCACCTTGGAGAGCAAGGCGAGGCTTTGCCGCGGGGGTTCGACGAGTGGAAGATCTTTCCCGGGCAGGGTGACTACCTCGACCCCGAGATGATCGACCCCAGCGGGAGCACCACCGTGTCCGGCTATGCGACGGACATCGTTACGGACTTGTCCATAGACTGGTTGAACAAGCTGACGGGCGAGGAACCGTTCTGCATGCTGGTGCACCACAAGGCACCCCACCGCCCGTGGATTCCCGACGAGAAGCACAAGCATCTCTATGCTGACGGGCAGATCCCTGAACCGGAAACGTTTTTCGACGACTACGCCACGCGCAGCCAGGCCGTGCGAAATGTCCACATGACTATTGCCGACGATATGGGCGCCGACGACCTTAAGACTGAAGTTCCCGAAGAACTGCGCGGACCGGAAAACCGGGAAGCGCGGATGCGGTGGAAGTACCAAATCTACATGCGCGATTACCTGCAGTGCATCCAATCCATCGACGACAACGTAGGTAGGCTCCTGGACTACCTCGACGAACGCGGCCTCTCTGAGAACACACTCGTCGTGTACACATCGGACCAAGGGTTCTTCCTCGGCGACCACGGCTGGTTCGACAAACGCCTCATGTTCGACCAGTCGCTGCAAATGCCGTTGTTGATGAAATGGCCGGCCGAAATTGCACCTGGCAGCCGCTGCGAAGCCATCATCACAAATGTCGATTTCGCTGCCACCTTCCTGGATATTGCTGGCATCAAGGCAGAGGGCGCGCTTCCCACATCGCAAGGCCGCAGCTTCCGCCCCCTTCTCAGGGGAGAAGAGATCGATGACTGGCCCGACGCCGCGTACTACCGTTATTGGGAACACGATGACCCGATCCATGCAGCCCCCGGACACTACGGCATACGCACAGCGGACTACAAGCTCATCCACTACTACAATGACGGGCTCGACGTGCCCGGTGCCTCGCAACGCGTATTCGAAGCAGAGTGGGAACTCTACGACCTCCATAACGATCCCACCGAAGTTCGAAATGTGGCTGATGACCCCGCATACGCGCTCATTCGGACCGAACTCGAACAAAAACTGGCCGAATATCAGCGCCACTACCGGGACGAACCCTACGCTGGGCCCGGCACGCCGCACCCTGAATGGGGCCCTCACGACGAAACCACCCTCGAACGCGTCGAAACATACGTCCAAGCACTCCGAGCCTCCAGCTAAGAACGTGCACGACAGTGAGCACCGTTCTGAACCCGCCGTACAACCCACGGACTCATTCTCAACCGTTCTTGCCGCCCTTCGATGGATCGCCTCACTTTTCGAATGCAGCCGGCAGGAACGCGCGCTCAGAGTCCTTTCAATGATCCTGCCGCCCGAGAACGACCCGGACGGTGGGAAGAAACATCACGACCCGAATTGAGATCTCCAAGCCACCCAACGGAGAAAAACCATGATTGGAAAATGCTAGTCCCGTGCGTCCGTTCCTGGATGCGCGGGACCCAGCGTTCTTATGTGGCCAGCATTTGTACCGCCGGCTTCCAGAGGAATAACTTCGATGCAGGTGCTCGAACCGCCATGCGGGCCGATAATCAGCAGAACGTGCTCGGCGGCGACGCCCGACAACGCCTCCGTTGCACTCTTGATCAGAGTCTCTATTCCCGGGGTGGGGTCGCGGGTGGGTAGAGTATCCGTGTCGACGTCGGCCCGCTTCCATGGAATGACTTTGGCGCCAGTCGCCTCAACGATAGCTCGAGACAACTGTTCCGCGTGAGCGCCGGTCACCAGAGTGACCCGGCGGATGGCCACCCTTTTGGCGGGGGACACTGCACCTAAGAGGGTCCGCTCGCGCCGCCACAGGGCAAAGTGATAGGCGGCAGCCACGCCCGCAGCTACCAGCACGCCGAGCGAGGCACGGACTCGGTCCACGAAGCTCCCTTCGGTCACGTCGCGCAGGAAATATTCGAAAAGCCGGTAACCGATGACCAGGAGGGCTATTAGCGCCACAACGGCGCTGATGCCAAAGAACACTATGAGGTAGACGCGCCGCCCAGGAGGAATGGCGTCTCCGGTTTGCGGCGGCCGCGTCGGTTTCCATGCCAGCCACCAGACAGGGCCTCCCACGATCAGGGAACTGATACCTCCCAACAGCAGGGTCCGTGTGCCACCCCCCGCAAGCGGCGAAACCGTCATAGCAAGTGTTGCGTTGACAATCACGCCCACGCCTGAGGCAGCAGCTGCCAGGGCAACCCCCGAGGTCACCAATTGGCTTGCCCGCCTGGTCGCGACAGAACGATGAGCTCCGCTGAGTCGATGATAGCGCCACACCAATGCGCCGATGGCGAAAGAGGCGATAGCCAAACCCAAGGGAGCCAGCAGTTCATTTGTGGGATCACCCGCGTCGAAAGCCAGTCGCAGTAGAACCAACAGGACGACGCCGGCACCTCCGAGGGCGGTGACCCCCGCAGCGAAGACCCCGACGCTGATTAGTGCTACATCCACGAGTCGTGTCTGCAGCTTGCGTCCGCCACCCTTGATCCAGTGCCACCACCACACAGTACTTCCGCCAATGGCCCAAGTCAGCGCTCGGACTATCGGCACCCACCAATGTTCCGCAGCAGGGGTCAGACTGGTGAAGCCGCGAAGGGCGACATCGAGCAAGCCGCCGAGCGCAGCGACGGCGGCACCGGCGCCCAGGAGCAGCCCAAAGACCCATCCGATGACAGCCGGAACATCGTCGAGATTCACAGGGTGTTTAACTGGGTGGCGCCACATCCACCGGTGCCAGGTCCAGATCGCTGCCCACACCAGGGCGGTGGCCAGTGGCGAAGACCAGTTCGAATCACGCCCTCCGACGAAGGATGCCGCCATCGCCAGAACCGATGTAGTGAACAGGATAAGCGAAGCTGTGTACATTCCGGCCAGGTAAAGGCCCCACCCCACAGCGGCTCGCTCCGCTTCGTCGTCGAGCCTTTTCCACACAAACCACCAGAGGAGCGCCGCGAGCGGTCCGCCGATGAGAGTGAAGGCAAGGGCTCGGGCGAGTTCGGCGACATCGCTGCTAACCAGCGTGGTGCCGGCGTTGAAGAGTCGCCCCAACAGGCCTGTGAGGCCAATGGCTGCGATCACCACCAGGGCGAACAACAGCACGTAGAGGATCAGACGGCGCAGGATGACTTGTGCCGACGCCACCGATGAAACCGTCGCCGCCCCGGGGGAGCTCATCGCTTCACCGGCGACGGAACGCAGGATAAGAGCTGCGAGGGGGCCTTGTCCACCAGCCATCTGCCATCGGCCTTCACCAGGGAGAACCTGTCCTCCGTCTCATAGTCGGAAGGCCCAAAGAGTCCGTCCTGGAAAGAATAGACGATCGAGACCCTCACCGTTGCCGATTCAGTTCGCTCATTCGTCGAAATCAGGACAACCCGGGAGGGCGGCGGTCCGCCCTGGATAAAGCCGTTGCAAAACGATCGGGCGGATTCCGTGAGGTAGGAATCGGCGGTGCCCGGGTCGCCTTCAATGACGGCAGTGCTGTAACGCTGCACCACACCGGCCGGGGTGGCTTCGCTTAATGCTTCGGGCTCCCCGCGGGTGAAGATCACAGCTATTGCTACGATCACCAACAACGCGACGGCGGATACGATGACAATGATGACCTTATCGGGCTTTCCCGCCGCAGCGTTCATGCGGCCAGTATGGCTCATTCGCCTCGCTGAGACGATGACTCTTGGCCGTTTGTTGGGTTCCGAACCCGGGTCTACGTCAGCACGGACTAAAGTCCCTGTCCAGGAGAAAGGCACCGACGTAGCTTGATATAGGGCTCCTGAAGATTTGGAGCCCCGCATCCACAAGGGGCATCATGGCAAAGCTCGGCTATTCGGTAATTGGCGTTCTCGGGATCTCCACTCTGCTCATGCTCACGGGCTGTTTCGGCCCACCGGCTCAGGCCCCTACGAATACTTCGGCCGCTCCGACGACATCAGCGAGCCCCACCGCCTCAACAAGCAAAACGGCGAGCCCGACCCCGACCGCAACGATCTCCACACCTGCTGCTTCGCCGTCGTCTGCGCCGGCAGGACCCCCTGCAACGGCGGAACCCACTACTCCTGCGTTCCCGGAGCAGGTTGCCCCACTCACCGTTTACTACGTCGCTGTTGGTGACAATGGCGTCTCTGGATCCCCGATCGGTTGCGGCGACAGCATCGTCGCCACAACCACGGCCCCGGTCCGCTTCACTGACCAAGTTGGGCCCAGCGTCGGGACTCTACTCGCGAACAAGAGCCGCGACGTCGGCCTGTCCGGGCTCATGAACGCCCTATACCAGTCGGACCTCACCTATGCTGGCGGTGAGCTGAGCGGCAGCACCATCACCATCTGGCTCACTGGGCAGTTCGTGCTGGCCGGTGTGTGTGATATCCCGCGGGTCAAGGCACAGCTGGAGTACACCGCCATGGCCGCATCCGGGGCCACGAGCGCCCGGGTGTTAGTCAACGGCCGACCCATCGAAGAGGTGCTCAGCCTCAAGTAGGGCAAGCCACCGCAGCCCTCTTTGTGGCGAAGGCCCGGACCGCTGCAGCTGCGAATCCGCCCGCTACCGGGAAAGGTTCTTCAATCGATGAAAATGCTTTCAGAATCCCTTACCAATGCGCTTGAGGAACTCGGCAACAATTCGTGGTGGCCCAAAATCCTGCCAATTCTGTTTCCCAGTACGGAAGCACCCAGCAGCGCTCCGTTCGCCACGCTATTGGGGAAGCCCCCAACGAGACCTCCAGCTTTGCCGTCCCAGGAAGAAGACGCCAGAACCAAGATGTGGGGTTTTTCTCCCCTAGGATGCGGTGTTTATGAAGTGTTGACTGGAACTGCGGGCGCTATGCCCTTGGGGCGGAATGTCCAAGGCTTTCTGCGCCAGACAGAAGGGAAATCCAGTGAAGAAGTGGCATCCGTCACAGAAGGCGCAAGTCCCATTAGCGTTGGAAACCTGCCATGACTGAGGTGCTCCGATACGAAGTGGGCTCCGGGACGGTACTCGTTGAGGCTGAGGACAACAGTTACGGGGTGGACCACCCTGCCCGCAACGAACAGGGGGTCCTGAACGTGAGCAGGCGCCTGGAAGATGCACTCGGAAGCGTCCGCCTGGCCGCCCAAGCAGCATTGGATGCCATGTCAGAGTTGAGCCCCGAACTGGTGCAGATTGAATTCGGCGTGAAACTGGCCGGCGACGCGGGTGCACTGATTGCCAAGAGCACGGCGGATGCCCACTTCATCCTGAGGATGTCGTGGACTCCCACGTCCCCGCTGCATACCGAAGAAACCACCTGACAGGGATCAGCGATGCTCGAGCTCGTGGACAGGGCCTACGCCGGCCGGCGGCTGGGACAGCGCCTGGCCAGACGACACGAAGGATGAACCATGACCGCAGGAACCGAACGGCCTATACGCCGGCCCGTCATTCCCAAGGGCCCTGCTACCTATCGCATGCCTCCCAACCTCGCAGACTACGAAGGCGTTCGGAAGTCCTTCAGATGGGATGAAGCCCGCCGGGCTCTGTCCGGGCTCCCTGGCAGCCGCGGACTGAACATAGCCTACGAGGCAGTGGACCGCCACGCCGCAGGCAGCCGGGCAGGCAGGGAAGCCCTGCGCTTCATCCGGGCCGACGGCAGCACCCGCTCACTCAGCTATGCGGAGCTGGCGCTGCAGACTGGTAGGTTTGCCGCCGTCCTGCGAGACCTTGGGGTAGGCAGGGGCGATCGGGTCTTCTCGCTGTTGGGTCGCAGCCCCGAGCTTTACGTCGCCGTCCTGGGCACGTTCAAAAATGCCAGCGTTTTCTGCCCGCTCTTTTCCGCTTTCGGCCCCGAACCTGTCCGGCAAAGACTGCATCTCGGTGCAGGGCGGGTACTGGTTACCACCAGGGCGCTGTACCGGAAAAAGGTGGCACCAATCCGGGATACTCTTCCCGATCTCCGCTTCATCCTACTGGCCGACGCGGACGGCAATCCTGAACCTGACACACTGGACCTCGCCGCGCTCCTAGCCCAGGCCCCGCCTGACCAGGACATTGTGGCCACGCAGCCCGAGGACATGGCTCTGCTGCACTTCACCAGCGGAACCACCGGCACCCCCAAAGGGGCGACCCACGTCCATGAGGCAGTGGTTGCGCACTACGCCACCGGACTCTACGCCCTGGACCTCCACCCCGAGGACATCTACTGGTGCACAGCCGACCCCGGCTGGGTGACCGGCACCTCGTACGGAATCATCGCTCCGCTGGTGCACGGGGTCACCGTTGTGGTGGACGAGGAGGAATTGGACGTTGACCGGTGGTACCGCATCCTTGCCGAACAGCACGTCACAATCTGGTACACGGCTCCGACGGCGCTGCGGATGCTGATGAAGGCCGGGGCGGAAAGGGCTGCGGGTCATGACTTGTCCGCGCTCCGGTTCATCGCGAGTGTTGGCGAGCCGCTCAACCCCGAAGCCGTGGTGTGGGGACAGGATGTGCTGGGCCTGCCGGTCCACGATAACTGGTGGCAGACCGAAACGGGCGGCATCATGATCGCGAACTTCGCCTCTATGCCCATTCGGCCCGGCTCCATGGGACGCCCACTGCCCGGGATCGAAGCTGCGCTGGTAGCCAGGGACGGCCAGGGCAAGCCCCTCATCGAGAACGGAGCAGCCACACTCGTCACCGAACCTGATGTCATGGGCGAACTGGCGCTACGTCCCGGTTGGCCCTCCATGTTCCGCGGCTACCTGAATGAGGAGGAGAGGTATCGCCGCTGTTTTGCTGGCGGATGGTACTTAACCGGTGATCTGGCAAAACGCGACGACGACGGGTATTTCTGGTTCGTAGGGCGCGGGGATGATGTCATCAAGTCCTCAGGCCACCTGATCGGTCCCTTCGAAGTTGAAAGCTGCCTGATGGAGCACCGGTCAGTGGCCGAGGCCGGAGTGATTGGTATTCCCGATCCTGTGGCAGGGGAAGTCGTGAAAGCATTTGTCGAACTGCGGCCAGGTCACGAACCGTCCGAAGAACTCCGGCTGGAAATCATCGGATTCGCCCGGAAACGCCTGGGTGCCGCCATTGCGCCCCGGCTTGTCGACTTCACCACCAACCTGCCCAAGACCCGCAGCGGTAAGATCCTTCGTCGGCTCCTGAAGGCCCGTGAACTGGGCCTGCCGGAGGGGGACCTGTCTACGCTGGAACAGGCTGGGCCGCGGCCATGAATGACGTGCGGGGCCAGGACATCCCTGATGCAGAGCACGCCCGGCACGTTCTTCGGCAGATGCTGCGAGTGCGCAAGCTTGAGGAAAAGTGCATCGAACTCTACAGTGCTGCCAAAATCCGCGGATTCCTGCACGTGTATATCGGGGAGGAAGCCGTCGCCGCAGGCGTCATTGAAACCCTCGCGCCTGACGACGCCGTGGTGGCCACTTACCGTGAGCATGGCCATGCGCTCCTGCGGGGTGTGTCGGCCCGGGCCATCCTGGCCGAAATGTACGGGTGTCTCGAAGGATGCTGCCGAGGCCGTGGAGGATCCATGCACCTCTTTGACGCAGCCACCCGGTTCTACGGTGGAAACGCGATCGTGGCTGGCGGTCTCCCGCTCGCCGTCGGCCTTGCACTTGCCGACAAAATGGCCGGCCGGCGCCGGGTGACGGCATGCTTCTTTGGTGAAGGCGCCGTCGCGGAAGGGGAGTTCCACGAGAGTCTTAACCTTGCTGCTCTGTGGCAGCTTCCTGTGCTCTTCTGCTGCGAAAACAATCTGTACGCCATGGGCACAGCACTTGTCCGCTCCGAGTCGCAGACGGATATGGCGCTCAAAGCCGCAGGATATGAGATTCCCGCCTGGAGCGTTGACGGGATGGACGTTCTCTCGGTCGAGGAGGCAGCGCGCCGGGCAGTAGATGCGGTGCGCTCCGGCGGCGGGCCGCATTTCCTGGAGCTACGCACCTACCGCTTCCGCGCGCACTCAATGTTCGATCCGGAGCTCTATCGGGAGAAATCGGAGGTGGCGCGTTGGATGGAACGGGACCCGATCCTCCTGCTCCAGAGCGCCATCAAGTCGGCAGGACAGCTGTCGGAGGAGCAGTGGGCGGCACTGCAGGCCGACGTCGACGCGGAGGTGGCCGCCGGTGTCGAATTTGCCGAGGCAGGCACCCTGGAACCGGTGGCGGACCTCCGGCGGTTCGTCTACAGCGAGCGAAGCAGCGACGCCGGGGAAGGCCGGGCGGCACGATGAAAACCACCTACCGGGAAGCGGTCCGCGCAGCCCTCCGTGACGCTTTGCAGCGCGATGAGCGTGTGTTCCTTATGGGCGAGGATGTGGGTCGCTACGGAGGCAGCTTCGCCGTAAGCCTGGGCCTACTGGAAGAATTCGGCCCCGAACGCATCCGCGACACACCCTTATCCGAATCCGGCTTCGTCGGTGCGGGGATCGGGGCAGCCTTGGGCGGCATGCGTCCCGTCGTCGAAATCATGACTGTCAACTTTAGCCTGCTCGCCCTGGACCAGATCATCAATAATGCAGCGACCCTGCTGCACATGTCCGGCGGACAGTTCAACGTACCGGTAGTTATCCGGATGACCACCGGCGCGGGCCGCCAGCTTGGTGCCCAGCATTCCCACAGCCTGGAGGGTTGGTATGCGCACATTCCAGGGCTGCGCATTCTTGCCCCGGCCACCCTGGCCGACGCGCGTGGAATGCTGTGGACCGCACTGCAGGATCCGGACCCGGTGCTGATTTTTGAGCACGGGTCCCTGTACAACGTAGCCGGGGAGCTGGAGGACGACGCCGGACCGGTTGACATCGATAAAGCGGCGGTCCGGCGCCAGGGAACCGGCATCTCGCTCATCACCTACGGCGGCACGCTTCCCGCCGTGTTCGAGGCCGCTGACCGGCTGGCCGGGGAGGGCATCGACGCCGAAGTCATCGACCTGCGCACCCTCCGGCCGCTCGACGACGGGACCATCCTTGGAAGCGTCGGCAAGACCCACCGGGCAGTGGTGGTGGACGAGGGCTGGCGGAGCGGCAGCATCTCCGCCGAGATCGCCGCCAGGATTGGCGACGAGGGCTTCTTCGAACTGGACGCCCCGGTGGGGAGGGTCTGCAGTGAAGAGGTGCCCGTGCCGTACTCCAAACACATGGAGCTGGCCGCGCTACCGTCCGTGGAGCGGATCGTGACTGCCGCACGGAAGGCTGTGGGCGGCCATGGCTGAGTTTCGGATGCCGTCCCTGGGCGCGGACATGGAGCATGGCAAGGTAGTGGAGTGGCTTGTTAAACCGGGCGACTACATCCACAAGGGCGACTTGGTGGCCGCGGTTGACACAGACAAGACCGTCATGGACATCGAGTCATTTGAGGAAGGCGTGCTGGCAGAGTTCCTGGTGGAAATCGGTGACACAGTGAGCGTAGGGACGCCCATCGCCCGGATCACGGCCACGCCGGCGGAACAGATGTCTGCTCCACAGGCGGCGCCCCGGGACCTGGAGGCACTTCCGGCGGTCCGGTTGGCCCCGGCACCGTCGGTGCCCAAAATGGCTTCGCCTCCGACGAGCAAACGCGGCGTCCGTGTTTCGCCGCCGGTCCGGCACCTGGCCCACGCTCTCGGGGTCGATGTTGAATCCGTGCGGGGCAGCGGCCCCAACGGTGAGGTGAGCCGGGCCGACGTCGAAACCGCCGTCAAAGGTCCGGTCAGCGAGATGCCTTCAACTTCTCCCACAGCAGTGGGCGGCGGACCGGCGCGGGAGCAGCGGCTGCGGTCTTCGCCGCTGGCCCGGCGGGTTGCTGCCCAGCTCGGCATTGACTTGAAGGACGTGCAGGGAACCGGGCGCGAGGGCGCCATCACCGAATCGGATGTGCGTCGTGCCTTGGGCATGGCCTCGGGAATGCGGGGGGAGGCATCGGGGCCTGCTCAGGTTCAACCAGTCGAGGCACCAATCGAGGCTGCGCCGCAGAGCGGCCGAAAAGAGCCGGCAGCAGATAAGGCCAGCACTTTGAGGCAGGCAATTGGCTCGCTGATGTCCCGATCGAAGAAGGAAATTCCGCACTACTACCTGGCCGGCACCCTAAATTTGGATACGGCGATGGCATGGATGCAGTCGGAGAACCAACGGCGGTCCGTCTCTGCCCGTTTGGTTCCTTCGGCACTGCTGCTGAAGGCGACCGCACTGGCTGCAACGGAAACGCCGGAGATGAATGGCTATTTCACCCGTGGTGCGTTCCACCCCAGCAGCAGCGTCCATCTAGGTGTCGCAGTGGCGCTGCGCCAAGGCGGCCTTGTGGCTCCCGCCCTGCGTGATGCTGAAACGCTGACCCTCGACGAACTGATGGTTCAGCTGCGCGCCCTCGTCAGCCGAGCCCGGGCAGGCCGGCTGCAGCGGGCCGAGATGGCCGACCCCACCATCACCGTGACCAATCTGGGCGACCTCGGGGTGGAAAGCGTCTACGGCGTGATCTATCCGCCGCAGGTGGCAATGGTGGGATTCGGCAAAATCCTTGAACAGCCGTGGGCACACAACGGAATGCTCGGAGTCCGCCAAGCGGTCACGGCAACGCTCTCGGCAGACCACCGTGTCAGCGACGGACTGCGCGGCGCAAGATTCCTTTCCCGTATTGATGAATTGCTGCAGACACCGGAGGAGCTATGAAAGACCAGGACGCCCGTCAGGCAGTGCAGGCTGCGATCAGACTCGTGGCCCCTGATCTCGAACCAGAGGACCTCGAGGGTCGCGCCAGGCTGCGCCAGGACCTGGAGATGGACTCACTGGACTTTCTCCGTCTCGTAGAAACCATCGCACAGTCCACCGGCGTCGATATTCCCGAACGCGACTATCCGGCGGTGGCAACGGTTGACGGCCTCGTCAGTTACCTGGTGAACCGCGGCTGATGCAGCAGTGCCTGTGACTTTAAGGCCGGTCGTGGTTGCAGCAAAATGTACAGTGACTCATCAAAGATGCCAGCACCTCGAAACAACCCAGGCGGGCATCTTGACTTAGTTCCCCGGGAGGCCAGCGTTCCTGGACTCCCGTTTCAGATTGCCCGCCTCAGATCCACTCAGGAGCCGGAGGCGCCGGGCTGACGGATTTGCCTCCACTGCGGGCAAGAACGCCGGCTGCTCCGCGGCCGGCGGCCCAACAGGCGATGTCCGCCAGGGAGCCCCTAATCTCCAGCGGTGAAACAGCCGCAGTATCGCCGAACATCAAGGCGGCGGGTTGGTCCGTCACTTCAACCACCAGGTCCTTGTCGGTGCCGCGCGTCTTCCAAGCTCCGGTGATGTCCTTGAGCAGACGCGCCAGGACAGGGGCCGGAATGTCAGCGAAGCTTGCCCCGTTGTCCAGGTCCACGGCGTGCACCCACACCTCCCGGGTGCGCATCCACACCGTTTCCTCCGCGGGAACCACCCGGCCCTGCACGGTCTTGACCTTGTGGTGCCAGGAATCGGCGGCCAGGTCCCGCCATTCGACGTTGAGGTGCACTGCCGAGTGGTCGAACAGGTTCCGCAACGCGATGGGACTGAGCGTGGCGCCGAAGTCGATCTCATGGTTCCGGACCTCCACAGAAGGGTACATCGGCGTTTCCACGCCCGTGGCCGCCCACTCCACCAGCCGTGCGATTGCCCGGGCGTTGTAGCCGACGTGGGCCACGACGTGCCGCCGGGTCCAGCCCGGCAGCAGCGAGGCGCCGTCCAGCTCCGCATCCGTCAGTTCGTTCAGCTTGCGGGCAAAGAACGCCGTCCCACGCCGTGCCTGCAGCAGTCCCTCGAGGAGCACCGGGTCGGTGGTCTGATCGCGCCGTGCAACCATCAGGCTTCCTTGACCACGCGGTTCGTTAGTCGGCCCAGACCCTCGATGGTGGTGACCAGGACCTGGCCTTCCTGCAGGTAGCGCTTGGGATCCTGTGCGTGGCCGACGCCGCCAGGGGTGCCGGTCGCGATCACGTCGCCCGGGTTCAGCGTAATGATCGTGGAGATGTAAGACACCAGGAATTCGGGGGTGAACACCAAATCCGATGTGGGAGTGGACTGCTGGACTTCGCCGTCCACCGCCGAGGTCATCAGCGGGCCGGTGGTGAATTCGTCCTTGGTGACAAGTGCGGGGCCGAACGGGGTGGATTTCTCCCACGTCTTGCCCTGCAGCCACTGGATGGTGCGGAACTGGTAGTCACGCATGGAGACGTCGTTGAGCACAGAGTAGCCAGCGATGTGGTCCGCTGCTTCCGATTCGGGGACACGGCGGCCCGTCTTGCCGATCACGACGGCGAGCTCAGCTTCCCAGTCCACAGTGTCCGATTCCTGCGGCAGGGCAAGGTCGTCGTTGGGCCCGATCAACGATTCGGCGTATTTGGCGAAGAGGGTGGGGTGCTCGGGAACTTCGCGGCCCATCTCCTTGATGTGGTTACGGTAGTTGTGGCCCACGCAGATGATCTTCCCTGGGGCGGGCACGACGGCGGCGAGGTCCGCGCCGTCCAGCGCGTGCGTTGCGCCGTTGGCTGCCCTCGCCGTGGTTTCCCAGTCGGGATCCTGCAGGAGGGCGCCGACGTCGGAAAAGCCCGGGATCTCGGTGAGGGTGTCGCCGTCCTGGCGGACAGCCGTGGTTACTGTCTTGTCCTCAACAGAGGTGCGGAGGGTAAGGAGTCTCATTACTTGGTGTGTCCTTCGATGTAGGTTCGGTTGAAGTTCAGGCGTTCGAAGATGGGGGCGTCGGAGAAGCGGAACAGGTCAAACTCACCATCGACCGAGGCTTCCAGGGACCACTGTGCCCAGGAAGGGACAACGAACAGGTCACCCTTGGCGAGAGTCCGGCGCTCGCCGTCGAGTACCACCGTGCCGGTGCCATCAAAGACCTGCCAGACGCTGGACCCAACTTCGCGGAGTTGCTCGGTGGAAGCTCCGGCGCGGAAGCGGTGGAACTCGGCACGGATGGTGGGCATCACGTCGCCGCCGGTGGTGGGGTTGGTGTAGCGGACGGCGGCGTGGCCCTGTGACACCGTTGCCGGGTGGCCTTCGTCCTCGAGGAGCAGTTGTTCGCGCAGGGCTGCGTCGGTGTGCTCCCAGCGGTACGCGGCGATGGGGGAGTTGGTGGTGTTCTCCAGCCCGGAGAGCGGACGCAGGCCGGGGTGCGCCCACAACCGCTCGGAACGGGAGATATCCGGGGTTGCCTCGTCAGTGACGCGTTCGGTGCCGAACTCGAAGAACCCGGCATCGGTGTAATGCACGAACGGGATGTCCAGGCCGTCGATCCAGGCCATCGGCTGGTCGGTGTCGTTGTGGTGGCCGTGGAAGTTCCAGCCCGGGGTGAGCAGAAAGTCACCGCGGCGCATGGCCACGGGATCGCCGTTCACCACGGTCCACACGCCCTCGCCCTCCACGACGAACCGGAACGCGTTCTGTGAGTGGCGGTGCTCGGGGGCCGTTTCGTGACCTCCGAGGTACTGGATGGCAGCCCAGAGAGTGGGTGTGGCGTACGGGGTGTTGCCCAGGCCCGGGTTGGCCAGTGCAATGGCGCGGCGTTCGCCGCCGCGGCCCACGGGTACCAGATCTCCGGCGCGGGCGGCCAGCGGGTAGAGGTCGTTCCACCTCCACACGTGCGGCACCGCCTTAGGGGACGGGACCATCGGCATGAGATCCGCGATCTCCGTCCACAGCGGGATCAGGTTCTCGCTGTCGAAGTCGCGGTAGAGCTGTTCCAGCTGGGCAGCCTCTTCGGGGCTGGGTTCCGGGACGGACATGCCCTGGGCAACGGACTCGTGCGTGGGGTTATCGGCGCTGATGGACACGGTGGCCTTCTCCTTGCGTGCGGACTGAATACGGCGTGGATTCGACACTAAGGAGTGCGCGGTTGTGATGCCCAACATATTCTGTTGTGCAGAATTAAAGACTGCTTTGTGGGGCCTGTTCTACGGCGGGCTCAGTCCGGATCCGCCGGGTTGGAGGCGATGTCGATCTCGAGCTGCCGCCGGGTCTCCATCATCACTGCCACCAGGCCGGCGTCGAACAGTCGCCGGAACCGGGCCACGGGGGTGGCCACGCTGATGGCACCCACCACGTTGCCGCGGCCGTTGTGGAGGGCCATGCCGAAGGCGCTGATGCCTTCCTCGGTTCCTTCGAAGTTGGCGGCGAAGCCGTTGGTCCGGATGGTGTCCAGCTCGCGGAGGAATCCGGGGTATTCATCGTCCGGGATGTTGTCCCCGCCGATTTCGGCGTTGGGGCTGCGGAACAGCTGTTCGAGCATGCCGGGGTCCAGCTCGGCCAGCATTGCCTTGCCGCCCGAGGCTTTGTTTGCGGGCATTACTGTCCCCTGCCGGTCTCCCACGCGCAAGGTGTTGGTGCCCTCTACGGTGTCCAGGAACCGCACCTTCGTCCCCACCCGGATCATGAGGTTTACGGTCTCACTGGTCCGCGAGGACAGCAGTTCCATGTGCGGCCGCGAGATTTCCCGCAATGGCCCGGTCCAGCTCACGCCCGCGGGCCCGGCACCCATGGCGGGTCCGGGAACGTAGCGGCGTGACTCGTCCTGGACGGCAAATCCGCGGTAAACGAGCATGGCCAGTAGGCGGTGGGCCGTGGACGGCGCCACCTGCAACTCCTCCGCTGCGTCCTTGAGCCGAAGGCTCCCGACGTCGCGCAGCAGCTGGAGGAGCTGGAGGGCATTGTCCACGGCCTCTATGGGGTACGTCGGCAACTTCCGGGCGGGAAGATTCTGCATGACAGAATGTTATAGGCGTCGCGGCAGGCTCGCCAGCACAGTGGTGGGATGAATCACACCCCTTCCGCTGCAGCGCCACAGCGACATGCCTCGACTCCCGCCCCGGCCGGAGCGGGCGCAGGCGCCCCCTCCGGCGGCGGCTTCCCCTCTGGCGGCGCTTCGCCCGCCGGCGCAGGCACCGGCCCCGCCGCGTTCCCCAAGCGTTCGATAATGGCTGTTCTGGTTTGCTGGCTGCTGGTGGTCTTCGACGGCTACGACCTCATTGTCTACGGCACAGTGCAGGGATCGCTGATCAGCGATACCGGCTGGGGCCTGACCAAGGCCACCGCCGGAACCATCGGCTCCATGGCGTTCGTCGGAATGATGATCGGCGCCATCTTTGCTGGCAGGATGTCCGACTCCTGGGGCCGGCGCCGGACTATCCTCGGCTGTGCCGTGGTGTTCTCCGTTTTCACCATCCTGTGTGCCTTCGCCCCTAACGCCTTCATCTTCGGAGCGCTCCGGCTACTGGCCGGCATCGGCCTGGGCGGCCTGGTGCCGTCGGCCAACGCCTTGGTGGCTGAACTCGTGCCACCCAAGTGGCGGTCCACCATTGCCACGCTGATGATGTCCGGTGTCCCCATCGGCGGATCGATTGCGGCGCTGGCGGGCATCCCGCTTATCCCCGCGTTCGGCTGGCCCGTCATGTTCCTCGTGGGCGTCCTCGCCCTGGTGGTGGTTATCCCGCTCGGCCTGCGCTACCTGCCTGAAACGCTGCCCTCCGAGGCAGGAAAGGCCCCTGATCAGGCTGCGAACAGAAACCAGGCTGCCGGCAAAAAGCCGGTGGGCTTCGGCTCACTGCTCCGCCCGCCGTTCCTTGGCCTCAGCGTGCTGTACGCCTTGGCTACGCTGGCCACCCTGTTCGCCTGGTACGGTCTGGGAACCTGGCTGCCGAACCTCATGCAGCTTGCTGGGTACAACCTCGGCTCCGCCCTGACTTTTGCCCTTGCCCTGAACCTCGGCGCCGTGGCCGGATCGGTGATCACTGCCTGGGCCGGCACCCGCTTCGGGCCGGTTCCGACGGCGATCGCGGCAGCCGCCGTCGCCGCCGCAGGCCTCCTGGTGCTGGTAACCGGGCCGCCGGTCGCCGTCGTCTACCTCATGTTGGTGCTTGCCGGTGTGGGTACGCACGGAACCCAGTGCCTCATCATTGCCGCAGTCGCCAGCCACTACCCGGCACATTTGCGGGGCACTGCGCTGGGCTGGGCCCTGGGCGTAGGCCGCATCGGCGCCGTCGCCGCACCCCAGATTGGGGGACTGCTGCTCGTCGCAGGCCTGGGCGTCAACTCGAACTTCCTGGCATTCGCCGGGGCCGCCGCCGTAGCAGCGATCCTGCTCGGCTTCATCATCACCAAGAATTCAACATCCAAAGCAGTAGGAGAATCACATGTCTAAAGACGCAGCGACCACCGACGTCCTGATAGTGGGGGGCGGCATGGCCGGCTTGGCCGGCGCCTTGGCCCTGAAGGAAAATGGTGCCCAAGTGACCCTGGTGGAGGTAGCCCCGGCCTTCGGTGAAGTGGGCGCCGGCCTGCAGATGGCACCCAACGCCTCCCGTGTCCTCAAGCGCTGGGGCCTGTTGGAGAAGGCGTTGGAAATCGGCGTTCAGCCCAAACACCTTGTGTTCCGCGACGCCGTTACCGGCGAGGAGCTGACGCGCCAGACGCTGGGTGGCGAATTCGAGGAGCGCTACGGTGCCCCCTACGTGGTGATCCACCGCAGCGACCTGCACCGCATCCTGCTCCAGGCCTGCCAGGAAGCCGGGGTGGAGCTGGTCAATGACGTCCTGGTGCAGAAGGTGGAAACCGAGGGGGACAAGGCGCGCGCATACACCGCTTCGGGCGCCGTGTACGAGGCCGACGCCGTCCTGGCCGCCGACGGCCTGAAGTCCGCCTTGCGCGGCGGCGTCGCCAACGACGGTCCGGTCTCCTCCGCATACGTCGCCTACCGCGGCACCGTGCCCATCACCCCCGAGACCCCGGCCGCGGACCTTGAGGACGTCATCGTCTACCTCGGCCCCAACTGCCACTTGGTGCAGTACCCGCTGCGCAAGGGTGAACTGCTGAATACTGTGGCGGTCTTCAAGTCCGCTTCCTTCGAACGTGGCGAAGAACAGTACGGCGGGGTGGACGAGCTCGAAGCCGCCTACGCCGACTGCGTCCCGGCCGTACAGGAAGCCTTGAAGAACCTGGCCACCGGCATCCGCTGGCCCATGTATGACCGGGACCCGATCGAAAACTGGGTTGCCGGCCGGATGGCCCTCATCGGCGATGCCGCGCACCCCATGCTGCAGTACCTGGCCCAGGGCGCCTGCCAGGCGCTTGAGGATGCGGCCGTTCTGCAGGATGCGACGCAGGGCCTTGTCTTTACGGAGGAAGGCGTCAACCCCGGCGCGTGGGAGGCAGCGTTTAGCGCGTTCAATGGAGCCCGCGCAGCCCGGACCGCCCGGGTCCAGCGCACCGCCCGGATCTGGGGCGAGTCCTGGCACGTGGACGGGGTGGCCCGGCTACTGCGGAACATGCTGTTCAAGAGCCGCGGCGACAACAACTTCCAGTACAACGACTGGCTGTACGGCCGCAACGAGCCGGGCGTTCCGGCCGAAGTTCCAGCCGGTGCTTCGGCACAGGGAAACCTCGTGGAGGCCTAAGCACCCCAGTGTCAGGCGGGCGTACGACGGCGGGTGGCTCCCGCCGTCGTACGCCCGCCTTTCCTTTCGATAAAGGGTGCGGCGGAATAGAACAATAAACTTGAATGTTCAACCACTATGGACTTCGGCATCTTTACCTTCGGTGAGCTATCGCGCAATGAAACAACCGGCAGGGCGTTGTCGCCACACCAGCGGCTTGCAGAAATCATCGAGCTGGCAAGGCTGGCGGACCAGGCGGGCATCAGCTTTCTCGGCCTGGGCGAGCACCACCGCCACGACTTTGCCTTATCGGCGCCCGAGATCGTGCTCGCCGCCATTGCCCGGGAAACCACCAACCTCCGCCTGAGCACCGCCGTGACCGTGCTGTCAACGCAAGATCCAGTGCGGCTTTTCGAGCAGTTCGCTACCCTGGACCTTTTGTCCGGCGGTCGCGCCGAAATCATCGCCGGGCGGGGCGCGTTCATCGAGTCCTACCCATTGTTCGGCTACGACACCGTGGACTACGACGCCCTGTTCGAGGAAAAGCTTCGGCTGTTGCTTGAGCTGCGGGACAACGCCAACCTCAGCTGGCAGGGAACCCTGACCCAAACCATCCCCGGCATGGACATCGCCCCGCGTCCGTTGCAGGAAAAACTCCCGGTCTGGGTGGGCGTGGGCGGCACGCCGGCAAGCTTCGCCCGGGCCGGGCGGCTCGGCCTGCCGCTGTTCGTCGCTTTGTTGTCCGGGCCCGAGAGATTCCGCCGCCTTGTGGAACTCTACCGGAATACCGCTACCGAAGCCGGGCACGACGCCGCGGCGCTGCCGGTGGGTGCCGGTGGGCATTTCTACGCAGCCCAGACGTCGCAGCAGGCGCGCGATACCTTCTACCCGTACTACCGCGCCTACTTCGAGCAGAACATGCCCCGCGCGGTGGACCACTTCCCGCGTTCCACCTTCGACGACTGGTCCGGACCCGGCGGCGGGCTGCTCGTTGGGAGCCCGCCGCAGGTAGTGGAGAAGTTGCTCGCCATCCATGAGTCCTTGGGGACCACACGGTACGCGGCCCAGGTCGGGTTGGGCGGGCTGCCGTTCGCGGAGACGGCCCGGTCCATCGAGCTCCTCGCCACCGAGATCATGCCCGCGGTCAACCGGGAACTCGGGGTCGCGACGGCTGCGTGAAAAGCAAGTTCAGCTTTGATCAGTCTGGACGAAACAGTGGTGTGGGGGACGTTGCCGAGCCTGTACTGTCCTGTGGTGGGGCCGGGCGTAGTCGGGTGCAAACGCATAGCTGACGCCGAGGCCGAGCTTGGCGCGGTAGCCGCCTACTTCGCGATCCTGCCCACGATCTGACGAGCCACAAGCCTATCGATGCCGGGAAGGTGGGTCGCGCGTATGATCCAGCGGCGCAGGACACGCTGGAGTCTGTTCGCGGGAAGAAACGACGACGCCGCGCGCCGTCCCGCGGCCTGCGCTGCCTCGACTACCGGCCGCCAGCGCCGCTCGAATTCAGCCAGCGCTGGACCAATCCCGGCCGCGGAGTCCACAGGCCCGACGAGATCCCCGAGAAGCGCCGAGCCAGCGATGGCGAGGGAGCCGCCTTGGCCGGCCAGGAGCGAGACCGCTCCGCAGGCGTCCCCGATCAGAACGGCCCTTCCCCTGTGCCAAGCGGGCATGACGACCTGCGCCACGACGTCGTCGTAAGGGTGTTCAGGGCACAGTTCCAGCAGCCTGTCTACGGCGTCGCCCAGACCGGAGAACTCACTGCGGAGCCGCTCCCGGGTACCGTGGGGCTGTCTTTCCCTCGTGCCTCCATCGGTGTCACGGTAGACGAGGAAGGCAGCCACTTGGTCGGTGCGCAGGCTGTAGAGCCCTGCCATGCGGTCCAAGGTGTCGGTGAGCACGAAGCGGTTTCGGAAGCGGGAGTTCAGCCCAGGGTCCGTCACTATGAACGCAGCAGCGCGCATACCTAAGGAATGCAGATAGTTCTCCTCGAGACCGAACACGTTCGCGCGCACCCCGGAGTGGACGCCATCCGCACCGATGAGGAGATCTGCGGTGGGCAGCGCCTCCGCGGAAGAACCGACGGCCACACTCGCGCCGTCGTCGTCCGCCCAAGCGCCGGAAAGCTGCGCGCCGTAACGGACCCGGATCCGGCCCGTCGGGACGTCCTCAAGGGCGGCGAAGGCGGCACGCTCCATATCAGGGCGCAGCAAGCTCAGTACCTTCTCACCGGCGATCCTGGCGAACTGGTCATAGTCGAGGCTGGCGGTCGGGCGCAGATCGGCATTGACGTACTCCACCGCTTTCACGTGGTAAGCGACGGCGGCCAAACGCGGGTAGAGACCGATTCGTTCTGATGCCTCAACCCCGGGACCGAAGAAATCCATCATGTACCCGTCAGGACGCGGTGCGGGGGATTTCTCAAGCACCTCGACGTCCCAGCCAGCCAAACCCAGTTGACGGGCTGCGACGAGGCCGGCGATGCCCGCTCCGACGATTATGGCCTTCACGTCTTACCCCACTTCGTCGGCTCGGCCCCCGAGGAACCGTCAACGGAACGGAAAGCGCCAGCATCGGCGCGCCGTTGCCTCATTCTTGAGCCTCTCCTTGAGGCTCGTCAAGACAGCGGAGGCCACCCGGCCTTGAATCCGGTACTACAGTGGATGTATGGCTGCCAGCCGCAATCCGCTCGATGAACTGCGCGAAACCATTGGCCATCTGGCCAATCAGCTCAAGCTGTCCGGTTCGGAGCGTGTCGACGACCTCGTGGGTGATCTCATCGGTGCGAAGCCTGGGCCGGCACGGCCGCTGTCCGAGGTGCAGGCCGAGCTCGACTCGTTGGTTGGACTGGAGACCGTGAAGGAACAGGTGCGGGCTCTGGTCGCGCTACTGCAGGTCCAGGCCCGCCGTAAGGCGCATGGCCTGCCCGAGGTGGCTACGTCTCAGCATCTGGTGTTCCTGGGAAACCCGGGTACGGGCAAGACGACGGTGGCGCGGCTTCTGGCGGAGATGTATCGCGCGGTCGGTCTGCTGCAGAAAGGACACTTGGTCGAGGTCGACCGTTCGGGTCTGGTGGGGCAGTACGTCGGGGCGACCGCGATCAAGACGGACCGGGTGATCCGGCGTGCGCTGGACGGTGTCCTGTTCATCGACGAGGCCTACGCGCTGGCCCCGGAGGACGGCCGGATGGACTTCGGCCCGGAGGCGATCGAGGTCCTGCTCAAGCGGATGGAGGACCACCGCCACCGCTTGGTCGTGATTGTGGCGGGGTACCCGCGGCTGATGGAATCCTTCTTGCTCTCCAACCCCGGTCTGCGCTCCCGGTTCGCCCGGGAGATCACGTTCCCGGACTACTCC
Source organism: Paenarthrobacter aromaticivorans (assembly GCF_019038615.1). Classification (NCBI taxonomy): domain Bacteria; kingdom Bacillati; phylum Actinomycetota; class Actinomycetes; order Micrococcales; family Micrococcaceae; genus Paenarthrobacter; species Paenarthrobacter aromaticivorans. Next base: position 580,604 of record NZ_JAHOPC010000002.1, read on the forward strand.
GTCGATGCACTCCAGACGATCTTCCACCAGATGCTGGCCCAGCACGAGTACACGCTGGAGCCGGGCGCGGACCAGATGCTGCGTCGTATTCTCACCGGGCTCCACGCGGGCGAGGACTCCGGCAACGCACGCTTCGCCCGCACACTGTTCGAGCAGGCGCTCAACCGCCAGGCGCTGCGGCTGTCGCGCGACGAGGAACAAAGTCTCGACGCGCTCGATCGTGAGGCCGTCATGACGCTCACCGCGGACGACATCGCAGAGGCCGCGCTGGCCTTGGGCGAGGAGCCGGAGCCGGAGACGGAACCGACGCCGGCACCGGAGCAGTCGCGATGGTGGCGCTGGCTCGTCTGACCGGATCTTAGGTGGCAGGCGGGCTGGATGCCCCGCCGCGCTGGCAATGCTTCCGCGTGTTCGTGGCCGAACCGATTAATGCCCAACGCATCCAGCCTGCCGGCGATGAACCCCACCCTGATGAGCGGCGGCAGGTCCCCGCGGTTCCGTGGAACCTTGGGTGACCTGCCGCCGTCGTGCTTTCTAGTCGCTTTGGCGGGCTACTTGGCCAGGAAGCGCAGGAGGACCTCGTTGATTTCGGTGCCGTGCGTCCAGAGCATGCCGTGCGGGGCGTCCTCGATCTCAACGTACTCCGCGGAAGGGAGACGCTTGATGAACTCGCGGCCCGTGGAGTCGATCGGCAGGATGCGGTCGTCGGTGCCGTGAACGATCAGGGAGGGAACGGTGACCCTGTCGATGTCCGCGCGGAAGTCCGTGAGCCATGAATCCACCACGGCGAAAGATGCGTACCAGGAGGAGCCGGCGGCGACGTTCCACGCGTTGCGCAGGGCTTCCTCGCTGAGGCGGTTTCCGAGGAAGTTGTCGGTGTTGAAGAAATCGTTGTAGAAGTTGGTGAACCAGGCGTAGCGGTCCTCGATGGCGGCGTTGCGGATACCGTCGAAGACCGAGGATGGAACTCCCGTAGGGTTGTCGTCGGTTTGGAGGAGGAAGGGTTCCAGGGAGGCGAGGAAGACTGCCTTGGCGAGGCGGGCTTCGCCGTAGGTACCGATGTAGCGCCCGACTTCGCCGGTGCCCATGGAGAAACCGACCAGGACGGCGTCCTGCAGGTCCAAGGTTTCCAGGACGGCGTTGAGGTCAGCGGCGAAGGTGTCGTAGTCGTAACCGGTGGTGGGTTTGCTGGACTTGCCGAAACCGCGGCGGTCGTAAGTGATGACCCGGTACCCGGCTTTCAGCAGGGCCGCTGCTTGCTTTTCCCAGGATCCTCCATCGAGGGGATATCCGTGAATCAAGACAACGGGCTGGCCTGCGCCGTGGTCCTCGTAGTAGAGCTCGATGTCAGTGCTGTTCTCTGTGCCGACCTTGATGAAGCCCATGGACTGATCCTTTTCTCGAAGAGGAGAACGGTCGTTCTCTCGTTGTTGTTACATCGTATAGAACGATCGTTCTCGGTGCAAGTAGAATGTACGCATGGATATCTCCGATGCCCGGAACCGGATCGTCGCCACAGCCGATGAGCTCTACAACGCGAAGGGAATCCAAGCGGTGGGAATGGATGAACTGCGCACGGCTGCCGGTGTTTCCCTCAAGAAGCTCTACCAGGAGTTTCCGTCGAAGGGGAGCATCGTCATGGCCGTCCTCGAGCGACGCCATCAATCATGGACCGAAGGCCTGGATGCGACAGTCCGCCGCGCTCCGACGCCGCGTGAGCAACTGCTCGCCATCTTCGACTACCTCGGGCAGTGGTTCTGTCAGTCCACGTTCCGGGGGTGTGGGTTCATCAACAGTTTCGCCGAGCTCGGCGCGATCAGTCCCGAGGTGGCTGAGTATGCGCGCAAGCACAAGGAATCGTTCCAGGAATACGTCGCCTCCCTCGCTGCCGGGGCTGGAGCGCCTGGATATCTCGCGCCGCAACTGGCAATCCTTGCCGAGGGGGCGCAAACAACAGCTGCCATCGCAGGTACCCCGAACGCTGCCACTCAGGCGCGGCAAGCCGCAGAAGTGCTGATCGACGCGGCCCTGAACACGAAATAGACCGGCGGGGGCATCAGACCGCTCAGGGCGTCTAGTGGTGCAACTCCATCCGTTGCAGGACGGTGGCGGATATTTCTTCCACTGACATGGATGCGGAGTTCACGTAGGGGATGTTGTTTGCCCTGTACATGTCTTCGGCGTTGCGCAGTTCGAAGCTGCATTGGTTCAGTGATGCGTAGTTGCTGCCGGGGCGCCGTTCCTGGCGGATCTGGCTGAGCCGGACGGGCTGGGACGTGAGACCGAAGCATTTGCTCGCGAAGGGAAGCAGAGGTTTGGGCAGGGTCATCGTGTCGAAGTCTTCTTCGACCAGGGGGAAGTTGGCGGCGAGGATGCCGTGCTGCAGTGCCAAGTACATAGTTGTGGGAGTTTTCCCGCAGCGGGATGGGGCGATCAGGATCAGTTCGGCGCGTTCGAGCGCGCGGAGCGATTGGCCGTCGTCGTGCTCGATGGCGTATTCGACGGCGGCCATGCGCGATTGGTAGCGCACCGCATCGCCCACACCGTGCGCCTGACCGGGCTTGCCATTGGCGGCCGTGCCCAGGGCTTGCTCGAGTTGGCCGATGTGCGCACCGAATAGGTCGAAGAACTGCCCGCGGCTTTGGGACAGGACAGCACGGATATCCTGTCCGACGGTCGTGGAGAAGATGATCGGTTGAGGACCGGCAGCCGCGACGTGGTCGATAAGCGCGACGACGTCGCGGGCTTGTTCCACAGTGGTGATGAACGGGATGGTGCGCCGTTCCAATCGCTGGCCGGGGAACTGTGTGAGCAGGGTATTGCCAAGGGTTTCGGCGGTAATCCCGGTGCTGTCGGAGAGGAAGAAGACCGTGGGGGCGGGCGAAGCGCCCGCCCCCACGATGTGGTGTTCTGCCATTTAGACGGCGGCGCTGGTGGTACGGGCCAGTCGCAGCCACGTCTCGGTCACCGCGTCGGGGTTCAGTGAGATCGAGCTGATGCCCTGTGCCAGCAGCCATTCGGCAAAGTCCGGGTGATCACTCGGGCCTTGGCCACAGATGCCGACGTATCGGCCCTTGGCGCGGCAAGCGGCGATCGCCATCTCCAGTAGCTTGGTAACGGCCGGGTTGCGTTCATCAAAGCCTTCAGCAACCAAGGCGGAGTCACGGTCCAGGCCCAGCGTCAGCTGGGTCAGGTCGTTGGAGCCGATCGAGAACCCGTCGAAGTACTCGAGGAACTCATCCGCGAGGAGCGCATTGGCTGGGAGCTCGCACATCATCACGATCTCCAGCCCGTCCTCGCCCCGGCGCAGCCCGTTCTCTGCAAGCAAATCGATGACGCCGCGGGCCTCGTCCAGGGTCCGCACGAAGGGGACCATAAGCTTGATGTTGCTCAGTCCCATCTCGTTGCGAACATACTTCAGTGCTTCACATTCGAGTTCAAAGGCCTGCCGGAAGGATGCCGAGAGGTACCGGGAGGCGCCACGGTACCCAATCATTGGGTTCTCTTCCTCCGGTTCGAACGCCGGACCACCCAGGAGGTTGGCGTACTCGTTGGACTTGAAGTCCGAAAGCCGGATGATCACCGGTTCAGGCGCGAAGGCAGCCGCGATGGTAGAGATGCCCTCGGCCAACCGCCGGACGTAGTAATCCCGGGGCCCATCATAGGCGGCGGTTTTCTCCTGGATTTGCCGCACGGTGTAATCATCCAAGGTTGCCGGGCGCTCAATCTCGCCGGCCACTGCCAGCAGGGCGTTGGGATGGACGCCGATCTGCCGGTTGATGATGAACTCCAGCCGTGCCAACCCGACACCATGGTTCGGAAGCTTGGCGAAACTGAACGCCTGTTCCGGGGTGCCCACGTTCATCATGATCTTCACTGGAGCTTCCGGCATGGTCTCCAGGCTGGTCTCCTGGAGCGTGTACTCCAGCAGCCCCTCGTACACGAGCCCGGCTTCACCCTCTGCGCAGGACACTGTGACGGGGGTGCCGTCTTTGAGGATCTGGGAAGCGTAGCCCGTACCGACAACGGCCGGGATGCCCAGCTCGCGCGCGATGATCGCTGCGTGGCAGGTCCGTCCGCCGCGGTCCGTGACGATCGCGGCGGCCTTCTTCATGATCGGTTCCCAGTCCGGGTCCGTCATGTTCGCCACAAGGACATCGCCCTCCTGGAAGGATGCCATCTGGTCAATGGAGGACAGGACCCGTACCTGCCCGGCGCCGATCCGCTGACCGATCGCGCGGCCCTCCACCAGGACAGTCGATCGCTCCGCCAAGGTGTACCGGGAAGTGGTCCCCGCAACTTTGCGGGACTCGACCGTTTCAGGGCGGGCTTGCAGGATGTAGAGCTCTCCGTCCACACCGTCTTTGCCCCACTCAATGTCCATCGGCCGGCCATAATGGGCCTCGATGGCCAGCGCGTGGCGGGCGAGCTGCTCAACCTCTGCATCAGTCAGGCTGAACCGGTTCCTGAGGTCCTTCGGGACGGGGACGAAGTCAACCGTCCGGCCAACCTCTTCGGATTCGGTGTAGATCATCTGGATGGCCTTGTCCCCAAGGCCACGCTTGAGCACGCCAGGGCGCCCGGCAGCCAGGGCCGGCTTGTGGACATAGAACTCATCAGGGTTCACGGCTCCCTGGACCACTGCCTCGCCGAGGCCGTACGAGGACGTTATGAAGACCGCATCGTTGAAGCCGGTCTCGGTATCCATGGTGAACATCACCCCGGATGCGCCGACGTCGGAACGCACCATCCGCTGCACGCCAGCCGAAAGCGCCACTTCCGAATGCGTGAAGCCGTGATGCACCCGGTACGCGATCGCCCGGTCGTTGTAGAGCGACGCAAAGACATCCTTGATCGCGTGCAGGATGTTCTCGATCCCGCGGATGTTCAGGAACGTCTCCTGCTGCCCGGCGAAAGAAGCATCCGGCAGGTCCTCGGCCGTGGCACTGGAACGTACGGCCCACGACACATCCCCGCCATGCTCCTCGGTCAGGCGCTGATACGCGGTCCGGATTTCCTCCTCGAAACCGGCCGGGAACGGCGTGACACGGATCAGGTCCCGGATCTCCTGGCCAACCGTGGCCAAAGCAGTCACATCGCCGCTGTCCAAGCCGTCAAGGATGGTTTCAATACGGGCGTCCAAGCCGGACTCACTCAGGAAACGCCGGTAAGCGTCTGCGGTGGTGGCGAAACCGTCCGGAACCTTCACCCCGGCAGAGGCGAGATTCCGGACCATTTCCCCGAGTGATGCATTTTTGCCGCCAACCTGGTCAAGGTCGGACAAGCCAAGCTCAGAAAACCAAAGAACGTTAGTCATAAATTGTGTCCTCCATTGGGCACGCTCTGACAAGCGCTAAAAAACTAGGTCATGCAAGGATCTAGTGCGCAGGTACCAGATGCAAACAAATGTGATGGGTGCAACATTCATCAGGTGTAACGGAAAGTCACTGTCCATCCAATGACCAGTCAGTGACGCAAGGACTTCAGCGGAAACCGGCTGTTGCGTTCGTTGATCTTGTTCTGGCTTTCAGGAACCATGAAGTCTCGGGCCTCGATGACACCCTCCTGTGCCTTCCTGACTACGGGCAGCAGACGGGACTCATACCGTGTGAACGCGACGGACGGCTCGTGATTTGAGGCGTCGAGCTCCTCGGCAAGGATTGAGGCTCCCAGCATGGCCAGGGAGGTTCCCCTCCCCGAGAACAAAGAAGCGGCATGTGCGGCATCGCCGACCAGAACGATCCGGCCCTGTGACCAGCCGGACATGCGGACTTGGCTCACTGAGTCGAAATAGATGTCCGGAGCATCGCGTACTGCGTCCAAAAGGAAGGGAATGTGCCATCCGGCTTCATTCCGGAAGGCTCGGGTCAACAAGTCCCGTTGTGCAGCCATGTCGCGGTAGTCGTACTCGGTTTCAGGAGCGCGGAATGCGAACACGCCATAGGCACGATCGCCGTAGTCGTTGATGCCTACCATGCTGCCGGGACAGTTATACGTCCGGCTTTCGTTGACGATGCCCAGAGCGCCGCTCGGTAGGTCAACAATCGCGTAGTAGACGCCGAGGTGTTTGCGGTAAAGGTGTTCGGGTCCGTGAACCAACTTTCGAACAGACGAATGAATACCGTCTGCGCCGACGACTATGTCGAAGTTTGCCGAAGAGCCGCCAGCGAAGCCAACTTCTACACCTTGCCCAGTCTGGCTCAGAGCCACTGGCCAGTCGCGGTAGACGAACTTTGTGTCGCTCCCAATCCTCGCGTGGAGGATGTTGATAAGGGCTTCCCGTGAGATCTCGACGTCGTCCGGGGAGTCGTTCGCCATTTCCAGCGGCAGCTCAGCCACGGCATGTCCACTGGCATCTACAAAAGTTGTAAACACCGGGCGCTCATCACTGGAGACTTTGTTCCTCCGGATGGCGTCGAGAATGCCCATCTTGTCCGCTACGGCGAGAGCTTCACCCCTGACATCGATGGGCGTGCCGACAAGGCGCAGTTGAGGCGCCCTCTCGACCACGGTAACCAGATAGCCGATATCCGTAAGCTGCGCAGCAGCTGAAAGTCCGGCCATGCTTGCGCCCACGACAAGTGCCGTACGTTTGGAGCTTTGCGTGCGCGTCGGTTCAATGCGGGAGGAGTTTGTAAGGTTCGGCATCAGTGCCTCTCAGGGTCTACTGGAACAGTGGTTCGCTGGTGGAAATGGCATGTGACTGGGCATGAGCTCTGTCGTAGTTGGTCTTCAGGATCGGATTCCAATGTGCCCGAACTAGTCGTTCGAACTGTGGTTTGCCCAACACATGCGCAAGAACGTGATCGCTTGGCCCACCGCTTCGGCTTCCGCGAACACGCTGTCCCCGTGGTCAGCACCAGCAACAGTAATGAGTGTTGACGAGCGCCCGAGCCCCAGAAGACTACGGTGGAAGCGTAGGCTCTGTCCGAAACCCACCCGGTGATCTTTGTCCCCGTGCATGAAAAGGAACGGGGGAGTGGTCCCGTGGCCTGCAGCCAGCAGTGCCGGACTGGTCAGCGCGGCCCGCTCCCGATCGGTTGCGGGGTCGAAACCAAGGAACTGCCTCACGATCCGGGCCAGTGCGTCCATCTCCGACTCATCGTTCTCGAACGCATCCTCCCGCAGTGCCAGGAAGTCGGAGATCCCGTAGTGGTTGACTACGCCAGCAACCCGTGCCGTTGCGGAAATCGATGCTCCTGTAGTCCGGCCAAGGGCAGAATCGCCTGTAACCGCCACCATCGATGCCAAATATGCGCCTGCCGAGCTTCCCCACAGAGCCAAGGAGTCGGGGTCGAGGTTGAACTTTTCTGCGTTGAACCGGGTCCAGCGGACAGCTGCGCGTATGTCCTCGATCGGTTCAGGGAACCGGGCTTCACCGGACAATCGGTAGGAGACTGAGACGACCGCTATCCCGGCTGCGGGCAGGGACAACCAAGGCCCCATTGCCTTGATGCCCCCCAGGAAACTTCCTCCGTGTACATAGATGACTGCGGGGTATGGACCGTTGCCGTGTGCGGGAAGGTGAACGTCCAACAGCAACGGCCGCCAGCCCAGCGGAGTAGCGTACTGAACGTTCATGTAGCTGACCGTTTGGTCGAGCAGATGCTGCGGACTTGGCGTGAGCAACGCAGCCGGAGCCAGCTGATCGTAATCGAACGCCGGCATGAGTGTTGATACGTGTTCATCGGTTACATCAACCGGTGAAGTGTCGTTGGGGAGCATCCTGCTTTCCTTCTAATTACTGTACGAACCGGGACGCGGCTTCCAAGGACTTCCCTGTCTTGGAGAGTCAGTATCTTTTGCGTAGATCGGTGACGTTGCCCAAGTCGTTCGAGACTGTCGGAAGGTCGGTTTCACTGGGTGACTTTTCGCTGATGAGCTCCACTATGTAGTGGGTTGTTGGGTGATCGTCGAGGCTCCGAACGCGATGGGGAACAAGCGGCCCGGAGGAGCCCACTGTCTTGAATGCGACATATCCCGGCTGAGCAACCTGCTCCAAGGACCAGTCATCGTCGCCAAGTTCCTGGCCCTGGACGTGTCCGGCTTCCGGCCAAAGAATCACGTGGTCATGAAAGTGCTGGTGGTAGTCAAACATCCCGTTGGCGGGGATGGTCATGGACCACACACGTACGCGGTCGTTCTCGAAAATGAGCCTGTCACCGGGGGTAGGAGGAAAAGTAGCCTGGGTCATGATTCTCCCTGGATTTATCCGCTCCCTGACGAGGGATCCAAGTCTGATGCGCCTCTAACGTCAAAGATTGGATGTAAATGTGTAGAATTGGATCCGATCTGATGTGATGAATATGGCACGTTCACCGCTGTTCGTCAAGATGATCCCGAAAGTTCACCCTTCACAGGGGGCAGCGACCTGCGAACTCATCAGGCAGGTACTTGTCACCCTCTCTACTACTCCCATTGGATGGTCCTCCATGAGCTCGTTCCCGATCCCAGCCCCTCGTACGCCCGCGGAAACTGAACCTTCGATGCAACTGTGGGGAATGGTTGCCACACCCTTTCTTCCCGGGGGTGCCGTGGATGAATCATCCCTTCGCACACTGGCTCGGACACTGTTGGATCGGGGGTGCACATCGCTGGTTTGCCTGGGTGTACTTGCCGAACCGGCAAGCCTGTCTGCGACGGAGAAGATCGAGGTGCTTGCCGCCGTCTCCGAGGAAGCCGGTTCCGCGCCTGTGGTGGCCACGGTAATGAGTCTGGACCGCACGGCAGCAGTGGAGGAGGCCCGGGAATTTACGGACACTCTCGAAGGCAGGATTTCGGCGATCATGGTCCCGGTGTCACATAGCGACGACCACACCTTCAGGGAGAACCTCCGAGCGGTGCATGCTGCGAGCGGCCTGCCCCTCATCATCCAGGACCTGCCAAAGGCCACGGGTGTACGAATTGAGACCGCCGCACTCATCAAGGCGGTTGACGGTCTGGAATTTGTGCAGGCCATTAAATGTGAAGCGGAGCCAACTTTCGAGCGGATCCGGCACCTGGCGTCCAGGGTCAATTGTCGCCTCGTTGGCGGGTTCGGGGGCATCGGCCTCGTTGATGACCTGCGAGCAGGCGCCACCGGCATGGCGGCGGGGATTAGCCGTCCAGAAGTGCTGGCGCAGGCCATACACCAATGGCAATCAGGCGATGAGCGCGGAGCTTCGAGCCTTATCGCCGGAATCTCCGGCCTGATCAACCTGGAAACGCAGCAGGGGCCGAGCATTGCGATCAGGAAAGAGCACTGGCGCCGCCAGGGCGTCATCGAGCATGCAGGCGTTCGGCCGCCGACCATCCCGTGGTCGGCGGCCTTCGATGCCCATAGCCGATTCTATGGATTCAACCAAGCGTGACTGCGCGAAACGGCAGCTATACGCGGACGGCCTGGGCGTCTCGCTCAATCGCTCGTACTGGCCGTCCCAGCAGGTGCCCCGTGATGGCGACCACGATCGTGATTACGGCCGAGAGACCGACTCCGGCCGCCAGATGAAGATTGAGGAGAAGCGCTCCGACTGACGCTCCCAGACTGATGAGTACCACGGCGAAAAGGCGGCGAGCCCACGGTTGCGAGACCCGGGCTCCCAGCCACGAGTCCGCTGAGAGGCCTGTGATAGTAGATGTCACCACGACGGTCGTGACATCTTTGACCGCCAGATGGCGTGCCGCCGCCGCTTGGGCGCCCATCGTTGCTGCCAGTACGCCGGCAAGAGCGACATGGTTCAGTTCAAAGCCCGCATTCGACTCCATACCTAGATACACTGCTGCTGCGGCAAGAACAAGGCCGACGACCAGGAGAATACCTGTGGTCACGGAGCTCCAAGACGACGGCAGGCCCCGGAGCGCTCTACCGGCAATTGCAGCTCCTGCCATGAAGCCGGCGAGGGCAATGCTGGGCCCCAGGACAGGCAGTCCATCAGCGCCCGCCAATGCCATGCCGAGAATTACGACGTTGCCGGTCATGTTTCCGGTGAAGACTTTATCCAGACCTAAATAGCCCACGGCGTCGGCCACACCCGTGGAAAACGTAAGGGCGAGCATCAACCACAGGTGTACTGTTTCCGTTTTTATTGAGGTGCGCGTCACGGCTGAGAACCACCGACCACGGGGCGGCAAGCAAGGGTTCGGAGTATTTGAGAAGAAAGAATCATGACTTATGGTATCCAAAAACGTGTTTTAGGATCCAATCTGTTAATCTCTGTTACGACGACCTCGACGTTACGTGGACCTCAACTAATTCCCGGGCGTGTGCACTATGTTCAACAGTCAGCTGACGGGCTACTTCGGCGTTCCTCGTCTCGATCGCCTCTGCTATGCGCATGTGTTCCTGCGCATTGTCGGCAAGAAGGCGTGGATCTCCGCCCAGGGCTGCCCACGTCAGGTTCCGTGGCATTCGATGGTGGAGGGCGCTGATGCTGGCACTCAGTTGGCTGTTGCCTGCGGCTAGGATCACCGTGGCGTGGAACAGTTCATTGGCCTTGTACCAAAGGTCCTTGGCGGCCGTCTTGGATCCGCTCCGGGCTTTGTCTACCGCATCATTGAACCACTTGACAGCCTGATGGAGGTTGTCGATGTCTGCCTGAGTGCTGGAGCGGGCGGCCCTGTACGCGGCATGCCCCTCAAGGACGCCCCTGACTTCATACGCCTCAGCAATGTCCCGCATCGACGGCATCTGAACCCGCGCCCCACGGTTGGCGATGATTTCCACAACGCCCAGAGCCTGGAGGCGGTGAAGCGCCTCCCGGATGGGCATTCGGCTGACGCCGTACTCTTCCGCCAGGCGCTCTTGGCGAATCCAAGAACCGACGCCAAACTCACCGTCGCTGATTCTTTCCTGAAGTGCGTCAACCAGCGACTCCACGGTTTTGGCCCGGCCTTCAAGCTGCTGTCGGCGCGAACCGATATCAATAGGTTGTGTCACGAAGGCCTCCACTGTCTCGCTGTTGGGTCGTCAATTGGATCCTATCCGATTGCTTCTGCAGACTCCGCTGCGGCGGTGCAGAATGTCGGTGCCTAACGCCCGGCAGCGTACCCCTGGTTGCCGCGTGGGTTCGCCGCCGCTCCGAGCTCGTCCGTTTCCGGGTCCAGAGTGACCGTGGATAGCCGTCCCAGTGACCACCCATTCACGACGGTCACATCATGGCCGCGTTCGCGTAGTTCTGCGATCACGTGTTGCGGGAGGCGATCTTCCACGACGACGCCGGCCGCGTTCCAGGTCCGTGGCCAGAATGAGCTTGCCAAAGCACTGGTGTGGAAAGTGGGAGCATCAATTGCCTCCTGCGGGGTGTAGCCGCCCACGAGTGTTCTGAGTAAATACAGCAACTGCCATTGATCCTGCTGGTCGCCGCCCGGGGAACCCAAGGCTGCGACGGTTCGGCCCTCCCGCATAAGGAGGGTAGGGCTCAAGGTGGTGCGTGGCCTGGCCCCGGGCTTCAAGGCCGACGGGGAGCCGGCATCGAGCCATGACATCTGCAGGCGGGTACCGAGGGGGAAACCCAGCTCTGGTATAACCGGCGATGACTGTAGCCAGCCCCCTGAAGGGGTAGCGCTTATCATGTTCCCGAACCGGTCTACAACGTCCAGATGACAGGTGTCTCCGCGGGTTTCGCCCGAGATCCGGACCGTTGGTTCCCCGGCACCCAAGACAGAGGGGTGGTCGGCCGCGGTGACAAGGGCCGGCGGGTAGGGGCTCGTACCAGGAAGTGTTCCGGGCCGGAACTGTGTGGATGCGGACGCTGCAATCTGTGCTGCCCTTTCCCTGCCATACTCATCAGAGAACAGCACGTTGAGGTCAACTTTTACTTTGCGGGCATCACCGTAGTATGAATCCCGGTCAGCCATGGCAAGTTTCAGGGTTTCGATGATTGTGTGGGCGCCTAGTGCTGTTGAAGGGTCCAGGTGATCGTCGTCGAAATGCTTCAGAATAGCCAACGCCTGGAGCAGCACGGGGCCCTGGGACCAGAAACCGGCTTTGACGACGGTGACGCCTCGAAACTCCAAGGAGATCGGGGACTCGTCCGAGACCGCGAAACGGGAAAAGTCCTCAAGCTCTATGACACCGCTGTGGTCTGAACCGGAAGAGTGACGGTGGGGCTTTCGCGCAAACTCCACAATGGCCTTGGCAACGAATCCTTCCTTCCATTCCTCCCGCGCGGCATGGATCCGCGCTTCCCGGGTTCCTGCCGCATGACCCGCTTCAACGAGCTTTCGAAGAACATTCGCGTAAGCGCCGTTTTTGATTAGCTCACCTCCCTCGGGAACTCTACCTAGCGGGATCCACTGCGCGGCGGAAGTCGGCCAATGCTGTTCGAAGTGGTCAGCCATTGTTTCGATGACAGCGGCAGCTTGGTGCCCAATCGGATGTCCGAGCCCGGCGTAATGGATTGCATACTCGAGCACATCCGAAAGTTCCCAAGTGCCCTGATCGGCCAACAGGGTTAACCAAGCCTCGACGGCGGCTGGCACGGCTGCAGCCAGCGCACCGGCGCCGGGGACAGACTCCAGACCTTCGTTGGCAAAGTGGGAAATGGTCGCCCTGGCTGGAGCAGGGCCCTGGCCCATGAGAACCCGGGGGTTGCGGCCCTTTGGGGCATAAAGGGCAACCATGTCGCCAGCAGGCCCGTTCAAGTGGGGTTCCACGACGTGCAACACAAAGCCTGCCGCGACCGCTGCATCAAAGGCGTTGCCCCCTCGCTCAAGCACGGATTGCGCAGTAGCCGTCGCAAGCCAGTGGGTTGAGGCGCTCATGCCAAAGGATCCCTTGAGCGTGGGCCGCGTGGGAGAAGTCGACGGAGGGGTGAACGTCGTGGCTGTTTGAGTCATATCACCAGTGTATTCAATTTTTCTATGTTTGGATCCAATTTGATGGTTAGGTTTCCGGCAAGGGTGTCGACCTGCCCCAGCCCGAGTTCCTCGTCAGATGGTCCAAGAGTGGCTGCACGCGGTAGGGGAGTGGCGTGGAAACGGTCAGTGTCGTATTCGTGTGTCGCACGCCGGGAATATCCACCATCCTGGCGGCGGCGGACTGCACTCCCTGCAGGGTGGTGGAGGCCACCCTGACCATAAGGTCTTCCCGCCCGGCTTGCGTGGTGACCTCTAAGACCTCAGGGATTTTGCTGAGGGCGTCCACGACGCTGGTGAGTTGGCGCTGGTCCAACTCCAAGCCGATGAACGCCTGGACCGGAATGCCAGCGGCCTCAAGGTTCATAACGGGACTGAACCCCTTCAGAATGCCGGCAGTCTCCAGCCGCTGGAGCCTTCCCAGGACGGTATTTCGAGAGATGCCCAATTGGGCGGCGAGTTCAGCCACCCCCGCCCGGGCGTTTCCATGAAGGCGTTTGAGTAGTTCGGCGTCGAGCTTGTCAATGCTGATCATTTTGTCTAGATGACTCCGTCCTCATATTGCATAGCTGAACGTTTCGATTAGTTCAAGGGAAATGAATTGACCATATCACCCCGCTTAATTCACAGTTGAAGGACACATTGGTATTGGATCCAATGTCTGAACAAAGCAGGAGGCACCAGATGTGTGCGGCATTGTTGGACGGTCCGAGGGTTGCTGAAGGCAGTCCCTTCGAGATTATTGACGAGCACACCAGCGGTCACGAGCGCGTACGAATGGTTCGTGACAAGGAAACCGGGCTCAAGGCCATTGTTGCGATCCACAATTCGTCCTTGGGGCCGGCCCTGGGAGGAACACGTTTCTTTCCCTACCAAAGAGAAGCTGAAGCGCTCACAGATGTCCTTCGGCTGTCAGAGGGCATGACCCTTAAGGCGGCCGCCGCCGGATTGCCGCTGGGTGGCGGCAAAGCCGTCATCATTGGCGACCCGCACACAGACAAGTCCCCCGAGCTCCTGCGCGCATACGGGCAGTTTGTCCACGCATTTGGCGGCGACTACATCACGGCTGGTGACGTGGGGACGACGGCTGCCGACATGGACGTCATCGGTTCGCAGACGCCGTGGGTCGTTGGCCGCAACGCAGGGGGCTCGGGTGACAGTGGATACTCCACAGCGTTCGGTGTCTTCGTGGCAATGCAGGCAGCTGCGGTCTACGTCTGGGGAAGCCAAGGACTGGCTGGGCGCCGCGTCGGTGTTGAAGGTGCCGGGAAGGTTGGAAGCCAACTTGTCCGGTTGCTTGTCGACGCCGGAGCGGACGTCGTCTTGGCTGACAGAGACCCCATGGCCCTGCAACGCGTCTCAGGGACACACCCCGGGACCGACGTTACTGACCGGGTCCTGGACCAGGACATCGACGTCTACGCTCCGTGCGCCATGGGTGGGACGCTGAACCCCAAGACCATTCCCGCCGTCCGTGCCCGCATTGTCTGCGGTGCCGCAAACAATCAGCTACTCGACACAGACTGCGAAGAACAGCTGCAGTCCGCTGGCATTCTGTGGGTCCCGGACTACGTCGCAAATGCCGGAGGGGTGATCCAGGTTTCCTCCGAGGTCACCGACCTTGGAACCGAAGAAGTAACCGACCGAATAGCAAAGATCGGGCCAGCTGTTACCGGAATGCTCGAAGCAGCCGGGGACGGATCACAAACTCCGGCCCAGGCAGCCCGGGAACTCGTCCTGCGCCGACTTTCCGAAGCCAAAGGACACAATTCATGACCAGCCAACCGCTGTCTCTTCTCACTCAAGACGGGACCTACCAATCGCAAATGGCCCTCCCGCTGGACCCGGGGTCGATTGACTGCGCCCAGCTTCTGCGCGACATGATCATGACCCGCAGGGTCGACTCTGAAGCAATCGCGCTTCAGCGACAAGGCGAGCTCGGTTTGTGGCCGTCTCTCCTGGGCCAGGAAGCTGCCCAGGTAGGCGCTGCCGCCTCGCTTTTTCCGCGGGACGTTGTCTTCCCCACCTATCGCGAACATGGAGTCGCGTGGTGCAGGGGAGTGGACCCCGTGAACTTACTGGGTTTGTTCCGAGGGACGACGATGGGCGGCTGGGATCCTACTGAAAACAATTTCAACCTCTACACCCTGGTGATCGGGGCCCAAACGCTGCACGCCGTGGGATACGCCATGGGCATCGTCCGGGACGGTGATGTCGGCACCGGGGATCCGGAACGGGACAGGGCTGTCCTCGTCTTCCTCGGTGATGGCGCACTGAGCGAGGGAGAAACCAACGAAGCCTTTGTCTGGGCGGCGGCCCAAAACTTGCCGGTTGTATTTTTCTGCCAAAACAATCAATGGGCCATCTCGGCGCCCTATTCGGTCCAAAGTCGCGTGGCCGTGGCTCAGCGCGCCCAAGGATTTGGTTTCAAAGGCATCAGGGTAGACGGAAACGATGTGCTTGCTTGCCTTTCTGCTACACGTGAGGCCATGGCCGCCGCCAGGTCAGGCAACGGACCTACACTCATCGAAGCCTTTACATATCGCCGCAACCCCCACACAACATCCGACGACGACGGACGGTACCGCTCCGGTGCAGAAAACGATGTCTGGGAATTGTTGGACCCCATCGAGCGACTTAAGAACTACTTGGTGGGCTCAAACAAGATCGACCAGGACTTCCTGAGCAAAGTCGCGGCGGAGGAACAGGAACTCGCTGAGAAGCTCCGGGCAGGGTGCCGCGCCCTGCCCAACCCGGCGCCAGATCATCCTTTCCGGAATACCTATGCCGAGATGCCGAAAGAACTTGAGGATCAAATGATCGAACACCTGAATTTTGTGGAGGCTGGAGCATGACCTCCCAACCAAGCACTATGCCTATCGCCCACGCACTGAATGCAGGCCTCCGCGACGCGATGGAAGCCGACGATAAGGTCATGCTCATTGGTGAAGATATCGGTCAGTTGGGCGGTGTATTCAGGGTTACCGATGGGCTCCAGAAGGGTTTCGGCGACCTCCGGGTGGTGGACGCTCCCCTTGGCGAGGCCGGAATTGTAGGAAGCGCCATAGGACTAGCCATGGCCGGGTATCGGCCCGTTTGCGAAATACAGTTCGACGGCTTTGTTTTCCCGGCCATGAACCAGATCACCACCCAGCTCGCCAAGTACAGGCACCGCTCGGACGGCAAGATCTCCTTGCCCGTAGTAATCAGGATTCCTGTCGGCGGCGGCATCGGTGCCATTGAGCACCACTCCGAGTCTCCCGAAGCCTACTTTGCGCATACCGCTGGACTGAAGGTCGTGACACCCTCGTCACCCCAGGAAGCCTACGACATGATCCGCGCGGCGGTCCGAAGCGACGATCCCGTGATCTTCCTGGAACCCAAACGCAATTACTGGCTCAAAGGAGAAGTGGACCTGAGCCGCCTACCAGGTCCACTCGAGAAGGCCAGCATCGTTCGCCCTGGCGAGGACCTGACGCTCGTTGCATACGGCGCCCTTTTGCCCGTTGCCCGGAAAGTGGCCGACGTTTGCGCCGAGGAAGGCCGGAACGTTGAAGTCATCGACTTGAGGTCGCTGTCTCCCATTGACGACGAAACCATTGTCCGATCGGTGGAACGCACTGGAAGGTTGGTGGTGGCCCATGAAGCCTCACGCAGTGTTGGCCTAGGCAGCGAGATCGCCTCACGTGTCCAGGACGCCGTTTTCCATTCCCTCGAAGCTCCAGTCATCAGGGTGACCGGCTATGACACCCCTTACCCGGCAAGCCGCCTGGAAGAGGAATGGCTGCCAGGGTTTGACCGAATCCTCGACGCCATTGACCGCAGCTTCAGCTACTAACGGAAGGTAAAAATGACCATCAAGGAATTCGCCCTCCCGGACGTAGGCGAAGGGCTTACGGAGGCCGAGATCGTCAATTGGCTGGTAAAGCGCGGCGACAAAGTAGCCGTCAATCAGGCAATCGTGGAAATCGAAACCGCCAAATCGCTTGTGGAACTCCCTTGCCCCTTTGAAGGGGAAGTCAGCGAACTCTTGGTTCAGCAAGGCGAGACCGTCGATGTAGGCCGCGCAATCATCAGCATTGCCACCGCTGCAAAGAACATCAAGGCGACAGAACCCTCCGAAGCAGCCACCGACGACGACCCCAAACTCTTGGTCGGCTACGGGGCACGGGAAGTGGCAAGTCGTCGACGACGGGGTCCACGCATTGGACCGACCGCAACCACGCCGGCAACCACGCCGGCAACCGCCGTCGGCAGCCCCTCCGGCAACTCTGAGCGCGTAGCTGGTCGCCCCAAGGCAACGCCTCCGGTTCGGAAGCTGGCTAAGGACCTTGGCGTCGACCTCGGGATGGTTAGGGCAACCGGAAATGATGGAATCTGTACCCGCGCAGACGTGCTCAAGGCCCATTCAGACAGAGAAAACCTTCCGGCGACGACAGGCGAAACTTCCCGAAGCGGCACTGGCGATCTCCGGATACCTGTCCGGGGAGTCCGAAAGCACACCGCGGCAGCTATGGTGCAGTCAGCCTTCACAGCTCCCCACGTCACCGAATTCGTGGCAGTCGACATCACCCGCACCCTGGAGCTGAAGGAGCAGATAGCTCGTCGCCGCGAATTTGCGGACGTGAAGCTGACCCCGCTCACGTTTGTCGCCAAGGCCTTCCTCCATGCCCTGAAGAGCACGCCGGAAGCAAACGCTACGTGGGATGAGTCCTCGCAGGAAATCGTGCAGTTTGAGAAGGTGAATCTAGGCATTGCCGCAGCAACGCCGCGCGGCTTGATCGTGCCCAATATCAAGGACGCACAGCCCTTGCCGCTTGCCGGGCTGGCAGCAGCAATTTCGGATCTGGCTTCAACTGCCAGGCTTGGGAAAACCGAGTCCCAAGCGATGGCCAACGGAACAATTACCATCACGAACATCGGTGTTTTCGGGATCGACGCGGGAACCCCGATTCTCAATCCTGGAGAGGCGGCAATTCTCGCTGTCGGAACTGCCCGGCGTACCCCGTGGGTCGTTCACGATGAACAGGGTGAACGAATCGAGCCCCGTACGGTCCTCCAACTGGCGCTCTCCTTTGACCACAGGATCATGGACGGCCAGCAAGGGTCGCAGCTCTTGGCCGACACGGCGGCCCTGCTCCGTGAACCTGGCCTGGCACTGATCTAAGTCTGTACGGCACCCACCAAAAACATGGGCCAAATGCAGTACTACATCGTCAATGACTGGACCATCCTCGCTGGGGCCATGGTGGAAATCCGAATTGGCCGGGATTTCCTTCGAGAAGGAGTCGTTGAGTCCTACACACCCGACGGCTCCATCGTCTGGCTCGAACAGGGCCAGGGATTCGGCCGGCAGCTTGTGGACAAAAGCTCCGGCTTCAAGATTTACATTTCCGAAGACCGGCTCCGTGCCATAGGCCGGGTCCGATGACCCCATGGGTCACAGCACCACTTAACGACTCCTCAGAAAGAGAAACCATGACCGTACTCAAGGAGACGGAACCGTCTGTATTCGCAGCATGCGACGAACCCGGCCTGACGCCCCCGTACGTAGAAGCGGACTTGCTGTTCCTTTCGGACCTCTTGACTGACGAGGAACATAGGCTGTATTTGAAGGCACGGGACTTCCTTCAACGGCAGGTGCGGCCGGTCGCCGTCGACTTTTGGAATCGTGCTGAATTTCCATTCGAGCTCATTCCAAGCCTGGCCAGGCAACAGCTGACAGGCATGAACCGTCGTGGCCCTCTCCTCGCTGGACTGATCCAGATGGAGTTCGCCCGCGCGGACACCTCCGTATCCACCTTCTTCGGCGTTCATGACGAACTCTTCACGACCGCCATCCAGGAACTCGGGTCAGAGGAGCAGCGCCGCACAATCCTGCCGGATCTCCTTGCGCTCCGTAAGATCGGTGCCTTCGCCCTGACTGAACCCCTTCATGGGTCCGACATCTCCCGTGAAATGGAAACCTCAGCTACACGCTCGGGCGACGCGTGGATCCTCAACGGGCACAAGAGGTGGATCGGAAACGCAACTTTTGCCGACTTCGTCTTGGTTTGGGCCCGGGACACCGCGGACGGACAAATCAAGGGTTTCATCGTCGAAAAAGGAACGCCCGGCTTCCGCGCCGAGGCCATCAACAACAAGATCTCTGTCCGAATCATTCAAAACGCCAACATCACGCTGGATAACGTACGGATCCCGTTCAGCAATTGGCTGCCCGGCACTTCAACGTTTCAGGATGCCAACTCCTTACTGCTTCATTCCAGGGTTTGGGTGAGCTGGCAGGCAGTGGGACAACAGTTCGCGGCTTTTGATGTGGCAAGGGCATACGCCATGCAACGGAAGCAGTTCGGCAAACCAATCGCTTCTTTCCAACTAATCCAAGAACAACTCGCCAGAATGGTCAGCAATGCCACCATGTCCTTGTCGTTGATGATTCAGCTCGCCCGCCTCCGTGGAACCGGCCGCCTGACCATGGACCATGCAGCCTTGGCCAAGTCCAGCTGCACCGCCAACATGCGCAAGACCGTCGCGCTTGGGCGCTCGATCGTTGGCGGCAACGGCATAAGCACCGACTTCGAGATGGCAAAAATCTTTGCCGACGCTGAGGCGATCTATTCATACGAAGGCAGCTACGAGATCAATTCCCTACTCGTAGGCCGCGCAGTAACAGGAATCTCCGCTTTCGCCTAAAACTGCCCCCCTGTCTCCGCCCCACCACACATCACATAAGAGGACCCGGATATGGATCTCAACAACACATCAGCCATCGTCACAGGCGGCGCCTCAGGGCTGGGCGCGGCCGCAGTCCGTGCATTGGCAGGTCATGGCGCAGAAGTATTCGCCCTTGATCTACCCGGTGCCATTCAGGAAAGTATCCCCGCACGTGGCGTTCAATACGTCCCGGCGGACGTAACCGACGTCGACGATGTCCGCCAGGCCGTGGCCAGAGCCGCAGCCGGGGCACCGCTCCGGACCGTTATCAACTGCGCCGGGATCCTTCCCACCATGCGCATTCTAGCCCGCGGGGGAGTGCACGATCCGGTTGTTTTCGCCAAAGTTATCCAAGTCAACCTGATCGGATCCTTCAACATCCTGGCCAAGGCTGCAGAGGCCATTTCACTCACGCAGGCCGATGAACACGGTCAGCGCGGAGTGATCATCAACACTGCCTCCATAGCGGCCTTCGAAGGACAGATCGGCCAGGTTGCCTATGCTGCCTCCAAAGCCGGCATCGTCGGCCTCACCCTTCCAGCCGCACGGGACCTCGCGCAATACGGAATCCGCGTCAATGCAATCGCACCAGGTGTTGTGGAAACACCCATGATGGCCAGCGTCACGAACGAAATACGTCAAGCCCTGGCAGCCAGCGTCACATTCCCTAAGCGATTGGCATCACCCAATGAGTTCGCCCAACTGGCCATCTCGATCATCGAAAACGACTACATCAACGGGGAAACAATCCGAATGGACGGTGCCCTCCGGATGGCGCCTCGATAGCCGGGCCGGATCACCCCATACACAAACCAACCAAAGGACCAATCCACGGTGAACAACCACGTCCGTGTTTACAAGCCTGAGGAGAACCTCACCACACCGAACGATTCCAACATGGCCCAAGCAGACATTAGGAAGGGCCTTGCCGGCGTCGTGGTGGACTACACCGCCGTCTCGAAGGTCAATCCGGACACCAACTCGCTGCTATACCGGGGATACCCGGTCCAGGAACTGGCCGCGAAGTGCAGCTTTGAAGAGGTTGCCTACCTGCTATGGAACGGCGAACTGCCCGACGATGCCCAACTGGCTGAATTTGTTGCCCGCGAACGCGCCGGGCGTGCCCTGGACCCGGTGGTCAAGTCAGTTATTGACACGCTGCCCACCACCTCGCACCCCATGGACGTGTGCCGAACGGCTGCTTCCGTGCTGGGAGCCCGGCACGAGCTGGCCGAAGATTCATCCCCCGATGCCAACATGAAGAAGGCTATCGCTCTCTGGGCTGCGATGCCTGCCGTGGTCGCCTACGACCAGCGCCGCCGTCGCGGCCAGGACGTTGTTGAGCCCCGGGAGGACCTGGACTACTCGGCCAACTTCCTGTGGATGACATTCGGCGAAGACCCAGTGGACGAGGTTGTGGAGGCCTTCAACGTCTCGATGATCCTCTACGCGAGATCGGCATCCGCAGCGAAGAATCCATGGAAGAAGCCGCCGTACGGGCCCGGGCATGGATGGAAGACGCCCTGGCACAGAAGAAGAAAGTCATGGGCTTCGGGCACCGCGTCTACAAACACGGCGACTCCCGGGTACCCACCATGAAAGCGGCCTTGGACAAGATGATCGCCCACTACGGACGGCCCGAACTCCTGGGACTCTACAACGGACTCGAACAAGCCATGGACGAAGCCAAGGCCATCAAACCCAACCTTGACTACCCCGCCGGACCCACCTACCACCTCATGGGATTCGACACCCAAACGTTCACCCCGTTGTTCGTCGCCATCCGCATCACCGGCTGGACTGCGCACATCATGGAACAGTTCGCCTCGAACTCCCTCATCCGACCGCTCAGCGAATACAACGGACCGGAAGAACGGCCTCTACCGAAAAAGTGCGTGGCCAATGCCTGATCGCCAACTCTCGACGACACTTCAGCCTGCTCCTGAGACGTTCGGGAGCATTGAGCTCTCCTATGAAGGACGGTGGGCGTCATCCGCTTGAACCGACCCGAGGCTTTGACATGTACCTCGAGGACTGGCTCCAAGGGTGGGACCGGTCGTCAACGCCGCCTTCAGCATCACTTTGGACGCCGGAATTCAGTTCGAGCGAAGGCGCTTCCGCTCAATCTTCTCCAGCACAGGCCAAAAAGAGGGGATGCGGGCCTTCATGGAAAAAAGAAGGCCGACGTTCAGCCATGGCTAGCCAGCCGATTTTCCCGGCGCGGCCTTACATCGCAACGCACAAACCCGAAAGCCGGGACCCGCGCCGGGCCCCTACCGCTTATGCTGCCTGGCAGGAACGTCCTCGACCTCGGAGCTCTCCATGGCATGGCCGTAGCCCCGGCTCAATACCCGATTGCAGAACTCGCCAAACAACTCGCGAAAGTCCCGTATATATAGACATTGAGATGGACGAGATCAACGAAGACCTCTCCTCGACCTCCGTCGTCCTTGTCATTGGGGCCGACGATACGGTGGACCCTGCAGCAGCAGAAGATCCAAACAGCCCAATTGCAGGACTGCCCCTCAAACGAGGATGGTTTCGACACCATTGGCCATAGCTCCGAAAAGTTGAGGAGGTCAGGGGCCAGGCTCCTCCGAAGTACGCCAGTGTCCTGGCCGCCAAAGCGAAACGCCAAGTGGCGTCTGCCTTCGCAAGGAAGGCAGACGCCGTTTAGGGGAGTACTAGGACTTGCTGCCTGCAGGCAGCTTGCCCATGGCAGCCATGGCAATCAAGCCGATGGCTGGAATAAGCGTCAATTGGATGATTCCGGCGGTCTGCCACCCTACGTTGCTTTGCATGAAGGTTACGAAGTAGCCGGAAGCGCTGGCGGGTATATACATTGCTGCGATCATTAGGCCGCTGACTCGGCCGAGGTACTTTGGGTCCACAGATCGCTGCATTAGGGCGCTTGTATTCGTGATGAGAACTCCGCTGAAGGCAACGCCAAGCAGTGCCGAGAAGATCATGTGAACTGCCAGCGAGGCAGCGAAGCCAAATATGGCTACTCCCAGGACCATGATGGAAAGCAAACCCACGACGTTAAGCAATCGCTGGTCAACACGGTCTGCGATCGCGCCTCCAACGAGGGCTCCGAGGGCGCCGATTCCAAACATGCTCGCTGCCCAGCCAGCTTCTGCAGGCGTGAATCCCAGTGTCTCCCGTAGATAGGTCGGGTACAGCCCCAAGTACCCATAGATTGCGAAACCTCCCGCAATGGCCACGACGACACAGCACAGGACTCGCCGGTTGAAGAACCGCAGGCCAGTGGTCATCTCCGACGACGAGCTCGATGATGAATCCCCACGACCAACCTCCGTAAAGGATTTGGGCACAAGTGCCAAAACCAGGAAAAGGATAAGGATGCCAATTACACCGAACAGGATGAGTGGAATGCGCCAGTCGCCCGTTGCCGAAACGATGGCACCGCCAAGCAACGGGCCGGTAAAACCACCCAAGCCAAAAGCTGCACTGATAGAGCCAAGCGCCAATCCGCGGTGACGAGTGAAGTATGCCCCTACTGCCGCAAAGAGTGCAGCGACCTGCATTCCTTCGCCTACGCCAGAAAGGATTCGCCATAGTGCCATGTCCAGTGTTCCTGCGGCCACTGACTGGAGGGCACAACTGACCGAAAAGATCAGGAGGCTAATGAGAACCACCTTTTTACGGCCGAATCGATCGGCCAGGTAACCAGCCGGAACCCCAGCTAGCCCCATGCCAAGTGTGAAAATGGTCGCGATGATGCCCGCCTCGCCACCGGTGAGCCCATAAGCCGCCTTGATATCCGGCAGAAGGACGGCGAAGACCTGTCTGTCCATGGCATTGATGAAATACGAGAGATCCAGGACCAGCAGAAAGAAGAGCACGCGCCCGCTTAGCTCGGACAGCTTCAGGCCGCCGCTGTTTTGCTGGATTGTCGAGTCATTCCTGGAGAGCTTGGTGAGGTCTGGGGATGGCATGGGACTCCTACTAGGCCATTGGTTGGGGAGGCCGCGGCAAGCGGAGGAACATCTGGCATGCCGCAAGGCCCAAAGGCTGCAAACTGGCTCGGGTTAATATGGATTGGATCTTATTTGTTAGTGATTGGATCCAGTTTGATGTGATGACGATCTCACGTAAGGGCGGGCAGCGTCAAGGGTGGGGCGACATCATCGCGGCACCCATCCGCTGCAAACACTCTGGACCTCCAGCGGAATTCACGTTAGTCTGATTAACATGAAAATCAGTGGGACGGAGAGCCGCTCCTACAACATGAGTAAACGAGCCTCCTCTGCGGCGGAAACCGGACGTCGCATCTTGCAGGCAACCGAAGACCTCTTCATGGAGGGTCCGCTCTCCGACCTCACCCTCAATGCTGTCGCGGAACGGGCTGGGGTCACCGTGCAAACAGTGATACGCCGTTTCCGGGACCGTCTGGGCCTGATCAACGCCACCGCAGAGTTCGCATCCGCCCGGGTGATGGCCCAGCGGGATGCCGCTCCGGCGGGCGACGTGAGGGCCGCCGTCGAGAATCTGATTGAACATTACGAAACCACGGGGGCACTGGCGCTGAAGTTGCTCGCCGAGGAAAGCTCGTCACCGGTCCTGGCTGAAATCGTGAAGGGGGGCCGGCAACTGCACCGGCAATGGTGCGAACGGGTCTTTGACCCCTTTCTCAGGAATGAGCCGGATCGCGATCGCCGTCTTGCCCAGTTCGTCGCCCTGTGCGACGTCTACACCTGGAAGCTCCTCCGCCACGATGCAGGGCTGGGCCGCGACCAGGTCACTCTTTCGCTGCTCGAGATGCTTGAGCCGTTTACCCGGAGACCATGATGTCCATCGTCCTCGCCTACTCTTCGCCCGCCATCGGCCACCTTTTTCCCATGGTTCCATTGCTGTTGGAGCTGAAATCGCGGGGCCACGAGGTGCACTTGCGAACGCTCCCCAAACAAGTCCAAACCATGCGGGATCTTGGCTTCCACGCAGAAGCGGTCGACGAGCGGCTGCTCGAAATCGAAGCGCGGGACTATCTCACGAAGTCGACCAAAGACGCCCTCGCCTCCAGCGTTGACACTTTCACCTCGCGCGCCCGCTTCGATGCACCGGACTTCCGTGCAGCCATGGACGACGTCGGCCCTGATCTTGCGCTCGTCGATATCAATTCCTGGGGTGCACGCATTGTTGCCGAACACTCCGGCCTTCCGTGGGCGACATTCAGCCCTTATACCCCGCCTCTCCAGTCCAAGGGGACACCGCCTTTCGGTCCGGGGCTCCTTCCCATGCCAGGACTTTTGGGAAGCGCCCGTGACGCCGTCGTCCGACGCATGGTGATTGGCGCCGTCGAGAAGTTGATGATGCCGGGGATGAACCGCCTGCGTGCAGAGGTTTCTGGAGGGCAGCTACCGCCGGTGCGCACTGCGGACGCCTTTTTCCGGACAGCCCCACTGATGCTTGTAACCACCGCGGAACCCTTCGAGTATGCCCACCCCGACTGGGCCCCGGGCATCCGAATGATCGGCTCCGTGACGTGGGAACCACCTGTCAGTACACCGCCGTGGCTCGAAGGAATGCAGAACCCTGCGGTGCTTGTGACGACGTCCTCGGAGTATCAGGCGGACGAAAACCTGGTGCGTACCGCCCTGGAGGCCCTCGCCAAAGAGCCCTACACTGTCGTAGCCACGCTGCCGGCCGCCAACGCCGGATCGGCAGGCGCCACACGGGCATCCGGCACCAACGCTATCCATGCCATTCCGGACAACGCCCGGGTTGAGCACTTCGTGCCCCACTCGCTGGTGCTCGATAGGGCCGCTGTCGCCATCACCCATGGCGGCATGGGATCCACCCAGAAGGCGCTGGCCAAAGGGGTGCCTGTAGTGGTGGTTCCGTTTGGGAGGGACCAGCATGAGGTTGCGGCCAGGGTTTTGGCGGCCGACGCCGGGGTGCGGCTAAGCCCTAGGAAGCTCACCCCGGACTCGCTGAGGGAAGCGGTCGAAAAGGCCCGTGATAAGGCGGAGGGAGCGCGTCGTGTCGCGGCCGGTTATGCGGCCGCTGGAGGCGCTGTGGCAGGGGCGGATGCCTTGGAGGAGCTGCTATCGCGCTGAATACCCAGCAAAAGACTGGCACTCGGAACGCTCTTTGATGGTGTAATTCTGAACATCTCATCCGAGTCTAGGAGTGGCCTCGGTGACCACTGATGCGGGCGTCCAGGCGCCATATATCGATTCCGTCGTCGTAATGGACCAGGATCCGGCCCCGACCGTTGGCGAGGTGAATCCATATGACGCTTGCGTCGTCGGTCGTTTCGTCGACGTATCCCGTGCCCAACACGGTGTTTCCACGGCGGAGTTCAATGTATTCATGTGGCCACAAGTATTTCCAGTGCTTCATAAGCAGGGGTTCACGTCGTCGCTCGTGTTCACGAAAGGCTGCCCCTGAGGCAAGCCTCCAGTCCGAAGGGGGCTTCGGAATAACCCGACTGCGCTCTGGGGCGCGGACGGAGGGTCGCTTATCATTTTCCACGGTGAACTTCGTTGACGTAGTGCCAGCCGATCCATGGCAGCGCGATCAGGGCCTCACCGTCCGGCGTCTGGTCAATTATCCGGTTGGTTTCTTCGTGGGCCTCCTGATCCGACTCGATCCGCCGGTTCGGAGATGGTGTGTTGAGTTCGCTGTACATAAAAGCTCCTGGAGACGGGTCGGCTGCTTTCGTAGACTGCTTGCGGCGCGGGATGGAGGTCTGACGTTTCGCGCTCGGAGATCGTTCCGTAGGGAACGTCGTGGGTAAGTTCCACCGAGAACGTCTGCAGGTCATGACGGGTAACCATCACTCCGCGGCCAGGGTTCATGAGGCCTTCCCGGATCGCGTTCCCGATGGCTTCGTTGAGTTGGTTTTGTAGCTGGTTACCATCGGTAATCCTGACCTCAACGTAGTAATGAGTAGGCTGGCTAATCATTGGATTCCTCCTGATCGCCCGGACTAAATCGCCGGGACTAGGGGGTAAGGACGAGTTTGCGCGGGGAGCCCTGTTGCTGGATCTCCCATGCCTGCTGGCAATCGGCGAGTGGCAGGACAGTCGTATCAACGTTCAGGGCACCCGTGGCCGCAAGCCCGGTGAGCTTCAGATAGGCGTTTCGGCGAATTTCTGCCGGTGGGTCGACGTGGGCGAAGCCGAGCAGTTCCAGGCGTGCTGCGCGGATGATGTCGGCAGGGAGTTCGATGGTTGGGGCCGCGGACTGGCCGATCTGAATGTGACGGGCGCCCCGTGCGGCCACGCGCATGGCGGCAAGTGCCGGTTCGCCCCAGACGGGATCGATGATGACGTCGAAGCCCCGCCCATCAACGGTGTTTCGGAAGGCCTCCACCAAGTCGGTCTCCGGTGTGATGGTGACGGTGTCCGTGGCTCCTCTTTGGCGGGAAAGGGCCAGCCGGTCGGAATCCCGGTCGACAGCAAGCACCGTGGCTGCGCCGAGGGCTTTGGCGAGCTGGACAGCGACCGACCCCAGTGCTCCGGTCGCGCCAAGGACCAGTACGTTCTGGCCGGGTTGAAGGTTCGCCCGCCAAGTGAGTGCCAGCCAGGCGGCGAGCCCGGTGTTACCGAGCGCGGCGGCGGTGACATCGTCTATGTCGTCCGAGAGGTCCAGCAAATCCTGTTCGGGCACCAAAGTGCGCTCTGCCCAGGAGCCGTAGGGTGAAATCGGTGCCGTGAAGAAGACGCGGCGCCCGGTGGAGGTCCGGCCCACGCCGTCTACCCCGATGACGTAGGGCAGGGTGCCCGGATTGCCGAAGGCACCGGATGCCTTCGCGAGATCGAGGTGGTGGACCCCGGCCGCAGCGATGTCGACGACCACATGGCCGCTGACAGCTTGGGGCTCGGGAAAGTCCGCGTACTCCGGCATGGTTCCAGCCTGTGTGAGGACTGCTGCTTTCATGGTCTTTCCTTTGATGACGGAGGTTGGGTATTGGCGCCGTCGATGATCTCCACGCTGATGGCCCCCAGGCCGCTGATCTCGCCCTTCAGCTGGTCCCCGACGTTCATCCACGTGCCCGTGGCGAGCCCTACCCCGGCCGGGGTTCCGGTGAGTATGACATCACCGGGTTCAAGGGTCATGTGTTCGCTGATCAGGGATATTAGCTCTGGCACCGACCAGATGAGGTCAGAAGTATTGGCGTTTTGTCGGAGTTCGCCGTTGAGCCGGAACTGCAACTGCAGGTTGGTGTCGTCGATGAAGCGTGCCGGCACGATCCCCGGACCCAGCGGGCAGCTGTCGTCAAACACTTTGCCTCCAAACAGGTCGAATTTGACCAGGTGCTTGGGATGGCGCTGCCAGTCGCGGGCGGATAAGTCCAACGCAATGGTGTAGCCGGCGATGTGTTCACGAGCACGGCCTACGGGGATATTCTTGCCGGCCCTGCCGATGACGAATGCCAACTCAAGCTCGTAATCGAACTTTTCGGTCTGGTTCGGATAGCGGACGGACCGGCCCTGACCCACCAGCGTCGTGGTGGGTGGCTTGAGGAAGAAGACAGGAACGTTGTCCTCTTTCGAAAAACCCGCGTGGCCGCCGTCGTTGATGACATGGTCGTAGTAGTTCGCCCCAGTGCAGATGACCTTTCTCGGGTACTGCAACGGCGTAAGCCAGTCTCCGAGGTCCACTGGTGGGTCGACTGACTGGACAGCACGTTCTTGGAGGGTGTCAACAGCCTCGAGCAGCAACGGCTCGGCCGTCTCCCAGTTCTCGAAGACAGCCATCAGCCCGGCTGGGGATTTGTCGGAGAGTAAGCCGGGAGAGAGGTCGGCGATCCTGTAAAGGCGCCCATCAGGAAGACTAAGGACTGGTGTCGGCGTTCCGTCAATCCGGGTTGTCGCAAGCGAGAACGTCACGGTGCCGGCTCCTTGATCGGCGGCGCTCCTGCCGTGGTGGCTCGGGCTGCCACCATCCAGTCGTCGATAACGACGTCGATGGCGGGAATCGGACGTGCCATCCGTGATCGCGCGAGGTCCCGCACGTGATGCCGTTGGTCTGGCGACAGGTATTCCAGGGGGGACGCGCCGTCCACCCGGGCAAGGGCGAGCAGCGGCAGGAGCGCCGCGACGCGTCCCATGAGGTGAGCCGCCGGTTCCCAATTGATGTGCTGCATGTAGCCCTCCAGCAGCAGTTGGGCGGACCGGTGCAATTGCTCGATGTGGTCGGGGAGGACCATCGCTTTGAGCAGGAGATGGTTCAAGCAGAACGCCACGTCAAACGCCGGGTCCCCGAACCATGCGCACTCGGCGTCGAGCAGCACAGGCCCGTGCGGTCCCAGAAGGATATTCTTGGGGCTGACGTCACCGTGGACCACCACCAGGTGTGTACCGGTGGTCACTGCAGCCAACCAATCGATTCGATCATCAACATCAGGGTTTGCGCGGGCTGTGACCCGGAAGTATGGCTCGATGCGTAAAGCGTCAAAATTATCGTCTGTGGCAAACTTGGCCGCAGCGGAGGGGTCTTTGGCGCTTGCTGCATGCAGCCGGCCAACGAGGTCTCCTACTGCATACGCGGCCGTGGGTTCAATGTGCCCGGCGAGGAGTTCCGTCTTCCACACCGGATAGTCCTCGGGAGGAAGAAACTGCATGGCGAAGAGACCGGCCTGCTCGTCATAGGCGAGTACCTGCGGAACCTGCCCTGGAGTGATCGTGCCGGCCAACTGCAGCCAGTCGTATTCCACGCGGTTGCGCGAGGTGGGTGCGAGCCACTCTTGGGCCACCTTCAGCCTGGCCAGCGCGCCCTTAACGCAGAGGCTACGGCCGGGCAGGTCTACCCGCCAGAGGTCCGAACTCACGCCACCGGCAAGGGGCGTGAGCACAGCGGCTTCGGCAGGCTGCATGAGCCCGTGGTGGAGCAGGAACTCCCTGACACGGGACTCAGGCTCGTACGCGCTCACCGGACAGCCACGGGGGTGGAGCCCAAGGCAGGCAGCTGACTGAACCCAAGGGTGGTGTCTTCGGCGATTCGGACCAACTGGTTGTACTTGGCCAGTCGTTCCGAGTTCCGGACAGAACCTATCTTGATCTGCCCCGCTGCGGTTCCTACGGCCAGGTCCGCGAGGAAGTCATCCTCGGTCTCCCCGGATCGCGCCGAGACAACAGGGGCATACCCTGCTGCGCGGGCCTCTGCGACCACGTCCAATGTGCCGGTCAGTGTGCCGTTCTGATTGACCTTGACCAGGACGCCATTGGCAACGCCGCGGGCTATTCCTTGAGCAAGCCGTGAACTGTTGGTAGTGAACAAGTCATCCCCGATCAGCCTGATCCGGTCTCCCAGACGGGTGGTTAATGTCTCCCAACCGGCCCAGTCGTCCTCGTCGAGGGGGTCCTCGATCGACACAATTGCATAGTTATCCACCCATGCGGAAACCATGTCTATCATTTCCGCGGTGCTGACGTGCCGTTCCTGTCGCCGCAGGTGGTAATCACCTGTGTCCCTGTCGAAGAGGGAGGAGGCAGCCACATCGATGGCGATCGCGATGTCAGTGCCGGGCCGCAGGCCCGCCGCCTCAATGGAGAGTGTGATCAGCTCGAGGGCCTCCTCGGCAGTGCGGCATGCAGGGCTGAGACCGCCCTCGTCTGCCAGCAGGGTTGGAAGCCCCCGGTCTGCGCAAAGCCTGGCCGCGGCGGTTCTGACGCGGGAGGTGAGGTGGATCGCTTCGAGGGCTGAGGTCGCTGCTACCGGGACGGCCAGGAAATCCTGGACGTCCATGCCACGGCCGGCGTGGAGACCGCCGGAAAGAATGTTGACCATTGGCATCGGCAGAACCGGTTCCTCAGTGCCGGCGAGCTGGGCGATCCGTCGGTACAGCGGTAAGCCGCTGGCCACAGCGGAGGCTCGGCAGACTGCCAGTGATGCGCCGAGAACGGCGTTGGCCCCGAGGCGCGACAGGGACGGGGTCCCATCCAGTTCCCGCAGCCGCTCGTCGATTGCACGCTGGTTGTCGATGGCGAGACCATGCAACGCTGCAGCAATCTCGCCGTTCACATGCTCGACTGCGGCGGTAACACCGAGTCCGTCGAACACCGAGTCATCCCCGTCGCGCAACTCGTGGGCCTCATGGGTGCCGGTGGAGGCGCCGGAGGGAACGGAAGCACGCGCCAAGGCGCCGTTGTCCAGGACAATTTCGACCTCGACAGTGGGGCGACCACGGGAGTCGAAAATCTGGCGGCCGTGGACGAGTTGGATTGCGCTCAAGATGACACTCCAGTTGTGAGAGGGGAGGGCGTGTTGCACGGGTAGTGTGCCGGTTCGCCGCGCAGGACGCGTACGACTTCCTCAGCAGCACTGCGACGCAGGTCAATAACCGATGCGTCGGAGGCGAAGGCGATGTGGGGGGTAACGATGACTCCGGGGTGCGCCAGTAGTTCCTGGGGAACCGTCGGCTCTTCCTCCAGGACGTCGAGGCCCGCTCCACTGATGTGCCCACTTTCCAATGACGCCACCAGCGCTGCGGTGTCGATCAGACCGCCGCGGCTGACGTTGATCACGAATGCGTCTTGCGGAAGCAAGGACAGCTCCCTCTCACCGATGAGGTGATGGGTCTGGGGCACCAAAGGCGCGTGCAGGACAACAACATCACTGGCCGCGAGAAGGTCGTCAAGGGGCATGGCCTCCATGCCGTCGGTATCTGCAGGGGCATGAGGGTCGCTGATCACCACGCGGGCGCCAAGTGCGCGGAGTTTAGCAGCGGTTGCCCTGCCAATCCGACCGTAACCGATGACGCCACAGGTCAGGGTGGATAGTCGGCGAAGCCGGGCCCCTGCCGGGTTCCATTTGCCAGCGCGAACCTCGCGGTCGGCTGCAACCAGGCCGCGGGTCCACGCGAGGGCCAGTCCGACGGCGTGGTCAGAGACCTCCGCAACGCAGTAGTCCGGGACATTGGTAACCAGCACACCGCGATTCGTAGCTGCAGGTACTGCGATGTTGTCCAGGCCCACTCCCATACGGGCGACGATCTGCAGAGAGGCAGAGGACAAGACCGCTTCCGAAGAAACGGTCGCCCAGCAGGTGAGGATTGCGGCGGGTTGGTGCTCAGCGACCAAGGCGTCGATGGCTTCCACCGGCGCGGGGTCGGCGGGGCCGGCAACCACGCGGAATCCAGCCTCTTCAAGTATGTCCCGTTCAATGCTGTCGTCGGGCCAGGCCCGGTCGGTCAGCAGGACGGTTTGCTGCTGTGTCATGCGTGCTCCTATGTCAGTGTCCGGCCGGTGCGGCCGGAGTTGGATTGAATGTGTTCCGGGGCGGGAGCTACCTCCGCACACCGTATGATCTGCTCGCCCAGGCCGGTTACCGAAGCCTTGACGACGTCGCCCGGCCGCAGGAAGCGGCCGTGGTGGAGTCCGAACCCGGCGGGTGAGCCAGTACACAGCACGTCACCGGGGCGAAGCCTGGTGTGCTGGGACAGATACTGCAATTGTTCGGGAATGGTGAAGACCATGTCCGCTGCTGTGTCGTCTTGCATCAGCGTGTCGTTGAGCCAGAGCTGCAGCCGGAGGCCGGAAGGGTCCTGAACCTGCCATGAAGGTACGAACCAAGGTCCAAGGGGCAGCGATCCGTGCATGCCTTTGCTTTGCACCCAGTCGCTGCCCAGAGCTGGAAGGTCAGGCCGGACAACGCGTGATCGGATTGTCAGGTCATTGACCACGCAGTAGCCGGCAATAGCTGCCGACGCTTCGGGGAGTGTGAGTCGCGAGAGGGGCGAGCCGATGACGGCGCCGATCTCAACTTCCCAGTCCAAGGTGTCCACTTCCGGATCCAGACCCAGCTCTCCGACCGGGGCTCCAACGCGGTCCACGCTGGTCAGGCAGATATAGGGCGAGCCGTGTAGCTGGCGCTGGTCGAGCGCCTGCAGCGTCGCGGCACGCACTCGCTCGGCTTCGGTCGGAAGACCGGCGTCGACGGCGGCCTCCACCACCTGGCGCCTGTAGTTACCGATAGTGCAGAAGAGTTGAGCGGGGCGGAGGGGGGCCTCGAAACGGAGCGAGGCTACGGAGAGACCGCCTTCGGCGATGGTTTGTGCGGTCTGCGGCAGCTCGGTAAGTCGTCGAAGTTCGGTGTGATGATCGCTCCATTGCCCAATCAGTTCAGTGATTGAGGCGAACCTCGCACAGTCCCACTGCGGCGCCCAGTCCCGCAGGGGGAGGGCTCGGCCTTGGTATACGAGCCAAACCTCAGCCGCCTCTTCCATCCGTCCCGCTTGGGCGAGCACGATTCCTGTGGGGGCAAATTCAGGTTCTTGATGATCTTCGTCGAACATAATGCTAACGATAGCACAATGATCGCGGCGGGTCACTACCTATTTTTATGACTACCGCCTGATGGAGCAGTACAACGCGGCAGCATTGACAGGAAAACAGCCGTGGGCGATAGTGCTAACGATGGCATGATCTGACGAGAGGATCCACAATGAGCGTTCGCAGGGTAGTAACGGGTACCGACTCCGCAGGAAAGTCGGTGTTGGTCTCGGACGGAGTGGTGCCCCACAGCCACGACTTCGAGAGCATGCCGGGGCAATCGCAGATCAGGGTCTGGTTCACCGCTGGAACGCCTACAAGCCAGACTCCTGAAGCCGAGCCGACCAACAACCATGGTCCTGTGGTCCCCGGCCCGGGCGGTGCAAGCTTCCTGATCGTGCGTTACGCGCCCGATTCCGTGGTGATGAGTCCGGACTTTGACCCGCTGGCAGCAGGGCAGGAACTGGAGGCCTACGCTCCGGATCTTGCTGAACTATTCGAGCCCAACGGCATGCACAAAACGCCCAGCATCGACTATGGAGTTGTGTTGGAGGGAGAGGTGTGGCTCGAACTGGACGACGGAGTCCAGGTTCAGCTCACGCCGGGCGACACCATCGTCCAGGTTGCGGCGCGGCATGCGTGGCGTAACAAGACGAAAGCGCCGGCGACGGTGGCTTTCGTGCTCACCGGCGTCGACGCCTGAGTGCTGTTGGGTTAATCCGTAAGCGGTGCCGGTCGCTCCTGGGAATGACCGGCACCGCTTACTTGCTAGGGGAGAACGATGTAGTTGCTGAAGCCGCCACGAGGGTCTTTCAGCCGACCGGAGATTGCGGTGTTGACTTCCGACAACGGAAACGCCTCAGTCTCCAGATAGGACAGATCCAACGTTCCCGTTTCGATCATGTCCGCCATTTCTTGGCCCTGCGCTGCGGTAAACCAATTGGAGCCGATGATTTGAACCTGCTCGTCCATGAGCCATTTCATGTCCACAGGAACCTCTTCGGAGACCCCGCCGACGTTCACGACGCGACCGCCCCGCCTGACTCCCTTCATGGAGTCGACCATGGCCGCAGCATCGGCCCGGGCACCGAGTGCGCTGATGACGAAGTGTGCACCGTCCCCGCGGGTACGTTCCTTGGCCCATTCTCCACTCGACTTCTCGCCAAGCGTCAGCACTTCGATTCTGCGCGGTGCGAGTGCCTTCACCCTCTCGAGCAACTGTTGATTGCGTCCGGTGCCCAGAATCTTGGCCACGCCCATGCTGAGGCAGAGCACAGTGGCAGCTACACCCAGTGTCCCGGTTATACCGTCGATCAAGGCAACGGTTCCTGGCCCCGCCTCAGCCAGACGTAGCGCTCCGTATGCTGTGCCGATATAGCCAAAGCGGGCGGCCAATTCGAAGGGTAGATTGTCCGGGATCCTGACCAGGGCCTGTTGGGGTGCAGTCATGAATTCACTGAAGCCGCCATACGGATACTGGTCGAAAATCCGCTGGCCGTCGCGGGAAGTGCTGAAGTAGCCGTTGAGTGTGTAGTAGCGGCAGCGGCTGGGGGTGCCCGCTGAACAGGCATAACAGCTGCCGCATGAGCGCAAAGGGCTCACATAGACCCGATCACCAGGCTTGACGTTGATGACCGATTCTCCGACCTCCTCCACTACGCCAGTGGGGTCGAGCCCGAATATCGCGGGGAAGGCCGGGATGGGTTGATGTGGGAACCACGTTGGCCAGCTGTTAATGACGTTCGCCATGTTCGGGACGATGCCGACAGCTTTGACACGGACAAGAACGTCTGTGGGCCGGGGTTTTGGTACTTCTATGGTGTCGATCGACATGGGTTCGCCGATCTTGTGCAGTCGTGCGGCGCGCATCATCGTCATTGACGGGGCTCCTTGAATAGAGGGGTTGGTTGGGGTGGGGCCGGAAGCTACTTGCGGTAGCTGTCTTCCAGGTCAATGTGGAGCAGTCCCATGATGCGAACTCCGGAGTTGTACCAGGCAATGGTCAGTGTTAGCTCCACCATCTGCTGGTCGTCCAGATGCGCAGCGGCAGCATCCCACGTAGCACTCGATACGTGCACATGCGTCGTGGACTCCCTGGCAAGGGCAATGACGGCAAGCTCTGGCTCG
Organism: Paenarthrobacter aromaticivorans; assembly: GCF_019038615.1. NCBI lineage: Bacteria > Bacillati > Actinomycetota > Actinomycetes > Micrococcales > Micrococcaceae > Paenarthrobacter > Paenarthrobacter aromaticivorans. The sequence goes on from NZ_JAHOPC010000002.1 coordinate 615,523, forward strand.
TTGAAGAGCCCGGAATCCTCCGCGGAGGCAACGGCCCCCAGTTGTTCTTCTGTGATCCCGGCTTTGCGCCCGTGCGACTGGTGGTGGGCGATTTCATATTCGGAACCGGTGGCATGGCCGACGGACAGTATCGCCAGTTCACGCAGTTTCGGACTTAGCTTGGAACCGTCACGCAAGGCGTTGGCGTAGGAAAGGAAGGCATCTAAAAGGACAGGCGCATTCGCCAGCGTGCGGAAAATGTTGGCCGTAGGTACTTTGCGCTCGGCTTCGAGGCGGTCCCATAGAGACTGATGATCAGCCGACGCGGCATGGTCACGGGAGAGGGAAGGAACTCGGGACATGATGTATTGGACTCCAGTTCGGGTTGGGATCAGCGAGGCTGTGGGCTGGACAGGAACTTCTCCAGCGTCATGGGGGATGGGGGAGTGGCAGGAGACTTCAAGGGGACGTCAACGAAAGCAGAGGCCTCGAAGTACCACTTTTCCAAGGCCGGGAGTCCCCATCGGGCGTTGGTGCTGACCGACGTGGCATCCCACCGCACAGGTTCAGTCTCGATGTCGATAGTCTGGTAGTGGCTGTTGAAGACTTCGACGCGGTGGCCGTCCGGGTCGCGAAGGTAGCTGAACAGCATGCCGCCGGGTCCATGTCGTCCCGGGCCGCGTTCCACCCCGTCGCCGTAACCCAGGATTCCAGCGAAGTCGCAGGCGGTGAAGATATCGTGGCTTTCGGAAACGGTGTAAGCGAAATGGTGAAGGCTGGGACCGTCGCCGGGCACCATGGCCAGATCCAGGCAGGTGCCCTTTCGGTACATGAAGGCACCGATCAGCTCGTCGCCATGCTCCAAGTACTCCGAGTTGCGGAACCCCAGTCCGCTGTAGAAAGCGCATAGTTCATAGACGTCCGGGACGAGCAGTTGAAAGTGGTCCAGCCGCTGGGCATGGGCACCCTGGTATTGCTCGAAATTGATGTGCAGGCGCGGCCGGGTGGACATTGTTGCGCACAACTCCAATGGGGTGCCAATAGGGTCCGAAACGTGGAGTGTGCGGCCTTGATGCGGCATCTCCACCCACTCGGCGGGGAGGCCGCGGTCACGAAAATAGCGGTAGGCCTCGTCAAGGTCCTCGTCGAAAAAGACTCGGAATCCAATCCTGCGGGCGGTGCCGCCGTCGGAGCTTTTCTCCAATACGAGGCTGTGGTGACAAGCCTCCGCCAGGCCGCGGAGGTAAACTGTCGATTCGTCCTCGTCACTTACCACCAAGCCCAGGACCGTGGTGTAGAACTTACGGCTCTCGGCCAGGTCGGCGACATTAAGTCGTAGATGGCTGGTTCGGCTGATGTTGAACGGCGGGCGCAAGTCGACCGGTGGCAGCATGATGTTTTCTCCAATTGGTGCTAGGGGCAGCACCCTTTAATCTTCGTGCGCAGAAGGTGCGCATCTCTTGTAGTGGTCACGATGTCAGGCGGAGCGCTTGCGCGATTCCGCCCGCGGCGCGGCGGTGCTTCCGCGGGGTACGAGCCAGCCCGCCGAGACGGACTCATAGGGATCGTTGCCGGCTGGCGGGTTGTTGAGCCTGCGGATGAACCAAAGTCCGCAGGACGTAGCCACGTCTCCGATAGGGAGACTTATGGTGGTGAGGCCAGGCCCCCACCAGGAGAATCCACTTTGATCGCCGAACCCGACGACCGAAAGCTCACTGGGCACCTCGATTCCTATCTCCAGGGCCGCGTCCAGCAGCCCAACGGTGTGTTGCACGGAGCCCAGTACGACGGCGGTTGGCGGGGTTGGGTGGTTCAGCAGCCGGCGGATCGCTTCCTTGGCATGCTCCGGTGAGGCAGGAGGCCCGAGTTCGACCAGATCAGAGGCCGGCGGGATGCCGTCGGCGAGTAGTGCCTGGGTGTAGCCCTCCAGCCGTTCCCGGCCCGTGGGCAGGTCCTCGGAAGCGCCGATATATGCAATCCGCGTGTGCCCGAGTTCCAGCAAGTGCGCCGTGGCATCCTGTAACGCCCGCTGGTCGTCGAGGCCGAACCATTGACCGCCCAGGGATGCATGCCGGCGCAGCAACTGGACGTGCGGCATGCCCCGCAGCAGGTTGACCGAGTCCCCGTGGGGGTTGGGTGTCGGTGCAATCACCACTCCTGCTGCGTGACTGGCGGACAACTCACGGAGGTGCCGCCGCTCGATCAGGCGATCATCGAACGTCTCCGCGAGCATCAGCTGATACTCCTCCCCGGCCATGATCGCGGACAATTCGTGGGCGATGGTCGAGTAGAAGCTGTTGCGGACATCCGGGATGACAAGCCCGACGACGTTGCTTGAGGCGCCACGCATCATCCTGGCCGCCCGGTTACCGACGTAGCCAAGCTCCGAAGCGGCCTGGCGGACACGCACCTTGGTCTGCTCGCTGATGCGGGCGTCGTCGGCCAGTGCGCGGCCGACCGTAGAGACGGATAGTTGCAAATGCGCAGCGATATCCTTGGTCGTAACCATCGTTCCTCCTGGGCAAATCTCTTCGTGGGTCATTGCTTTCGGTGGTTTGACTTGTAGCCCAAACCCCCTGGCTTGATGCTAACGATAGCACGGCTGTCTGCGACGTCAAGGGGAATCCATTGGATCGAAGAAATGTTAGCCCCTTGTCGTTGGCTCCCAATGCGAGTGTAATCATTGGATTCTTGCTGGTTTCAAAACTTCTTGATGGTGATTTTCGTAGCCGCTCTTGACTCGATGCCACTCGGTGCTATCGTTAGCACTACATCGAATCGCAGAAAGTTCCCACCGCCTTACTGCGCAGCCAACCCCTTCCTGCGTTACAGGTTGGCCCACTTCAAGCATTCCGAACTGGCCCTTGCAGCCAGGCACTCCGCTGATGCAAGCCACATACAACGCAAGCCCCATACAACGCCAGTCCTCTACAAGGAGACAATGATGTCCCATCCAAATACTTCCAGTTCCGGGAGCGCCCCTGGCACGGCGGCTTCCAGCGTTAAGCACGCAGTCCCCACCTACCCTGAGCCGATGGACGCTATCTCCATGGATGCCATCCCGGCCAGTCCGGCCCCATCCAGGGTCAAGAACAACCCCGAGGGCATGGCAACGAACCTCATTGCTGCCGTGTCGCTGGGGGTCTTGGCCATCACTTTCATGCTCAACGCCATGGACCGGCAGGTCTTCGCGCCCCTCATGACCACGATCGCAAAAGAGTACGGCTTCAACCTCCAGACAGGTGGACTTCTGGCCACGGTATTTACCCTGGGTATGGCTGTCGCCGGAATTCCCGCAGGTTTCCTCGTGGAGCGGTTCTCGCGTAAAGCCGTCCTGCTGGTCAGCATCGCGATTTACTCACTAGGTACCTTGGCTACCCCGCTCGCAACATCGTGGGGAGACATGGCCGTGTACCGGATCATCTCCGGGCTCGGCGAGGGGATGCAAGCCGCAGCCCTGTTCGCAGCTGTTGGCGCGTTCTTCCACCACCGTCGTGGCCTTGCCCTCGGGATTCTGGGCTTCGCATTTGGCTTGGGCGCAACCTTCGGGCCCGGACTCGGCATTATGTTCGCTGGCCAATTTGGAACGTGGCGGGCCCCGTTCACCATCTTCGGACTTCTTGGCCTGGTTCTGGCAGTGACAGCGATGTTCACCGTCAGCCGCAAATTCACTGAGCAAGCTATCAGCACCACCGGCGTGGAGGGTTCCTACGATTACATGCCGGCCAAGGCCTACAACCGTAACTCACTCGCTATCGCTGCAGCTTCCGGATGCGGGGCCCTCGCCTTATATGGATTCCTGGGTCTGTACCCCACGTTCCTGACCACGCAGTTGGGCGTATCCACCGGGGAATCAGCACTGGCGCTGAGCTTTGTCGGTGTGGGTGGTCTGGCGGGCCTGCTCGGTGGTTGGATCGGTGACCGGATCAACCAGAGAATCCTGTTGATCGTATCCCTGGCCGTGATGGCTGTTCTCGGCGTGCTCATCTACGTAGTGCAGGCAACCTTCGTGTGGCAGTGCGTCTTCGCTTGCCTCATGGGCGTGTTCGGGACCGGAGTCTTCTTCCCCAACACCAACAGCGTGATCCAAAGGGCAGTCCGTCCCCACCAAGTGGGGCGAGCCGCCGGGCTGTTCGTCACCTGCTACTACGGCTCCGCAGCTTTTTCCGGCCTGCTGTTCGCAGCGCTGGTGCCTCAATTCGGTTGGCAGGGAGCCGGGCTGCTGCAAGTCACCGTACTACCGCTGGCTGCGGCCGCCATCATGCTGATCGTTCAGACATCGCTGTTCAATAACGCGCCGCGCGCGGCCGCCCATTGATCCCTGTGATTCGACCGAAAGGAGAACCACATGACTGACGCCGATTTCCAGGAGCAGCCAATTGGCGCACTGACCGGGATACTCGTTGCCGATTTCAGCCGGGTGCTGGCAGCACCCTACGCAACAATGTTGTTCGGTGACCTTGGCGCCGATGTCATCAAAATTGAACGGCCCGGCCTAGGTGATGACACCCGGCAATGGGGCCCGCCGTTTACCGACGATCATGAAGCTACATACTTCTTATCAGTGAACCGCAACAAGCGATCATTCACCGCTGACATGGCCAACCCTGCCGACCATCGGGACCTGGTGGAGCTTATCCGGCGCGCGGACGTGCTGATCGAAAACTTCCGTCCAGGCACCATGGCCCGGCACGGCTTGTCCTACGACCAGGTCGCAGAGATTAACCCACAGCTGGTGTATTGCTCCATCACGGGGTTTGGTTCGAGTGATGACGCGGCAGCCCTGCCAGGCTACGACCTCCTGGTGCAGGCCGTTGGAGGACTAATGAGTGTGACCGGTCCTGGGCCGGGCGAACCTGTAAAAGCAGGGGTCGCCTTGGTAGATGTGCTGACCGGGCTGCATGCGGCGATTGGCGTGCTGGCCGCCCTCAGGGCTCGGGAGTCCACAGGCCGGGGCCAACTCGTCGAAGTGAACCTACTGAGTACGTTGCTATCCAGTATGGTCAACCAGAGCGTTGGCTATACCGCCGGCGGCTTCGTTCCGGGCATCATTGGTAACCGGCACCCTTCGATCGCGCCCTACCAGCTGTTCCCGGCGTCGGACAGGCAAATCGTCATCGCCGTAGGCAACGACCGGCAGTTCGCCCAATTATGTTCTGCACTCGGAATCCCTGATATCGCCGAAGAGCCCCGTTTCGCTACCAATCCGTCGCGCGTGGCCCACATCGAAGAACTCGATCGGGCAATAAGTGCGCAAACCATGGGTCAAAGCGCAGAGCACTGGTACCGCGAGCTGTCGGCTTGCGGGGTCCCCTGCGGTCCCGTCAATGACATTGCTGGCGCCTTCGCGATGGCAGGCCGACTCGGACTGAACGCCCGCGTCGACGTCGGGGAAGGAACCGACACCGTCAGCCTGCCGGCCAATCCGATCAGCCTGTCAGAGACGCCCGTCTCTTACCACCGCCGGCCGCCACGGCTCGGCCAGGACGCTGAGGAAGTGTCCGCCTGGCTTCACGGACCCACAACAACGAAGCTACCGCAACATCTGGACCAAAAGAGCAAATGCCAGCATCAACCAATGGGAGCACACACGTGACCGACCTTGCCACCGACTACCTCGACATCGACTCCCTGCTTACGGAGCAGGAGCTTGACCTGCGCACCCAGGTCCGCCGGTTCGTCGATGACCGGATCCGTCCCAACATCAATTCCTGGTACGAGGACGCTGTATTCCCACAGGACCTTGTCAAGGAAATGGGGAGCCTGGGCCTCCTGGGAATGCACCTGAGCGGCTACGACTGTGGCGGCCGCAGCGCGGTCGAATATGGGATCGCCGCAATGGAACTTGAAGCCGGTGACTCCGGCATCCGGACTTTTGTGTCAGTGCAAGGCTCTCTCGCCATGAGCGCGATCTCCAAGTTCGGCTCGGAGCAGCACAAGCAACAATGGCTGCCGGGCATGGCGGCCGGGGAACTAATCGGTTGTTTTGGCCTCACCGAGCCCACTGCCGGCAGTGACCCCGCGGGGATGGTCACCCGGGCCGTTCGAGGAAAGTTGGGCTGGGTCCTCAACGGAGCGAAACGCTGGATAGGCCTCGCATCCATCGCCGACGTCGCGATCATTTGGGCGAAGACCGACGGCGGCATCCGCGGCTTCGTCGTCCCCACCGACACGCCGGGCTTCTCCGCCGTTCCGATATCCCAGAAGATGTCCATGCGGGCGTCGATCCAGTGCGACATCACCCTTGAGAACGTTCAACTGCCAGAAAGTGCCGTACTACCGGGCGTGGTCGGCCTCCGTGGTCCGTTCTCCTGCCTCAACGAAGCGAGGTACGGCATCATGTGGGGCGCGATGGGTGCGGCCCGGGACGCCTACCAGAGTGTTCTGGCATACACGCACGAGCGCATACAATTCGGCAAACCGATCGCCTCGTTCCAACTCACCCAGCAAAAGCTCGTTGACATGGTCCTGGAAATCCAGAAGGGAACGCTCGTTGCCCTTCAGACAGGGCGGCTCAAGGACGCTGGACGCTTACGCCCCGAGCAGATTTCCTTCGGCAAACTCAACAACGTCCGCCAAGCGATCGAGATCTGCCGTTCTGCCCGCACCATCCTTGGCGGAAACGGGATCACGCTTGAGTATTCACCGCTGCGCCATGCCAACAATCTGGAGAGCGTGCGCACCTACGAGGGTACAGACGAGGTTCACACGCTGATCATGGGCCGTGCGATCACTGGCATCCCGAGCTTTTCGTAGCCATGGAAACAGCTACCCGCATCGAGGTACCTCAAGAGTCCGGGAAGTCAGTCACTACGACTTCCACCACCTACATTGACCATGCTGGATTCCGCTTTGCACTTCTGACTTTGACGAACTCCGGGCATCGCCCTGTGACCATGGGGCCGACATCGTTGGCCGGGTTCGAGGCCGCGTTGAACTCCTTGGACCTCTCCAGGGTTGACGCAGTTGCTGTCACCGGTCAAGGCCCGGTGTTTTGTGCCGGAGCAGACCTGAAAGTGATGACAGCACTCACCACCCTGGAACAGGCCGAGGATGTGGCGCGCCAAGGCCTAACGGCGTTGGGTCGCCTGGCCGCGCTATCTGTTCCAACGTTCGCCTTCATCAATGGCGTCGCGTTGGGCGGCGGGCTGGAACTGGCACTGCATGCCGACTACCGCACTGTCGCCCACTCTGCACGGGCACTGGGTTTTCCGGAAGTCCGGCTCGGCCTGATTCCGGGCTGGGGCGGTATTCGGCGCACAGTGGAACTCCTTGGCCCGGACCTCACGGCACGTCTGGTGGTCACAGACTCGCTCGCGGGCAGGACGCTCTCTTCGCAGGCGGCGGCCAACATTGGCTTGGTCGATCGCATGCTCCCGGGGGACGGGTTCCTGCAAGCCTCGCTGGACTTCGCGGTCGGCATCCTCTCCGGAAAGGACTCAGCCACAGCGCACATGGGCCCAGACAAAGAACGGAAGCCTTTTGGCGCCGTCGCCCCTTTCACGGCCCTGGACGCGATGCGCAAGAAGCTGGACGCGCGTCTCCATGGCGCTGCCCCCGCACCCTATCGTGCCTTGGAGCTGATCTCCGCGGCAGCCCGAACGCCGCGCGGCACCACGGGATCAGCGGCAGAGATTCGTGCGTTCGGCGAACTGCTGCTCTCCGATGAGGCCCGAGCGAGCATTTATGCATTCCATGTCACACAGTCCATGGTGAAGAAGCCCACGGGCAGGCCAGCTGTTGAGCCCCTCCCGGTTCGATCCGTGGGCGTTATCGGAGCTGGGCTGATGGCCAGCCAGCTCGCGCTGATCTTCGCGCAAAAGCTGCGCCTCCCGGTGCGAATCACGGATCTGTCCCAGGAACGCGTCGATTCCGCGTTGGGCCGGATCGGTGTCCAGTTGGACAAACAGGTTTCCGCCAGCCGCCTCGCGGTTGAGGACTCCGACGACATTCTCGCTCTAATCACCGGCGGGACGGACAAGGCGGTATTGGCGGACTGCGATGTGGTCATTGAGGCAGTCTTCGAAGAACTTGATCTTAAGCGCGCTGTGTTTGCAGAAGTCGAACCGCTCATCCGGCCAGACGCGCTGCTGTTGACCAACACGTCCTCCCTGTCGGTCGAGGCCATGGGTGCCACTCTGAACCACCCCGAGCGACTCATTGGCTTCCATTTCTTCAATCCAGTGGCCGTGCTGCCGCTCGTGGAAATAGTCGCGACACAACACACAGACGAAGAGGCGCTGGCCACGGCATTTGACCTGGCGGGACGACTTCAGAAAACAGCCGTGCTCGTCAAGGACACTCCCGGATTCGTGGTGAATCGCTTGCTGACGCGGCTCATTGACCAAGTGCTGTCACTGATTGACGACGGCGGCGACCCCGGTATTGTGGACCGCGCCTTGGAACCACTGGGACTGCCCATGACTCCGCTGCAACTTCTCCAGTACATCGGCCCGGGCGTGCAGCTACACATTTGCGAGACCCTGAACCGGGCGTATCCGGAACGCTTTGGCGTGAGCCGCAGCCTGACCGCTGTGGTGGCGGCAGGGCTCCCGGGCTACCTTGACAACGAGGGCGGAATCTCGTCTGCCGCCGCCGCCCTCCTGCCGCCGGCCCACCCGACGGATTCCGGGGAGGTCCGCACGAACGTGCTGGCGGCGCTGGCCCAGGAAGTGACGGCGATGCTGGAAGAGTCAATCGTTGCCGGCCCGCAACAGATCGATCTTTGCATGGTCCTCGGCGCCAACTATCCCTTTCACACCGGCGGCCTGACACCCCTTCTGGATCGGGAGGCTGGCAGTACCTTCCATCCCGGGATGCGCGTCCCCGTTTCCGCCGTTAGCTAGCCCCGTCCTGATCAACAGCCGGGTCGCCATACGCTGCGTCCCGGCCCTTCCGTCCTGCCGTCCCGTCCGAGGAGAAGAAAATGAACCCCCAACTAGATGTCGTCATCGTCGGGGCCGCCCGTACGCCGCAAGGGCGGCTGATGGGTCAGCTTGCCCCGCTGTCCGCAACCGAACTCGGTGGTGCCGCAATCGGTGCTTCCGTCGAAAGGGCCAACGTGCACCCTAAGGATGTCGACGCCGTCATCATGGGACACGTGCTCCAGGCCGGAGCAGGACAGAATCCTGCCCGCCAGGCAGCAGTCGCCGGCGGCATCCCGCTGAGCGCGCACGCCGTCACCGTCAACAAAGTGTGCCTCTCCGGGCTGAGCGCAATCATTGAGGCGAGCCGGCTGTTACGTCTCGGTGAAGCCGCGGTCGTGGTTGCCGGCGGACAGGAATCCATGAGTAATGCCCCGCATCTGCTGCCAGGGTCCCGCGCCGGGCATCTCTACGGAAACACCACGTTGATCGACTCAGCTGCCCACGACGGACTCACCGATGCCTTCGACCACGAGGCCATGGGCCTGGCCACGGATAGCGCCAATGACGCCCTTGGGATTCCCCGCGCCGATCAGGACAGGGTGGCGGCTGACTCTCACCGACGGGCAGCGGCCGCCCAGACGGCGGGGGTATTCGACCAGGAAATCTCTCCGGTCAAAGTGCCCCGGCGGCGCGGAGAGTCCGAGCTGGTAGACACAGACGAAGGTGTGCGTCCGGACAGCAACACAGAGTCGCTGGGCAAGCTGAGGCCTGCGTTCTCCCCGAAGGGCACCATTACCGCCGGCAATGCCTCCCCGCTCAATGACGGCGCTGCCGCCGTCGTCCTCACAACGCGCAGCTATGCAGAAGCCCACCGTCTCAAAATCATGGCAGTGCTGGGCGCCCCGGGACAGACAGCTGGCCCCGATACCTCGCTGCCTGACAAGCCCGCCCGTGCCATCGCAACAGCGCTTGAGAGGCAAGGGTGGAGTACGGACGAGCTGGACTTCGTGGAGATCAACGAGGCGTTTGCCTCGGTAACCCTGCATGCAGCTGCGGAGCTCAGGATCGGCATGGACAGGGTCAACATCAACGGGGGAGCGATCGCCTTGGGCCATCCCATTGGCGCCTCCGGCGCGCGGGTGGTGGTCTCCGCAGCGTACGAGCTGCAACGTCGCGGCACCGGCAAAGCGGCAGTGGCGCTGTGCGGCGGCGGAGGCCAGGGCGAGGCGCTCCTTCTGTGGAGGTGATCAAGTAGTCACGGCCTCAACGTGGCCTCAAAGAGCCACGCCAACAACCAAGTCCTTATCGAGAAGCATTGCCGACGCAGATGACTTCGGAAACTGACGCCCGAGCCGAGAGTGGTGTCCCACCAGAAGCGTCTCGATTCCGAGGTAATGGCACCCTGCCAACTTTCTGCATAACTTCTGTACGCATCTTCAAGCAGGCAGTTAGTCTTGGCTTCAACAAGATGCTGGGGGAGCAAATGATGAAACCGATCATGGTTGACGGCGGCAAAGGCACAGTGGAATTGGCTGCCGAGGGAATTCTCCGGATTGTGTGGAAGCCAGGGACTGTTCTGGAGGCTCCGGATGTACAAGGGGCGATGGCGAAGGTAAATGAGCTTGCAGACGGTGTGGAATACCCGATGTTGATCGACATAGCGAACACCCAAGCGGTGACCCGCCAAGCCAGGTCCGTTTTCAGTGTGAAGTGTGCCGCTTCGCGGATTGCGCTGCTTGGTTCAAGTCCACTCGATCGTGTCATTGCCAACTTTGCTATGGCACGGCGCACACTCCCGTGTCCCACTCGGTACTTCACTTCCCGCGACGAGGCCATGGCCTGGCTTCTCGGTACTCGGCTTTCCTGATCCGTAGGGCGGCATGCGGCTTTAAAGCCCGGCGTCTTGGACGCTCAGCCATTCCAGCTCGACGTGAACCGGACACTCGCCGATCTCGAGTCGTACTCCCGTCACTGGCTTGCCGTCAATGCGGATCGACGCCGGACGGGGGAGCCGCACCAGCGTCCCCGCCGATGGTGCCAGCCATTCGGCTCCAGGAAGTCGACGCACCGTGAAGGAGGCACCTTGTGTGTCCCAACTAAGATGATCGACGGCGAGCCCTCCGCGTGCGCGAAGTCCCGTCACGGACCCGCGCGGCCATGCGGTGGGTACCGCGGGCAGCACTGACAGCGACTCGGTGGTGGACCCAAGCAACATCGCAGCAACGAGTGCGGGAAGACCTCCGCTTGCGTCCAAGTTGAAGATCCTGCCCGCATCGTGCGTCGTTGTCAGCGTCGGGCTCCAGTGGTCAATCGCAAGCCAGTTGACGCAGGTCTCTGCCGCCGCCGCATCCCCGAGCGCTGCAGCAGCCAGCCCGACCTGGACCAAGCCGAACGCCATCTCCATGCGTCCAGGGGGCGCGGTGGGCGCCTCAGCACGCCACGCTATCTTGTTCCTCACGGTTTCAGAGGCGGCTGCACGCAATCGTGCCGCCTCCTCACCGTCGCCGTCGAAGGCCGGATCGATCTCGTACCACAGCGGGTAGAGCTGGGAGGCGTGGCGGTGCGCGATGTTCTCGTTCCACTGTGGGTCGAGCCATTCGGCGAGTGTGCCGTCACCTGCCACGCGATAGGCCGGCAGTTGGCGCAGGACATGAGACCATCGTGCATCCAGCGAGTCGTCGTCGCGGGCTCGGCCAAGCAGCTTGGTCGCCCGGGCAGAATCGCGCAGAATGGCGACGTCGATCGTCGCGTCCGTCGCGAGGGGGACTCGCGCTTTTCCGGGCGTGTTCTCGGGTGAATAAGAAGGGACAATCCTGCGCACGCCGCCGACTTTAGGAAATGCGGTTTCGGCGAAACGGAGAACCCCTTCGGCCATTTCCCACACTCTGTCGTCCACGATGGATCGATCGCCGGTAGTGGTGAGGGCGTCGGCCACGATTCGCAGAACCCAGCCGCCGCACCCGGTCCAGAACAGGTGGGGGTATTGCTCGGCGAAATGGTTAGCGCGGCCGTGTGTCGACATCCGCGAGGGTAACAACATTCCCTCGGCACCGAAGACCAATCGTGCGTTATCGCGGTAATCGTCCAGGTGGGGGAGTACGAGGTTGAGGAGCGACAGGGCAAGCTCCGGGGTGCCAGTTGTAGTCATACCGGCCATGGCGCCGTTCTGTACGTTGCCGTTCAGTGTGTAGTCGGCTGACCAGGCAGGGCGCCAGGTTCCCTGCCAGACGCCCTGGAGGGTTGGTGGCAGCTCACCTGTGGAGGCGATGATGTTCGCCCGTCCGCTCAAATACGCGGCCTCGACCACCCGGCGTCGCGCACTTTCGTCACCGGCCCGGGCCGTTGCCCAAAGTTCCTCGGTTCGTGTCTCGGACGAGCCGCTTTGCAGATCAAGCATTGACGCGCCGGTAAGGGGATAAAGCGCTTCCCGCTGCTCGTTGCGGACGTCGTCCCACGACGTCGGCATGTCACCGGCCGCTTCAGCGCTTAGGTCGTCGGACGCCAGCGTGATGTCGACGCGGATCACCCGCGGGACCTCGGGCCCTGTCGGTACGCCTGAGTGTGCAAGACCTCCATCGGCCTGCCACGTCGTCTCCGTCACGGCAGTAACGGCAGCACGAATGGCGGTGGGTCCGTCGCCTGCATCAGCAAAGAGTATGCCTCGGGCCCCACCTTCGAAACTCGCGTTGACCACGGCGGAAGCGTCGGGCACACCGGTGTCAAAGGACGTTGGTGCGCCGGCACCCAGACCTAGCTCGAGAATGCTGGTGCTTTCACAGTCAGCCTCGAGCGCAAGCAGGACAGACTCGCTACCGTACGGGGCGATGAGCCGGAGCGCGTGCCGTCCAAGATCGAGATCGGTCCACTCGATCGCAACCTCGCCAAGAAGCGGATCGACGGTCCGCTGCGACTCAGATACGCCGCCGGGGGTACGGATGGTCAGTGTCGCGCAAAGCCCGAGTGGGTCGGTCCAGATCAGGTCGTCCCCATAGCCGCTGGCGCGGACGCCATGGCTGAGCGCGGCGCTTGCGGTGTCCGCATCACCCGAGAGTAGGGCATCCCGTAGCCGCCTCCGCACAGGAGCGAGGTCGGGTGCGTCAGGCCGCGGATTCACGGGGAGGAAATAGTTCTCGTGCGCGAAGGAAATGGTGATGGCGTCGGCGGGACCGTACGCGACCGCGCCGACCCGGCCACTCCCGACAATGAGCCCCTCCTCCCAAGTGCCGGCGTTCGTTGCCGTCACAAAGACCGGCCCTTGCCGTCCGGGGGTGGCGGGTGGAAGGCCGTTCATCATGCTGACTCTCGCTGGACGAGGGAAGTGCTCAGAATCGGCCTCCGTTCGACGTCGCGCCCACGCAGGACCGCGAGTAGGGTCTCTGCGGCGACCCGGCCCATATCCTCCAACGGCTGTCTAACTGTCGTGAGTGTTGGATCCATGGTGGTCGCGATGGAGACGTCGTCGAAACCGATCACGGCGACGTCGGACGGGACTTGTCGACCTGCTGCCTGGAGTACCCGGATCGCCCCGCTCGCCATCAGGTCGGAGGACGCGAAGACGCCGTCGAGGTCTGGGTATCGCTTGAGGAGCCGTGCCATAGCGGCTGAACCGCTCACAAGGGTGAACTCGCCGTGCACGATCGGACTGTCGTCGATGCCGAGCCGCGCCAGCTCGTCGCGCCAGCCCCTGATACGCTCGCGGGCTGGCTCCATATCGTTGGGGCCCGCGATGATGCCCAGCCGTCGTCGTCCGGCGTCCGCGAGCGCCCGGGCGGCCAGCCTTCCGCCCCCGTAGTTGTCGGAGTCGATGACGATCGCGTCGGGAGCAAGCGCGATGCGGGGTTGCCCAACCCACGCGATCGGAACGGGGGAGTCGATGAGCGCCTGCGCCAGATGCGTGATCTCGTGCTGAAGGATGACGATTGCACCGTCTATTGCCCCCGAGCGCAGAAACCGTGGGATACGGTCGCCATCGTCGTGGTCGGCCGGGACCAGAATTGGTTGAACCTCCCCAGCGTAAAGTCCCTTCGCAGCGCCCTTGAGCACTGCGGTAAAGAACGTGCCTGTCAGGCTGTCCAGCTCGTTGAAGGCGATGATGAGTGCGATCGCTCCCGCGCGCCCTCCGCGCAGCATGCGAGCTGCGCTGTTGGCCTCATAGCCCAGCTCCTTGGCGGCCTGCTCAACAGCCGCAGCCATCGTGGCGTCGACGTTCGTCTCGCCGGCAAGTACCCGCGCAGCCGTGGCTCGGGACACGCCTGCGATTTTGGCAACGTCTACCAGCGTGGGTCTTGGCATTGTGCATCCTTTTTAAGGTTGTCGACGATGGGCCTTGGTTCGTGGCTGCAGGCCAGCTCCAGACTTCGATCTCAAGGCTCCCATGGAATCCAGAAACCCGTCAGCTGAACGCGCCCCGTTGGCGAAACTTGGTTATCGAACAGTATAGAGATCGATACCTCGATATTTATCTGTTCTCGCAGATTGCTATTGCGTGGTCCTGAACCGACGGCTACCGTTTAGCCAGAGATCGTTCTCTCAGTCCAGATCGAACGCTCTGAGATCACTTCCAAGGCCCCAACGAAGAGGAATTGTCGTGAAAAGAAGCTTGACGGCGATAGCCGCCACTGCAGCAGTACTTGCCCTCGCTCTCACCGGATGCTCCTCCGGTGGCGGCGGAAAACCAGCCGGCCCGAATGCGGAGGTCTCTTTCTGGTCCTTCACCGGGATCAATGCGAAGGACAGCGTCAATGAGTACGCCAAGAAGGTGCCCGACGCGAAGGTCAAGCTGACTGAGGTCGGAAGCACCACCGAGACCGCAACTGCTCTCACAGCCGCGTTGGCGGGGGGCAAGGTTCCCGATCTCGTTATGATCCAGAATGACGACTTGCCCAAGTTCGTAGAGAACAGCTCCAACTTCGTGGACCTGCGCAGCCTGGGCGGCGACAACATCGCCCACGACTACCTAGGCTGGGCTGCAGGTGCTGCGACCGCGCCTGACGGCTCAGTGATAGGCATTCCGACGGATGTCGGAGGACTGGGCTTCGCCTACCGTGCGGATCTCTTCGAGCAGGCCGGCCTGCCGACGAAGCCCGAAGAAGTCGCTGCCATGTGGAAGGACTGGCCCTCGTTTATCGAAATGGGGCGGAAGTACACGGCCGCCACCGGCAAGCCCTTCGTTGACAACATTGAGACCAGCGTCTTCTTCTCGACCGTTAACCAGGTCAGCGAGAAGTACTATTCGGACGAGGGCAAGCTCGTCTACGACACGAACCCCCAGGTGAAAGACGCATTCGACGTCGCCGTGAAAACCCATGACGCCGGCATCAGCGCCGGTATTGCGGCGTGGTCCTCGGGCTGGGCTCCAGGCCGCGCGAACGGTGCCTTTGCCGTCACCATCGCTCCCTCTTGGATCCTCAAAGGCATCAAGACCGACGCCCCGGACACCGCAGGCAAGTGGCGCATCGCCAGCGTGCCCGGCGTCGGGGGTAACTGGGGAGGCAGCGTTATTGCCATCCCGGCCCGGGCGGAGCACCCTGAGGCGGCCTGGCAGTACATCAAGACGATGATGTCGGCTGAGGGTCAAACGGACCACTTCGTGCAATCAGGCACCTTCCCGGCGGCGACCTCCGCGGTTACAAGCCAGTCAGTCCTTGACTACACTGACCCGTTCTTCGGAGACTCGAAGATCGGCAAAGTTATGGCCACCTCCGTTCAGCAATTCCCGTCGTTCTACAACGGCCCCGACACGACCCCCATCAACGGTGCGCTCCTGAACACCCTTGTCCAGTTGGAAGCCGGCGGTGTCACCTCCGATAAGGCCTGGACGACCGCCCTGCAGACGGCCAAGCAGGCTATCGGCGGCTGATCGTCCCACCCACCCGAGTGGCCCGGCGTGAACAGGGCCGGGCCACTCCTTGACGGAGGTACACCTATGTCATCGGCGACAGCCACTCTTTCCCGCAAACAGCGCAAAGGCCCGATTCAGAAGGCCACGCGGATCCGTAACCCGCTCTCGGAGCGGATTGCTCCCTACGCGTACGTTGCGCCCTTCTTCCTGATCTTCATAGTCTTCGGACTTTTTCCCCTCGTCTTCACCTTCTACGTCTCGCTCTTTGACTGGAATCCCATCGGGAAGCAGACCTTCGTTGGTCTGAGGAACTTTGAGCTGCTCTTTGCGGACGGCAGGTTCTGGAATGCACTCCTGAACACGTTCGGGATATTCCTGATCTCGACAATCCCACAGCTACTTCTGGCACTTTTTCTCGCCCACCTGCTCAACCATGCGCGTCTGCGCTGGGCGAACTTCTTTCGCATGGCACTGCTTGTTCCTTACATCACCTCCGTCGCAGCGACAGCGATCGTATTCGCTCAGATCTTCGACAAGAACTTTGGCCTCATCAACTGGGTCCTGGGGCTGTTCGGGCTCCCGTCCGTGAACTTCCTTGCGACCAACTACGGCTCCTGGATACTGATCTCGGCGATGGTCATGTGGCGTTGGTTCGGATACAACACACTGCTTTACCTCGCTGGACTGCAGTCGATGCCCCGGGAGATGTTCGAGGCGGCCTCCGTGGACGGAGCTTCGAGCTGGCAGCAGTTCCGGCATCTGACGATCCCGTCGCTGCGCCCCATCATCGTGTTCAGTGTCATCATGTCAACCATTGGCGGGCTGCAAATCTTCACAGAACCGCTTCTCGTATCGCCCGAATCCGGCCTCACCTGCGGGGCGGGCCGACAGTGCCAGACGCTCTCCCTCTTTCTCTATGAGCAGGGCTTTGGCCTGTTCAAGTTTGGTTATGGTTCCGCAATCGGCGTCGTGCTGTTTGTGATCGTCGTTCTCGTATCGCTCCTTAACTTTTTCCTGTCCACACGTACGAGAAAGGCCCGCTGATGTCCGATGTAATCGATGAGGCTATCCCGCAGCAGCTCCTCGCACCCGGGGTGAAGCCAGGACCTCACCCCACGCGACGCGGCAAGCGCGGAGTCAGCCGTCGCGTGTACGTGTTCCTCGCCCTCGCCGTCGCCGTGTCGGTATTCCCGCTGTACTACATGTTTGTGATCGCGTCTGCGGGAGCCACGGCTGTGACCTCAATCCCGCCCCGAATGTATCCGGGCACGCAATTCTTCGACGTCGCAGCGAAGGTGTTTGATACCGTTCCGTTCTTCGCATCGTTGATCAACAGCGTATTTGTCTCGCTCACGATCGCGGTCGTTTCCGCGATCATGTGCGCGATGGCGGGGTTCGCGTTTGCCAAGCTTCAGTTCCCCGGCCGGAATTTGTTGTTCCTCATCGTCCTGCTGACAATGACCGTTCCTGCCCAGCTCAGTGTGATTCCGCAGTATCTGATCATTTCCGGACTTGACTGGGTGGACACGCTCCAAGCAATCATCGTTCCTGGGCTGGCCAGCGCGTTCGGTATCTTCTGGATGCGTCAACACATGGCGACCACCGTGAGCGACGAGCTTATCCAGTCTGCCCGCATTGACGGTGCCAATTCGTGGCAGATGTTCTGGGGCATCGCATTCCCGGTAGTGCGTCCGGCCGCGTTTGTGCTTGGACTAATCACGTTCACCAGCGTGTGGAACGACTTCATGTGGCCGTTCATTGTCCTGAAATCCCCGGAGCTGTTCACAGTGCAGATCGCACTGAAGCAGCTCCAGGCCAACCGGACGATTGATGTTGCCTTGGCCATGGGCGGCTCGTTCCTGGCTACGCTGCCCCTGTTGATCGTGTTCTTTTTTGTCGGCCGGCGAATGGTGTCCGGGATCATGGATGGGGCGTTCAAGGGCTGATGCTGCAACACACCTCGAGCGCAAATGAATTACCCCAGACCTCGCGCGTCCTGCGCACACCATGGTCGATCGCCGCCGAGACAGGCTAGAGAGACATTCTCCACGCCTCGGGCTCGAGCTCGAGGCGTGGGTACGCCTCCGGAAATCCTTCAGTCCCGACAATCGGGCCAGAGCTGGGCGCTTGTCTCCTGAATGCCAAAGCCACACGATTTGGCTCGCAGGTCCGTCGGGCAGGGAGTCCTGCACCCCGTCGTCGGATGCGTTACTCCGCTCGGCACTTTGACCGGGGAGTTTCCCTTGGGTGCTCCGCCAAAGGTTGGGGTGGCTGTAATGCGCTTCATGGCTCCTCCTGCATCCTGCTGGTTCAACCATGCTGCAGTTGGATCAAGAGTTCCCCGGGTTTTGCGCAGCTTCGGCGAAGTTTATGGACAGGAAAAACGGCTTCGCTGCCATAGTTCGATTGGGCTGCTGCCATTCAACTGCATTTCCACGGAAGGTTATGACGATGGCTCTTAATTACCGGCCGCTCAGACAGATTCGGCTCCGTGAGGGCCGCTTCGCTGAAGCCCAGCGTGTGAACCGTGAAGTGCTGCTGCGGCTGGATCCTGATCGTCTTCTGGCGCCCTTCCGGCAAGAAGCGGGCCTTCCGGCTACGGCTGGGCTCTACGGCGGATGGGAATCGACGGGACTTAACGGCCATACGGCAGGGCACGTCTTGTCAGCGCTGGCCCACGCTGTAGCCGGGGACGGTGACCCACGCCTGGAGAAGATGCTTGGAAGCCTGCTGTCCGGACTCCGGGAAGTGCAGCAGGCCTCCGGGACAGGATACTTGGGCGGCGTACCTCAAGGGCGGCAGCTTTGGGACGAACTCGTTCAGGGAGACATTAGCGCTTCCCCTTTTGAGCTCAATGGGCGCTGGGTTCCCTTGTATAACCTGCACAAGACGCTGGCGGGCTTGGTGGATGTCGCATGGAATGTTCCCTCCGCAGAGGCGGACCAGGTCCTGGATGAGCTCGCCAATTGGTGGCTGGAAACCATGGACCGACTGGACCAGGAAGCACTCGAGCTCATAATCCAGACCGAGTTCGGCGGTCTTACTGAAGCGTTCGCCCGCCTTGCACTTCTCCGGCAGGATGGGCGCTACCTTAAGCTGTCCATGAGGTTCATCCGGGAAGAGCTGATAACCCGGGTGCTTTCTCTACCGGGTGAAAGAGCGCAGGACTCACTTGCGGGTCTTCATGCCAACACTCAGATTCCCGTCGTAGTGGGCTACGCCGCAATTGCCAGGGCTGCACGCGAACTCGGGTTGGACGATGCAGCGACGGCGCGCATAGGGCAAGCCGCCCGAAACTTCTTCGACGACGTCGTTGGCCGGCGCAGCAGCGCCATTGGCGGCAACAGTGTTCGGGAGCATTTCCACCGTAGGGATGACTTCTCCCCAATGTTCCTCGGACGGGAGGGCCCCGAGAGCTGCAACAGCTACAACATGGTCAAGCTGGCAGCGGAGCTCTACCTCCTGGATGGGGAGGACCGGTATCTGGACTACATCGAGGTCACTCAATGCAGCCATGTGCTATCCACGCAGCACCCTTGGCACGGCGGACTGGTCTACTTCACTTCCCACCGTCCCGGCCACTACCGGGTGTACTCGCCGGAACAGGACGGCTTTTGGTGCTGCATGGGGTCTGGATACGAAGCTCACGCAAAGCATGGATCCCATGTGTACGTCACCGATGGCGACGAACTCCGTATTACCTGGCTTTTGGCCACGGAAGTCCACTGGAGCGAGCAGGGCGTCCGGGTCACCATTGACTCTGCCTTACCCTCCGGGAACACCGCCACCGTCCGGGTGAGCGTGGAGGAACCGAAGGAATTCACCCTCGCAATCCGCATACCGCAATGGTCGCTAGGTGCCAAGGGCAAGCTCCCCGACGGCCGGAGGATCGACGAGGACGGTGGTTGGTGGCGGTTGCGCCGCGTGTGGGAGGGGTCGGAGGAAATCCTGCTAAGTCTGGACCGTGAACTGCAGGTGGTCCGGGCGGCGGATAACTCCCCGTGGGCCTGGATCAGGTACGGACCAACGGTCCTGGCCGAAGAGATTCCCGACCATGGACTGCGCTACCGGGCAACGGGGGCCAGGACGGGCCACATCGCTTCAGGGCCGCTCAGGCCGCTGGCGGAGACGCCTGTCCTGCTTGCCAGTGGGCTGGAAACCAACTACGAAGGGAGCGACGAGCTCTCGGTTCGCGCCTCTGATGGGCAGAGGCTGAGGCTAAAGCCTCTACACAGGATCCACGACGCCCGGTACAGGCTCTCTTGGCCCATGGCTCAGGACGAAATGCAGGTCAGAGAAATCCAGGAGAAGTTAGCGGAGCAAGACCGGGCATCTACCGCCTTGGAAGCACGGGTGGTGGACGGGATCACCTTCGGGGAGCAGCAGCCTGAACTCGATCACGAAGTTAACGCTCAGCATGCCGAGCGTGGAATGACACCGGACGGGGCACACTGGCTGCGCCCCAAAGAGCCGCTCACACTCGTGATGCGCGACTGGACGATGATCGGCACGAGCCTTCGCATTGAAAGCGTGCAGGGTAACGAGCAGGAATCGTTCCTTCTCTCGAGGGCAGACAACGGGACGGCAGTAACAGTCACGCAAGGGCCGGACGGTGTCAGTGAGATTGAGTTCAACAGCAACGGCAGCTCAGAGGCCCGCCTGGTCATTGCTCCTCGGCCGGGCCACACGATGCCAAGGTTGAGACGCCTGCTGCTCTTGACCGATGCCGCGGATTCGCTGGGCTGAAAAGTTGAGGTCCTCACTGCACGGTTGCAGTAAGGACTGCTCGGGCTGTTCTTACTGCACTGACCACGCGCCGTCCGATGGCAGGACGGCGCCGGAGATGTTTGTTCGGTCCTCGATGAGGAAGATCATGGAGGCAGCCAACCGTGAGGCCAAAGCTACAGATGGGGTGATCGGAAGTATGGCGCGGGTCAGGCGGAACATTCCGTCGACGTAGACCGTGAACACCCGGTTCCAGACCTCATCGGTCTCCTCGTGCAAGGAGGCATGTCGTCGTCGAACCTAAAACGGCGCCTGCTGACTTGGTGGGAACAGCATTCGACGCCGTTGAGACGGGCGCGGAGGAAGTCCTCGGAGATGAAACGTCCGTGCAGCTCAAGGCCGGCTTCAGTGCACCCTTGGACGCCGTCTACCCGCAACTGAAGTCAGTGAGCGCCTGACACCTCCAAGAACGGCGCCGCGCCCAAGCTTTGGCCTGGACGGGCGTCGCCCTGGTCTGAAGGGATCAGCAGCCGCATGACTTCCGCACTACGAGTTCCGTGGCGAGGAGCAGAGCGTGATCGCCCAAGCTGGCAGGGGAGAGGGCTGCGGCGATGACCCGCTCTGCTATTTGATTGATGGGCTGCCTGACGGTGGTGAGTTGCGGCCAGCTGAATTCCGATTCGGAGGTTCCATCGAACGACACCACCGCGATGTCATCCGGTATGGACAGACCCGCTTCGTGGATAGCCCGCAACGCACCCACGGCAAGGAGGTCGGAGCTGGCAAAGATGGCGGTGGGCCTTTGCTGGAGTTCCAGCAGGCGCAGCGTTGCTTCGTAGCCGCCCTGCCGCGTGAAGTCCGTGAATTCCGCGGGACCCTCACGCAGCCCGGCTTCCCGGAGGGCTTTCCTCCAGCCGTTGTGACGCGGGTCTGTGCGAGCAGGGTCGATGTCCTTGCCTACGAGGATGGCGATGTCCCGGTGGTCGTGGCCAATGAGGTGCTGCACTCCCAGGACCGCACCCTGCTCAAAGTCCGTGCTGATGGTGGGGATGCCGTGTACTGAACTTGACTGGTCAATGAGGACCCGCGGGATGCCATGGACAGGCATGGCTGCTACTTCGCTGGGGCTAAGGACCGTTGCCATGATGATGGCATCAACCTGTCGCGACACAAGATTGAGGGTGTTCTGCCGTTCAGTTTCAGGATCGGTGCGCGAGTTGGCGGCGAGGACCGCATAGCCGCGGGCTGCGGCTGCTTGGGCAATGGCGTCCGTCAGTTCGGCGAAGTATGGATTGGTGCTGTCCGGAACGATCATCCCCAGCAGCCGGGCAGAACCCATAGTAAGCGCCCGCGCGGTGGCATTCGGCTGATATTGAAGTACCTTGATGGCCTCCCGTACCCGCTTGGCGGTGGAGGCAGCCACCGGTTTGGGCCCGCCGTTGATGACATAGCTGACGACGGCGGTGCTGACGCCCGCGTAGCGCGCAACGTCGGTTCGCGTTACTTTCCCTGTTCCGGCCTTCGTTTCAATACCCGCCATGGTGACCCCTTTATCTCTCCCGGCTTTAGTCTACCCGGGTGGAGTGCGAATCAGTGGAACGAAATGCCCGAACGAAGGCGAAGCTGGGACTTCTTGCAAGATCGATTCTACCCGCGTAGACTCATTCCAGAACCGCTGAGAAGTGACCCTCCTCACGTCCCCTGCCTGCCGATATCCAGGCTCTAAATCGCTTCCATAAATTCCACATTTCCTAAGGAATCAATGATGATGACCATTCCAAAGTCCCGCCGCAGGTCAGGGA
Source organism: Paenarthrobacter aromaticivorans (assembly GCF_019038615.1). NCBI lineage: Bacteria > Bacillati > Actinomycetota > Actinomycetes > Micrococcales > Micrococcaceae > Paenarthrobacter > Paenarthrobacter aromaticivorans. The sequence continues at coordinate 637,737 of NZ_JAHOPC010000002.1, forward strand.
TCCTCGGTGTTGCTGCCGCCGTTTCCATCGCAACCCTTGCCCTCACCGCCTGCGGGGGTCCGTCCACCGATACAGCTGGTTCGGCCGTCGAGGCAGGCTCGGGCGAGGGCACCATTAAAGTTTGGGCAGTCGACGGTCAAGCAGCCGAGAATGATGCCCTGAAGAAGATCATCGCGAACTTCGAGAGCTCCCAGAGCAAGATCAAGGTTGACCTTAAGCTTTTTCCGTCAGACCAGTACACCAAGGCTGTGAACTCTGCCGCTCCCGAGGACCTTCCTGATGTGCTGGATTTTGACGGTCCCACCTTGGCCAGCTTCGTCTACAACGGCAAGATGGCCCCACTGAAAGACTCGGTCTCCGGGGAAACGTTGGCCAATCAGACTGACTCCATCAAGTCGCAGAACACCGTGGATGACGCTGTCTACGGTGTGGGCATGATGAACGCAGGCCTTGCACTCTGGGGCAATAAGAAGCTGCTGGACGGCGCCGGCGTTCACTATCCCACCACACCGGAGGAGGCGTGGACGGCCGAGGAATTTACTGGTGTCCTGGATAAGCTCGCCACTGTGGTCCCGGGAGGCAAGCCCTTGGACCTTTCCGAGCAATACGGATTCGCCGGCGAGTGGGGGACCTGCTGTTCAGCGGGCCCGGTCATCTGGTCCGGTGGCGGCACCATGCTCAAGGACAACAAGGCAGCCGGCGCCCTGGATTCAGATGCCAATGTGAAGTCCCTGACCCAGTTCGCCAGCTGGAAAAAGTACACCGATCCGAACGCGGACGGACTGGCCTTCACCAGCGGACGCGTTGCCCTGAGCTGGGTGGGACACTGGACCTACCCAACGTACAAGGCCTTGGGATCCGATCTCGTTTCCATCCCGCTGCCTAACTTTGGCAAGGGCACCAAGACCGCCTCTGGAACCTTCGCGTGGGGAATGGGCGCAAAATCCAAGAACGGCACCGCAGCGGGGAAGTTCCTGGACCACCTGATGTCTGATGAGAGCGTGCGCACCTACACCGACGCCAACGGCGCCCCTCCCGCAACCAAGACTGCCTTGGCCGCTTCCGCGCTCTATGGCCCAGGCAAGCAGCTGCAGTTTTTGGGTGACCAGCTCAGCAAAGCATGCGGGACCGAGGACCGGATTACTGAGTCCTGCGTCAGCGTCACCCGCCCGGTCACGGCAGGCTACCCTGTGGTCACTGACCAGGTAGGGAAGGCCGAGGCCGCCATCTACGCAGGCAAAGACGCCAAGGAAGCTCTGAGCGCCGCGGCACGCGCTATTGACCAGAACTTCGCCGACAACGACGGATACAAGAAGTAGAGCTGTTCCACCATGACCACCCAAATCCAGCCCATCCAACGGGCGCCCATCGCGCCGCGGCCAAGGCCCCGGTCAAAAGCAGGGCTTTCAGGACACAAGTACGCTGGCCCGCTTTTTGCCAGCCCCGCCCTCATCGGCCTTGCCATCTTTCTCGTGGCACCGTTCGTGCTGGCGGTTGTCCTGTCCTTTTATCGTGTGCAGCTCAATAGTCCCCGCCCTGCCCGGTTCATCGGATTCGAGCAGTACACACGCCTGTTCACTGATCCAGACCTATCCGCCGCTTTCGGCCATGCGCTGCTGAATAACTTCACCTTCGCGGTGATCGTTGTTCCGGTGCAGACGGTACTGGCCCTGGGCTTGGCGGTGCTCGTCAATCGCAAGCTTCGCGGCATGGTGATCTTCCGGACGTTCATCTTCATGCCGCTGGTTTTTCCCCTGGCATTGACGGCCGTGATCTGGCGGCTCATTTACTCCCGCGGAGACGAGGGATTACTGAATGCCATCCTTGGGTTCTTCAGTGGAGGCGCGCTCTCAAGCCAGGACTGGCTCGGCAGCCCGTCAACTGCACTGGGATCGATCATTGTCATGTCCATCTGGCAGAGCGTGAGCTTCCAGATGATCATCGTGCTCGCCGCTTTGCAGAGTGTCCCCACGGAGCTTTACGAAGCTGCCTCCCTGGACCGGGCCAACAAGTGGCAGCAGTTCATGAATGTTACGGTTCCCGGCATCCGGAACACCCTGATCTTCGTCGCCCTGATAACCACGATCTTCTCGTTCAGACTGTTCGACCAGGTGTATCTCCTAAGCCGTTCCGGCAGTGTTGACCGCGGATCGACCGAGACGGTCATGACCCAGATCATCAATACCGGCTTCGACAACAACAATGTTGGCCAAGCGGCCGCCATGACGGTCATCTTCATGGTGATCATCACCGTGATCGCAATCATTCAGCGGGCTGCCGTGCGCCAGCGGGGAGGAGTCTAATGACTATTTCAAGGACCACGACGCCCACAACGGGCGGGGGAAGCATGAAACGTACCCGGCGTTGGCAAACTGCGCTTCACTACCTGATCCTCACAGTGGTGGCACTGTTCTTCTTCCTGCCCGTCTATTACTTGATTGTTGGGAGCTTCCGGCCCTCGCGGCAGGTGCTGAGCGGCCTGAGTGGCTTCGTGCCCACCAACCTGTCCCTGGACAATTACGTTGGCGTTTTCGAGCACCTGAATTCCGATGCCACCGGCTACTTTTCGCAGTTCGCAGTTGTCTCGATTGTTGTCACCACCGTAGTGGTGGCCGGCAGCCTGATCGTGAACTCCATGGCAGCGTATTCCTTCGCACGGATGAAGTGGCGGGGAAAGAAGGTCCTGTTCCTGCTGGTGATCATCCTGACCATCATCCCGTTTGAGGCCGTGGCCCTGCCGCTCTACTACATGTTTTCCGGGCAGCGGGATACCATCGTCATCCAGGCCATCCCGTTCATTGCCAACGCCTTCTCGATCTTCTTGTTCTACACGTTCTTCCTCGATGTGCCCGGGGAGATCGAAGAGGCCGCACGGCTTGATGGCGCGGGCCCGTTCAGGACGTTCTTCCAAGTCATCATTCCCATCACCAAACCTGCCTTTGCCACTGTAGCCATCCTGACGTTCCTGGCTCAATGGGGCTCTTACCTGTGGCCCGTCCTGATGGTCTCGGACGCCACAGTCCGGCCGCTGCCGCTGGCTATCAGCATCTTCCAGAACCAGCAGCCACCCGAATGGGGCCAGGTGCTGGCATTTGGAACCATGTTCATCGTCCCGGTCCTGGCGGTCTTCCTGATCTTCCAACGCTGGTTCGTTGCCAGCATCAGCAGCTCCGCGATCAAGGGCTAACACACCTCCACCAGATGCCCGCTCAGGGCAAACCCAGATAGGCAAAAAAATTGGCTTTCAGTCTCAAAGACTCTTGGGTGTGGGACTTCTGGCTCGCCGACGACGGCGACTCATTCCACATGTACTACCTGCACGCCCCTAAGAGGCTGGGTGACCCGGCACTCCGGCACCGCAATGCCCGTATCGGCCACGCCACCTCACATGACCTGACCACGTGGGAATCTCACGGTGTGGTTCTCCAGCCGGACGATCCCGAAGCGTTCGACGCAACGTCCACCTGGACGGGCAGTGTCTTGCAAGGCCCGGACGGACTGTGGCGGATGTTCTACACTGGCGCCCGTTTTTACGAGGCACACAATATCGAGGCCATTGGCGTGGCGACGTCACGTGACCTTTACAGCTGGACCAAGCAGCCCGCCGTCGTGCTTGAACCTGATCGTCGCTGGTACGAACGGTACGGTGATTCCACGTGGCCGGAGGAGGCATGGCGGGACCCGTGGGTCTTCGCGGATCCCGAAAGCGATGGTTGGCACATGCTGATCACCGCCCGCGCAAATCAGGGCGAGGTGGACAACCGGGGCGTGATCGGCCACGCTGTTTCATCCGATCTCGAGACGTGGGAGGTCCAGCCGCCGCTGAGTCAGCCCGGCGCCGGGTTCGGGCATCTGGAAGTTCCGCAGGCCATCACCATAAACGGCCAAACCGGGCTCCTGTTCTCCTGCGGGGTGGACACGCTTTCAGCGAGAAAGGCTGAAGGGTTCGACGGCGGCGGAATCTGGAGCCTGCCAACCAACCAGATCACTGGTCCCTTCGACGTCGCGACTGCCACTGTGGTGACCACCGAGCCGCTCTATAGCGGGCGACTCATCCAAGACCGATCCGGCCAATGGCTCATGATGGCCTGCCACGACGCGCACAGCGACGGCTCCTTCGACGGCCTCGTATCCGATCCCCTGCCTGTCCACTGGGACCCCCAACGCGGCGGCCTGGCCATCATTGCACCATCCAAGAACCCGTGAGGACTTTCATGCCAACCGACAACGAGGGTGCGATCCTGCACCTGGCCGCCGCCGGCGTGTCCGTCCTGATCGACGCTACGGGCGGACAATTGCCCGCCATCGTGCACTGGGGTGACCAACTTCCCGCGCTGACCGCAGAAGAAGCCAGGAAAATGGTGGAAGCCAGCGTTCCCGTGGCCGGTTCCAGCACGATTGACGTTCCACCGCGGCCCGGCCTCTTGCCTGGACAGGACTCAGGCTGGATGGGACGTCCCGGACTGCGAGGCTCGTTCGACGGAGTCGGGTGGTCACCAAAGTTCCAGGTCCACAAGGTGACGTTCAACGATTCCCCAGCCATCGGGTTCGTAGCCGCCGAAGCTGGGCGGGTCCTGATCACCGGAACAGACGATGCACACCGGTTGCGCTTGGACCTGACATTGGAACTGCTTCCCGCCGGGCTGATCCGCGGTCGGGTGGAATTGACCAATCTTTGCGACGAAACGTACACAGTCGAGGACGTCTCCTTGGCCTTCCCGATTCCTGGTGAAGCTACAGAACTGCTCGATTTCGCCGGAAGCCACAATTTTGAACGGGTGCCTCAGCGCGGAACCCTGCGCACAGGGACACACCTTCGCGAGAACCGAAGGGGGAGGACCGGCTCCGACAGCGCCTACATTCTGCACGCCGGAACTCCGGGATTTGGTTTCGGCCATGGCGAGATCTGGGCCGTCCATACGGCCTGGAGCGGAAACCACCACCATTTCGCGGAACGCTTTTTTGGAGATCAGTTGATAGGCGGGGGAGAACTGCTTCTTCCCGGTGAAGTCCGGCTCAGCCTCGGTGACATCTATCAGAGCCCCTGGATTTACGCCTCATACGGGACGGGCCTCGACCCCGTTGCCCGGCGTTTCCATGCCCACGTACGGAGCCGCACGTTCCCGGTGTCCGCTGACCGCCCCGTCACGCTGAACGTGTGGGAAGCGGTCTATTTCGACCATGAAGAAGAAAAGCTGATCGCCTTGGCTGAACGTGCAGCACTCGCCGGTGTTGAGCGCTACGTCCTCGACGACGGCTGGTTCGGTTCGCGGCGCGACGACACTTCCGGGCTGGGGGACTGGGTCGTATCTGCGGATGTTTGGCCCTCCGGGCTCCACCCGCTCGTGGACCGCGTCCACGAGATGGGGATGCAGTTCGGCTTATGGTTCGAACCCGAGATGGTAAACCCGGACAGCGACGTGGCGCGTGCCCATCCGGAATGGATCATGGCTGCCCGTAAGGACTGGCCCGTGGAGTCACGCAACCAACAGGTCCTGAATCTTGCTGTTCCCGAGGCCTACGAGCACGTGAAGAAGCAGATACTCGCGCTGCTGGCCGAGTACAAACTGGACTACATCAAATGGGACCACAACCGGGACCTCATCGAAGCCGGAAACCAGCAGGCTGGCGGACGGCCGGCAGTCCACCAACAAACACTGGCGTTTTACGCGCTACTGGAAGAAATCCGGTCACTTCATCCAGACGTTGAAATCGAATCGTGCTCATCCGGTGGGGCGAGAGTCGATCTAGGCGTTCTGGAAAATACAGACCGGGTTTGGGTTTCGGACAACAACGACCCCCACGACCGCCAGACAATGCTCCGCTGGACCACAGAGTTGCTGCCACCCGAATACCTGGGATCGCATATTGCCTCTGCACGTTCCCACACCACTGGTCGCCACCACGACCTCGCGTTCCGCGCAGGCACCGCAGTCTTCGGGCATCTGGGAGTCGAATGGGATCTCGGCACCGCCAGCGACGATGAACTGGACAGCCTCCAACGCTGGATCTCTTTCTACAAGCAAGAACGCCGCTTGCTGCTCGCAGGTGACGTGGTTCGCATGGATGGTCCCGACACCAACGTGGTGGTGCACGGCGTCGTGGGCCCGGATCGTTCCCGGGCGATCTTTGCGCAAGCGGCCCTGGACAGCCTTTACCCGGACCCTGCCGGGCGTCTACGTTTCCGGGGACTCGACGCTGAGGCGAGGTACGAGATTGTGCCCATCTTTCCTGGCTACACGCCATCCGGACTGCTTCCGCCGGACTGGTGGGGACAGCCATCAGCCTCCGGAAGGCACATTGAAGGAACGTCGCTGCGGACAACCGCCAGGAATGATGTGACTTTCCCGGGTGCCGTGTTTTCAGGCAGTGCGCTGGAAAAGGTTGGTGTTGCGTCGCCCAGAATTCATCCTGACCAGGTGGTTCTGTACCGGTTATCCAGAGTCGCCTGCGAGAGCCAGACACGAAATGCTGTGCCTTAACGCATGTCATCCACCCCGGGAATGGTCCCGGGGTGGATGACGTGTAAGTGGTCTGGGCTTCTGTTAGCTAAGCCAGGACTTCACTGTTTGCTCGTGCGCGTCCACCCACTTCTTGGCTGCGGCTTCTGGCGACATGCCGCCTTGGATATCCGTGGCGACTGAATTCTGGTCATCGTTGGTCCATTTGAAGCCCTTGGCCAGTTTGGCTGCCGGTGAGCCGCTGTCGGCAAACTTCTTGGACATGACCTTGTTGAGGGTGTAGGTCGGGTAATCGCAGGCCACCTTTTCTGCGTCAGCATCGCAGCCCTCGGTCCAAGCTGGAAGGGCGACCTTCTTCAGCGGAACCTGGGACAGGAACCACTGCGGTTCATAGAAGTAGCCCAGCAGCGGCGTCTTGTTTTGCTCCGCCGTCCGGAACGACTGGATAAGGGCAGCCTCCGAGCCGGAGAACACCACTTTGTAATCCAAGTTCAGATTCTTCACCAGGGCTTCGTCGTTGGTGACGAAAGCGGGGTCGCCGTCGAGGAGCTGGCCCTTTCCGCCGGACTCGGAGGTGGTGAACATCGAGGCGTACTTGTTCAGGTTCTTCCCGTCCGTGATGTCCGGGTACTTCTCTGCCATCCATGGTGGTACGTACCAGCCGATGTGACCTTCGTTGCCGGTGGGACCGGCATCTACAGCCACCTGCTGATCCGTAATGTACTGCTTGGTGAGGTCGGCATGACCCCAGTTTTCCATGATGACGTCCACCTCACCGGAGGCGAAACCCTGCCAGGAAATCTGTTCGTTCAGGTCCTTCTGCACCACAGTGCAACCAAGCTGGTTTTTCGCTACGTAGCTGTACACGGCGGCATTGGCCGTATAGCCGACCCACGCGTTCATCGCGACACTAACAGATCCGCAGGGTGCATCCCCGGCACCTGCGGGGGCGGCGGCCACCTGGTTCACGGAAGCACCCCCGCAGCCTGTCAGCAGCAAAGCAGCCGCGGCAACTCCTGCCATCAGGGGGATAGTTCGTTTCAACAGCGGTCCGGCTTTTTTCATCGTTGGGTCTCCTTGTTGGGGGTGGGAGTATGGCGGGGAAGGTTGTTCATTGGAGGGACTAGGTTGAGGGGGACTTGGCCACGGCGATTTTGCGCAGCGGGGCTGCTGCCGCGGCCTGCGTCATCCTGTCGAGCAGGATGCCGAGGAATACGATGGCAAGGCCTGCGGCCAAGCCCTTGCCGAACAGCGAACTTTGGACAAAGCCGGCGACGACGTCGTACCCGAGTCCGCCTGCACCGACCAGAGCACCCACGACCACCATCGCAAGGACGTAGATCAGCCCTTGGTTGGCGGCGAGTGCCAGGGATTTCCTGGCCATCGGCAACTGGACCTTGGTAATGACCTGCCACGGGGTTGAGCCGGAAGAAATGGCAGCTTCGAGGACAGTGGGTGAGATCGCTGCGATGCCATCGGCCGTGATTTTGATGGCGACGGGAGCTGCATAGATGATGCCTGCGATGATCGCCGTGAAACGGGTAGCGCCGAATAGTCCCAGGAACGGAACAAGGTAAACGAACGCGGGCATCGTCTGGCCGGCGTCGAGTATTGGCCGAAGGAGTTGGTCTACCCTTTGGGAACGGCCCATCGCGACGCCGAAGACCACACCAAGGACCATGACCAGCACGGTGGCCACCAGCGTTCCTGCGAGGGTGACCATGGAATCGCTCCAGAGGCCGAGGTAGATGATGACACCGAGGCAGGCAGTGGTAACGGCGGCCAGCTTCCAGCCGCCCAATGCGTAAGCCGCCAGGGCAATGACACCGACCAGGATGTAGAAAGGCGTGTCCGTGAGCAGGGACTGGAACGGGTTAAGGATTCCAGTGGTGACCGATTCCCGCAGGGACACTGTGAACAGGGACAGGTTGCTCTGCATCCACTGGCTTGCCGAGCTTACGGCTTGGACGATTGCCGGGCCGATGTTGAAGTCTTTCGGGAAAGCCGCGGCCCACAGAGAGCTCCTGGACAACTGGACCATGACCAGGGCCACGGCCAGTGTCACGCCCAGGACGATGTATCGGTTCCTGCGCGAGATCCGGCCGGTCCGGGCAGCGCCCGGTTCCGCGCGGCGGCTGGCTGCAGTGGTCACCCGGTCCAGCACGATGGCGAGCAGGACGATGGAGAGGCCGGCATTTACTGCAGTACCGACGTCGAGCGATTGCAAAGCGCGGACAACAACCTGGCCGAGCCCTGGCGCGGCGATAAGTGCCGCAATAGTGACCATGGACAGGGCTGCCATCGTACTTTGGTTGATTCCCATGACAACGGTCCGCCTGGCCATGGGAAGCTGCAGGGTAAGTAGCCGCTGCAGGCCTGTAGTACCCAGCGAGTCCGAGGCTTCCCGGGTGTTCTCCGGGATACTCCGGATTCCGTGAGCCGTCAGGCGGATTACGGGAGGCGCGGCGTATATGACTGTAGCAATGACAGCCGAGGCCGGGCCGATGAGGAAGATGAGCGCCAGGGGGGCGAGGTAAACGAAGGTGGGCAGCGTCTGCATGAAGTCCAGTACCGGCGTGATCACCGTGGCAACTCGGGTGGAGACGCCGGCGAGGATACCGACCGGGATCCCCACCAGGAGTGTCAGCAGCACCGCGGTGAGGACCAAGGCGAACGTGTAAGTGGCCTCAACGAACAGACCCTGGAAACCGAAGAAAGTAAAGACGGCTACGGTCAGGAGGGCCACGCGGGCGTTCCCGACAGCGAATGCAATCCAGCCCAGCAGTCCTACGGTGCCAAACCAGCCAATTTCAGGCAGCCGCAGGCCGGTGGAACTTGCCGCAAAGAGCGTGATGAAGAGGTTGGCGACGTTGTCCACCACGGCCCGCAAGGGTGTGAAGATATACAGGAAGACCGGGTTGTCCGCCCTGTTGGCCGCGACCCAGGCGTTGAACTGGTTCAACGAGCGGTGCAGATCCGTCAGCTCGGAGGCAGGCAAAGTCAGAGTAGACGTACCGTGCAGGATCAGAAATCCCAGGATCCAGATGATGCCCGCGCCCACCAGCAAAATGGTGCGGCGACTGGGCAGGCGGCGCGGTTCCCTAACAGGGGAGGGTGAGGGCTGGACCTTTTCCTGATCCCGGACAAGCGTAGTCATCAGGCCGCTGCTTCCGCTGGCTGCAGCACCGAAAGGATGCTGTCACGGTCGATCTGCCCGATTATCCTGCCTGCTTCGTCCTCCACGAGGACGGGGCCAGAGGAATGCATGACCGCTGATATGGCGTCGCGGATGATCGTCCCCGAACTGAGGACCGGAGCATCCAGAGGCGTTCCATCCATCACGGGACGCATGATCCACTTCAAGGTCAGAACGTCCGCGCGGGGAACTTCGGACACAAAATCCTCAATGTACTTATCGGCCGGGGATCCCACCAACTCATCCCCGGTGCCGCACTGGACCATCTCGCCGTTGCGCATGATCAGAATGCGGTCCCCGAGCTTGAGTGCCTCGGAAAGGTCATGGGTGACGAACACCATGGTCTTGCCCATTTCCTTGTGGAGCCGGATGACCTCGGCCTGCATGTCACGCCTGATAAGGGGATCCAATGCCGAGAAGGGCTCGTCGAAAAGGATGGTGTCCGGATCGCCCGCCAAAGCCCGGCCAAGGCCAACGCGCTGCTGCATCCCGCCGGACAGTTGGTCCGGATAGTGCTGTTCGTACCCCTTCAGCCCCACCAGTTCAATGATTTCCCGAGCCCGGCCGTAGCGCTCGTTCTTAGCCGCCCCGCGGATCTGCAGCCCGTAGGATACGTTGTCCAAAACCGTCCGGTGGGGCAGGAGTCCGAAGTGCTGGAACACCATGGACATTTTCCGCCGTCGAAGTTCCCGCAGCTCCCCAACGCCTGCCTGCAGGACATCCTTGCCGTCCACCATTACCTGCCCTGAAGTGGGTTCAATAAGCCGGGTGAGGCAGCGGACAAGGGTTGACTTACCGGATCCCGAAAGACCCATGACTACGAAGACCTCGCCCTTTGCGACGTCGAAACTTAGGTTGCGGACGGCCGCTACGCAGCCGGAGGCTGCCAACAGTTCAGCGGAGCTAAGGGACGAAAGCTGAGGATCGCCAGGGATCTTTTCACCAGCGGCGCCAAAAACCTTCCAGAGGTTCCGTACTGAGATGTCGGGGCTGTTCATTGCTGTACTCCTGCTTATGGCGGCTCGAACCAATGGCCGGGCTTGAGTGGACGTCATGCTGCTTGCTTTTTCGCCGAAGTCACCCACTCGGCTTGGGGAAAGCTGGGGTTAGGTCGGTGGAGGCAGCGCTCTCAACGTCATGCTCCAGACGCCCGCGGGCAAATCCTTGCGCGATGTCGCCAGGGCACTGTAAATCTTCTTCGCTGCGAACGGGCTTGATCCGCATGTGTGGCTGGTTGTGCATGCATCAACATCACCCGTAATACGCAACAGTGATGTATCTCACTCCTTGCTGTCAAGGGTTGGAAATAAGTAAAAACGATGGCCAACGCGCTTCATGAGCTCGACCCTCAAAAGGGCATGCCTGGCCGAGCCGAAGCCATCGCGTCACATTACGCCGATGCTCTTAGCGACGGGCAGCGGCCAAACCCTTGATTTCCAGGCAAATGCCGGAGACGGCGACCGGGCTCGACAACGCCGAGGCGGCCATGCGATTTAGAGGTCGTCTTCGGGCCGGGCAGTGAGAATCCGATTGGCGCTGAGCTGCAGGATGCCGAGCGACTCCTGGATCAGGGGTGATGTGATGCTCCCTCGGCGCACTGCAGCGACAATGCGGCGTGACGGCTTGCCCCTGCCGGTAATACGCAGGCGAACTACGTTTTCTGCACCACGCAGCGGCGCCAGCCGCGGCAGCAGGCCCACGCCCAGCCCCGCGCCCACGAAGGCGATTTGGGTTTCCCACTCAACGGCCTCATGGGCAATTCGTGGAGTTACCCCCGCGGCGGTAAACGCCGCGGTGAAGAGGGAGTGGTACGTGGAACCGGCGGCCTCCGTGATCCAGGGTTCCGATGCCAGCTCTTGGAGAGTCACTGTTTCCCGCGATGCCAATGGATGGTCAGAGGGAATGATCACGTCCAGTGGGTCATCGAGCAGCACGGTCTGTTCGAAGCGCGGATCGTCCTCAGCGTACGTATCGGACTGCATGGCAACAATAACCGCGAGGTCGATCCGCTCGGCAACCAGCAAATCGAAGCAGCGGGCAGGATTGGCCTCGAGAACTTGCACCTCCAGCAGGGGACGTGTTGTGCGAAGGGTTGCGGCGAGCGGCGCCAGCAACTGGGCGGCCGCCGTCGAGAATCCTCCGAGGCCAAAATGTGACTGCACCTGGTCCCCGGCCTGCATGGCTGCCGCCCGTAGGCTCTCCCAGTCCGCAATGAGGGTGTCCGAACCGGCCACGAGAAAGCGGCCCGTGGCGGTCAGCCGCACCCCCCGGCCGTCCTTCGTCAACAGCTGCATTCCAAGCACGCGCTGGAGTTCCCGCAGCTGCGCGGAGACGGCAGAGGGAGAATAACCTGTGAGCTCCGCGGTGGCGCCAATGGTGCCGCAGCGGGCAAACACTCGAAGTGTGATGAGTCTCGCATCGATCATGCACCTATTGTGCATGGTTATCTTCTAAATGTTGCGCTTTTGTTGCAGCGCAATCGTCCCTACTCTCTTGTCTACAAGGATTTTGAATACAACATCGGTTGCACCCAAGCACCCTTGGTCGCCATGAATCGCACGCTAACCCAGGCCTCCCGGGAGGAAACACATGTCTGCTCCAGTCTTGCCCCTCAATTCACGCGGAAAACTCGCTTCATCATTGCCTGCAGAGCAGCTGGCAGAGATCAGCGAGTTGTTCGAGTTCCGGCGCACGGGGTACTCCCTCGATGCCCCCTTCTACACAGACCCCACAGTTTTCAAGATCGACATGGAGGCCATTTTCGGCCAGCACTGGATCTTTGCCGGCAGCATTGCAGAACTCCCGGAGCCGGGTGACTACATCACTGTGGACTATGGCCCCTACTCGCTGATTGTGCTGCGCAACGACGACGGCGGCGTGAACGTCCTGCACAACGTGTGCCGCCACCGTGGCGCCCGCGTCCTGACCGAAGCTGCCGGATCCACCGGCAACCTCGTCTGTGGCTACCACTCCTGGACCTATTCCCCGGAAGGTAACCTGATCCACGCCTCCGCTCCCGGCGAGGCCAAGTTCGACAAGAACTGCTTCGCCCTCAAGCGTGCCCACAGCCGCGAAGTTGCCGGCCTCATTTTCGTCTGCATCGCTGACGAACCGCCGACGGACTTTGACGAGACCTCCAAGATCTTCGAGCCCTACCTCGCGCCCCACGATCTGTCCAAGACGAAGATCGCCTACCAGCAGAACATCATCGAAGAGGGCAACTGGAAGCTCGTCATGGAGAACAACCGTGAGTGCTACCACTGCGACGGGCACCCGGAACTCGCCTGCTCGCTCTTCCCCACGTGGGGCCTGACCGAGGGCCTGATTCCGACGCACCTTGAGGAGGTGTGGGACCGCAACAAGGAAGCGCAGTCCTCGCTTGAGGAGCGTTGCCGCCGCTACGGCCTTCCTTACGAGGTAATTGAGGAACTGGACACCCGCATTGCCGGAATCCGCATCTCCCGCGAATCCCTGGACGGCGAAGGCGAATCGTTCTCGGCCGACGGACGCCGGCTGTCCAAGAAGCTGCTCGGTGACCTGCCCGACTTCCGCCTTGGCCGCTGCTCGATGCACCTGCAGCCCAACAGCTGGTTCCACTTCCTGGGCGACCACGTAATTACGTTCGGTGTCTTCCCGATCAATGAGCACCAGTCCCTGGTCCGCACCACCTGGCTGGTAGCTGACGACGCCGTGGAGGGCGTTGACTACGACCTTGACAAGCTGACCTACACCTGGAAGCAGACCAACCTGCAGGACAAAGCGTTCGTGGAGCTGTGCCAGCAGGGCGCCGGCAGCCCTGCCTACGAGCCCGGCCCGTACATGAAGAGCGAATACCAGGTTGAGGCGTTCATCAACTGGTACGTACAGCGTGTCCAGGAGCACCTGGCATGATTGAACTCCTCACTCAGACGGCAATCCAGGAACCGCAGCGCATTCGCGGTCTTGAGATGCCCTGGAACAGGGTGATGGGAAGCACCGAGGCACCCGCCCGTGCGGCCCGTGCCCTGGGCCCCTGGCACCCTCAGGAGTTCACGGCTGAATGCGTGGAAACCGTTCCGGAAGCGGGCGGCCTCATGACGTTCGTCTTCCGGCGCTGCGACGGAGCGCCCCTGGCGTTCCGCGCAGGGCAGTACGTGAACGTCGCCTTTCCCGTGAACGGCGAGGACCAGGAACCGGTGGACCGCAGTTACTCGCTCTCCAGTTCGCCCACCGAGCCGTGGACTTTCAGCATCAGCGTCAAGCGCGACGCCGGCGGCCTGGTTTCGCCGTGGGTGCACGAAAACGTCAAGCCCGGTACCGTCCTGGAGATGCTCGGCCCGGTTGGCGCGTTCCACCTGCCCGATGCAGACCGGCGTGCTCGTTACCTCCTGCTCGCTGCTGGAGCCGGCATCACGCCCATCATGTCCATGGTGCGGACCATCCACTCCTTGCCGGGGCATGCTGACGTAATTGTCCTCTACCATGGAGCGGAAGCCGGCGGTTTTGCCTTCCACCAGGAATTGGCCTACATCGCGTCCGTGGACTCGCGCGTAAAGGTCTTCTATTCCCTGGGTGACCGCGGCCTGCCCGAGGGCTGGGAAGGACTCACCGGAAGGCTAACGGCCGCCATGCTCGACGAGGTGGCCCCCGATGCCAACGGCCGTCAGGTCTATGCCTGCGGTCCCGAGGGCTACCTCAATACCGCCACCGAGCTCCTCAAGAAGGTGGGCGTCGACGATACCTCCATCTACATGGAGTTCTTCACCGGCGACCGCCAGACGCTCCTTGAATACCAGGCGGAGCTGGCTCATGCAGCGGACATAGCCGAGGAAATCGCAGAGGAAATCGCCGATTCCGCCGAGGACTACTTTGAAAGCCAGCCGTCGGCGTTCGGGCTCTACGAGCCCGGCTACGACGCCGAGGGAACCCTGAAGGCCACAGGACTGCCGCTGGAAACCGTGGACCCGGACGCCCCCGAAGCCACCGAGGGCGATTCAGGCGCGGGGCCAGAAGCCGTAACCCCTGATGCCTCGAGCTTCAACACGGTGGGAACCGGAAGCCTCACCCTGTCCTTCATGCGCACCGGCGTCAATGTGCGGATCGACCCCACCGAACACATCCTTGAGGTGGCGCAACGTGCGGGTGTCCGGATCGGCGCGAACTGCAAGGAAGGCATGTGCGGCTCCTGCAAGGTTGTAAAGCTTTCGGGGGAAGTGGAGATGAACCACCAGGGTGGGATCCGGGCCCGGGAAATCGCGGCAGGCAAGTTCCTGCCCTGCTGCTCCACAGCCCAGACGGACATGGTGATCGATGCCTAGCTTCGTCCAGCCACGGGAATAGCTACGGAGTCTCCATGAACGAAGATGGACCCACATCCTTGGGCTCCTTCACCAATCAGGGCAACCGGGGGACAGGTAGCGTGGCCACGGTCGCGGCTAAAAGTCGAGTACAGACTACTCGTGCACCAAGACTGCCTGCTGGTCTTTACTGGATGCAGCGGATCCCAAATAACTGCCAATAACCCCCAACGTTTGGCGGTTGGTGCCCAGGGGTTCCGTCGGCCAGGGCCGGACAACTGCAGCAATGCAGATGTCCGGCCCTTAGCCTGCCCACGACGGCGGTACGCTAGGCCGTGGCGCGTCGGGCCACGTTGTAGAAGCGGATGTTCTCGTATTCTTCGAGGCCTTCGGCGCTTCCTTCGCGTCCGAGGCCTGACTGCTTGACGCCTCCGAAGGGGGCGGCTGCGTTGGATGGGACGCCTTGGTTGATGCCGATGATTCCTGTCTGGAGACTGTCGGCGACGTTGAGGGCGCGGTCCAGGTTCTCGGTGAAGACGTAGCCGGCGAGGCCGAATTCTGTGGCGTTGGCGCGGTCGATTACTTCGGCTTCGGAGCTGAAGCGCTGTATCGCGGCGATGGGGCCGAAAATCTCGGACTGGGCGACGTCGGAATCTTCCGTAACGCGGTCCAGAACGGTTGGGGCGAAGAAATTGCCTGCGGAATCGTATCCGTGTCCGCCGGTGAGCAGTGTGGCTCCCAACGCCACGGCGTTCTGGGTGTAGGCCTGCATCTGGGCGACGGCGCGGTCATCGATCAGCGCGCCGAGTCCTGTCTGCTGTGCGAGGCCGCTTCCCACCGCGACCTGGGCGAATCGTTCGGTGAGCGCTGCTACGAAGTCATCCGCTATTTCGTCCTGGACGTAGATCCGGTTGGCTCCAATGCAGGACTGGCCGCCGTTGCGGAGTTTCGCGGCGAACGTTCCATCCACCGCCCGCTGCAGATCGGCGTCGTTGAAGACGATGAGCGGGGCGTTGCCGCCAAGCTCCATTGAGCTGCGGAGCACGTTCTGGGACGCGAGCTTCAGGAGCTGGCGGCCTACCGGCGTCGATCCGGTGAAAGAAACCTTCCTGACTCTGGGATCGAGCAGGACGGCTTCGCTGAACGCACCTGATTTTGAGGTCGTGATGACCTGGATCAGTTCTTCCGGTACCCCCGCCTCGATGGCGAGTTGAACAGCAAAGTACGTCGTCAGGGGAGTGAGGGTCGCAGGCTTGATGACGACGGGGCATCCCGCGGCCAGGGCGGGTGCGATCTTTCGGGTGGCCATCGCCAGGGGAAAATTCCATGGCGTGATCAGGACCGCCAGGCCGACGGGGGAGCGGCGTGTCAGCAGGCTCGCACCACCATCGGGTGTTTCGCGGAAGTTCCCTGCGGGGCGGACTGCTTCCTCGGCGTACCAGCGGACGAAGTCGGTACCGTATTTGACCTCGCCGCGGGCTTCGGCGAGGGGCTTGCCCATTTCGCGGGAGATCAGGTGGGCGAGGTCTTCGGTGTGTTCAACGAGTTTGTCGTACCAGGCGTGCAGCACGTCGGCGCGCTGGCGAAGGGAGCTCTTCGCCCAGACCGTTCCAGCCTTGTCGGCCGTCGCAACAGCTTCCAGTGCGGCCTCAACATCCGCGTCGGGGACGTGGGCTATGGTTTCGCCTGTCGCGGGGTCCTGGACTGCGATGCCGGCGCTGGGAAGGCCGATGGATTGGATGACGGCATCCGCGTGTTTCAGGCTGGCGGAGTCAGCCTCAATCAGGGGTGCAGCGACGTCGGATATAAGGCTCATCGGTTCTCTCTTTCGGTAATGGCCTGGTCGATGGCGGCACGAAGACGCTCAAATCATCAACGGATGATCTGCGTTTCGCCGCGACCGATAACCAACGCATGATGGTTTCGTGCCTAAAGCAAATGTAACTACGTTGAAAAGTAAATAAAAGCGAACCTTTTTGAAGGGTATATGTAAGGTTTGCTTACATATTGCTGGCTTGCAGCACTTGGGTTATTGCTTCCCTCACGGCTGTCAGGGAAGCGCTGCGCTCTGAGCCGGATCGAACCAGGAACTGGATGCTGCGCTGTTGATCCGACGGCAGCCAGGTGCTGGGCGTCATCACACTGCCGGCTTCACGTACCACCATGTCAGGCAGGAAGGCTGCGGCGAGTCCTTGTTCAACCATGCGGAGGTGGAAGAGAAGGTCCGAAGAAACATAGGCGATGACCGGCTCAAGGCCTAATTCGCGGCAGACCCGCATGGCCCATTGTGATGAGGCAGTGTGCGGTGGCTCTGCTACCCAGCGCAGTTTCCTTAGATCGTCAAAGTCGGTGAACTCCAGGCCATGGGGGAGGTAGCCGCGGATTGGGTCCTGGCCGATCAAGGTGGTGTGCATTCCTCCGGGCGGAGCCACCGTAGTCCCAGGAAACGCATCACTGACCACGGCATCCACCTGCCGGGAGATCAGCTGAACGACCGCCTGCTCGGGATCCTCGCGTCGCAACCTGACGTCGAGACGGGGATAGTTTCGGGCCAGCTCGGCCAACGCAAAAGGCATTACGCTGCGGCTGATAGTGCTGAATGCCGCTATGGTCACAACCCCTTGGGGCCGTTCATGGGAAGTCGCAAGATCAGCCTCAGCGCGCTCCATCGCGGCCAGAATTGCCTCCGTATTGCGCACGAGTTCCTCGCCCGCCGGCGTGAGCCTGACATTGCGCCCCACCCGCTCGAGAAGGACCACACCTGTCTCCTTTTCCAACAAGCCGAGCTGCTGCGAGATGGCGGAGTGGCTGTAGGAAAGTTCGCGGGCGGCGGCACTCATGCTGCCGTGCAGCTTGACTTCCCTGAGGAGGGTGAGCCGATGGAGGTCGAGCATGCTGGTACCTGCCTGGTTGCTGTCGGGTGCGTTCGACGGCGCACAGCCCCAACCGCGTGACTGGGTGTGCTCCCATCCAATCAAACCAGTTGGGCAAGCCCATTGGGTGCGTCGAGGAACTTTTACTGACCTTCTCCCACTTGAGGCCCCTGCTCCGACCACTGAGCTACGGATATCGGCGGAGAGTTCCGTATAGCCTTGCGCGCGGGGCCGCGAAGCACCCCTCGGCAGCACATGAAAACGTAGGTACGGTGACCTCATGCAGAAAATATCGATCGATGCCCTTGCCCGCCAGCAAATCGAAGCCGCGGTTGCCGCACCCAGCGGACGCGCTGCCGACACAGCATTCGGCGGGCATGAGAAGACACTCCGCCAAACAGTCATGGCTTTCCGCGCAGGCACCCGACTCAGCGAACATCAGAACCCCGGCGAAGCTACCGTCTTTGTGCTGAAGGGAAGTGTCTGGCTCAAGTCGGGGAAGAACTCGTGGCAGGGGAAGGCGGGGGACCTTCTGATCGTGCCGGACGGCCTCCACAGCCTCGAAGCGGAGGAGGACTCAGCAGTGCTCTTCACAGTGGTCAAGACGGACCGCTTGGTGGAGCTGCCCGCATAAGCGGAGAACGACGTCGCCGCTTGGGCCGCCGCCACCAACAAGAGTGGATAGAGTTATCGACCAAAGGCCGCGCGGCCGCCGAAACGGTGCATCATCATGGGGTATTCCCGGATGGATCAGCCACTGGTTCCGGTGTCATCATGGGCTGCGCCAACAGGTTTGGACTCCGGTGATCCCCGTTGGCGAAGGTAAATGGATAGGACCACCATGGATCCGACCGCCAGGAACTCCGACTGCCAGTTCTGCAGGGTGCGGTTCCAAAAGTCAGGCGATGCCACGTATTCAGCCCAGGAAAGCGGCTCTTGGAAGTTGCGCAGTTGCTCTTCGTTGAAGGCGACGTGACCTGCGATGGACTGGACCAGCCACGACAACATAAAAATCAGTCCCATCGTTGCGGCGAGCGAGTTCGAGAATACTGTCAGGCGCCAGCCTTTGGCCCTGGCCCATGCGGGGGACTTGGCGTTGGCATGCTCACCCACGAGTTGATCGTGGTCGGATTCCAGGCCGGGCTTGTCCAGCTCCTTTGATTCCGGCGACCCCTTCTGAAGCAGCCAGATTGTGGCAGTGATGTAGAGGAGAAACTGCAAGTACTCAGATTGCCAGTTTTCCGACACGTCAACCGCGAAGCTGGAAGACGTGATGTATTGGACGAAGGTGATTTCATCAAGGCCGGCAGTGAGTTGCTCTTCGTTGAACGCGGCCTGTCCAGTAATGGCCTGGCCCGCCAACGCGAGGATGAAGATCAGACCGAAAAATAGACTTAATCCGTTGTTCCTCAAGGCTTTTTTCACGTCGCGCCCTATCCGTGAACCAGTCCAACGGCGGCCAGGTATGCAAGGCCACCGAAGATGAGAATGAGATAGAGAGTAAAGGTGACACGCATCGTTATCTGCCTCCTACTTCACAGGAATAGGGGATTTCCTCTCTTGGAGTGCATCCGGCAGCAGTCACGCGCCAACTTGAGCCGGAAACGGCTACGAAAACGGCATCCCTCTCGAACTGCACCAATGCTTCCCGGCCGTAGCCTTCGGTTTTAACCACTTCTCCGGGGTCTCGAAGATGGACAGACGCCAAGTGGGTCTGGCAGTCGTCACCGTCCTTCTCTTTAGACTTGTCCCGGATCGTAGGCTGGAGCAAATCACAAGCAGCAGCCCAGTCTGAGGTATTGACGGCACGATGGAAATCCTCAGCGACTTTGGTTGCGCCCGAAGTATCTACGGCGCAACCTGTCCCAGCCAGGAGGAGAAGGCTGGCGGCAGTGGCGGGGATTAATCTGCGCATGCGGCCCAGCTTAAGAGACTGGACGGGGTAACTGTAGCTTCGACATGCGCCCATGCGTTCCTCCCCGCCATCGACACTAAGCAACCTGATGATTTGGTATGGCTTTAGTGTAAACCCGGGAACTCCTTTGCTACTCGCTGTGCAGGGACAGGAACTCCACGCAGGGACAGGAACTCCACTTCGAGGTTGTTGTAGCCGCCGTGTTCGTCGAACACGGCGGAACTGCACTCCCGGCTACTCACCCGACGGGCGATCCTACTCTGGTGACGCCCGCTATACGCCGCGGGAACTGGTCCAGTTGCTCGCCCGCCTCCTCGTACCACTGCGTAAGGACGGCTGGAGGCTCGCCCAGCGTGATGGCATTGGTGTAGGACTCGAGCCATGAACCAGACTGTGCCAGATGATCGCTGATCACCGACATGTGATTGGCCATGGACTCTGCCTCGGCATGGACCTGAAGGCAGGTGATTTTCCGGCCTGATTCGTCGGCGAAGAAATGGAAAATAAGCATCCTGGGCTCGCGGCTCTCCACAAGCCGCACCACCTCGCGGCATGCTTCGAAAGCTTCGTCCAGATGACCTGCCCGCACCGTATAGGTGCTGAAGTAGATGAACAGCTCTGACATGATGGCCTCCTGAATCAAGGGATCCGCACCGTGCGGATTACCTTCAGGATCCCGCTGGCGCCCCGCCCGGACCTCGGCAGTTCGGGCCAACTTCGCCACCCCGGCTTTGGGTAGTTCTGCCCAGTCCGCCGATGCATACTGGTGATCAGGAGGTGGACGTGGCCGTGGAGGCAGATCACCTGGCGCGGGCCCGGACGCTCCACATGGACTACGAGTGGCGGGAGGCGTGCGACGAGTTTCGCGCCGCCGGCGGGCTCCCGGCCCTCGGGGTAGAGGATGTGGAGCGCTTCGCCGAGTGCGCACAGATCGCAGGGCTGAATGAGGATGCGATAAACGCCCTTGAGCGTTCGTTCGAGGTGCGGGCAGCGGAGGGTCATGTGCGCGCCGCCCTCGCCTCAGCCTTCTGGCTGTGGCAGGCTTACAACCTCAATAACGAGTTCGCCCAGGCCAACGGCTGGATGGCAAGGGCTCGCGAACTCGGTCCGGACGACGTCGGGGGAGAACCCGGTTGGCTGCTCATAACGATGGCTTACGGTCGCATCGCGGCGGGCGCGTACGACGAGGCGGGCGTACTTCTGGCGCGCGCTCGAGCGACCGCCGCTGCCGCCCACGACGCCGATCAGCTGGCCTTCTCGACGCTTCTTACCGGACGCGCACTGGTCAAGTCCGGCCACCTTGCGGACGGACTCGACTGGCTGGATGATGCAATGCTTCGCGTTGTGGCGGGCGAGACCACCCCCAGAGCCACAAGCCTGCTCTTCTGCGCGGCGATCGGCACTTGCCAGATGGAGGCCCGGGAGGTTTCCCGGGTACGCGAGTGGAGCATTGCCCTTGGATCCTGGCTGGATGCGGTGCCCCCATTTGGAGGGCCCTTCTACGGCAATTGCCTTACGTACCGGGCAGTCCACCTCCGGCTCGCGGGACAATGGGCGGCGGCCCTCGCCGAGCTTCAGGAGGCATGTCGGAGCTTGGCGGACGGTGCAGGCACACGCCTTATCGGTCATGCCCGCTACGAGCTGGGTGAATCGCATCGACTTCTGGGCGACTTCCCCGAGGCAGAGGCGGCCTTCCGGGCTGCCGCGTTCTCGGGAGGACCCACGCAGCCGGGCCTGGCGCTGCTCAGGCTCTCCCTCGGCGATGTTCCGGCGGCGGCCGCAGGTATCCGGCGCGCACTCGGGGAGTCCGCGGGATCAGGTGCTCGCGTGGATCTGCTGCCCGCGGCGGTGACGCTCCTCCTAGCGGCTGGGGCTCGAGGGGAGGCCGCGGCAGCTGCCGAGGAGATAGGCAGCCTAGCCGAGCATTTCGCCTCCGACAGCGTTCGCGCAGCCCATGCGCAGGCCCTGGGCGAGCTTGCCCTTGCCGACGATGACTGTCAAAAGGCACTTCCCGAACTTCGACGGGCCGCTGACCTATGGCGTGGGCTGGATGTCCCTTACGAGGTCGCGCGGTGCTCAGTCCTCCTCGCGACGGCGTGTCGGGGCGTGCGGGACAACGAGGCCGCAGGCCTTGAGCTTGAATCAGCGCGCCAGGATTTCAGGCGTCTCGGCGCCCGTGCTGACCTGGCCGAGGTCGAGAACATGCTTCTGCAGCCGGGCGTTCCCCCTCAATATGGACTCTCACCGCGCGAGTTGGAGGTGCTCCGTTTGATCGTGCGTGGCCGGACCAATCGGGCAATTGCCAGCGAGCTGTTCATCAGCGAGCGGACCGTCCACAGACACGTAACAAGCATTCTCGAAAAGCTCCGCGTGAGCTCCCGCACGCAAGCGGCAACCCATGCAATCGGCCAGGGGATCGTCAGCGTCGCCCCGTAGCCGAGTGTCGTTGCCCTTCACGAGGGAGCAGGAGAAGGGCCGCATCACGTCAAATGGTCGAAGTCTCCTCGCGCCCAGGCAGCGTGCCGTTGGGCCGAATCGTGCAGAACGGCTTTGGCTTCGGAGGCGATTTTGTTGTTGAAGTTGCCGTAGATCCTGTCGAACGTGAGTTCTTCCAGCTGTGAGGCGATCCGCAACGCCACGGCTCCCGAAAGCGGCAGATGATTCGGGTAGCTGCGCATGAAAGCGATGGAGCGGCGGTCTGGATTTGGAAACACGCTGTCTCCGGTCAGCAAGACCCCCTTGCCGCCCGCTCCTGCAGCCCAGTGCGCTACCGCGCTGCCGGGGAAGTGGCCTCCGGTCTGGTGCAGTGTCAACCCTTCGGTGATTCTCCTGCTGCCGGACCAGTAGGAGATGACCGCGTCATTCCGACCAACCCACCGCCGGTCGGCGTCCGCCACAAGCACGGGGACGCCGCCGAGCCGACGTGACCATTCCACCTGCACGCCGAACATGTGGGGATGGCTGGCCGCGATCGCCAGAACCGGGCCTCGTTCGAGGATTGCTTTCACGCTGATGTCATCAACGAATCCAACGGGATCCCACAACAACGAACCCTGGGGTGTCACTACAAGCTGGGTAGTTTGGCCGATCCCGACTTTCGGCGCAGTTCTGATGCCGATAAGTCCCGGCTCATTCTGCTCCAGCAGTAACTGCTGGCCGGCCTGCGCCAACTCGTCGAGTGAAATCCACTTTTGCCCGTCCTCGGGCACATACTGCCGCTCGTCAGTGCAGATCGGGCAGAGCTCCGGAGTGGGCTCCTCGCGTTCAACGGCGCAGGTTGCACAGGTCAGCACACTTATCCCTTCCTCGCTCAGGTCCCGGATGGATCCGGCCGGCGCCCCGATAGATTTTCGACCGCTTGCTCGATCCCCACTACCTCGCGTTCGACGTCCTCCATATACAGCCTTCCGGCCGTAATAAGGCCGTCCTCTACTTCGAAGAGGGTGACTCCACGTGCTTGGAAGGGTTGCCCGTCGGTACGGTTACCGGTCCATGACCACTCTGTCCACGTGGTGCTCCCGTCGTCGACTGAACGGATCAATTCTGTCCGGAAGTCCGGGATTCCGGCGAACATCGCTGCCCAGTTCGCATGCATCTGCCTTCTGCCAACGAATGTCCGACCTGGGTGGGCAGGCTGCTCGCTGTGGTAGTCCGCGTGGAACAGGGCTGCCACTGCCTCGAGGTCGTGCGCGTTCATCGCCAGCAAGAGCCGGTCTATGACTTCACTCAACCCTCGTCTCCTTCTGCTCCATGATTGCCACTTTCAGCACGCTCCCGGACCGTACATAGGAGGGCCGAACCTGGCGCCAATTTACGCTGAATCAGCCCTCTACTCCAGACCTTTACCTGGGGCGGCGCTTCGGGTAGTTTGCGGCGCCTTGATTGCCTCCATGACGTTCTCGGTGACGCCGTCGAGGCTCTGGCCGCTTCGCCGAGCCGTTCCCGAACCATCTTGTTCGTGGAAGAGGGGTCTTCGGCGTCCATGGAGCGTTTGGGTTTTGGTGGAAATCGCGTTTCGCGGAAACGGTCTAGCTTCGCAGGGAGGCTTCCTTGGCCATCGACGCGGGTGTCCAGCGGAGGTGGGTGGTTGTTTGTTCGGTGTCGGGTTCTTTTAGGAGGGACAGGCGGGGGGGGTCTGGTTCTCCGGCCCGTACGGCACTGGGGACGGGCCGACAGCGGTCCAGTTGCCGGTTTCGAGGGGCTGGTCGATGCCTTCCCACATGAGTTTCGTGGAGCCCTTCCGTCCGGAGTGGCCCAGCTGCGCGCCGATCTTCGCGGTGGAGCGGGCGTGGACGAAGTCCACGATTTCCTTCCAGCTCTCCCGCTGTTCGTCCGTGTAGAGGCCGGAGCAGCCAGGGGTGATGCGCCCGGTTTCGGACACGCACACCATCTCGGTCATGACCAGACCCGCCCCGCCGAGGGCCTTGGAGCCGAGGTGGACTTTGTGGAAGTCCCCCGGGATCCCGTCGGTCGCGGAGTACATGTCCATCGGCGAGACCACAATGCGGTTCTTCACCTCCAGACCCCCGATGGTGTAGGGCTGGAACATCGCCGGCGCGACCTGGGCCAGGCCCTGGGACTCGGCGAAGTTCCGGTCCACTGCGTCCGCGAACTCCGGATCGCGCAGGCGCAGGTTTTCCTGGGTGATACGGCGGCTGCGAGTGAGCAGGTTGAACGCGAACCGGGTCGGGTCCTGGTCCTTGTACTGGCCGATCCGCTCAAACCACTCCAGCGACGCCTGCGCCGCACGCTGCGTCGAGGCGACCACAGGACGCCGCTCAGCCTCGTACGCTTCCAAGGCTTGCTCCACCGTGGAGTGCTCGTGCAGGCACGCAGCCAGGGCCAGGGAGTCTTCCATGGCCAGTTTCGTGCCGGATCCGATGGAGAAGTGGGCGGTGTGGGCGGCGTCGCCGAGCAGCACCACGTTGCCCTTGCGCCAGCTCTGGTTCCTCACGGTGGTGAAGTTGATCCACTTGGAATTGTTGGACAAGACCTCGTACCCGTCCAGTTCCTCGGCGAAAAGGGTGCGGATCTTCGCGATCGCCTTCTCATCGGACACCCCGGGAGGGAAAACCTCGTCCGCGGTCTCATCGAAGCCCGCCGCGTGCCAGACGTCCTGGTGCATTTCCACAATGAACGTGGAGCCCTCATCGGAGTACGGGTAGCCGTGGATCTGCATCACACCGAACTCGGTGTCCTTGACGAAGAACTTGAAAGCCTCGAACACCTGGTCCGTGCCCAGCCACATGAACTTATTGGACCGCGGATCCAGGTCCGGGCCGAACGCGTCCGCGTACTGGGCGCGGATCTGCGAATTCACCCCGTCCGCGGCGAGCACCAGATCATAGTTGGCTTCGAGGTCCTCCACCGGCGGAGCCACGGTGGAGAACCGGACATCCACGCCCAACTCGATGCAACGGCGCTGCAGCAGTTCCAGCAGCTCTTTGCGGCTCATCGCCGCGAACCCCTGCCCGCCCACCGTCGTCATTTCGCCACGGAAATGGATATCAATATCGGACCACCGCGCGAACCGGCGGCTCATGTACTCCGCGACCACCGGATCAGCGTTCCCGATCCCGCCCAGGGTCTCATCGGAAAACACCACACCAAACCCAAACGTGTCACTGGCAGCATTCCGCTCCCACAACGTGATCTCGTGCGACGGATCCAACTGCTTCATCAAAGCCGCGAAATACAACCCGCCCGGGCCGCCTCCAACAATAGCGATCTTCATGCTCATGCTCCTTCTCAAGCCTGGGCTGCGCGGCCGCGTGGGCCAGGGTCCATCTGACGATTGTGAGGATATGTCGATTTTTTTACGATCGTCATATATACAGAAGTTAGCACGCCACCAAAGCCCAAACAAGACCGCGCGGGTGATTCGCCAAAAATATATGTCGATCTATTTACGATCGTCACTGACCCGATATAAAGTGGTGTTTGGAAGCATGAGGGCGCCGCAAGTGGTGATCCGCTCCGCATCCCCGTACTAAGGAGACAAAGATGTCTGGTTCACGCACTGATGAGATCAAGGAAAATTCACCCGAACTAACCATGGGCGCTTTGCTCGATGAAGAGTTCCGCTCCGTATTCGACGGGACGACGCCGGTTGCCACGCCGTGGGCTGGCCTGATCTTCATTTAGACACCGTTTGCACTAAACCCTGCATGTACAGCAGCTAGGGCCGTGAAAAGCGCGCCCAATCGGGGATGTAGCCTAAGACTCTAAGTCCATCCCTAACCAATTGAGGTAGCGCTGAATGGCCAAGGCCGCCGCGCCCGACGTTGCCCCGACGCCGCGCCATCAACACCTGATCGTCACTGTGTATGGCTTGTATGCCCGCCATCAGGACGGCACGTTCGCGATCGCGGACCTCGTGCAGCTCCTCGGGGACCTGGGAGTCGAAGCAGCGGGCGTACGTTCGTCCGTGTCGCGGTTGAAGAAACGCGGAGTGCTGGTCAGCGTGAAACGGGGAAGTTCCGCGGCTTATAAGCTCTCGCCCGAACTCGAGGATGTTTTCAGCGCCGGCGACGAACGAATCTTCGCTCCCCGCCGTGCGGACAAAGACGACGCCTGGCTCCTTGCCTCCTTCTCAGTCCCCGAGACACAGCGACACCTGCGGCACAAGCTCCGGAGCATATTGACCCGTATTGGCTGCGGCCAGGTGTCTCCGGGGCTGTGGATCGCACCCGGAAATCTTGCGCCCGACGTCGAACACCAGCTGCAGCGGGCCGGGCTCATGGAGTATGTGGAACTCTTCCGGGCAACCCATCTGACCGGCGGCCACCTGGATGAGAAGGTGGGCCAATGGTGGGATCTGCCGTCATTGGAGGCCCTTTACACTGACTTCATTGCACGGCATCAGCCCGTACTCAGTCGCTGGGAGGACCACGAAGAGGAGGCTGGGCCAGCCGAACGGCTGAAGCAGGCCTTTGTGGATTACGTTCCCATGGTCACGCAGTGGCGGAGGCTTCCCTATATGGACCCCGGGCTCCCCGAAGAATACCTGCCGGAAAATTGGCATGGGCTGGCCGCGCAGGAGCTCTTCACCAGGCTGCACGAGCACCTAGGTCCGAAGGCCCATGAATATGCGCTGTCCATCGTTGGGTCACCTGCGAAATCAGCTGAGCCAGCAGTAACAACCGTCTGAAAGTACGCAACCGAGAAAAGGGTTGGGGCAGCATTTCGCCCCAACCCTTTTACAAGGAGCCGTCCCGGGATCAGTGTCCTTGGAAGGCCTCCGCCAGCCACCAGGAGCCACCGTCCGAGGCGATCTTGGCATCGATCACCAGGGGCCGGTCCCGTCCGCCGTCCCTGAAGGCTGCAACCCATTCCCGTACTGGCTGAAGGTCCTCAAGAGTCCTGACTGTCACGCCGTCGGCTCCGTATCCCCGGGCGATTGCGGCAATATCCGTCTCGGGGAAGGACACGCTCCCCAATTCCTCTTGCGGGTGGTGTTCGGCGAAGTGGTGGACCTCAGCGCCGTATGCGGCATCGTTGTAGACGATGCAGACCAGCGGCAGCTTCAGCCGTACGGCGGTCTCCAGCTCGCTGATGCCCATTAGGAACCCACCGTCTCCGGCACCTAGGACTGGCAACCGATGTGGTTGCGCTATTGCAGCGCCAATTGCCGTGTAGAGGCCAATGCCAATCGCCTGGAACGCTTGGGTAAAACAGAATCCGAATTCGTCCGGAACCGCCAGATACTGGCTGGGGTAGCCCATGAAGTTGCCCGAATCCACTGCGAGGATCCTATCTGCGGGAAGGATTGTATCCAGTTCCCGACTGATCACCCGTGGATCGATCGACGTCGCAGTGCCAAGGTCCGGAGTCTCCACGTCCCGCCACCGCGAACTCTGTTTGATGGCGAGGGCGTTCTGCTCAGTGCGGTACTTTTCCGCCGCTGCAGGCTGGATCGTCCTGAGCACTTCCAGGGCGTCGTCGGCCGTGAGGGCGGAATCACCCAGCACGCCAAGTGTGATCTGCCTGTTGGCGCCCAACGAGGAATCTTCGACGTCGATCTGGACTACTTTTGTCCCGGCAGAGATCAGCCTGCCGTGACGCATAGTCCACATATTCAGGGTGCAACCCCACCCGACAATCAGGTCCGCTGAGGTAATGAGCTCCGCGGTCAAGGGGGAGGAGAACCCGCCGGAGATGCCCAAATTGTGCGAATCGCCGTTGAATAGCCCATTGGCCACGGCCGAGGTCGCCACGAGTGCCCCCGCATGCCGGGCCAGGGCCAGGATGGAATCCCGGGCGCCCCTGCCGCCGCGGCCCGCTACAAACACGGGCCGTTTCGCATTGGAAATCAGCTCTACCAGCTGGTTCACTACACCGGTATCCGGACGAAGCCGCGCCGGCACAGGCACGACGACGGTACTCACCGTGTCTGCGGCCGTTCCGCTTTGGACATCCAAAGGCAAGCTGAGGACCACGGTCCTGCGCTCATTCACCGCTGTTCGAAATGCCCGTACGGTGTCCGCTACAGCCGTTTCGGGGGAGTGGATCCGTTCCGCCACTGCCCCTACGCTGCGTGCCAGTGCATCTTGGTCGATCTTGAAGTTGGACCGGATGGCTGCCGCCTGCGTATCGGCCGTCAGCACGATCATGGGTGTTCGGCTCTTGGCAGCTTCCCCGACGCCGGTGATCGCGTTGGTCAGGCCACATCCTTGGTGTGTGGTCACCACGCCCACCTTGCCCGACATCCTGGAGTAAGCATCGGCCATGGTGGCAGCGCCACCCTCATGGCGGGCCGCGGTGTAGGGAATTCCGGCGTTCATCAAGGTGCTGGTGACGTCGAAGTTGCCGCTTCCCACCACCCCGAAGACGTGGCCGACTCCCAGCTTTGCCAGTGTCTGGCCCACCAGCGTGGAGACCCTTACCTGCTCGCTCATGCGCCGGGCTCCGATGCGGTGCTTTCCGTCTTTGCTGAGCTGTCAACCAGAGCATAAACGCGGCTGGGGCTCCCCGTCCCGCCGACGATGGGCAGGGGTGCAACCACCAGTGTCGCGCCGGTGACCGGGAGGCGATCAACGTTCCGCAGCGACGTCACACCATATTTGTCAGCGCCGAGCAGGAACGAATGGACCGGGAACATCGGATCCAGTGTTGCGGCCTGGCCAGCATCAATGCCGACCGTTTCCACTCCAAAGCCGCTGATGGAGGCGTTTCCGGCGAGCCATTTGGCACCAGCGGCGGAGACCCCCGGGGTGTGGGGGCCGGCGTCGTCAGCGTTCATGAAATCCGATGCGTTACCGCCGCGGGCGGACCAGCCGGTGCGGAAGATGACCCAGCAGTTTTCCGGGAAAGGGCCATGCTCCTGCTGCCACTGCTCGAAGTGTTCGGGTTCCAGCAGGAAATCGGCGTCCTGTGCAGCTTCGGCGGTCTTGTCAATCACCACAGCCGGCCCCACCAGGCGGTAGGGCTCGATCTGGTCAACGGTTTTCCCGTCCTTGCCCGTGATCCAGTGGACGGGAGCGTCCAGATGTGTACCGGCGTGTTCGCCCACCGTGACGTCGTTCCACGCCCAGGCCGGTCCGGCGTCGTCGAAATTGCTGACGGGAGTGAGCGAGAGTCCAACCGTGTTGGCCAAGGGTTGGGGAAGATTCAGAATCGGGGTGTCACCGCTGAGTGGCGTGGTGAGGTCGACGACGTCGATGGCGCCGGATGACAAGGCTGCGGTGAGCTCATTTAGAACAGACATTGTTCTCCTGTCGGGTTGATGTGTGGGTTCATTTCAGTTTCTGGGCAACTAAATGCCCCGATCCGCCGGACAGCCCGGGACCGGGGTGGGTGGAAGCGCCAATGTGCCACAAGCCCTTGACGGGGGTTTTGTGGTTTGCGGCCTGGGGGAAGGGCCGCCAGAGGAGGTTTTGGAAGAGTTCCGCGGATCCGCCGTACGGATCGCCGTTGACGGCATTGGGGTTTTCCGCAGCCAGATCGGTCGGTGCCAGGATGTCCCAGGCCAGGACGGAGGCCCTGGTGCCTGGCGCGAATTGTTCGAGCCTGGTCAGGACGCGTTCCATGTACTGTTCCTTAAGTTCCTGTGTCCAGCCGCCGTCCACGGCGAGCGACCCTGCCGCATCCGCTACCGGCGAGAACGGCACTTCCTGTAACTGCAGCCATAGTGTCGCTTTGCCTGCGGGGGCCCGGGAAGGATCCAGGACGCACTGCTGACCTACGACGACGGTAGGTTCCGTAGGCAACAGCCCCGCCTCGGCTTGGGCGCAAGCAATTGCAGTACTGTCCGAACCGTTGCTCAGGTGAACCAGGGGCACGGAATCCAAACGCGGATCGGTCCATTGGACCGGTTTATCCAAAGCCAGGTGGATCTGCATGGCCCCGCGGCCATTCTGGTAGCGTGCGGCTGCTTCGGCCAACCCGGCTGGTGGCTGGCGCAACAGCTTGGAATACAGCGCCTGGGGCGACACATTTGCGAGCACGGTCTGTGCGCTGACCAGGCCCTTGGAGGTTTTCACGCCTGTTGCACCTTTGGAGCCGACCAGGATTTCCTCGGCTTCTGTGTCCAGCATGATCCGGACGCCTTTATCCCTCAGAAGGGCCTCAAAAGCAGCGATGAAATTCGAGGCCCCTCCTTTGACGACAGGCAAGCCAAAGCTGTGCATGCTCAAGGCCATGACCGGAAGCATTACGCCGCCGGTCGCTTGGTCGGGGCCGAGGCCTGCGTGAAGGAGCCAAGGGGACCAGAGCTGGTCGGTTTGCCATCCGTTGAAGCGGCTGCGGAGATAGTTGCGGCCGCTCATGACGGAATCCCGGACAAAGGCCTCAGTACCCTTGACTTTTCCTCGCTTCAAAGCGCCGGCGGCGATCCTCAGCACGTCTTTGAACGAGCGGAGTTCAGCACCGAACGCACCGAAAATGGTCCCTGCATTGCGGCCGAGGTCCTCCAACATCGCCAGGTAGGCGCCTTCGTCTCCGTTCTCCTGCAACGCAGCTGCAGTGAGTGCCGGGTCGCGATGGGCCATGACCACCCTGTGTTGCCCCGTCTTTGGATCGGCTGCCACGCTGGCCGTCACCGCGCCGTCGGAATTGCAGTATTCCAATCCCCTCGCATGCAGCTCGCTTCCCAAAGCCTGGTAAGCCCCTCCGGAAACGAACAGGGGGTGCCAGGAGGAGAAGGAATCGTGGATGAACCCGGGCAGCGTGCGTTCCGCTGAATGGATGAAGCCGCCCAGCCTGCCACCCCGTTCAATGAGGCAGACGCGCTTCCCGGCCATGGCAAGCTCCGCGGCGGCTACCAGGGAGTTGATCCCCGAACCAATGATGGCAATATCGGTCGAGTCCGTCATGGAGGGCACCGTCATCTCAGAAGTCCGGGTGGTTGGTCGCGGCGTGGTATTTGCCGCTGTGGAACAGGAGTGGTTCCCCTCCAGCATTCTCGTACTTCTCCACCTCGCCTACGTAGATGACATGGTCGCCGGCATCGTGTCGTGAGACGGTACGGCACTGGAACGTGGCGACGGCGCCGTCCAGCAACGGGATTCCGGCGATTCCCTCGGTGGTTTCCGCGCCGGCGAATTTGTCTGTGGCTGGCGTTGCGAACTGGCGGGAAAGGACGTGCTGGTCACTGGCAAGGATGTTGATGGCAAAGTGCGTGGCGTCCTCGAAGTCCGCCAGGCTGGGAGCACGCTTGCTGGGGCACCACAACACCAGCGGAGGTTCCATGGAAACGGACGTGAAGGAGTTGGCGGTCATGCCCACTTTCCGTCCGTCGACTCCAAGGGTGGTGACTACGGTGACGCCCGTGGCGAATTGTCCGAGTGCGCCACGGAAGTCCCTCAGGTCAAAAGCTGACGAATCTTCGTCCTTGCGTGCCTGCACAAACTCGGCGGCAGCTGCGGGATCGAACCACCATGGGTAGAACGTGCGTGGATCATC
Source organism: Paenarthrobacter aromaticivorans (assembly GCF_019038615.1). NCBI lineage: Bacteria > Bacillati > Actinomycetota > Actinomycetes > Micrococcales > Micrococcaceae > Paenarthrobacter > Paenarthrobacter aromaticivorans. Next base: position 669,359 of record NZ_JAHOPC010000002.1, read on the forward strand.
GAATCCTCCGGCGATGCTTGCGGCCAGTGCAGGGTGGTCTGCGGCTTCGGCCAGCACAGCCTGTTGGTGTTCCCGCCGGGGTTTGAGCATGTCATTTGTCCATGCCACCGCCCACTGGCCCCAGCCCCGCCAGAACTCGTCAAAGGTCCGTTCCATCCACTGCTTGTCGAAAGGCTGCTGCCCCCGCCGGATGATGGAATCCAGGTAGTACTTGGCGGCCAGCGTCGCGTTGTTGGACCCTTGACCGGTGAGGGGATCGTTGAGCAGGACGGCGTCGCCCAGGCCGAAGACAAGGTTGCCGTTGCCCAGTTCGCCCACTGCTGAACGAACGGTCGGCGTGATCCGGCCCAGGAGTGTTGCACCCTCATCGGTGAGTGTCGCGTTGGCGAAGTTCTTCGCCTCGTGGGGAAAATGTTCTTCCAGGATTTCCAGGGATCGGCTCAGCTGTTCCTCCGGACTTGTAACATCGGTCCACTTATCCATTGGGCCGCCGACTATGCCTTCAAAGACCATCATCTGGCAAGGCCCGGACACTGTGAGTCCGGGAAAGGTAAAAAATTCCCCGACGCCGGGGACTACGGACATGCGAATGCTGTCATTTGTATTGGATTTGTCCATTGAGACCGTATCCAGTGAGTCCGAATCGAGTGAAACATAGTTCAGGGCCAGGACTCTTTGCGGACGGTCGAACGGGGACTTGGCCCTGTCCTTGGGGAAGATCTGGGCGATCTCTCCCTTTCCGGTGCTGACGATAACCAGCTCATAGTCGCGTGCGAGTTCCTCCAGCATGCGCTGCGTGACTTTCTCTATACGGAAATCACCGCCACCAGCCACAAAGGCCTCGATCCAGGCCGCACTCTTGATCCGCTGATCCACCGAGTGGGCGGTTCCCTCAAGGGGTGCCTCCCACTCGATGGCGTCTGAGCCGGGTTCGCCTTCCACACGCAATCGGATGGCGCCGATCCCGGGCACGGCTTCGTCGTCATAAAGCTTGGTCAGGGCGGAGCTCAGCTGCGCTTCGGCGGCGAGGGCTGTGGGGAACATGCATTGGCTGGACATCACCTTGCCGGTGCGGATCTGAGCGGCCGAACGGTCCGAGAACAGGGTGACTTCATACCCCTCCCGTTGCAGGCCCAAGGCCAGTTGAGCGCCGGATTCGCCGGCTCCGATAATTGCGATCTTTCGCATGTCTGGTTTTCCTTCGAGGAACGTTGTTGCCAGGGAAAGTGGAGCGACTATCAGGTCGCTGGTACCGCGGAGCCCACGCTTGCAAGGTATGCGGCCGCCTTATCCGGGTCCATGAACCATTCCTGGAAGTCCGGCGGGTTGTTAAATCCGTTGGCGAAGCGGTGCGCGATTTCGGCCGACTGTCCGGCCGCTCCCAGGAGCGAAAGGACATGCGGGGGAGGAGGAGCCAACAGTGCGTTCGTCCACTGTGCTACGTGCTGGGCATAGTTCCAGTACGTTTCGAAAGTGGCCTGCATGAACGCTGCATCGAAGGCACCTTCGCCGTGGCCCGCAATGCTCTGCAAGTAGGACGCCGCACATTTGCTGGCGTTGTTGGAGCCCTGGCCGGTGATGGGGTCGTTGAGGACTACGACGTCCGCGAGTCCGAGGACCTTCTTGCCGCTCGGAAGCGTCGCGATGGGATGGCGGACCGTGGGTGCGAACCGGCCTTGCAGGAAGCCGTTGGGATCGGTCAGCTCGACGTCGGCCGCCCGGCTGGCTTCCCACGGCAAGTACTGCTTCAGGATGTTCTTGGACGCTTCCAAGTGTTCCCCGGGAGTCAGGCCCTTCCAGCAATCCATCGGACCGCCCGGAATGCCCTCAAAGACCATGATTTCGCACGGACCTGTGGTGGTGAGGGCCGGGAAGGCAAAGTACTCGCCCACCCCTGGAATCAGGTTGAAGGAAACTGCCGAGTGTTCTGCCCTGGGTTCCATTCCAGTGACGTACGTCAACGCCAAGGCACGTTGGGGTGCGTCATAGGTGCTGCGCTGGGCATCGCGGGTGAAGAGCTGCGCTATTTCGCCCTTGCCTGCCGCCACAATCACCAGATCGGAGTTAAGGGAGTAGCGTTCCAGTTCCTCCACACCGGCGTCCTCAAACACCAGCTCGCCTCCCTGCGCCACGAACTCTTCCATGAACCTCGGGAACTTGACCCGCTGATCGATGGACTTGGCCGGGTTATCCAGGCGCGATGCCCAGCTGATGGCCTTCTCACCAGGAGCTTCAGGATGGGGGATCGTGAACGATATTCCGTCCACGGTGGGAGCTTCAGGCCAGAAGTCCAACCCGAGCGCCCTCTCGTGCTCAAGGGCATCGTGGAAGATGCACTGGCTGGAGGAGACCTTTCCCTCATAGATTTCTTCGGCGGTGCGGTTGGAGATGGTGGTCACCGCAAATCCTGCTTGGAGCAAGCCGATGCCAAGTTGCAGGCCCGATTGCCCTGCTCCGACGATGGTGATGTGGCGCTGTGTCATAGTGTTGACCTTGTCTTTCTGCTGTCTCTGCATCCGTAAATGATGGGGGAAGATATTTGGCCGGGCCTCGGCGTTCGTTCGGGATGGGTTTGTTCCCAGCCGGGAAGGCCGATGTGCACGAGCTTGATGTCATTCATGTGTCGTCACCTCTTTTCAGCGGCGAGTAATGGGATGGCTTCTTCGGCGCGCTCGGGCCCCAAAGCGGAGTAGCCGCCGTCGACTGCCCAATCAGCTCCTGTCACGAAGCTTGCGGCGTCGCTGGCGAGGAAAGCGACCACGGCTCCGATCTCCTCTGGCCGTCCCACCCGCTTCAGGGCATGGAACGGGGCTGCTACGGAGTCTGTCTTGTCAATGTCGCCGCCGGACAGGGTGTCCATGATGTTGCTCCACACCCACCCAGGGCTGACCGAATTGACGCGAATGCCATCGTCGGCAAGATCTACGGCCATGCTCCGGGTCAGCTGGACCAAGGCGGCCTTGCCCGCAGGGTAGAGCCAGCGGCCTGTCTGGGCAACGGAACTCGAAATCGAGGTGAAGTTGATGATGGCCCCGCGCTGGGATGCCTTGAGGTAAGGGCGTGCCGCGTTGCTTGCCATGACGGCGCTCACCACGTTGATGTTCAGTGCCTGCAGCCAATCGTTCCTGTCCGAAGCCGCACCTTCATCTTTGTAGGTGCAGGCCAGATTGACGAGGATGTCGATACCTCCATGCGAGGCTGCCGTGTCGTTCATGAGCCGGGCTACTGCTGCATCATCTGTGATGTCAGTGAGCGAAAAGCTGATGTCGCTTCCCAACGCGTGGAGCTGCGCGCCGCCGTCGGCGTCGATGTCGGCGACCACAACGGTGGCACCGGCATCGCGCAACGCTACGGCGACGCCTTGGCCGATCTTGGTGGCGCCGCCGGTGATGACTGCGGTCTTGCCCGAGAGTGCTGACATGGCCAAACCTTTCGTAGTGAATCTGCTCGTAGTGAATCTGCGGGGTGGAAAGTGTCTTATGTACGCATTGACGCTCGTCGTTGCCGACGGACGGCTTATTTCACTGCCTATTTGACAGTGGGCCTCGGCGCGGGCTTCGGATGAGTCCGTTCCCACTCGATTCGGCGGTCATGCACCAGCTTCACGTTCTTCATCTCTGCTCACCCCTTCCATCGGTTTCGTTGCTGCGTTTCTATGACGTGCGTCATACTTGTTCTAAGAGTGACTCTATTCACAGGCAAAAAACGGGTCTATCCGCTTGGCGCAGGGCTCATCCAAAAAACGAAAACCGGGGAAGGAACGCGCAATGGTGAGGATCCTTCCACGTGACGTCCTCAGGGGCCTGCCCACAGTGAGCACGACGGATGTCGATGACGCGCACCAGAAAATCGCTGATTTGTTCTGCGGTCACGACCTCGTTCCGCAGACCCGGGGGACGTTCGTGGACATGAAGCTGCGCTCGTTGCACCGCGGTGATGTTGGCATCGAATTCCTGGACTATGGTGCGGACGTCCGGATCAGTCCGGAAGGACTGGAGAACTTCCATCTGATCCAGATTCCCCTCGCGGGCCACGCGCACATGGAGGTAGGCTCATCCTCGGTGGATTCGAGCCCCAAGACCGCGACAGTTCCTCCGATCGACCGCCCGTTCACCATGACGTGGGATCGTGGAACCCCTCATTTGATTGTCTACGTGAGCCGTCTCGCCCTTGCTTCTGTCGCAGCGCAACTCTATGGCGAGGATCCGCAGGGTAATGACTCGCGCAGTAGTGATCCGGGCGGCGATCCGGAGAAGAGCGTGAAGCTCGGCTACGCGATGGATCTCACTGGCTCTGCCGGCCGGGCGTTCCTGAGGTCGGTGGTCGAACTCCACGACGACATGATCGGCCAGCAGGAAAAAACGGCTCCAACTTTCGTCCAGAAGCTTCTGGCGGACACGATGGTTTCCCGGCTGCTCTTGGCAATGAGTCCCGTGACGGAGGCTGACCACTCCAGTCCAGCTTCCGAAAGCCGCCTGATACGACAATTCCGGGAACTGCTGGAACGGCACGCCTCTGAGGAGCTGGGGGTTCCGGATATCGCAGAGAATCTGGGAGTGTCGGTGCGTACCCTGCAACTGGCCCTACGCTCCGAGGTGGGGGCAACGCCGTCGGAGTTGTTGAGGAGGGTGCGACTGGACCGGGCCCGGGAACTGCTTCTTGCTGCTGCCCCCGGACAGGAGACCATTGTTTCGATCGCAGAGCGCTGCGGTTTCTCCCATCAAGGGCGCTTCTCGGCGCTCTACCTTGACACGTTCGGCGAGCTGCCGTCGGAGAGCCTTCGCCGGTAGCCTCGCTATCCGATATCGAGCTATTCGCTATTCGCTTGGTCGAAGTCTGTCCAATTGGTCAACGTCAGCCAGCGAAGGGCGCGTACCGCGGTGGAGATCGGAGTGGTCGCCGCCCAGGCCTGGGGTGAACATGCCGTGGGATAGGGAAGCGCCTGAGGGTAGTCGGAGCGGCTGTAACCGCAAAACAATTCAGGCTACCGATGGTCGGTATGTTCGGCGGCCTCCATCAAAGCTGAAGCAAGGCGCTGGGCTTCCTCAACAAATCCATAGCGCACCAACCCCGCGACAATCAGTGCATTATCGTGCTGCCACACGGAGCCGTTGTGCTAACTGACCGGATTGTAGGCACCCATGTCCGTGGCCAGGGTGATACGCCCCACCCGCTGGAAAGATGTCCCCGCTCTGCAAAGAGATACAGAACGCGGATCCTTCTACGAGTGTCACGGCACCCTGCCCAACAGGACCCGCCGCGTTATCTGCATTCCATCCGGCCACAGCAGGCTCCTTTGAAGTGCACCGCCTGTCACGTGATCTGAATCTCCGCCGGTACCGTAGAGCTTGCCAGAGCCCCCTGTAGCCGGGGCAACGTCAGTGCCTCCGCCTACTCACTTCACCGGAAGGCCGTAGCCGCCAAAGGACGCCCCCGCAATCTTTGGAGCGTTGCGGACGGAGACTCCTTGTACTTTTCGCTGTAATACGCGGCAAACCGCCCAAGGTGGGAGAACCCGGCGTCGAAGGCTGCTTCGGCAACCGTTGCGGCGGCTGGACCTGCCTGTCCCTCTAGAATCCGGCGTGCACGCGCCAGCCTCATATCGCGCAGGACGTGCGCGGGACTCTGGCCGACGTGTGCTTGGAAGGCATTATGCAGTTGCCTTGTGCTGATCCCGACGGCAGAGGCGACATCATCAATCCGGATGTTTGCCCCCAGGTTCTGCTCCAGGTAATTGCAAGCCAACTCAACGTACGCCGGAGCCCCCTTGTTGCCGGGCAAGGGAGCGAAAGCCGGCTCCAAAAAAGGAGCAAGCCCGGCGGACATTGTGGCAAGAAGAATATTCTCAAGCCAAGTCACGGACTCTCCGGGGAGGCCTTGGTCCAGCTGGCGGCAGGCTTCCAACCAGGTTTGCGACACCATGTTCGGATTGCTGAGCTGCAATGGAACGTCGCTGGCAAGGGAAATGGGCTTGACCAGCACCCGGCCGGCCGTAGCAGCCAGATAGTTTTCCAGCACATCAGCGTCGACGCCGCCAACGAGGGCTCCGCGCAGTGGGTCCGGAACCATCTTGGTCTGATGATGCGAGCTCAAGGCGAACGGAGTATTCGCCACCCATTGGTTGCCGCAGGATTCCACGAGCATTGGACCCCTCGGGATGACGAGGAGCGCCCGGCGGCCCGACGGTGGACTGACAATGGTGACACCCGTACCGTACGAGACGAATACCAGGCTGATGGCACCCGCCACCAGGCCGTTGACGGTTCCGTCGATTCCGTGTCCCTGATGCGGAACCAGCAGATGCTCATCCGACGTCAGGCTGTTGACGGAGTCGCGGACAACTGCTGCCGAGGTGCTGCGGGTTAGCGCATGTGCTTCAAGGGGTCTATCCGCAGGCAACTGATGGGAGACAGCGTCGGCCGCTCCAGTTGAATCCATGTAATGACCTTTCCCGGAAGGGAATCTTGATCCTGGTTGCACCGAGACCGCCTCTACCATCCGACGGATATATAGAGTGCTCTTGACGATAGTCATGCCTTCTATACATTGGCAAGTGCCGGTTCACGAACGCCCAGCTTCTCCAGGCGCGGGAGTACCTCCTGGGCGAAGTACTCAAGCTCGCCGGCGTAGTCGACAAACGCAAGGGTCATCCCGTCAAAACCGGCCTTGGCGAAACGGGCAATTTCTGCGGCTACTTCATCAGGTGTGCCAACGATCGGGCAAGAGCCATGGCCGGCGGCAAAACGCGACCGCATGGTAGCCAACATTTCTTTAGTGAAGGATTCCGCGTGCAGTCCCTGCAGGTTCATGAGGTAATCCACCGCACCCCAATCAGCATTCTCTTCTGCGTAATACGCCAGATAGTCCGCTGCCACCTGATGGCTTGGCCGGCACACCACATGGCTGAGGGTCAGAACACCAACCTCACGTTGGTAATTCGCCATCGCCTGGCTTTTCACGGAGCGAACAATTTCTGCCCCGTCCTCGGGTCCGCCGACCACCGTGAAGACGAAATCCGAGTTCCTTCCAGCGAAGTTCCTGCCTTGCGTGGACGAACCCGCATTGAGAATAGGAACTTTTCCACCGGCGGGCTTCGGCAATGCCTCAACATGCTTAAGCGAGAAGAACTTCCCGTCGAAATCAAAGATTTCTTCCTCTTGCCATGCCCGACGCACCACGTCCCACCACTCTTGGGCGAAACCGTAGCGATCGTCATGGGCCTCCGCCATATCTACGCCCATGGTTTCGTACTCGGGTTGATTCCAGCCAGCCACGATATTCAGCCCAGCGCGGCCGCCACCGATCGCATCAAGGGTGGCGATCTGCTTCGCCGTCACCAATGGGTGGTTGAACGCTGTGTGAACCGTTGAAAAGACAGAAATTTTTTCGGTGGCGGCCAGGAGCGCGGCGGCCCATGGGATGGGCTCGAGCACCGAACCATGAAAATTCGTATCGCCCTTGTAACCGATCCATCTCGCAATGGGCAGCAGGAAATCAATTCCTGCCTGGTCGGCTATGCGGGCCATCCGAAGGTTTTCCTCCCACGTAGCCCCCCACCTTTCGGGGATCTTTGTGACGGCCAATCCGCCGGAACAATTTGCCGAGAATAGTCCGAGCTTGAAGTGGTCTTTTCTGTTCATGGGATGCATGATTCCTCTTTCGGGTCCAGTGTGAGTGTTGGTGATATACACGAGCCGTCAGGCCCTGGTTCTACGGTTTCCGCAAGTGCTGAAACAGAAGGGGCTCGAACGGCTCCGCTTGTGTAATGTGGTCCACTTGGCCGACCAGGATCATGTGGTCGCCGCCCTCATAGCGTGCCCATAGCCGGCAGTCGAGTCGCAGTCCCACGCCCGGCAAAGCGGGCGCACCGGTAGATCCCACAAGAGGAGTGAGGCCTTCAAACTTGTCATTGCCGCGTTGGGCGAAGCGGGGGACGTAGTGCCCAAGATCCTTACCCAAAACGTGGATGGAAAAGTTATCTGTCGCCATCCAGGTCTCAAAGCTGGACGATGCTCTGTCCACACACCAGGAGACAAGGGCCGGATCCAGCGAGACGGAGGCGAAGCTGTTCATGACCATGCCGGCCCGTCGGTTGCCCGCCGCGGTTGTCACGACGCTGACGCCCGAGGGCCAATGCCGCATGACGGACCTCAGGTCCGGCGGAACCTCAGAGGGTTCCAGGTCTTTTGCTACAAACGGTTGCTGTTGGATGCTGTCAGTCAACATCACGTGCCACCTCCAGTCAGTGTTACGAACGTTCCACAATTCTGCGGACCGCAGGCTGACTGGACTATCCGTTCTTCGCTGACTTATGGCCGTTTTGCGCCAAATACCACTGCGCCGCAATCCCCAATCCTGGCGGGGAAAGTACGCGACGGGGCCTCTGTCACCGGAACACGCCGAGCTGGATGTTGACGGCAAGCACCACGGACGCCAGCGCGAGGATTCCCGCGCCTAGCTGTAGGAGGAAGCCGTCCTTTGAACGCCGCAGTCCTCTTGGCGCGGACCGTGGCATGAGGGAGACGGCGCTGAAGCTGGTCATCAGTGCTGCGGCGATGATGACGCTCAAGCTAAGCATGGCGTCATAACCTTCCCAGGCTTGGCTAAGTTCCAGGGCAAGACACGACGACGTTGTCGCATGGGGGCTGCCTTTCGCAGACGGATGCAACAACAATATCGTCAATTGTTGACAATAATCAAGCGTTTGCTATGCCGCTGGTCATTGACGCCCGGATCGCTTCCGACGGTGGAGCGTCGACGGAAACCCCTACCCATCGTGTGCACGCGTCGCTAGTCTGGCTCGCAGTGATGTCGATCCCGGGTAATCCCGATCGGCGTACGGTTGGAGGCGGCATCCGGGTTGCCTCACATGCGAAGGAGTACATTATGGGAATCCTCTCCGTCGACCTGTTCATCACCCTTGACGGCGTGTACCAAGGCCCGGGTGGACCTGATGAGGACCGTGAGGGCGGCTTCGAATTCGGCGGCTGGCAGGCGGCATATTCGGATGAGGAAACCGGCCAAGCGATCGTCGCGGGAATCAACCGCATGGATGCGCTGCTCTTGGGACGCAAAACCTACGACATCTTCGCGGGATACTGGCCCAACCGCACCGATGACCCGATCGCCGACACCTTCAACGCCCTGCCGAAGTTCGTCGTCTCCCGCTCGCTGACGGATCCTGGCTGGGCGGGCACTACGGCGTTGTCCGAAGTGGCGGAAGTGGCTGCCCTGAAGGATCGGTTCGAGGACATCCACGTCATTGGCAGCGGCGAGCTCGTGCGGTCCTTGCTGAAGGTCGACGCCGTTGATCGATTGAACCTCTTCCTCTACCCCATCACGCTTGGAGCCGGAAAGAAGTTGTTCCCCGACGGTGCCGGCGTGCCGGCAGCGTTCCGGTTCGCGCAACCACCGCAGGGGTTCCCGACGGGCGCAGTGGCCCTTGCCTACGAGCGCGCGGGTGTGCCCGTTACGGGCATCGACATCGGCGAAGGGTAGCAAGGTTGCCGGCCGCCGTCGGGCATTGTGTGGTGGAACCCACGCGACTAGCCTCAGTCGGGGGACAAGTGGTTCCTCGCGATCCTGGAGGACTTGCAGAATGCAGAAGATATCCACCTGTTTGTGGTTTGACGGCCGGGCCGCGGAGGCGGCGGAGTTCTACACGTCGACATTTGATGATTCGTCCATCCTGACATCGATGCCGGGTCCAGACGGACAGGTTCTTACCGTGGACTTTGAAATTGAAGGACGGCAGTTCATGGCCTTGAACGGGGGACCGGCCTTTACCTTCAACGAAGCAGTGTCCCTGGTGGTCAACTGCGACTCGCAGGACGAGGTTGACCGTTACTGGGATGCGCTCTTGGAAGGAGGGGGAGAAGAAAGCCAGTGCGGATGGCTGAAGGACAAGTTTGGCTTGTCGTGGCAGATCGTCCCTGCTGGGATGCCGAGCCTGTTGAATGGTCCGGATCCAGCAGGTTCCCAGCGGGCAATGGAAGCGATGCTGAAGATGCGGAAGCTAGATATCAATGCCCTGCAAAAGGCGTACGACGGCGACTGAAAGTTTGGGGGACAGGCGCCTTGGGCGCTGCTAGCATTACCGCACGGTGACGTGCGCACCTATTACAACCATGAGGAGAACTGACTAATGACAACCCGCCTCAACCCATATATCTCGTTCCGCGATAATGCCAGGGACGCAATCAACTTCTACGAGTCCGTCTTCGGTGGCGAACTAACACTCAGCACTTTTGGCGAATTCCAGGCAAGTCAGGACCCAGCCGAAGCGGAGAAGGTCATGCACGCCATGCTGGTGACTCCGAACGGACTAACACTGATGGCCGCCGACACGCCCAACGGTATGGACTACAACCCTGGCAATAACATCTCGGTGTCACTCAGCGGCCAGTCCGAGGACGAAGGCGAGCTCCGTGGTTACTGGGACAAGCTGGCCGACGGCGGTACCGTCACTATGCCACTTGAAAGCGCACCGTGGGGTGACACCTTCGGGATGTGTGTGGACAAGTTCGGCATTGCCTGGTTGGTCAATATTGCAGGAGCGCAACAGGAGCAATAGCGGCCACGCAGGGCAATGTAGCCTCGAACGCCTCGTCCGGCTCGCGCTGGACGGGGCATTCGTATGTCCGGCACCTACATGATCCGCCGACCGGAAGGGTCCAGTCTGACACCAACATGCTTAGGCGTACGCAACGCGATGGAGCGATCCATGATCTCCACCGTCGGCAACCTTTCACCCAGCTGCCGCTCGAGAACGGTCATGTCCTCAAGTCGGCGAAGCCAAACACACATCACGAGCGAGTATGGCCCTCCCGTCATTGCGACGAGACGCACTTCTCCGAGACCGACCAACTTGCCCGCAACTGCCTCCACCTGGGTGGCTGGGACGCGAAGAAAATACCAAACGCTTACAGGCCATGCTGATAGTGTGCGGGCGATTTCGAGTCGGACTACGATTCGATCTTGCGCCAAGGCAGCGTTTAGGGCGCTTTTCGCGCGCGAGGGGCTGATTCCGAGCTGGTGGGATATTTCCGTTATCGAGGCTCGACCATCAGAGCGAAGGATCCGGAACAGGTGGCCCTCCACGTCTGTCGATGCGGCCCTGGTGGCGGGACTAGGTTGGGGTGCTTCCCGCTCTATGAGCTTTACCTCGTGATCCTGCAATGAGCGCAACCGCCAACTTCGGGCGTCTGCTATCAGATTGATGCCCACATGGGTTCTTGTACTGCGGATTCCTTTGATGGCGCCCAGGCGGTCCAAAATGAACCGTCCAAGGCTCGCCTCGTCGCGGCAAATAACAGAGAGGACCATGTCCCGGCCACCCGCGGTGTGGTCCACTGACAGGACATCCAGATCGGCCGCTAGTTCGTCGGTCACTGCTGCCAGGCTGGCAGGCGAGCACTCAACTTCCACAATGGCAAACGCTACTTTGGAACCACTGCCATGGTGGGTTGCTACCCATGCCAGGCCTTCCGCGGACAGGAAATTCCAGCGGCGGGCCAACGTGACTGCGTCGGCTCCGACTACAGGCGCCAAAGCCGTCCACGGTGCCCGAGGTCGGATTTGCAGGGCATGTAAAAGCCTGAGATCCCGTTCATCAAAGTCGAAATCCTGCATGGAACGTCTACTTCCAACAAATTGCCTGCGTTTTGAGTGTGACCAATCACTTGCTGCCTAGATTCTAGGCGTCATCACTCAAACACGTCGGAAGGCAAGCATGCTTGTTCCCGTCCTGTCGTTTGGCCGCGTCCAATCCTCCACGACGGCTCAGCAAGTACAAGTGCTTCTGAAACCTGCACAACGTCAGCAGGGGAGGGGATCCGGCACACATGCGCTGCCGGCGGGCGAGAGTGACACATGCCTGCTCGCTGCCGTTCGAGGGGGTGACTCGGGATCCTTCGAGGAACTTTTTCGCCGGTACCAAGGCGTTGCCACCCATGTTGCCCGGACGGAATCGGATAATCCAACGGATGCTGACGACGTGGTCTCCGAGGCGTTTGCATCGATCCTGAAATCCCTGCTGGAAGGCAGGGGACCGGTGGACTCATTCAGGGCCTATCTGTTGACCACCGTTCGGCGGATGTCGCACCGACGTAATCTGCAGAGCAGACGAGCGTCGGCGACGGTGGATGGCGTTGTGAGTCAGGTCGTGGTTCTTAATGATGATCCTGTTGTTAAAGACTTCGAGAATACGATCCTTCTGCTGGCTTTCCGTTCGCTGCCGTCCCGCTGGCAGACGGTACTTTGGCAGGTGGACGTCGAGGGCATGAAGCCAGCTGCAGCGGCGCGGGCTATGGAACTGACTCCAAACGCTGTGTCGTCGTTGCTCATCCGGGCACGGGAGGGTCTCCGCCAGGCGTACCTGCAAAAACACGTGCAGGAATCAGCTACGGACCCCTGCATGGACTTTTCGCGCTACTTAGGTCAATACGCCCGCAATGCCGTGCGCCGGGCCGCTCAGGAGAAAGTTCGCCGGCACCTGGACAATTGCCTCCGGTGCACCAGGGTATTGGCTGAGTTGGTGGAAGTTCAGTCAAGAATGAAACAGGGCGGTTCCGGCGCTGGATAGGACTGGCCGCTGGCAGGAGTATCAGGAATCGTTCCATTACCGGCACACCCTAACGGAGACAAAGAGGGGGCGGCAGGGATGTCAACGAAGTGCTGTAATCAATGCTTACTGGTAAACGGTGCATATTCGATTCGGAACTATTCAGCGTCTGTCGACGGTGAGACGGCAGCCACGGTCTGACCGTTCTCCAGGTCCCAAGGGAATATCAAATTGCCTATTGCCATTTGGTCGTCCCGGTTGGCTTGTCTTATCACCGTGACCCTGCTGCAGGTTGATAATCTCGCGCTATCCGCGGCATGCGCGGACGGGTTATCCTTGCGAAAACATTGGTGTCCGGCTTGCTCCGCTGATGGACTGACGTCCCGCCATGAGTGTGCTGCGTGACGGAGGTGGTGGTTGTGACCGAATATGACGTGCTTGCCGATGTGTACGAATGGCTCATCTCGGATGCAAAGTTGCCTCCCGCCGAGTTCGCTGCGTCGTTCGATGACGTCCTCAGTCTCCTGCCGTCGAACGCTCACGTCCTCGACTGTTCGTGCGGAACCGGACAGTTGGCGGTTGGCCTCGCCGGTCTTGGCATGAATGTTGTCGCAACCGACGCCAGCGAAGCGATGGTTCGCCGGACTGCAGAGTTGTCTGAGCAGTTCGGGGCCTCCGTCCGGGCCGTGCGGGCGAACTGGGAAGAGTTGCCCGAACATTTCGAGGACGACACGTTCGACATGGTGTTCTGCGTTGGCAACTCGCTTCACCATGCCGCGGGCGCGACAGGCAGGGGTGCTGCTCTGGAGTCGATGTCACGGCTTCTGCGCCCTGGCGGGCGCTTGGTGCTCACCTCCCGCACTTGGGAACGCGTGAGGGCCAGAGGTTCCCGGCTGGACATCGGGGACCGACTTGTCCGCCGGAACGGTCGCGATGCCGTCGTGGTCTACCGCTGGGAGATTGCGCCGCATTGGGAGGATGAGCACCACATCGAGATTGCGATCGCCCAAGTTGATACGACTGGGCTGGTTCTTGTCCGCTCGGAACTGCTGTCCTGCTGGCCCTACCGGTACGAGGAACTCGAAGTCGAGCTGCACCGGGTCGGACTCCGGACGGAAGTGAGCACGTTCGATCTTGAGGCCGAGAACTACATGGTGGTCGCTAGCAAGGTGTAGACACCGGGCTCTCAGACCCTGGCCGGTCCGCGCGGTTGCTCGCAGGACGCTTGCGCCCTCTCGTCGGTGCGGAGCGGTTATCGACCCATTCCGATGGTGTCAGTCATAATCCGCGTCGCCTGGATTATTGGATAGCGGAACCAGGGTTCGGCGGCCGCTGCGGAGTGTTTCTGGGTGACTTGGTAGCTGTAGCCGAGCATTTCGGCCACCAGCGGGGCTGGCACTTTCTTCACAAGGGCGCGGAGGGATTCATTGCGTGCGCCCAAGAGGTCGATGCCGATTTCCCGGAGACGTTCCATGAGCGTGTTGGGTGGATGTGTTACCCGGGCCGTCATCCGGGAAACAGCCATTCGCAACCCGAACTGCTGCCGGTCCGCATGTTGGGGCGTGCGGCCAGGTTTTCTGTTAGGCGTGAGGCGAACGGTTCGGGCACGGGCGCTCTTGTTCAGGTCGACGACATTGGCATCGGAGGCGACCTTGCGGACCTTGGCATCTGCTGCCGTGGCGGTGACAGCACTGTTTTACTTTACATAATGTAGATTATCGGCGTTAAAACAACGGGAGTGGAAGTAGCTGCGAGAACTCCCGTCCCGCGACGTATCCAACGTTTGCGCAGGTCAGAACGCATTGACGAGGAAGAAAGTGTTCTCGGTTCGGACTTGAATTTGCGCCCGGATCCTTTGCGCCTGTAGGTTTCCTGCATCTAATGCATGTTTCCATGGTTTAGGGGTCGTTGTGAGTGGTGCCGTTCCGGGTTTTGTCCCGCGGATGCTGGTGGATCCGGACATTGGGCTGTTCCGTGCTGATGAACGGGTTTTTACCGCCATGCTGGATGGCTGGCGGGCACAGATGCTTGCCCGTGGCCTCACGGCGGACACCATCAAGCAGCGTTGCCAGCTGCTGGAGCGTTTTCAGCGGTTCACGGGTGAATTTCCGTGGCAATGGCGCCCCGCGGACATCGATGATTTCCTGGCCGATCTGCGTTCTGGCGAGAAGCCGATCAGCCTGAAGACGTTGCGCTCGTACAGCAACGCCGTGGCGATGTTCTGCTCTTACCTCACGCATCCTGCCTACGGATGGGGCGAGTTCTGCGAACGGACATTCGGCGATATTCCGAGCCAGATCTGCTTCGAGTGGAACATGCCACGGCACACCACCGATGATGCTGTCCCGGCGAAGAAACGCTCGTTCACGAAGGCGGAACTGCAGCGTCTTTTCGACTACCTAGATGACCTGGTCGACCAGGAATTTGCCGCTGGCAGCAAACGCTGGCTGCCCCTGTTCCGGGACCCTGTGGCGTTCAAGGTCTGCTACGCCTACGGGCTTCGCCGCCGTGAAATGACCATGCTGGACCTGGAGGACTTCGGCCCGAACCCACACGTCAGCGACTACGGCCGGTTCGGTGCCGTCCAGGTCCGATTCGCCAAAGGCGCGGCAGCCTCAGGACCCAGAAGGCGGACCGTGTTGACCGTTCCGGAGTTCGACTGGGTCGTGGACCAGCTCAAGACCTGGACAGCCGGCGGCATGCGGCAACAGTTTCCGACCGCTGAACGGTCCTCGGCGCTGTGGCCCAGTGAGCGTGGCGCCCGGATGTCCCTGGGCTCGTTCGGTGATGCGTTCGCTGCCGCGCGGGATGCCGTCGGTCTGCCGCAGGAGTTGGGCCTGCATTGCCTCAGGCATTCCTACGTGACTCACCTGATCGAAGCCGGTTATGACGCGGCCTTCGTGCAGATTATCTGGGGCCGGAACCGGGGTGTCTTTGACGTGCAGCACGAGGCCCGTAACCGCACAGTTCCGCGTGATGGAGGTGCTTATCTGAAGCTGTCCATCACACGGGATCGCGGGAGGGTTCATG